>NZ_FOWL01000024.1:0-93027 GCF_900115445.1 Variovorax sp. OK605
CTGTCGAACGTGAAGAACAAGTTCAACACGGCGCTGAGCAACACGCACGACAGCTACAACGGCTACCTGTTCGGCGCAACGGTGCCGGTGGGCGCGGGCCTGATCCGCGCGTCGTACTCGGTGGTTCGCTACAACGAAGGCGCGGCCGGCATCACGGGCGAAGACCCGCGCGCGCAGAAGCTGGCCATCGGCTACGTGCACAACCTGTCCAAGCGCACGGCGCTGTACGCCACGGTGGCGCGCGTGAACAACCGCAACGACGCCAACTACACGGGCAGCCTGGTGTCGGCCAGCACCACGGGCTACGGCAGCGCGGGCGTCGGCTACACGGGCCTGCCGCGCTCGTCCACCGGCTACGACTTCGGCATTCGCCACGCGTTCTGACGCGGGGCTCGCACTGCGCGAGGGAAGAGGGCGCGCGCCCTTTTTCCTGCCCGCTCAGCCTGTTCATCCAGCACCGAGTTTTCAATGAACCGACTCAGACTCTTCGCCGGCGCTCTGGTGGCCGCCAGCCTCACGGGCTGCATCATGCTGCCCCCGCCGCCGCCCATGTTCCACCGCCCGCCGCCGGGCTTGCGGGGCGAGGGCGGCGCAGGCGCTCCGATGCCCTTCGGCGACGCGCGCCGGCCGCCTTCCGCACGCGAGCCTTCCGCACGCGACATGTGCGACGCGCGTTGCGCACCGGGCGAGCCCGACGCGCAGGCCGCACCGGGCGCGCGCTGATGGCCGCCGCGGGACAACTGCAGGCGGGCAACCTCGGCGCGATCATCGCGAGCGTGGTGCTTCTGGGCCTGGGCGGCGTGCTCTTCCTGATGGGCTCGCTGTTCGTCGCCAACGTCCGGCAGAGCGCGAAGGCGCGCGAACTCGCCGAGCAGGCCAGGAAGGACGCGCGGCAGCGCCAGGACGCCAGCCGCGTGCAGGACCTGCGCCCGCTGCTCGACGCCGCCTCGGGCGACACCGCAAGCCAGGGCATCCGCCTGGACATCCAGCTGCCGCCCGAAGCCGTGCCCGTGCTCGCGATCGAAGCCGAGCTGCGCGAACTGCTCGCCAAGGTCACGGCCTATGCGGCCAGCGTGATGCGCGCCGGTGCCACCTTGCAGGTGTCCGCGCATGCGCAAGGCGAGCAGGCGGTGATCCACTGGCGCGACCTCGATGCCGTCGATGCGCGGCCGCCGCTCGCACGCTTCTTCGACGGCTCGCATGCCGCCGCGGCGAGCGCTGCCGCGCGGGCCTGCGAACGCATCGCCAGCCACCACGGCGGGCGCATCTACTCGGCCCCCCACGCGGGCGGCGTGCTGGGGCTGACGCTGCGCCTGCCGTTGTTGCAGGCCTAGCGAAGCGCGGCTTCTTGCGGGCCTTGCCGGCCTTGACGGCCTTATCGGCCTTGACGGCCTTATCGGCCTTGACGGCCTTATCGGCCTTGTCGGCCGTGCTCCCCCGAACATGGACAAACGGTAATGAAGCGCCCGCGCTTTCTCTGGTTGAATCGCGGCTAGGATGGTCCCGGCGGCGCCGCGGGTGGATGGTGGGCCGGCCGACTCCATCGCCATGAGCACCAGAACGCAGTCATTTCCCGCTTCCCTTCTTCCTGTCCTTGCCCGCGCCCTTGCCCCGCACGAGGGGGCGGCCCTGAAGTGCTAGGCCCCACCGCCATGTGGCGCTGCCTCATCGTCGAGGACGACGCCGACAACGCGCGCTACATCGCCGACGGCTTCCGCTCGCTCGGCCATGTGGCGGTGATCAGCCGCGACGGCGCCGACGCGCTCGCGCGTGCCACGGGCGAGCCGTGGGACCTGGTCATCCTCGACCGCATGCTGCCCAACGACGTCGACGGCCTGTCGATCCTCTCGACCATGCGCGCGCTCGGCAAGAAGACGCCGGTGCTGGTGCTCAGCGCCCTGAGCGCGCTCGACGAGCGCGTGCGCGGCCTGAAGGCCGGCGGCGACGACTACCTGGCCAAGCCCTTCGCCTTTTCCGAGCTCGCGGCGCGCGCCGAGGCGCTGGTGCGCCGCTCGCGCACCGGGCCCGAGATCCGCATGCTGCAGCTGGCCGACCTCACGCTCGACCTGGCGCGCAGGCAGGTGGAGCGCGGCGGCCGGCCCATTGCGCTGCAGCCGCGCGAGTTCAGGCTGCTGGCCTATCTGATGATGCATCCGGGCCAGGTGGTCACGCGCACCATGCTGCTCGAAGCGGTGTGGGACTACCAGTTCGACCCGCAGACCAACGTGATCGACGTGCAGGTCAGCCGGCTGCGCGGCAAGCTCGACGCGGGCGGCGCGCCGACGCTGATCCACACGGTGCGCGGCGTGGGCTACACGCTGGCCGCGCCGCAATGATCAAGACGCTGCGCCAGCTGTGGCGCTCGGTCGGTTTCCGGCTGGCCTTCTACTACGGGCTGCTGGTGGCCATCACGATGCTCGCCGCGCTGGCCATCGTCTACATGCAGACGGTGGGCGTGCTGCAGCAGCGCATGGTGCGCCAGGTGGCCACCAGCATGCAGCAGCTCATGGTGCGCTACGACGCGCGCGGCGCCGGCGGCGTGGCCGGCGAGATCGCCAATGCGCTGTCGGACGGCCGCAACTCCGACAACGAGATCTACCTGCTGACCGACCGCGAGGGCCGCAAGCTCGCGGGCAACCTCGACCAGGTGCCCTCGGAAGCGCCCGACGCGGGCGACGGCGTGCACCGGCGCGTGGTGCGCGCGGGCCAGACCGTCATCGCCTACCTGGTGATGCGCACGCTGCCCGACGGCGGCCTGCTGGCGGTGGGGCATGACCTGCGCGACCAGGAGTCGATCGAATCGCTGGTGGCCAGCGCCAGCGCGGCGGCGGGCATCGTGGCGGTGCTGCTGCTGATCGGCGGCACCTTCGTCTTTCGCCAGGAGCTGGAGCGCAGCGTGGGCGCGGTGCGCCGCACGGCCGCGCGCATTGCGGCCGGCGAGCTGCAGGAGCGCGTGGCGCACTCCGGGCAGGAGGGGCAGGAGGACGAGTTCGCGCTGCTGGAGCACGACATCAACGCGATGCTCGACCGCATCCAGTCGCTGATGGACGGCGTGCGCCACGTGTCGAACACCATCGCGCACAACCTGCGCACGCCGCTCACGCGCGTGCTGGTGCGGCTGCGCGCGGTGGAAGGCGGGTTGGGTGTGGAGGCCCCCCAGCGCGAGGCCGTGGCCACGGCCATCCGCGAACTCGAAGAGCTCGCGGTGGTGTTCGAGAAGCTGCTGCAGATCGCCGAGGTCGAGGCCGGCGCGCGGCGCCAGCAGTTCGCGCCGGTGGCGCTGCACGTGATCGCCGACGACGTGGCGGAGCTGTACGAGGCGGTGGCCGAGATGCAGGGCATCGCGTTGCTGCGCGAGCCGGCCGACATGGCCGTGGCGCTGGGCGACCGCGACCTGCTCGCGGGTGCCGCGGCCAACCTGCTCGACAACGCGCTGAAGTACGCCGCGAACGGCCGCACGGGCGCCACGGTGCGCATCGGCACGCACACGGTGGACGGCCGCGCGCAGCTCTTCGTGCAGGACGACGGGCCGGGCATTCCGCCGTCGGAGTACGAACGCATCGGCGTGCGCTTCCACCGGCTGGATCGCAGCACGCCGGGCCACGGCCTGGGTCTGGCGAGCGTGCAGGCGGTGGTGGCGCTGCATGGCGGGCGGCTGCAGTTCGGCGACGCGAAGCCGGGCCTGCGCGCGTGCATCGACCTGCCGATGGCGCACGACTGAGCCGCGAACATTGCCGAACGGCAATGTTTTGTTCATACACACGAGGCCGCTGAATTCCTAGGATCGGTCGCGCACATCCCTGTGCCGATCAACGCAGTTCCAGGAGACATCAACGGTGAGAATCAAGAGTCAGAGAGACTTCTGCTCGGGCGTGCTTTTCAGCGCCTTCGGCGTGGCCTTCGCATGGGGCGCCACGACCTACAACGTGGGTTCCGGCGCCCGCATGGGCCCGGGCTACTTTCCCCTGATCGTGGGCATCCTCATTGCCCTCATGGGCGTGGCCATCACGCTCAAGGCGCTCAGCGTCGAGACGGAAGACGGCGAGCCCATCGGGCGCATCGCATGGAAGCCGCTGGCTTTCATCATCGGCGCGAACCTCATGTTCGGCGTGCTGCTCGGCGGCCTGCCGAGCATCGGCTTGCCGTCGATGGGGCTCATCGTCGCCATCTACGCGCTGACCTTCATCGCCAGCCTGGCGGGCGACAACTTCGGCTGGAAGGGCGTGACCCTGCTGGCCACCATCCTCGCGCTCGGCAGCTACCTGGCCTTCGTGGTCGCGCTGAAGCTGCAGTTCCAGGTGTGGCCGACCTTCATCGCAGGCTGATTCCCATAAGAACAAGACAAGACCAATGGACCTGATTACCAATCTCTCGATCGGCTTCGGCGTCGCCTTCACGGCGCAGAACCTCGTCTATGCCTTCGTGGGCTGTCTGCTGGGCACGCTGATCGGCGTGCTCCCGGGCATCGGCCCTGTCGCGACCATCGCGATGCTGCTGCCCGCCACCTATGCGCTGCCGCCTGTGTCGGCGCTGATCATGCTGGCCGGCATCTACTACGGCGCGCAGTACGGCGGCTCCACCACCGCGATTCTTGTGAACCTGCCCGGCGAGTCTTCGTCGGTGGTGACCGTGATCGACGGTTACCAGATGGCAAGAAAGGGGCGCGCCGGACCGGCGCTCGCCGCGGCGGGCCTGGGCTCGTTCTTCGCGGGCTGCGTGGGCACGCTGATCCTGGCGGCCTTCGCGCCGCCGCTGACCGAGCTGGCCTTCAAGTTCGGCCCCGCCGAATACTTCTCGCTGATGATCCTGGGCCTGATCGGCGCTGTGGTGCTGGCCTCGGGCTCGCTGCTCAAGGCCATCACGATGATCCTGTTCGGCCTGGCGCTGGGCCTGGTCGGTACCGACGTGAATTCGGGCGTGGCGCGCTACAGCTTCGACATTCCTGAACTCACCGACGGCATCGGCTTCATCGCCATCGCGATGGGCGTGTTCGGCTACGGCGAAATCATTGCCAACCTCGCGGTGCCCGAGCACGAGCGCGAAGTGTTCACCGCCAAGGTCAAGGGCCTGTGGCCCACCAAGCAGGACTTCAAGGACATGACGCCCGCGGTGCTGCGTGGCACGGCGCTGGGTTCGGCCCTGGGCATCCTGCCCGGCGGCGGCGCGCTGCTGTCGGCCTTCGCGGCCTACACCATCGAGAAGAAGATGAAGCTGAAGAAGGGCGAAGTGCCCTTCGGCAAGGGCAACATCCGCGGCGTGGCCGGGCCCGAGTCGGCCAACAACGCCGGCGCGCAGACCTCGTTCATTCCGCTGCTGACGCTGGGCATTCCGCCCAACGCCGTGATGGCGCTGATGGTGGGTGCCATGACCATCCACAACATCCAGCCCGGCCCGCAGGTGATGACCAGCAACCCGGAACTGTTCTGGGGCCTCATTGCCTCGATGTGGATCGGCAACCTGATGCTCATCGTGCTGAACCTGCCGATGATCGGCATCTGGATCAAGCTGCTGACCATTCCCTACAAGTGGCTCTTTCCGTCGATCGTGCTGTTCTGCGCGGTGGGCGTGTACTCGGAGAACAACAACACCTTCGACGTGTGGATGGTGGCCATCTTCGGCATCGTGGGCTATGCCTTCCTGAAGCTCAAGTGCGAGCCCGCGCCGCTGCTGCTGGGCTTCATCCTGGGGCCGATGATGGAAGAGAACCTGCGCCGCGCGCTGCTGCTGTCGCGTGGCGACTGGAGCGTGTTCGTCATGCGGCCGCTGTCGGCGGGCCTGCTGGCCGCCGCCGCGCTGCTGCTGATCGTGGTGCTGCTGCCCTCCGTGAAAGCCAAGCGGGAAGAGGCTTTCGTCGAGGAGTGACGCACCGGCGCAAGGCCCCGGGAAAGCGGCGCCACGGAACTCCGCGTCATACTCGCGGTCCCATGGTTCCGCCGCTTTTTCCCCGATGCCGAACGTGCGCCTTGCTGCTTCCCTGACATTTTTCCGTGCCCTTGCCGCCAGCGCGGCCCTTCTCTGCGCCGGTGCGCTGCATGCGCAGTCGCTGCCACCGGGCGTGCGCCTGGGCATGTCGGCCGAGCAGCTGCAGGCCGTGCTGCCCGCCGCCGAGCGCGTGCAGCGGCCGCAACGCCTGAGCGGCGGGCTGGTCGGCAACTGGCGCGCGGCGCCGGTCGAGATGGCCGGGCTGTTGTTCGAGCCGACCTTCTTCTTTGCCGCTTCCGAGTTGCGCCGCGTCGAGTATGTGGCGGCGGCGCAGGCCACGCCCGACAGCGGCGCCTCGGCCTTCACCGCCCTCGTGCAATGGGGCCGCGGCGTGTTCGGCGCCGAGCTCGCCTCGCGCGACCCGGGCACCGCCTACGCCGCATGGGTGAGCAACGACACCGACGTGTACGTGCAGCAGGTCAGCGACCCGCGCCGTGCCAGCGTGCGCCTGGTCTACAAGGCAAGGCAGCTGCGCGACGGCAGCGAGCTCTGACCTCTTTTCTTTTTTTTCTCTTTACCCGCTGCCGCGCTGCCCCAGCTTGCGCAGCGTGAGCGACAGCTCTTCCTCGTCCACCGGCTTCAGCAGGTGATGGTCGAAGCCGGCCCGCGCGATGCGGACCCGGTCGTCGGATTGGCCCCAGCCCGTGAGCGCGATCAGTCCCATGCCGTGGTGCTGCGGGTGCGCGCGAAGCCGGCGCGCCAGTTCGCAGCCGTCCATGCCCGGCATGCCGATGTCCAGGATGCCGAGCGTCGGCTCGAAGCCTTCGGCCATGCGCAGTGCTTCCGTGCCGCTGAAGGCCACGGCGGTCTGCGCGCCCAGCAGGCCCAGCAGGGCCGCGAGCGACTCCGCCGCGTCGCGGTTGTCGTCGACCACCAGGATGCGCTGCTGCGCGGCCACCGCCTCCAGGGAGGCACGGGCGTGCGTGCCGGCGCGCACGTCGTGGTCGAGCAGGGGCAGCGACACGGTGAACTCGCTGCCCTGGTTGGCACCCTCGCTCTTCGCGCTGACCGTGCCGCCGTGCAGCTCCACCAGGCTCTTCACCAGCGTGAGGCCGATGCCGAGGCCGCCCTGTGCGGCGCGCGCCGTGCCGCTGACCTGCACGAACATGTCGAAGATCGCGCCGAGCATGGCCGGCGGAATGCCCGCGCCGCTGTCCTTCACGCGCACCACGGCATGGCCGTGCGCGCCGCGCTCGACGAACACGTCGATGCGCCCGCCTTCGGGCGTGTACTTGGCGGCGTTGTTCAGCAGGTTGGAGAACACCTGCGTGAGCCGCACGCTGTCGCCTTCGACCGCGAGCGAGGCGTCGGGCATGTGCAGCGCGAGCGTGTGGCGGCCCGCGTCCATCAGCGGGCGGCTCAGCTCCACCGCGCCGCGGATCACCTGGTCGAGCGCGAGTTCGCCGAGCTGCAGTTCGATCTTGCCGCGCGTGATGCGCGAGACCTCCATCAGGTCGTTCACCAGGCGCACCATGTGCTCCACCTGGCGGCCCATGAGCTCGTAGTAGGGCAGCGCCGCCTCGGGCGCAAGGGTCTTGCGCTTGAGGATGGCCAGCGCGGTGCTCAGCGGCGCCAGCGGGTTGCGCAGCTCGTGCGCCAGCGTGGCGAGGAACTCGGTCTTGCGCTTGTCGGCTTCGCTCAGGTCCTCGAGGATCTTGCGCAGCTCGTACTGGCGTCGGCGCGCGCGCAACGCACTGCGCAGCGCGCTCACCAGCGAGGCCACGCGGATCGGGCGCTCCAGCACGGTGACGTTGGCCATGCCTTCCATGGCGGTGGTGATGGCGCGCGAGTCGGCGCCCTGCCGCGCGAGGATCAGCACCGGCAGGTCGGACCACGGCGGCTGGGTCGATACCGCGTCCGCGAGTTCGGCCGCGCCGGTGCCCGAGAGCATTTCCTCGGACACCAGCAGCGCGCCGGCGCCGCGCGGGATCTCGCGCAGCAACTCGTGCAGCGTGGTGCACACGTGCGCCTCGATGCCCGCGTGGGCCAGCACGGCGGTGGTCATCACCGCGTCCTTGGACGTGGCGGTGCGCAGCAGCACGCGCAACTGCGGATCGGCGGGCACCGGCACTGGCACCTCCGCGGGCATGGGCGCGGGCGCAGGCACCAGCGCCGGCGTGGTGGGGGCGGCCGTGGCAGCGATCGTCACGGTGGGACGGCCGCAACGCCGTCGACCGGCACGGGCACGCCGGTGAGGATGCCCCTGAATTGGCGCAGCGGCTCACCCACGTTCAGCCCGGCATGGTCCATCGAGAAGGCGCGGATCGAACGCTCGTGCACGCCGCCGCGCTTCTTGAGCACCGAGATGGCCTGGCGCACCTCGCCTTCGGACTCGAAGTAGCGCAGCAGCACGACCGCGTCGGCCAGGTAGCTGGCGTCGACCGGTGTCTGCATCTGCATGCCGATGAGCCCGTGCTGCGCGCCCACCAGGAGCGTGGCCACGCCGGACTGGCCGAGGTAGGTGAGCAGCTCGTGCAGCTGCACGATCAGGAAGCGCTCGTCGGGCATCGCGTTGAGGTAGCCGTTGAGACTGTCGATCACGATCACCGATGCCGAATGCTGCGTGACCGCCAGCCGTATCTCGTGCACCAGTTCGCCGGGCGACAGCTCGGCCGGGTCGACCTGCTTGATGCGGATCAGGCCCGACTCCAGGTACGGGTCGATCTTCATGCCCAGGCCGGTACAGCGCGTGCGCAGCGTGGTGATGCTCTCGTCGAAGATGAAGAGCGCCGCGGTCTCGCCGCGCTCGGCCGCGGCAATGGCGAACTGCACCGCCACCGACGACTTGCCCGTGCCCGGCGCGCCCACGAACAGCGTGCTCGTGCCTTTCTCGAGACCGCCGCCGAGCAGCGTGTCCAGCGGCGCGATGCCGCTGGGCAGCTTGGTCTGGGCGGTCTCGCGCACGTGTTCGGCGGCCACCAGCCGCGGAAAAACCTGCAGGCCGCCGCGGTGGATCTTGTAGTCGTGGTAGCCGCCGCGAAACGACTGCCCGCGGTACTTGACCACCAGCAGCCGGCGGCGTGCCGAGCCGTAGTCGGAGTTGGACTGCTCCAGCCGCAGCACCGCGTGCGCGATGCTCTGCACCTGCAGGTCGTGCTCGGTGGCGGTCATGTCGTCGAGCAGCAGCACGGTGCACTGGCGCCCCGCGAAGAACTGCTTCAGCGCCAGTATCTGCCGCCGGTAGCGCAGCGAGGTGCCCGAGAGCAGCCGCAGCTCCGACAGCGAATCGAACACGATGCGCGAGGGCTTGAGCGTTTCCACGTCGCTGAGGATGCGCAGCGTGGTCTCGCTGAGCTCCACCTCGGACGGATGAAACATCGTGTACTGCTCTTCAGGCTGCAGCGTGTCCTGCGTGGGGAGCATTTCTCGCATGTGGATGGCCGACAGGTCCCAGCCATGCGATGCGGCTACGCCGCGCAGTTCGGTCTCGGTTTCGGACAGCGTGACGTAGAGCACCGACTCACCCTGGCGCACGCCTTCCATCAGGAACTGCAGTGCGATGGTGGTCTTGCCCGCGCCGGGCGTGCCCTCCACCAGGTAGAGCCGGTTGGGCTCGAGGCCGCCTCCCATGACATCGTTCAGGCCTGGGACGCCGATGCTGAGAAGCCTGCGGGTGTTCGGCTCCATCGTGGTTCTCCATGAAACATACAGACACCCATTCCATCATGGAGCGCTCCAAAATGCATGCGCGCCCGGGCCAGCCGGGAAGCCAAACGCGTGTCGGCGGCCACGCCTTCGCACATCGCGAAATGCCGCGCACGCGCCATGGAATTTGTCCTGCACGCCGCGTCGGAACTGTCCGGCTGGCGCGCACCCGTCGGCGAGGAGACTCGCGTCTCCAAATTCCCGTTTCTACTTGCTCACCCTCTGCACCTTCCCAGGAGAAGACGATGCCCGACCACAGCGAGATCCGCATTCCGCAAGACGACGAACGGATCGACGTGACCGACCTCAAGGAGGTCGACTACTGGACCCAATGGTTCGGCGTGAGCGAAGAGCGCCTGCGCACCGCCGTGGCATCGGCCGGTACGGTGAGGGACGACCTGCGCGTCTACCTGGGCCTGCCCTGAACGGGCTTTCCGAACGCGTCGGCGTTCAGCCCGCGGCCAGCATGCCGCGCTCTTCGATGAACGCCACCACCTCGGCCACGCCGGTGAGGGTCTTGAGGTTGGTCATCACGTAGGGGCGCTGGCGGCGCATGCGCTGCGTGTCCTGCTCCATCACGTCGAGGTTCGCGCCCACGTAGGGCGCCAGGTCGGTCTTGTTGATCACGAAGAGGTCGCTCTTGGTGATGCCGGGGCCGCCCTTGCGCGGGATCTTCTCGCCGGCCGCCACGTCGATCACGTAGATCGTGAGGTCCGACAGCTCGGGGCTGAAGGTGGCCGCGAGGTTGTCGCCGCCCGACTCGACGAACACCACGTCGGCATCCGGAAAATCCTCCAGCATGCGATCGATGGCCTCGAGGTTGATCGACGCGTCTTCGCGGATGGCAGTGTGCGGGCAACCGCCCGTTTCCACGCCCATGATGCGTTCGGCCGGCAGCGCGCCGGCCACCGTCAGCAGGCGCTGGTCTTCCTTGGTGTAGATGTCGTTGGTGATGGCGATCAGGTCGTACTTGTCGCGCATCGCCTTGCAGAGCATCTCCAGCAGCGTGGTCTTGCCCGAACCCACCGGGCCGCCGATGCCCACGCGCAGCGGGGGCAGTCTCTTGGTGCGATGGGGGATGTGGTGCAGGGCGGAGGTCATGGTTCGGTTCCGGAAAAAAGTGCGTGTGTGTGTGTCGGTGCGCGCGGGCTACTCGGGGCAGGCCTCGTCGAATTCGCCGTCGAGGGTGCGGATGTGCAGCAGGTGTTCGACCCACCACGGCATCTCGAAGCCCAGCGAGATGGCGATGGCGCCGCCCGGGTCGTAGCCGGGCTGGGCCACCTCGACGAAGGAAGGCTTCAGCTGCGACCAGAGCGAGGCGGTGTCGAGCACCAGTCCGTCGGGGAGGATGCCGCCTTCGGCGATCACCTCGACCATGGGCGCGCCCGCAGCGTCGCGCAGCGCGGCGGCGTTGGCGAGCACCTTCTGCATCGCGCCGGTCTGCGCCGGCGTCGGTCCTTCGGCAGTCCCATGCACGCGCAGGTCGAACTCGCCGAACGGCGCGATCGCGATGCGGCCTTCCCATACCTTCGAGCGGCCTTCACCTTGCAGCGTGCCTGCGGGCGGCCATTCGACGGACTTGGGAAACATTGGCATCTGTGAGGACCTTGCGCGCGCGTGCGTGCTAGCTGCGGAAGAGGCGAGAGTATTGCGTTTCGTGCCGCGCCGAAAGCACGGCCAGCAGCGGGGCGAACGCCTGGCGCTCGTCGTCGGAAAGGGCCATGGCGCGGGTCACGGTGTCGGGGATCTCGCGGGCGAGCCGGCCCAGGATGCGCTGCCCCGCGCTCTGGCCCAGCGGCACCGCCTTGACGGCCGCGCCCACCATGTTCTCGGCCCAGCCGAAGGCAAACGCCAGGGCGCAGTCGTGCACCGGGGCGGTGGTGCGGCTCGCAGCGAAGGCGAAGGCCACGGGGTAGCTCGCGGGCAGGCCGGCGAGCACTGCGGCGGTGTCGGCGTGGTGCAGCTTGAGCCACTCGACGAAGGAGCGGCCCATCTGCTCGGTCTGCAGGAGGAACTCGGCCGACTCGCGCGTCACCATCACCCATTCGTTGAGTGCGTGGATGCGCGGCATGTCGTTCGTGCGCCAGGCCGAGACGGCCTGCGCGAAGAGCGCGAGATCGCCGCGCGCGAAGCTCAGGTGCAGTTGGTCGGACAGCCATTCGGCCGCGCGCGATTCGGAATCGATGCCGGCCCATTCGACCGCGGCCTCGACGCCCTCGGAATACGAGAAACCGCCGACGGGCAGCGCGGGAGACGCGAGCCAGATGAGTTGCAGGAGGCTTTGGCTCGCGTCAGGCATGTGCGCTTTCAACCTGTGGGGTCGCGATGGCGTGGCGGTGCTCGGGGCGCTTGCACAGAACACCGGGTGCTCGCGCGACGCGACCGGCCGAAGCGCCAGCGTTCATCTCAGTGGGAGTGCCCGTGGTGGCTGTGGTCATGGCCATGCGAATGGTCGTGGTCGTCCAGCAGCTCCGGTGCGAGCACGAGCGGCTTCGGGCCCTTGCCGCTTGTGTGCGAATGCCCATGGTCATGGCCGTGGCCGTGGCCGCCACCGTGCGCATGCTCGTGCGACCCATAGGCGCCGCCCTCGGGCTCGAACGCCTCCTCGACCGCCACGACGATCAGGTGCATCGATCGGAGCATGTCGGCCAGCACATGGTCGGGCTCGATCTTGAGGTGGTCGGGCTTGAGCTCGATCGGCACATGCCGGTTGCCCAGGTGATAGGCCGCGCGCGTCAGGTCGAAGGGCGTGCCGTGGGCCGTGCAGTGCGTGATGCGCAGCACGGGCTGCGGCGCCGCGATCACGCGCACCAGCGAGCCGTCTTCGGCCACGAGCACGTCGCCGCCGCGCACGGCCGTGCCGCGCGGAAGGAACACGCCGATCTGGCGGCCCTGGGAGTCGGTGGCGTCGAAGCGGCTCTTCTGGCGGATGTCCCAGTCGAGCTCGATGGTCGATGCCCTGCGGATCAGCACCGGAGCGAGCCCGGAGCCTTGAGGAAAAATCTTTGAAGCTGTTAGCACGTTCAATCCATCACAAACCAAAGAATGCCGAGTATGGAAGCAATCCCGGCTCAGCGTGTGCGGCTGGAGCCACGCGTGATCAGGCTCCATACGAAGTCGATGGCGTAGCCGAGGACGCTGCCGACCGACTCACCGAAGACCAGGCCTATCAGCCCGCAGGTCACCGCGCTGCACTGAACCACGTTCGTCCAGCCCAGGGTCTGCGGAATGCCCCACCGGTGGCCGCCCCACTGTATGAAGATGTTGATCAGAACGCCAAGGAATGCACCGAGCAGTGCGCCCAAGGCGCCTGTGACCACACGCCCTTTGACAAAATCCATTCTTCTTTTCCTCTTCGCTGCGACTCACATGACCACCGCGCTTCAAATCATCCAGATCGATGGCGAAGCGGGTGTCATCCTGCCAGATGAAGTGGTCGCCCGTTGGGGCTTGCAGGCGGGTGACGCTGTCTTGCTGACGCCCGCTGGTGACGGCGTCACGCTCGAATTCGTCGGCAAGGCGCTGAAAGTAGTCGAGGAGATCGTCAGAGAGATACCGCGTTAGAACAGGAAATACCGCTGCGCCATCGGCAGCAGCTTCGCCGGCTCGCAGGTCAGCAGGTGCCCGTCGGCGCGCACCGCATAGGTCTGCGCGTCGATCTCCATCTTCGGCGTGTAGCCGTTGTGGACCATGTGCTGCTTGCGCACGTTGCGGATGTTCTTCACCGCGCTGAGGTTCTTGCTCAGGCCGTAGCGTTCCTTGATGCCCGAGGCCAGGCCGGCCTGCGAGACGAAGGTCAGCGAGCTCCTGGCGAGCGAGCCGCCGTAGGCGCCGAACATCGGGCGGAAGTGCACGGGCTGCGGCGTGGGAATGGAGGCGCTCGGGTCGCCCATGGCGGCCATGGCGATGGTGCCGCCCTTCAGGATGGTGAAGGGCTTCACGCCGAAGAAGGCCGGCTTCCAGATCACGATGTCGGCCCACTTGCCGACCTCCAGCGAACCCACCTCGTGCGCGATGCCGTGCGCGATGGCCGGGTTGATCGTGTACTTGGCGACGAAGCGCCTGGCGCGGAAGTTGTCGTTGCGCTCGTTGTCCTCAGGCAGCTTGCCGCGCTGCAGCTTCATCTTGTGCGCGGTCTGCCAGGTGCGGATGATGACCTCGCCGACGCGGCCCATGGCCTGGCTGTCGGAGCTGAACATGCTGATGGCGCCCAGGTCGTGCAGCACGTCCTCGGCGGCAATGGTCTCCTTGCGGATGCGCGACTCGGCAAAGGCCAGGTCCTCGGCGATGCCGGCGTCCAGGTGGTGGCACACCATGAGCATGTCGACGTGCTCGTCGAGCGTGTTCACGGTGTAGGGCATGGTCGGGTTGGTCGACGACGGCAGGAAGTTGTCTTCGCCCACCACGCGCAGGATGTCGGGCGCATGGCCGCCGCCTGCGCCTTCGGTGTGGAAGGCGCAGATGGCGCGCCCGCCCACCGCCGCGATGGTGTTCTCGACAAAGCCCGATTCGTTCAGCGTGTCGCTGTGGATGGCCACCTGCGTGTCTGTGGCGTCGGCCACGTCCAGGCAGTTGCTGATGGCCGCGGGCGTGGTGCCCCAGTCTTCATGCAGCTTCAGGCCGATGACGCCGGCGTCGATCTGTTCGTGCAGCGCGTCCGGCAGGCTGGCGTTGCCCTTGCCCAGGAAGCCCAGGTTCATGGGGAACGCATCGGCGGCCTGCAGCATGCGCTCGATGTGCCACGGGCCCGGCGTGGCGGTGGTGGCGAAGGTGCCGGTGGCGGGGCCGGTGCCGCCGCCGAGCATGGTGGTGACGCCGGAAGACAGCGCCTCTTCGATCTGCTGCGGGCAGATGAAGTGGATGTGGCTGTCGATGCCGCCGGCGGTGACGATGTTGCCTTCGCAGCTGATGATCTCGGTGCCCGGGCCGATGACGATGTCCACGCCCGGCTGCACGTCGGGGTTGCCGGCCTTGCCGATGGCGGCGATGCGCCCGCCCTTCAGGCCGATGTCGGCCTTGACGATGCCCCAGTGGTCGAGGATGAGCGCGTTGGTCAGTACCGTATCGACGGCGCCACCGGCCGCAGGGCCGCTGCCTTTGCCGTCCCGGGTGCGCTGCGATTGCGCCATGCCGTCGCGGATGGTCTTGCCGCCGCCGAACTTCACCTCTTCGCCGTAGCCGCCGGCGCGCAGGGTGTAGTCGGCCTCGACCTCGATCAGCAGGTCGGTGTCCGCAAGGCGGACGCGGTCGCCCACGGTGGGGCCGAAGATTTCCGCGTAGGCGCGTCGCCCGATGGTGGCCATTTAGAGTTTTCCTTGAACCAGGCCGCGAAAGCCGTAGACGATGCGATCGCCCGAGAAATCGACCAGCTCGACCGTGCGTTGCTGGCCGGGCTCGAAGCGCACCGCGGCGCCCGAGGCGATGTTCAGCCGCATGCCGCGCGCGGCCTCGCGGTCGAAGCCGAGCGCGCCGTTGGTCTCGGCGAAGTGGTAGTGCGAGCCGACCTGGATCGGCCGGTCGGCGGTGTTCTGCACCACCAGCGTGAGGGTGCGGCGGCCGGGGTTGAGCGTGTGCTCGCCGTCGTCGGTGAAAAGTTCGCCGGGGACCATGGCAGCCGGCCTCAGATGGCTTGTGCCAGCAGCGTCGCGCCCAGGCCGACGACGGCGGCGCCGGCCACGCGCGGCAGCCAGGCGTTGGCACGGCGCAGCGACCAGCCCAGCGCGATGCCCGCCACGTGCAGCAGCACCGTCGCGCCGACCATGCCGGCCAGCGTGAGGGCCGCGCCGCCTTCGCTGGCGAGTTCGTAGCCGTGTGCCACGCCGTGGAACACCGCGAACACGCCGACCACCGCCGTGGCGACGACGGCCGGCAGGTGCACGCGCGTGACCACCAGCAGGCCCAGCACCAGCAGCGAGGCCGCGATCATCGGCTCGACCGCCGGCAGCTGCACGCCGGCCAGACCCATCAGCGCGCCCACCAGCAGCATGCCGGCGAAAGCCAGCGGCGCCCAGAGCAGGTCGGGCCAGGCGCGGCGCGCGGCCAGGGCGCTCCAGAGGCCGACCGCGACCATGGCGGCCAGGTGGTCGGCGCCGGTCAGCGGGTGCAGGAAGCCGGTGGTGAAGCCGTGGTGCATGCCGCCGTCGACGCCGGTGTGGGCGCTGGCTGCCAGCGGCAGCACGGCGGCGAGAAGGGCCAGGGTCTTGGCGACGGTGGGAACGGTCGGGTGGCGCATGGAAGGTCTTTCTTTTTCTGGCTGCGGTTCAGACGATGGGCTGGTGGACGGTCACGAGCTTGGTGCCGTCGGGGAAGGTGGCTTCGACCTGGATGTCCGGGATCATCTCGGCGATGCCCTCCATCACGTCGGCGCGGGTCAGCACGGCGCGCCCGTCGCTCATGAGCTCCGCGACGCTCTTGCCGTCGCGGGCGCCTTCCATCACGGCGGCGGAAATCAGCGCGATGGCTTCGGGGTAGTTGAGCTTGAGGCCGCGGGCCTTGCGGCGTTCGGCCAGCAGCGCCGCGGTGAAGATCAGCAGCTTGTCTTTTTCGCGCGGGGTCAGTTCCATGGGATCGGCATCGGGTGGCGGGAGGAGGCGGCCATTATGGGCAGGCTGGCTTCTTTGCAACAGTCGTGCCGTGTTCGCCAAAAGTCGTACGGATGGCACAAAAGTGCACTGAAACAGGGTCCGGCGCTCGTCCGCGCAGGCCCTGATGGAGCCCGAACCCGCGCCTGCCGCGCCAATACTCCGCACCGGTGTTCGAACACAGGGGAGGGGAAAAAATGCAGCCACAGGCAGGCGGAAAGATCGACTTCCACAGGTCAAGCAATTTCATGCGTTCCTGGTCGCCGCAGACCGGCGAAATCTGCAGGGAGGACGTCGCGCTGTCCACGAGCCGGGCGCCTCCGCCGGCGGTTGGCAAGCCCGTCGGTCACAGCGAGCGCAAATCGGTGGAGGTGCCCGCCAGGAAAAAGGCGAAGGAAGATCCGTACGTCAACGCGACGCTCGGGGCGATCAAGGTGGCAGAAGCGGTGTCCGGTGCTGCGGCCAGCCTGCAGCGCTGGCTCCAATCGCCTCCACCTCCGCGCTCACCAAAGGAGAAGTCGAAGCCCGTGCAAGCCGTGCCGCCGTTCGACATCCAGGACATTCCCGGGGCGATGCGCAAGATCGGCGCGCCGGTGGGCGCGGACCTGATGGACAAATGGTTTGCGGGGCAGTTGAACTACCCGCCCACGCCTGCCGACGAGCGCAATGGCATCAACCAGAACGGCGTGCCTTATCCGGCGGGCATGATCGATTCCACCTCGGTAAAAATTGATTGGGTGATGAAGTTTGCGAGGGCCAAAGCGGGACTGAACGATCTGATGTCCCGGCTCGCAACGCCAAGCGCACAAAGGGAGATCGCAAACGCGTTGCGCCCGTACCGGAACCGGCAGGACATCCGGCCTTGGCTTGAATGCCAGAGCGACATCGTTCGGTTTCACAAGGAGTTCCAGTTCCAGCAGGCGCCTGTCGATGGCACCCTGAGCCAGAAGCTGACGCAATTCATCACGCAGTCGCTTTTCAATGAAGGCGTTCCGGACGACCTGACGTGCGCCCTGGGCTCGTTCAATCTTTATGCGGCGGTCTCGCAGGCCTGGTTCGACCACAAGAACAAGTCGGCTGTCGTGACCCATGTTTCCGTGTACGTGAAGGACAACTTCACATTCACGGACGCCGCGGGCAACGCGTCGCAGTACCTCGGGCACTGGAGCCGCAGCCATGTCGCGATCGTTCCGGCTCACCAGGTCGCGGCGCTCTCCAACGTCGGGTGGCTCGACCACGCGGTGGTGCAGGGCAGTGTGTACGCCAAGGACGCCGTGCTGTATCCCGTCAAGAACACGGACTTCCGCGCTTGGCAACGCAAGCACAACCAAGGCGGCGATTTCATCATCTACACCGACCGGCTCACGATGAAACTGGACACGCCGATCAGGGTGGCCTTGTGATGTCCGACGTTCGCACCATGCTGCGCCAAGGTGCCCGCGTCTTGCGGTGGGCGCTTTGCCTCGCGGTCGTTGTCCTTGGCGTCAAGTATTGCTTCGAGGTGAAGGCCCGCGTTCGCGCCGACCACCATCCTGACGAGTGGTGGAGCGAGGTTTCGCCCGACCCGGGCGGGGCTTATACGGCCAGACTTGTCTTCACGAGCCGCACCACGATTCTGTTGCGGCTCTATCGCACGGGCGAGCCGACGCTGCTGGCGGAACGGTCGTACACGGAGGCCGGTGTTGCGCTTCGTTGGGCAGAGGACGGGTTGACCTACGACATCGCCGACGAATCGTTCCTGGGCGGCGGCATCCGGCTTCCCCCCACCCGGCTGGACAACCTGCTCGCCAAGCTGCCCTGAGCCTGCGTTCCCTGCGGCCGACGGATGGCACGAAAGCTGCACCGAAACGGTGTGAGCCCCACCGATACGCCGACCTCCCCAGACGACGCCCCCCAGCGCATCGTCAAGGTCCGGCGCGACTACAACAGCTGGGTTGCCAGCGAGACGCTGGAAGACTACGCGCTGCGCTACACCCCTCAGCGCTTTCGCAAGTGGTCCGAATGGCGGGTCGCCAACACGGCCTTCGGGGCGGCTTCATTCCTGATCCTGGAGGCGGTGGGCGCCACGCTGCTGGTGCAGTACGGCTTTGCCAACGCCTTCTGGGCGATCCTGGCGACCGGGCTGATCATCTTCCTGGCGGGCCTGCCGATCAGCGTGTACGCGGCGCGCTACGGCGTCGACATGGACCTGCTCACGCGCGGCGCCGGCTTCGGCTACATCGGCTCCACGCTCACCTCGCTGATCTACGCGAGCTTCACCTTCATCTTCTTCGCGCTCGAGGCGGCGGTGATGGCCTATGCGCTGGAGCTGGCGCTGGGCATTCCGCCGGTGTGGGGCTACCTGGTGTGCGCGCTCGTGGTGATCCCGCTGGTCACGCACGGGGTGTCGGCCATCAGCCGGCTGCAGCTGTGGACGCAGCCGCTGTGGCTGCTGATGCTGGTGGTGCCCTTCGGCTATGTGCTGGTGCGCGATCCTGGTGCGTTTACGGGCATCGTGCACTACAACGGTGTTCGCACCGGAACGCAAGGCTTCAATCTGCACCTGTTTGGCGCAGCCCTGACGGTCGGCATCGCGCTGATCACGCAGATGGGCGAGCAGGCCGACTACCTGCGCTTCATGCCCGCGCGCACGGCCGGCACGGCGCGCCGCTGGTGGGCCGGGGTGCTGGCCGGCGGGCCGGGCTGGGTGGTGCTGGGAGTTTGCAAGATGCTGGGCGGCGCGCTGCTGGCGTACTTGGCGCTCACGCACATGGTGCCGGCCGACCGCGCGGTCGACCCCAACCAGATGTACCTGGCGGCCTACGAGTACGTGTTTCCCAACTACGGCTGGGCGGTGGCGGCCACGGCGCTGTTCGTGGTGATCTCGCAGCTCAAGATCAACGTGACCAACGCCTACGCCGGCTCGCTGGCCTGGAGCAACTTCTTCTCGCGCGTGGCGCACAGCCACCCGGGGCGCGTGGTGTGGGTGGTGTTCAACGCGCTCATCGCCTTCATGCTGATGGAGATGAACGTGTTCGAGGCGCTGGGCGACGTGCTCGGGCTGTTCGCCAACATCGCCATCGCCTGGATGATGGCGGTGGTGGCCGACCTGGTCATCAACAAGCCGCTGGGGCTGTCGCCGCCGGGCATCGAGTTCAAGCGCGCGCACCTGTGGGACATCAACCCGGTGGGCGTGGGCGCGATGGCGCTGGCTTCGGTGCTGTCGATCACCGCGCACCTGGGTGTGTTCGGGCCGCTGGCTCAGGCGTTCTCCGCGCTCATTGCGCTCGGCACGGCGCTGGTGGCGTCGCCGCTGCTGGCCTGGGCCACGGGCGGCAAGTACTACCTGGCGCGCGGCTCCGACGAGGCGCACGGCGCGGTGGCCTTCGCGCCGGCCGAGGGCGGGCGCGCGGTGCGCTGGGCGCGGGTCGAAACCGGCAGCTACCAGCGGCTGAAGGTGCAGCACTGCGTGATCTGCGAGCGCGAGTACGAAGGGCCCGACATGGCGCATTGCCCGGCCTACCAGGGGGCGATCTGCTCGCTGTGCTGCACGCTCGACGCGCGCTGCGGCGACCTGTGCAAGCCGCACGCGAGCCTGTCGGCGCAATGGTCGGCCGTGCTGCGCTGGCTGCTGCCGCGCCGCAGCTGGCGCTACCTGGACACGGGGCTCGGGCACTTCCTGCTGCTGATGCTGGTCATCGTGCCGCTGCTGGCCGTGGTGTTCGGCGTGCTCTATCAGCAGGAGCTGCGGGCCTTCGGCGAAGGCGCGCTGGAGCTGGCCTCCGAGGCCGACGTGGCCGCGGCGCTGGCCGGCGTGCAGAAGCTGTCGCTGCGCTCGGGCTTCCTGAAGGCCTACATGGCGCTGCTGGTGATTGCGGGCATCGTCGCGTGGTGGCTGGTGCTGGCGCACCAGAGCCGCAAGGTGGCGCAGGAAGAGTCGAACCGCCAGACGCACCTGCTGGTGCGCGAGATCGAACTGCACCGCGAGACCGACCGCGCGCTGCAGGCCGCCAAGCAGAGCGCCGACGAGGCGCGCGAGATTGCCGAGCACGCCAAGCTCGCGGCGGAGCAGGCCAAGCAGGCCGCCGACCAGGCCAACCAGGCCAAGAGCCGCTACATCAGCGCCATCAGCCACGAACTGCGCACGCCGCTCAACAGCATCCTGGGCTATGCGCAGCTGATGGGCGAAGACCCGTCGGTGCCGCCGCACCGCCAGCAGGCGGTGGCCGTCATCAAGCGCGGCGGGGAGCATCTGCTGTCGCTCATCGAGGGCACGCTGGCCATCGCGCACATCGAGGCGGGCAAGCTCACGCTGCATGCGCAACCGATGCGCTTCGCCGACACGCTGCGCGAGCTGGCCGACATGTTCGAGCTGCAGGCGGCCGAGAAGGGCCTGCAGTTCCGCTTCGAGGCCGCGGGCGCGTTGCCCGAGGTGGTGCGCGCGGACGAGAAGCGGGTGCTGCAGATCCTCATCAACCTGCTGGGCAATGCGATCAAGTTCACGGCGGCGGGGCAAGTCACGCTGCGGCTGGCCTATGCGCGCGAGTTCGCTTCGGTGGAAATCGAGGACACCGGCCCCGGCATGCCGGCCAGCGAAATCGAGCGCATCTTCGAGCCGTTCGCGCGCGGCAATTCCGCCGGCGCGTCGGCGGCGCCCGGCGCGGGGCTCGGGCTGACCATCGCCAAGATGCTGACCGACCTGATGGGCGGCGAGATGAAGGTGAGCAGCACGCCGGGCGTGGGGTCGCTCTTCTGCGTGCGCCTGTTCCTGCCGCGCGTGCACGACGCCGTGCCGGGCGCGGCGCGGGCGGCGCCGGCGCCACGCGCGCGGCGCGGCTACGAAGGCCCGCGCCGCCGGCTGCTGGTGGTCGACAACGAAGAGGCCGACCGCGACCTGCTGGGCCATGTGCTGGCACCGCTGGGCTTCGAGCTGCGCAGCGCCGCCAGCGGGCACGACGCGCTGGACCTGATTGCCGCCGGCTACCGGCCCGACGCGATGTTCGTCGACCTCGCCATGCCGGGCATCGACGGCTGGGAAACCATTCGCCGCGCGCGCAAGCTGGGGCTGACCGGGGCTGCCGTGGCCATCGTTTCGGCCAACGCTTTCGACAAGGGGCTCGACAACGACGTGGGCATTGCGCCCGAAGACTTCTTCGTCAAGCCCGTGCGCCACTCCGAACTGCTCGACTGGCTCGAGCGCCGGCTCGGCCTGCAATGGACCGACACCGCCGCCAGGCCCGCGCCCGTTGCCGTTGCTCGCCCGCTGCAGGCCCCCTCGCTGGCGCGCCTGCGCGCGCTCGAAGAGGCGGTGGAGCTGGGCTACTTCCGCGGCATCATGAACCAGCTCGACGCCATCGATGCGGCGCAACCCGAATGCGCGACGTGGACCGACGCGCAGCGCGTGCTGGCGCGCCAGTTCCAGTTCGAAGCCATGAGCCGCGCGCTCGCCGACGCCGTGGAGAGCGCCGCATGACCCAGACGCCGATTCCCATCATGGAAACATCAGCGCTCGCCCGGACGCTGCGCGAGCAGCAGGGCGCGAACAGCGACCTCGTGCTGATCGTGGACGACGTGCCCGACAACCTCGCCGTGCTGCACGACGCGCTCGACGAGTCGGGCTACACCGTGCTCATTGCCACCAACGGCGAGCAGGCGCTGCAGCGCGCCGCGCAGGCCCGCCCCGACATCGTGCTGCTCGACGCGATGATGCCGGGCATCGACGGCTTCGAGGTGGCGCGCCGGCTCAAGGCCGATGCGGCCACGGCGCACATTCCCATCGTGTTCATGACGGGCCTGACCGAGACCGAGCACCTGGTGGCGGCGCTGGAGGCCGGCGGGGTCGACTACGTCACCAAGCCCATCAAGCCGAAGGAAGTGCTGGCGCGCATGAACGTGCACCTGCAGGGCGCGCGCCGCGCGCGGCAGGACGCGCGCCAGGCCGGCCAGGCGCGCAACGCGCTCGACGCCTTCGGCTACGCGAGCATCACGGTGCGGCTGCCCGAGGGCCGGCTCATCTGGCAGACGGCGCTTGCGCGCGACCTGCTGCAGCGCTACTGCGAGACCCGCGCGCCCGAGACGCCGCCGGCGGTGCTCGACTGGCTGCGCAGCCACACGCCCGATGCGCGGCAGCGCGGCATCGAACCGCCGCCGCTGTCGATCGTGCAGGGCGCCAGCAGCCTCACGCTGCGGCTGCACCAGCAGACCAGCAGCGACGACGACGGCGACGAGTGGATGATCATCATGCGGGAGGTGTCAGACACCGGCGTGATCGAGGCCATGAGCCTGAGCCTGAAGCTCACGGCGCGCGAGGCCGAGGTGCTGTACTGGGTGGTCAAGGGCAAGACCAACAAGGACATCGGCGAGATCCTGGGCAGCAGCCCGGCCACCGCCAAGAAGCACCTGGAGCGCGTGTACGTGAAGCTGGGCGTGGAAACGCGCACCGCCGCGGCTGGCGTGGCCATCAAGCGCATCCGCGAGTTGCAGCCGCAGTTCGAGATCTGAAGGCGGGGGCCACATCGGCACCGGCGGCCGGTACGGCGGCGTCACGTCATGGCGCCGACTTTCCGCGTCCCTAGAATGCTCCGCGGGCCCTGGGATGCGCGCGATGAAGAACAACAACCCCGAACGAACGATGACGACCCGGCCGCCACGCGCCGGCGGAATGCTTGCGGCTTCCCTGCTGTTCGCGACCTGGTGCGCGAGCCCGGGCGCGCACGCCGCCGGACATTTCGACGTGGACGACGCCGGCACGCTCGACCCGGGCCAGTGCCAGTACGAGACCTGGTGGGGCCGTACGGGGGTGGAGCCCGTCACGGGCTTTCACTTCGGGCCGGCCTGCCGCGTGGGCCCGGTCGAGCTGGGCCTGAATTTCGACCGCACCTCGGTGGCGGGTGTGCACTCGGTCACCGGCGGGCCGCAACTCAAGTGGAATTTCTACGGGCCGGCGGCCGATGCGCCGTTGAGCGCGGCCGTGTCGATGAGCGCGGTGTTCGACCTGAAACGCGGCGGCCGTGCCGGCGGGCAGTTCGTGGTGCCGCTCACCTGGCGGCCGCTCGAGAGCCTGCAGCTGCACGCCAACCTGGGCGCCGACTGGGCCAGCGGCACCGGCGCGCGCACCTCGCGCGCGGGCGCGGCGGCCGAGTGGGCGCTGAACGACACCGTCTCCTTCATCGCCGAGCGCAACCGCGCGTCGAACGTGTGGACCTCGCGCATCGGCGGGCGCTTCAGCCTCACGCCGCTCATCAGCGTGGACGTGAGCGCCTCGCGCACCGGGCCGCGGCATGTGCGCGGCTTCGTGATCGGGCTGAACCACGAGTTCACCTGGAAGTGAACCGCCGCGGCTATACCGGCTGTCCCGGCTGTCCCGGCTGTCAGCGCAGGTAGCGCTGGATCCGCTTCTCGTCCTCGGCCAGCTGCTGGCGCATGAGCGAGATGAAGTCCCGCGCGGTGGCCGACAGCGCCTTGCCCGCGGGCAGCGCCAGCAGGCAGGTGAAGTTCACGTCGACCGAGAACTTGCGCACCACCAGCCCGCGCTCGGCATAGTCGAGCGCGGTGATCGGGTTGACCAGGCCCACGCCCAGGCCGCGCAAGGCCATCTCGCACACGCTGGCCGCGTAGGGCGTCTGCACCAGCACGCGCAGCGCCACGCCGTACGGCGCCAGCGCGGCCTCTAGCCGCTGGTGCGTGCGGTCTTCGGGGTTGAACGAGAGGAAGGGCGCCTGCGCCAGTTGGTCGGGCTCGATGGTCTTGAAGCGCGCCAGCGCGTGGCCGGGCGGCATCACCACCACGCCGGGCAGGCGCGCGAAGGTCGAATGGTCGATGCCCTCGAGCGGGAGCTCGTCGGCCATCAGCCCGAAGTCGGAGATGCCCATGGCCACGCGGTCGCGCACGTCCTTCGAGCTCAGCACCTGCAGCGACACCTGCGGCCAGGGGCTCGCGCCGCGGTGCGCCTTCAGCCGTGCCAGCGCGCGCGGCATGAAGCTCAGGCCGTAGGCGGGGAAGCAGCTGATCTCGAGCTGGCTCACGCCGAAGTCGCGCAGGCTGCGCACGCGGTGCTCGATGGCGTCCATGCCGATGAACACGCGCTCCACCTCGATCCACAGCGCGCGCGCCTCGGGCGTGGGCACCAGCCGCCCGCCGGTGCGCTGGAACAGCAGCATGCCGGCTTGCGCCTCGAGCCGCTTGAGCGACTGGCTGATGGCGGGCTGCGTCACCTGCAGCAAGGCCGCGGCCTTGCGGGTGGAGCTGCCGCGCATCAGCGCCCGGAACGTTTCGATCTCTGCAAATCGCATCGATAAGTTTTGTTATCGGTTGAGTAACTTGGGCTGCGTAATTTTATTTCCGTTTGCATAAGATTTGGGCACCACTCTCAATGCATGACCCGTGACGACATCGCCCGTTCTGGACCTCAAGTTCGCCATGCCTTCCATGGACCGCCCTGCCCATCCCTCGGGAAATCCCTTGGGTGTGGTGCGCGACCGGACGCCCAAGCCCGCGCGCAACCCGCAGCTGCGCGGCCTGCAATGCCTGCGCTGCGATGCGCTCTACCCGGTCACGCTCACGCACGACGGCTGCCCGGCCTGCCGCCGCGCGGGCTTTCACGTGGCCTTGCGCGCCAGCTACCTGCCGGACAGCGCCGAGACCGTCCCGATGCCCTACGGCCCCGGTTTCACGCTCGGCGAAGGCGGCACGCCGCTGCACGACATGCCGGCGCTGGCCGGGCAGTTCGGCGTGGCGCGGCTGAGCATCAAGGACGAGTCGTGCAACCCCACCGGTTCGCACAAGGACCGCATGACCGCCGTGGGCGTGGCGCAGGCGCTCGACTTCGACGCCCACACGCTGGTTCTGGCCTCCTCGGGCAATGCGGCCGTGTCGGCCGCGCACTACGCCTGGGCCGCGGGCCTGGGCTGCGAGGTGGCCACCTATGAGGGCATGCCGGCCACCTACGCGCGGCAGCTCGACGCGCTGGGCGCGCGGCGCTACATGTTCGCCGACAACGCGGGCCGCTGGGCCTTCGTGCGCGAGCGCTCGCAGCATCCCGGCTACTTCGCGCTGACCAACTACCGCCTGCCGGCGCTGGGCAGCGCGCCGCTGGCGATCGAGGGCTACAAGCCGATTGCGCTGGAGTGCGTGACCGACGGCGGGGTGCCGGACCACATCGTGATCCCGACCGGCCGCGGCGACCTCGGCTGGGGCGTCTACGCGGGCTTTCGCGACCTGCTGGCCGCGGGGCGCATCGCGCGATTGCCGCGGCTGTGGCTGGTTGAGCCGTTCCCGCGGCTGTCGCGCGTGCTCGACGGCGGCGCCATCGACGCCAGCTACCCGGGCCACACCGCGCAGCTTTCCACGGCGGGCGCCACCGTCACCTACCTGCAGTGGCAGGCGGCCAGCGCCACGGGAGGCGGCGCGGTGGTGGTGAACGACGAGGAGGCCCGCGCGGCGCGGCGCCTGCTCACCGCGGCCGGCGTGAGCGCCGAGCTGTGCGCCGCCGGCGGCCTGGCGGCACTGCGGCAACTGCGCGCCAGCAACGCCGTGGCGCCCGATGCGCACGTGGTGCTGATGCTGACGGCCAACGCGTCGAGCGACCCGAGCTGGCCCGACCGCGCCGCCTGATCGCCGGCAGGCCGCAACAGGCTAGGCAGACTTACTTCGCGTCGCTGTACACCGTCGCGCGCGACACGCCCATGTGCGCCGCGGCAATCTCGGCGCCCCGGCGCACCTCCAGCAGGCCCGCCTTCTTCAGTTCCTGCACCAGCTGCTTGCGGTCGGCCGGCTTGAGCGAGCGCGAGGTGGTGGCGCGCGCGGCAGCGAACTCGTCGATGCGCGCGTGGATGCGGTCCGAATGCGCGCCGCCCGCCTCGAGGTGCTCATGCACTTCCTTGTCGTCGATGCGTGTGAACTGCGAGATCGCGCCCTGGAAGCTCTGGAACAGCGTGAGGTCGACGTTCAGGCACAGCGCGGCCACGTACTCGCCGCTGTCGTCCTTGATGCCGATCGACGTGCTCTTGACCTTGCGCCCGTCGGGAAAGGTGTTGGCGTAGTTCACGATCACCGCCGGAAATTCCGGGTCGCGGATGCGCGCCAGGCCCAGCTCGGTGACCGACTCGCCCACCTGTCGGCCGCTCAGGCTGTTCTCGATCGCGTAGATCGCGTTCTGCGGGTTGCTCAGGTCGTGCACCACCACTTCGCAGAAGGGCGCAAAGGTTTCGCCCAGGCCCTCGGCCACGTTGCCCAGCATCTCCAGGAGCTGCTTGTTCGACTTCTTCTTCATGGGCAGCAATGTATCCAGCTCTGGACGAAGAATCCAACATATACAAAAAATCCAATATTGGATGTATTATCCAAAATTTCCAACTTCGTCCAATTTGATCCAGGAGCCGCGAATGACCGTGAACGAACGCGCACGCTATGTCGATCCCCGCACCGGCAGGCACCATGAACTCTCCGAACGCCGCTGGCGCTCGGACGACGGCAACCCGATGATGGTCACGCCGCTGCCCGGCATCGGGCGCGCCGACATCGATTCGCGCACCCGCTCGCTGTGGCGCTACCGCGCGGCGCTGCCGGTGGCCATCGAGCAGCCCGCGAGCATGGGCGAAGGCTGCACGCCGCTGGTGCAGAAGCGCTGGGGTGACTTCGAGCCGCACTTCAAGCTCGAGTGGTTCAACCCGACCTGCAGCTTCAAGGACCGCGGCGCGGCGGTGATGATGTCGTTCCTGCGGCAGATCGGCGTCGACGCGGTGCTGGAAGACAGCTCGGGCAATGGCGGCGCGGCCATCGCAGCCGCTGGCGCGGCGGCCGGCGTGCGCGTGAAGGTGCTGGCGCCGAGCTACACGCCCGCGCCCAAGGTGGCGCAGATCAAGGCCTTCGGTGCCGAGGTGCAACTGGTGCCGGGGCCGCGCGAGGAGTCCGAGTACGAGGCGGTGCGGCAGTCGGAATCGATCTTCTACGCCAGCCACAACTGGCATCCGTTCTTTCTGCAGGGCACGAAGACGCTGGCGTACGAGCTGTGGGAAGACCTGGGTTTCGTGGCGCCCGACAACGTGGTGATTCCGACCGGCGCGGGCAGCAACGTGCTCGGCTGCTGGATCGGCTTCAAGGAGCTGCTGGCGGCGGGGCAGATCACCAGGCTCCCGCGCATCTTCGTGGCGCAGCCGCTGAACTGCTCGCCGATCGATGCGAGCTTCACGGCCGGCGCGGACACGCTGGTCGAGCGCGTCGTGCAGCCGACGATCGCCGAAGGCACGGCGATCAAGCGGCCGGTGCGGCTGATGGAAATCCTGCAGGCGCTGCGCGAGACGAACGGCCGCACCGTGGCGCTGACCGAGGCGCAGATCGCGGCCGCGGTGCGCCGGCTGGCGGCCAGCGGGCTCTACACGGAGCCGACCTCCGCGTCGGCCGCGGCGGCGATCGACGTGCTGGCGCAGCGCGGCGACATCAAGCCGGCCGAGACCACGGTGGCGGTGCTGACCGGCACCGGGTTGAAGTCGACGCAGTTCATGACGGAACTGTTCGGTGGCGACGCCGAAGCCTGAAGCCGCCTGAACTTCGTTACCTGGGCCGCGCTACCAGGGCCACGCGATGCGTGTGCCCGTTCCGGTCTCGGCCGCGCGCGCATGCAGCAGGCGCGCCACGGTCAGGTCCTGCAGGGCGAGGCCGGTCATGTCGAAGACCGTGATGTCGCTGGCGTCCCGCTCGAAGGTGGCCTTGCCGCTCAGCAGGTCGCCGAGCTCGACGCAGGCGGTGTCGGGCGCCCATTGCATCTCGCCGATCTGGCTGGCCTGCACGCGGTCGTCCACGACGAGGCGCGCGCGGGCCAGCAGGCCGTCGGGCAGTTCGCGCTTGCCCCGCGTGTCGGCGCCGACGCAGTTCAGGTGCGTGCCGGGCTGCACGGCGTCCAGGTCGAAGAGCGCGCCGCCGCCCGGCGTGGCGGTGATGACGATGTCGCTGCGGGCCACGGCCGCGTTGCGGTCGGTGGCCGGCGCGATGCTGCAGCGGGCGGCGAAGCGGGCTTCGAAGTCCGCCTGGCGCTGGCCGCTCGCGCTCACATAAAGAACCTCGTTCAGCGAGGGAATCAGCCGCAGCGCGAAGTCGAGCTGGATGCGCGCCTGCACGCCAGTGCCGAACAGGCACAGCCGCGCGCTGCCGGGCCGCGCCAGCTGTTGCAGGCCCAGCCCGCCCGCCGCGCCGGTGCGCACGGTGGTCACCGTGTTGCCGTCGATCACGCACAGCGGCCGGCCCGTGGAAGGGTCGATCAGCAGGATGGTGGCCTGGTGCGGCTCGCCGCCGCGCTGCCGGTTGGCCGGCCAGAAGCCGGCCGCCTTGAAGCCGAGCAGGCCCTGGGCCTGCACGTCGCCGGACTTGATGCCGAACACGCCGCCCGTGCGCAGCGGCTCGCGCACGACCGGGAAGACGCGGCCCTCGCGCTCGCTGTGCAGCACGAAGGCCTCGCGCACGGCCTGTTGCACGTCGCCGGGGGAGAGAAGGGCGTCGACCTGGTGCTTGTCGAGCAGCAGGAGCTGGGCGTGCGACGGCGCGGGAACGGGCTCGGTGGAAGGTGTCATCTGGAAATATTATCCAATTCCAGACGAAAAATCAAAAATAAGACGAATCCGAAGTTTTCAGCGGCCGGTGTGCACCTTGATCCGGATCGTCGACACGTCCCAGCCGCGGTTCTTGAGCCGGGTGACCAGCATCGGCGCCAGCTGTCGCAGCTTGGCGGCCGCGGCGCTGCCCTTGACCAGCAGGCACCAGACGTCGCCCTCGGCCGGGCCGGGCAGGATGGCCGCGCGCATGGCCGGTGGAATCAGGCCTTCCACGGCCTTGAGCCGCTCGGCGGTGTCCCGCGCCCGCGCCATCAGGCTGCCCAGGGCGGGCGCGCCCTGCGCCGCGTCGTGCAGTGAAATGGCGGGGGGAAGTCGGCGATACATGGGTAATCCAGGGGTTAGAAACAAGACAGCTAAAATGCCCGGTTTGCCGACGTTCGCGCCGGAAAAAAGGCCGCTTGCTTTAATGGGAAGCGCGCCCAACTGCTTTCACCATATCTTAGGGAATCCGGTCGAAGTGCCTGTCGTCTCAGGTGCCCGCCCATCTCCACCCATGGCAACCAACTTCCTGACCCAGATTTTCGGCAGTCGCAACGATCGGCTCCTCAAGCAGTATCGCAAGACGGTGGAACGCATCAATGCGCTCGAACCCGAGTTCGAGAAGCTCAGCGACGACGGGCTGCGTGCCAAGACGCAGGAGTTCAAGGACCGCATCGCCAAGGGCGAGGAACTGGACGCCCTGCTGCCGGAGGCCTTCGCCACGGTGCGCGAAGGCTCCAAGCGCGTCATGAAGATGCGCCACTTCGACGTCCAGCTGCTGGGCGGCATGGCGCTGCACAACGGCAAGATCTCCGAAATGCGCACCGGCGAAGGCAAGACGCTGACCGCCACGCTGCCGGTGTACCTGAACGCGCTGTCCGGCAAGGGCGTGCACGTGGTCACGGTGAACGACTACCTGGCCAACCGCGACGCGACCTGGATGGGCCGCCTGTACAACTTCCTGGGCCTGACGGTCGGCATCAACCTGCCGCAGATGCCGCGCGAGGAAAAGCAGCAGGCCTACGGCAGCGACATCACGTACGGCACGAACAACGAGTACGGCTTCGACTACCTGCGCGACAACATGGTCTACGAGCCGGGCGACCGGGTCCAGCGCGCGCTGAACTACGCGATCGTCGACGAGGTGGACTCGATCCTGATCGACGAAGCCCGCACCCCGCTGATCATCAGCGGCCAGGCCGAAGACCACACCGACCTCTACCTGGCCATCAACAAGGTGGTGCCGCTGCTGACCAAGCAGGAAGGCGAAGCCGACCCGCGCACCGGCGAAGGCGTCACGGTGCCCGGCGACTTCACGGTCGACGAGAAGACGCACCAGGTGTTCCTGACCGAAGACGGCCACGAGAACGCCGAGCGCATCCTGGGCGAGTTCAAGCTGCTGCCCGACGGCGCGTCGCTCTACGACCCGGCCAACATCACGCTGATGCACCACCTGAACGCGGCGCTGCGCGCCCGCCACCTGTACCACCGCGACCAGAGCTACGTGGTGCAGCAGGGCGAAGTGGTCATCGTCGACGAGTTCACCGGCCGCCTGATGACGGGCCGCCGCTGGAGCGACGGCCTGCACCAGGCCGTGGAAGCCAAGGAAGGCGTGGAGATCCAGGCCGAGAACCAGACGCTGGCCTCGATCACCTTCCAGAACTACTTCCGCCTGTACGGCAAGCTGGCCGGCATGACCGGCACGGCCGACACCGAAGCCTACGAGTTCCAGGAAATCTATGGTCTGGAGACCATGATCATTCCGCCGAACCGCATCAGCAAGCGCGACGACCAGCTCGACCGCGTCTACAAGACGACGCGCGAGAAGTACGAAGCGGCGATCCAGGACATTCGCGAGTGCTACGAGCGCGGCCAGCCGGTGCTGGTGGGCACCTCGTCCATCGAGAACTCCGAAATCATCGATGCGCTGCTCGAAAAGGCGGGGCTGCCGCACCAGGTGCTCAATGCCAAGCAGCACGCCCGCGAAGCCGACATCGTGGCGCAGGCCGGCCGCACGAAGATGATCACCATCGCGACCAACATGGCCGGCCGCGGTACCGACATCGTGCTGGGCGGCAACATCGAGAAGATGATCGAGGCGGTCGAGAACGACGAAGGCCGCGACGCGGCCGCCAAGGAAGCGGACATCGCGCACATCCGCGCCGAATGGACCAAGGACCACGAGTTCGTGAAGTCGCTGGGCGGCCTGCGCATCATCGCGACCGAGCGCCACGAATCGCGCCGCATCGACAACCAGCTGCGCGGGCGTTCGGGCCGCCAGGGCGACCCGGGCTCCTCGCGCTTCTACCTGAGCCTGGACGATCCGCTGATGCGCATCTTCGCGGGCGACCGCGTGAAGGCGATCATGGACCGCCTGAAGATGCCCGACGGCGAAGCCATCGAGGCCGGCATCGTCACGCGCAGCATCGAGAGCGCGCAGCGCAAGGTCGAGGCGCGCAACTTCGACATCCGCAAGCAGCTGCTCGAGTACGACGACGTGTCCAACGACCAGCGCAAGGTGATCTACCAGCAGCGCAACGACATCCTCGACGCGGGCGACCTCACGGCGCAGATCGCGGCGCTGCGCGAAGGCTGCTTCACCGACCTGGTGCGCCAGTACGTGCCCAGCGAGTCGGTCGAGGAGCAGTGGGACCTGGCCGGCCTGGAGAAGAGCCTGTCCAACGAATGGGGCATCGACATGCCCCTGCAGAAGGACGTGGAAGCCTCCGACGCCGTGGCCGACGAGGACATCGTCGAGAAGGTGCTCGCCAATGCGAACGAGAACTTCGACGCCAAGGTGGCGCTGATCGGCCAGGAGAACTTCACGCAGTTCGAGCGCATGGTGCTGCTGCAGAGCATCGACACCCACTGGCGCGAACACCTGGCCTCGCTCGACTACCTGCGCCAGGGCATCCACCTGCGCGGCTATGCGCAGAAGCAGCCCAAGCAGGAATACAAGCGCGAAGCCTTCGAGCTCTTCGGCCAGCTGCTCGACTCGGTCAAGAACGAAGTCACCCGCCAGCTGATGACGGTGCGCGTGCAGTCGGGCGAACAGCTCGAGGAAGCCGCCGAAGCGCTGGAAAGCCGCGGCGAGAACGTTGCCAACATCACCTACAGCGCGCCGACCGAGACCGGCGAGGTCGAGGTGCGCGTCGACGAGGAAAGCCAGCGCCGCGCGGCGTTCGCCGGTGCGGGCGCCATCAGCGCCGAGGCCGCGGCCTTCGGCCGTGTCGGGCGCAACGACCCGTGCCCCTGCGGCAGCGGCAAGAAGTTCAAGCAGTGCCACGGCAAGCTGAGCTGAGCAACGGACTCTCCCCCAGGCTTGTCCACTTCGTGTGACCTCCTTCCCCCTCGCCGGGGGCGATACCAGCGGCCCGGCAAAGCCGGTTGCGCGGTATTCCCGGCGAGGACCGTGGGGGTCCTTGGTACCGATGCAAAACTGATGCGCAAGAAGGAATAACTGCCATGCCCGTGAACCTGTCTGCCCCTGATCCCGCCGCCTTGTTCGCGGTGCCCGGCGTTCGCATCGGCGTGGCCGAAGCGGGCGTGCGCAAGGCCAACCGCAAGGACCTGACCGTCGTGCTGATCGACGAAGGCTCCGCGGTCGGCGGCGTGTTCACCCAGAACCGTTTCTGCGCCGCGCCGGTGCAGGTCTGCCGCGACCACCTGGCCTCGAACTTCGGCATTCGCGCGATGGTGATCAACACCGGCAACGCCAATGCCGGCACGGGCGAAGACGGCCTGATGCGCACGCGCGCCACCTGCATCGCGCTGGCACGCCACCTGGAGATCGCGCCCGAGCAGATCCTGCCGTTCTCCACCGGCGTGATCATGGAGCCGCTGCCCGTGGACCGCATCGAAGCGGGCCTGCCGGCCGCGCTGGCCGACGCCGGCGCCGACCACTGGGCGCGCGCGGCCGAAGGCATCATGACCACCGACACGATCCCCAAGGCGTTCAGCCAGCGGGTGCAGGTCGGCGGCGCCACGGTCACCGTCACCGGCATCAGCAAGGGCGCCGGCATGATCCGCCCGAACATGGCGACCATGCTGGGCTTCATGGCCACCGACGCGAAGATCGACGCCGCGCTGATCCAGCCGCTGGCCAAGCTGCTGGCCGATGCGTCGTTCAACCGCGTGACCATCGACGGCGACACCTCGACCAACGACTCGTTCGTGGTCATCGCCACGCAGAAGGCATCGCAAGCCACCATCACCTCGCTCGACTCGGCCGACGGCCAGGCGCTCGTGGCCGCCATGCAGAACGTGGCCCGCCAGCTGGCGCAGGCCATCGTGCGTGACGGCGAGGGCGCGACCAAGTTCATCACCGTGCAGGTCGACGGCGGCAAGGACGCTGCCGAATGCAAGCAGGTGGCCTATGCCGTGGCGCATTCGCCGCTGGTCAAGACGGCCTTCTACGCCAGCGACCCGAACCTGGGCCGCATCCTGGCGGCCGTGGGCTATGCGGGCATCGCCGACCTCGACCAGACCGGCATCGACCTGTTCCTGGACGACGTGCACGTGGCGGTCAAGGGCGGGCGCAACCCGTCGTACCGCGAGGAAGACGGCCAGCGCGTGATGAAGCAGAGCGAAATCACCGTGCGCATCGGCCTGGGCCGCGGCAACGCCAGCGAAACCGTGTGGACCTGCGACTTCAGCCACGACTACGTGACGATCAATGCCGATTACCGGTCATGAATGAGCAGTTCCAAAGGCTGATCGAGCGCGCCGAGCAGCTCATTTCCCGCATCGAATCGGTCCTTCCGCAGCCGCTGGCCGCGCCCGCCGACTGGAACGCCTCCATCGCCTGGCGCTACCGCCGCCGCAACTCGGGCCACGGCGTGCTCGAGCCGGTGAAGCATGTGGCCGCGATGTCGCTCGATTCGCTGAAGGAAATCGACGCTCAGAAGGAAAAGATCGCGCGCAACACGCAGCAGTTCGTCGAAGGCAAGCCCGCCAACAACGTGCTGCTGACGGGCGCACGCGGTACCGGCAAGTCGTCGCTCATTCGCGCCTGCCTGCAGACCTATGCGCCGCAGGGCCTGCGCCTGATCGAGGTGGACAAGGCCGAGCTGGTGGACCTGCCCGACATCGTCGAGGTGGTCTCGCAGCGGCCCGAGAAGTTCATCGTGTTCAGCGACGACCTGAGCTTCGACGAGGGCGAGCCGGGCTACAAGGCGCTGAAGTCGATCCTGGACGGATCGATTGCCGCGTCGACGCCCAACGTGCTGATCTACGCGACCAGCAACCGGCGCCACCTGCTGCCCGAGTACATGAAGGACAACCTCTCGTACACCCACACCGAGGACGGCGAAGTCCACCCCGGTGAAGTGATCGAGGAAAAGATCTCGCTGTCGGAGCGCTTCGGCCTCTGGGTGAGCTTCTACCCGTTCAGCCAGAACGAGTACCTGACGATCGTGGCCCAGTGGCTGTCGTCCTTCGGCGTGACACCGGCCGCCATCGAGGCCGCGCGGCCCGAGGCGCTGGTGTGGGCGCTGGAGCGCGGTTCGCGCAGCGGCCGCGTGGCCTACCAGTTCGCGCGCGACTACGCGGGACGGGACGCAGGGCGGGGTGCCGCGTGAGCGAGCCTCGCAAGCACACCGAGGTGGCGGTCGGCGTGTTGATCCGCCTGTCGGACGACGCGCTGCTGCTCTCGACCCGGCCCGAAGGCAAGGCCTATGCGGGCTTCTGGGAGTTTCCCGGCGGCAAGATCGAGGCGGGTGAAACGGTCGAGCAGGCGCTGCGGCGCGAGCTGCACGAAGAGCTCGGCATCACCATCGAGGGTGCGGAGGTCTGGAAGGTCACCGAGCACGACTACCCGCATGCGCTGGTGCGCCTGCACTGGTGCAAGGTGACGGCGTGGACCGGCGAGTTCGAGATGCGCGAAGGCCAGCAGATGGCCTGGCAGCAGTTGCCGCTGGACGTGACGCCGGTGTTGCCGGGCGCGTTCCCGGTGCTGCAGTGGCTGTGCGAAGAGCGCGGCCTGCCGTTCGAGGCGCCGCCGGTTGTCACGCCGGCCGCCTGATTGATGCATCCCAAGTACCGCCCGGACATCGATGGGCTGCGCGCGATCGCGGTGGCCTCCGTGCTGGTGTATCACGCCTTCCCCTCGGCGCTGATGGGCGGCTTCATCGGGGTCGACATCTTCTTCGTGATCTCGGGGTTCCTGATCACGACCATCATCCTGCAGAGCCTCGCGGCGGGCGACTTCACCTACCGCGACTTCTATGCACGGCGCATCCGGCGGATCTTCCCGGCGCTGACCGTGGTGCTGCTGGCGACGCTGCTCGCCGGCTGGTACCTGCTGCTGTCCGACGAGTTCGCCGAGCTCGGCAAGCAGACCGTGGGCGGCTCGGCGTTCGTCGCCAACCTGCTGTTCTGGAGCGAGTCGGGCTACTTCGACACGGCCGCCGAAACCAAGCCGCTGCTGCACCTTTGGTCGCTGGGCATCGAGGAGCAGTTCTACATCTTCTGGCCGCTGCTGCTGGGGCTCGCCTGGCGCAAGCGCTGGCCGATCGTGCGCGTGGTGCTGGCGGTGGCGGCGGTGTCTCTGGCGGTCAACGTGGCCACGGTGCACCCGCTGCCGGCCGCGTCGTTCTACTCGCCGGCTTCCCGTTTCTGGGAGCTGATGGTGGGCGGCATCCTGGCGTGCATGCGGTTGCGGCCGCCCACGCCCAACGTGTGGCGCAGCCATGTGCAGTCGGTGCTGGGCGTCGGGCTGATCGTGCTCGGGCTGGTAATGATCCGCAGCAACAAGGCGTTCCCGGGCTGGTGGGCGCTGCTGCCCACGCTGGGCGCGGTGAGCTGCATTGCCGCGGGGCCGAATGGCGTGCTGAACAAGTACCTGCTGTCGAACCGGGTGATGGTGTGGATCGGGCTCATCAGCTATCCGCTGTACCTGTGGCACTGGCCGCTGCTGGCGTTCGTGCGCATCGTGGAAGCCGACCCGCTGCACCCGTCGCCGGTCTACCGTGCGGGCGCGATGGTGGCGAGCGTGCTGCTCGCCTGGGCGACCTACCGCTTCGTCGAGCGTTACGCGCGCAACCGGCCCGGCCCGGGCACGCTCAAGGCACTGGCCGTGGGCATGGTGCTGCTGGCGGCGGCCGGCGTCGCGATCTTCCTCGGCGTGCCCCAGCCTCGCAACAACAATGCCCAACTGCAGATCGTGGCCAACGCCACGCTGGACGCCGGCTACTACGAGGGCTTCAAGCTCGACCAGATCGGCGAGCAGCTGATCTACAAGGTCGGCGGCGGGCCCAAGCGCGTGCTGTTCCTGGGCGACAGCCACGTGCAGCAGTACGCGCCGCGTGTGATGGAGCTGGCCCGCTCGCTGTCGATGCAGGACAAGTCGGCCTGGTTCGCGACCCAGGGCGCGTGCCCCGCGGTGCCGGGCGTCCATGCGGACAAGAACATCGGCTGCGCCGAGCGGCGTGACGCCATGCTGGCCTATGCGATGGGGCCCGAGATCGACTCGGTGGTGATCGGCGGTTGCTGGAACTGCTACTTCGTCGGGCACGGCGCGCTGGAGTACTACTTCCGCGATGCCGACAAGAAGGTCCATCCGTTCCAGAACGGCGACGGCATCGAGCGTTCGCTGGCCTCGCTGGAGTTCACGCTGCGCGAACTCGCACGGCACAAGAAGGTCTACCTGCTGCTCGACAACCCCGGCGGCGACAAGTTCTCGCCCAAGCGCCTGATCGAAGGCAGCCGCCTGACGCACATGGAAGCCATGACCTCGACGCCGACGACGCCGCTGCCGGCCGACCAGAAGCAGCTCAACGACCGGCTGCGCGCCATCGCCGAGGCGAGCGGGGCGGAGCCGATCGACGCGATGGCGGTGCTGTGCAAGAACGACCAGTGCCTGCTCACGCTGCCCGACGGCTCACCCGCCTACAAGGACGGCGACCATCTGCGTCCGCGCTACACCCGGGAAGAGGCGAGCTACTTCGACCGCACGGTGCGCACCGCGCCCGCCACGGCCGAGCCGCAGAAACCTTCGCGCTGAGCGCGCCGCGTGAACGATGCATCCCAAGTACCGCCCGGACATTGACGGCCTGCGCGCCATCGCGGTGGGCTCGGTGCTGGCGTACCACGCCTTTCCGAGCCTGTTGCCCGGCGGTTTCATCGGGGTCGACATCTTCTTCGTGATCTCGGGTTTCCTGATCACGACCATCCTTCTGCAGAGCCTCGCGGCCGGCGATTTCACTTACCGCGACTTCTATGCGCGGCGCATCCGGCGCATCTTTCCCGCGCTGGTGCTGGTGCTGCTCGCCACGCTGGCATTCGGCTGGTACGTGCTGCTGCCGGGCGAGTTCTCGCAGCTCGGCAAGCAGACCACGGGCGGTGCCGCGTTCTTCGCCAACCTGGTGTTCCTCGGCGAAGCGGGCTACTTCGACGCCACGGCCGAGACCAAGCCGCTGCTGCACCTGTGGTCGCTGGGGATCGAGGAGCAGTTCTACATCTTCTGGCCTTTGCTGCTGGGGCTCGCGTGGCGCAAGCGCTGGCCGATCCTGCGGCTGACGCTGGCGGTGGCCATCGTCTCTTTCCTGGTCAACGTGGTCACGGTGCAGCCGCACCGCGCGGCGGCGTTCTATTCGCCGCTGTCGCGCGCGTGGGAGCTGATGGCCGGCGGGTTGCTGGCGGCTATGCGCCTGCAGGCCGCGAACGCAACGGGCGCGGCGTCGGGCTCGACGGATCCGCGGCCCTGGACGAAGCATGTGCAGTCCATCGTCGGCGTGGGCCTGATCGTGCTGGGCCTGTTCATGACGCGCAGCACCAAGGCCTTTCCGGGCTGGTGGGCGCTGCTGCCGGTGCTGGGCGCGGTGAGCTGCATTGCCGCGGGGCCGAACGGCGTGCTGAACAAGTACCTGCTGTCGAACCGGGCGATGGTGTGGATCGGCCTCATCAGCTACCCGCTGTACCTGTGGCACTGGCCGCTGCTTTCGTATGCGCGCATCGTCGCGGGCGGGGAGCCTTCGCTGCAGGTGCGCATCGCGATGGTGGTGGCGGCGATCGTGCTGGCGTGGGCCACGTACCGTTTCCTGGAGCGCTTCGTGAAGCTGCATCTGTCGCAGGGCATGCTGCGCGGGCTGGCGGCCAGCGGCGCTGCGCTGGCGCTGGCTGGCGTGGTGGTGTTCCTGGGCACGCCGCTGCCGCGCAACGACAGCCAGGCCTTGCAGGCCGTGGCAGATGCCACGCGCGAGGACAACTACTACGACGGCTTCGAAGAAGCCGCGCTGGGCGACCAGTTCGTCTACCGCGCGGGCAACGGCAAGCACAACGTGCTGTTGATCGGCGACAGCCACGTCGAGCAGTACGCGCCGCGCGCGCTCGAGCTGCAGCGCACGCAGCCCGGCAAGGCGCGCACCGTGTACTTCGCGACCAAGGGCTCCTGCCCGCCGGTGCCGGGCCTGTTCAGCGGCGCCGACACGTCGTGCGACGAGCGGCGCGCAGCGGTGCTCGACCTGGCGCTCAAGCCGGAAGTCGATTCGGTGGTGATCGGGGCCTGCTGGAGTTGCTACTTCACCGGCGCCGGGCCCACGGTGAACTACTTCGTCGACGAGAAGAAGGCCGTGCACCCGTTCCTCAAGGGCGACGGCATCGACCTGTCGCTGCAGTCGCTGGGCGAGGTGCTGAAGCGGCTGTCGGCGCACAAGAAGGTCTACCTGGTGCTGGGCAACCCGGTCGGCATGGACTTCGATCCGCTCAAGCAGATCCAGGGCAGCCGCCTTGGCGGCATGACCGCCGAGAGCGGGCAGCTCAAGGCCCCGATGCCGGAAGACCAGGCGCAGTTCAACGCGAGGTTGAAGGCCGTGGCCGAGGCCAACGGGGCGCAGGTGATCGCGCCTTTCGCCAGCTTGTGCGCGAACGGCCAGTGCCTGCGCAGCATGCCGGACGACGGTTCGCCGGCGTACAAGGACATCGGTCACCTCCGGCCGCGCTATGCGCGCAGCTTCGCGACCTACATGGATCCGGCACTGCTGGACGAGGACGCGGGCGGCAAGTAGCCTGCGTGGCGCGGCCGTGGGCCGCTCGATCGACTATTGAATCTTGGGATCGCCGAACGGCTCGTCGTCGGGCGGAGCCTCGGCCGGCATGCGGAATTCTTCGCTCGCCCAGGCCCCCAGGTCGATGCCCTTGCAGCGCGCGCTGCAGAACGGCCGGTAGGCATTGCTAGGTGCGTAGATGCTGTCGCCGCCGCACGAGGGGCAGCGAACGATCCGCTCGCCCTTGTCGTTCACCGCGGTCATGCGCAGAGGGTCAGCTCGAAGGGCGCGTCGTCCGAGCTTTGGTGCAGGCGGTCGTCCTTGTCGTGGCGCATGAGGCGCACGGACACCATGAGACGGTTGCCGCTGATTTCAGGAATCAACCCCAGCTTGGGATCGATGCGCAGGCGCAGCAGCTGGAAGCTGCGGCCCTGCGGCAGGTTCTGCTGGAACTGGCCGTGGGTGGCGATGACCTTGTAGGGCACGTCGGTGTCGCGCAGCAGCTTGAGCAGCAGGTAGATCGACGAGGCCAGCGGGGAGAGGGTGTTCGACCAGCGCTCCAAGTCCGCGCGGCGGTTGGGTGCGGGGCGGTGCTGCCAGGCGTAGTAGGCAGGCAGATCGAACTCGCAGGTGCCGCCCGGAATGCCGGCGCGGCTGCGGATGCTCATGAGCCACTCGTTCTCCGTCAACGCCTGGCCGGCCTTGCCCGCCACGCCGTTGAGCGTGGTGAAGTTGCGTTCGAGCTGGCCGACGACCTGGTCGAGCACGGCCTCGGCGATCGCCGGATTGCCGCGGTAGCTGTTGAAGACGTTCTTGTGCTTGTCGAGGTCGCGCAGTACGTCGGCCTTCAGGTCGGCGCGCGCGGCGACGTCCATGATCTCGAAGATCGTGATCAGGGCGTAGTGATGGGACAGCGGCGATTCGGAGGGCACCAGCTCGCCGAGGCGGCGAAACAGGTGCTCCAGCCGCAGGTACGTGCGGATGCGCTCGTTGAAGGGGTACTCGTAGAGGATCACGCGTATCGGTTTTTCACGTCAGGTTCGAGCTTGTTGCGCTCATTGCGATTTGGCAGCCGGGGCGGGCAGCACCTGGCGTACAGCCTCCAGCATACGCTGACCGAAAAGAATGTAACCCCGGGTCGAGACGTGGGTCTCGTTCGCGGGGAAAAGATCCATCATCTTGAAGCGATTCTGCTCGGCAAGTTCGAACAGGTCCGGCCCGACATTCTGCGGGTTGAACACGGCCCTGAACGCGTCGGCATGGTTTTGTTGCAAATACACCGTGCTCTTGTTGGGCACGACCATCCACACGACCTTGTAGGGCGCGGCGGTGGTCTCGAAGCTCTTCATGAAGCGCGCCGACTCGGGCGACAGCGCATCGTTGACGCGGTCTTCGGCCGTCACCAGCAGCTTGTTGCAGGCGTGGTGGCTGAACTGCTTGCAGCCGTCGGGCACCACGCGCGAGTCGATCAGCGGACCCCAGCGCTCGGGCGTGTTGGTCCAATTGTCGGAGCGCAGGATGGCCTTGGTGTTGTGGTACGTGAACCAGCCGCTGAGCAACTGGGCATCCCAGTTGAGCTGGAAGCCGGGCGCGGGCCTGGCCGGGTTCTCGAAGGGCGGCGGCGTCGGCTTGAAGGCGTGCTTCATGGTCTTGCAGCCCTCGGACTTCTTCATACGGTCCTCGAGCAGGCGCTCGATGCTCTCGACGATGACGACCTTGCCCTTGAAGCCGGACTTCTGGAGCCAGCCCGGGAAGTCCTCGCACAGCGCGCCGTTGAGGTTGTCCCAATGGGTGGTCGTCACCTTGTAGCCGGCGCCCACGAGCGACGCCTGCCAGGCGTAGCGCACGGAGAAGCTGTCGCCGATGACCAGGACGTCGGATTCGTTGATCGGCCAGGTCTTGACGTCGGCGTCGGGGATGGGCGGCGGCGGCGTGTGCCAGCCGAACTCGCGCTCCGAGATGCGGCCGATGCGCGTCAGGTCGCCGTAGGGAATGGGCGTGAAGAGGCTGACCAGCAGGAGTGCGCAGCACACCAGGTAGCCCGCGGCGAAGATGCGAAGCCAGGTCTTGGCCGATTTTGTGTCGTCCATGTCAGAACTGGAAATAGAGGAACGGGCTGTAGCTGCCGAACTTCGACACGCACAGGCCAAAAAGATAGATGCAGCCCAGGCCCGTGACCACGGTCGCCAGGCGCTGCAGGCGCGGCCGTCCGGCCAGGCCCGCCACGCTCGGGATCCAGCGGTCGAGCGTGATGGTGGGCGGCAATGCCAGGCAGATCAGCAGGCCGACGAAGAGGGTCTGGAAGAACTCGGGCTTGCGGAACGGCACGCGGAACTCGCTGAAGGCCGACACGGGCGCGCCGTGCAGGCCCAGCATGCCCTTGTAGATCTCGATGGCCGCCGTCAAGCTGTCGGCGCGGAACACGACCCAGGCGATCATCACGCACAGGAAGGTGATGAACCAGCCGATCACGCGGCCGTACCAGGTGGTCTTGGTGTTGCCGCGGCGCACCTTGGCGTTCCAGAAGTGGTTGACCATCAGGTAGGCGCCGTGCAGCGCGCCCCAGATCACGAAGGTCCAGGCGGCGCCGTGCCACAGGCCGCCCAGCAGCATGGTCAGGAACAGGTTGATGTAGCGGCGTGCCGGGCCCTTGCGGTTGCCGCCCAGCGGCACATAGAGGTAGTCGCGCAGGAAGGTCGACAGCGAGATGTGCCAGCGCCGCCAGAACTCGATCATGTTGGTCGATTTGTAGGGCGAGCGGAAGTTCAGCGGCAGCTGCACGCCCAGCACCAGCGACAGACCCACCGCCATGTCGGAGTAGCCCGAGAAGTCGAAGTAGATCTGCAGCGTATAGGCCAGCACGCCGAACCACGCCGTGTACAGCGAGGGCATCACGCCTTCGTGCACGCCCTTGAACATCATGTCCGCGTACTGGCCCAGCGGGTCGGCGATCAGCATCTTCTTGCCCAGGCCGAAGACGAAGATGCCCAGCCCGAGCGCCACATTGTTGGCGTTGATCCTGTAGGTGGCCGGGTTGTTGAACTGCGGCATCATCTGCGCGTGATGCAGCACCGGACCCGCGATCAGGTGCGGGAAGTAGGTCACGAACAGTGCGTAGTGGATGAAGCTGCGCTCGTGCACCTTGCCCTGCCAGCAGTCGACCAGGAAGGCGATCTGCGTGAAGGTGTAGAACGAAATGCCGATCGGCAGCACGATGTGCACCAGGTCGATCTGCGAGAAGCCCGCGGCGGCCAGGCCGGCGTCGATGTTCTCCAGGAAGAAGTTGGCGTACTTGAAGACGGCCAGCACCCCGAGGTTGAGCACCAGCGCGATGATCAGCAGGGCCTTGCGGTGCTTGTCGTCGCGGCCGGGCGAGGGCGTGAGCCGCAGGCCGAACCAGTAGTTGACGCAGATCGACCCCAGCAGCAGGGGAAGCGCCTTGACGCTCCACCAGCCGTAGAAGAAGAGCGAGGCCAGGGCCAGGAAACCCGCCGCCGATCGGGGACTGCGCGCACCGATCAGGAAGAAACCGATCAGGACCAGCGGGAAGAAAACGAAGATGAAGGGATACGAATTGAAAAGCATCGTGAGGGGCGCTGAGGCGTGCGCCGTTTGACGTGATCGTCGTGTAGCCGTCGCGGCGTCAACCCCAAATTATCGCGTGCCGGCCCGAACCCACTGTTCCCAGAGACCCCACACCTGCGAACCGAGTTCCGCCAGGCTCAGGGTCTCGTTGTAAATCACTGCGTCAGCGGCCGCCCGGCGCGCCTTGCGCGGGGCCTGCTGGGCGATCACCGCCTTGACGGCGTCGGGGGCCCAGCCCGAGCGCGCGATCACGCGTTGCAGCTGGGTTTCTTCGGTTGCGTCGACCACCAGCACCCGGTCGACGATGGCGCGCCAGCGGCCGGATTCGAGCAGCAGGGGCACGTCGAACACGACGATCGCGTCTTCACCGGCCGCCACGGCCTGGCGCTGTGTTTCGGTGCCGATCAGGGGGTGGAGGATGGATTCGAGGCGCAGCTTGGCGCCGGCATCCGCGAAGACGATCTGGCGCATGGCGGCCCGGTCCAGCCCGCCGTCGGGGCCGATGACGCCGGGGCCGAAGGCGCTTTCGAGCGCTGGCATCGCGATGCCGCCGGGCAGGGCGATGGCGCGGGCGATGGCGTCGGTGTCCACAAGGACCGCGCCCTGCTGTACGAGCAGTCCGGCGACAGTGCTCTTGCCGCTGCCGATACCGCCCGTCAGGCCGATGCGCCGCACCATGCCTGTGTCAGTGGATCAGTGCGCCCAGGGGGAAGGCGAACGGAATCCACTGCTTCACGACTTCAGGGCCTGCAACGAGGCAGATGAGGCCCGCTCCGGCCAGGAAGGGGCCGAAGGCGATGGGAATGTCCTTGTGCGCCAGCTTGCCGGCCACGCGCAGCGTGATGCCGATCACCGCGCCCACCAGCGAAGACACGAGGATGATCGCGATGAGGTAGTCCGCGCCGAGCCATGCGCCCAGCGCGGCGAGCAGTTTGAAGTCTCCATAGCCCATGCCTTCCTTGCCCGTGACCAGGCGAAAGGCATGGTACACAAACCAGAGGCTCAGGTAGCCGAACACCGCGCCCCAGAGGGCCGAACTCAGCGGCACGCCGGTCCAGCCCATGGCCGCACCGATCAGCCCGAGCCAGAGCAGCGGGTAGTTGAGCGAGTCCGGCAGGAACTGGGTGTCGAAATCGATCAGGAACTGGCAGACCAGCAAGGCACCGAAGGCCGCCCAGAGCGCGCCCGACGGCGTGATACCGAAGCGCCACGCGCACAGCGCGAAGAGGCCGGCCGTGACCAGCTCGACCAGCGGATAGCGCGGGCTGATGAAGGTCTTGCACGACGCGCAGCGCCCGCGCAGCGCGGCATAGCTCAGCACGGGGATGTTCTCGTACCAGCGGATCTTGTGGCCGCAGGCGCCGCAGCGCGAGGCGGGGCGGGTCAGGTCGAAGGGAGGCTGCGCCTCGATGACCTCGGCCGCCTTGTCCGCCGCGGCGTCCAGCCCCGCGGGCGAAGCGACCTTCGGGCCGAAGGCCAGCGACCACAGCGAGGGCGCGTCCTTCGACGACATGAGATTGGCGACCGCATCGGCGAGCCAGTCGCGGTACATCATCACCGGCGTGCGGTAGATGACGACGTTGAGGAAGCTGCCGATCAATAGCCCCAGCACACCGGCGAACGCGGTGTCGAACTCCCTCGAAACGAGCATCAGACGACCTGGCCGAGCTTGAAGATGGGCAGGTACATCGACACCACGATGCCGCCGATGATGGTGCCCAGGAACACGATGATGATGGGTTCCATCAGGCTGGACAGGCCGGCGACCATGTCGTCCACTTCGGATTCGTAGAAGTCGGCTGCCTTGCCGAGCATGTGGTCGATCGAGCCGGATTCTTCGCCGATGGCGGTCATCTGGATGACCATGGAGGGGAAGAGGTTCACGTTGGTCATGGCAGACGTGAGGCTGGTGCCGGTGGAGACCTCTTGCTGGATCTTTGCGGTGGCGTCGCCGTAGACGGTGTTACCCGAAGCGCCTCCCACTGAGTCGAGCGCTTCGACCAGCGGGACGCCGGCGGCGAACATCGTAGCGAGCGTGCGGGTCCAGCGAGCGATACAGGATTTCTCGATCAGCGTGCCGAAGATCGGAATTCGCAGCAAGACGCGATCCATAACTTTTTGGAAGCGTTCATTACGTTTCCAGGCTTGCAATAGAAAATAAATCCCCCCGCCAATACCGCCGAAGATCAACCACCAGTAGGAGACGAAAAATTCGCTCACGGCCATCACAAACAGCGTCGGCGCGGGCAAGTCGGCTCCGAACGACGTAAATACCTGTTTGAACGCCGGAATCACGAAGATCATGATGATGGCCACGACCACGAACGCCACGACGACCACTGAAGTGGGGTACATGAGCGCCGACTTGATCTTCGACTTGATCGCCTCGGTTTTTTCCATGTACGTGGCCAGTCGGTCCAGCAGGTCTTCCAGGATACCGGCCGCTTCGCCTGCCTCCACCAGGTTGCAGTAGAGGTTGTCGAAGTACTTCGGGAACTTGCGGAATGCGGCCGATAGCGAGGTGCCGGTTTCCACGTCCGTACGGATATCGTTGAGCAGCTTTGCCACGCTTGCGTTCGCGTTGCCGCGGCCGACGATGTCGAAGGACTGCATCAACGGGACACCAGCCTTCATCATCGTCGCCAACTGGCGCGTGAAGATTGCGATGTCCTTGGGTTTGATCGCCTTGCCCGAGCGCATGCGGCGCTTCTTGATCTTCGAGGCAAGCACGCCTTGGCGGCGCAGCGCGGCCTGCACCTGGTTTTCTCCGGCGGCCCGAAGTTCGCCGCGTACCAGTTTGCCGTTACGGTCCTTGCCTTCCCACTCGAAGACAAATTCCTTGTGGGTGGGCTGTGAGCGGGTGGATGCCACGGTTGCCATTCGATCTCCGGTTTCTCGGTGTGTGCGGTATAAGTTGGTGCAGGCCACCACTTCTTCGAGCGAAGTGAGGCCTTGCATGACCTTGCGCAAGCCAGATTGCCGCAACGAGCGCACGCCTTCGGCTTCCGACTGCTGGGCGATGTCGAGTGCGCTGCCATCGCGCAAGATGATTTCCTGGATGGCCTCGGTGATCGGCATCACTTGGTAGATGCCCACGCGGCCCTTGTAGCCACCGTTGCAGGCTGAGCAACCGACCGGACGATAGGGCTTCCAGCTTCCGTCCAGGGCATCTTCCTGGAAGCCTGCCTCCAGCAGCGTTTCTCGCGGAACGTCGGCGGGCGCCTTGCATGCGGGGCACAGCCGCCTTGCAAGCCGCTGCGCAGTGATCAAGATGACGCTCGATGCGATGTTGAACGGTGCGATGCCCATATTGCGCATTCGCGTCAGCGTGGTCGGTGCGTCGTTGGTGTGCAGCGTGGAAAGTACCAAGTGGCCGGTCTGTGCGGCCTTGATCGAGATGTCGGCGGTTTCCAGGTCGCGGATTTCGCCGACCATGATGATGTCGGGATCCTGCCGCAGGAAGGCACGCAGCGCGGCCGCGAAGGTCAGCCCTGCTTTTTCATTGACGTTGACCTGGTTGACGCCGGGCAGGTTGATTTCGGACGGGTCTTCCGCCGTCGCAATGTTCACGCCGGGCTGATTCAGCAAGTTCAGGCAGGTGTAGAGCGACACCGTCTTGCCCGAACCCGTCGGGCCGGTCACCAGCACCATGCCGTAGGGGCGGCCAATTGCGTGGAGGAGGCGTTCCTTTTCGTCGGCGTCGTAACCCAGCGCATCGATGCCCAGGCGGGCGCTGCTCGGGTCAAGAATCCGGATGACGATCTTCTCGCCGAACAGCGTGGGCAGGGTGCTTACGCGGAAGTCGATGACGCGGTCAGGCCCGATCTTGAGCTTCATGCGGCCGTCTTGCGGCACGCGTTTTTCCGAGATGTCGAGCCGCGAGATGACCTTGATGCGCGAGGCCAGCTTGTCCTTGATGACGGTGGGCGGGCTGGCGATCTCGCGCAGTTCGCCGTCGATCCGGAAGCGCACGCGGTACTGGTGCTCGTAGGGCTCGAAGTGGATGTCCGAGGCTCGCATGCTGATCGCGTCGAGCAGCATCTTGTGCAGGAAGCGGACAACCGGTGCGTCTTCTACTTCTGCGACCGCTTGGTCGTTGGCTTCGCTTGATGTTTCAGCGGAAGCCTCGTCGAACTCGAACTCGCTACCAACGATGCTGTTGATGGTCTCGGCCGCGCTCGCAGCGGTGGCCTCGACCATGCGCGACAGCTTGTCGTATTCGGCGATGACCCAGTCGACACCCATCTGAGAGGCGAACTTGATCTTCTCCGCCGCCTGCTGATCCGAAGGATCGGCCGTCGCAACGATGAGACGGTTGTTGCGCTTGCTGAGCACCACGATGCGGTACGCGTGGCACAGCTTGGGGTCGAGCAGGTCCTTGGGCAGGCGCTGCGGATCGATGGCGTCGAGGTCGAGCAGCGGTGCGCCGAAGGCTGTCGACAGCGTGTGCGCCAGATCGGCTGCCGACACGGCACCGGAGCCTGTCAACTCCGCGATGAAGCTGGTGCGGCCGCTCAGTGACTTTTGATAGATGTCCTCCGCGGATTTGGCGGGAAGCTTGCCGGCTGAGACGAGGGCACGCGCAAGCCCTGGGAGTGCGATTTGCGAGTTTTCTTTGACGGGAAGTTCGGCAGCGGCCATTCAGCAAATGCAAAAGATGTGAAAAAGTGCTTCACGATCATCGCTGAACAGGCCTGTGCTGTAAATCGCCACACAGCAACAGGCACGGCCATTTATTTATGCCAGCCAAAGGCTGGTCGGGGTGAGAGGATTCGAACCTCCGGCCTCTACGTCCCGAACGTAGCGCTCTACCAGGCTAAGCTACACCCCGATGGTTGCAAGAAAAAAGTAATCGTTCCTAGATGCCAACTCAATGAGGTGTTCAGGCACGTCGCTCAAGCAACTGAGCCGCCAATTGTAGCAAACCTGAAGCGTGCAAATTGGACGGGAAGCCTTTTAATGCGTGAATCGCGCGTTCTGCTTCGGCGGCTGCGGCTGCGCGTGAAGCGTCGAGGGCGCCGGTTTCGCGCACGATCTCGACGATCTTGCCCAGTTGGGCAGTGTCTCCGGCCTCGATGGCCGCGCGCACCAGTTCGCTCTGGGCAGAGGTGCCGCGCTGCATTGCAAAGATGAGCGGCAGCGTGGTCTTGCCTTCGCGCAGGTCGTCACCGACGTTTTTTCCGGTTTCCTGTGCATCGCCTGCGTAGTCGAGAACGTCGTCGATCACCTGGAAGGCGGTGCCAAGCGCTTGCCCATAGGTGGCGCATGCTTCCTCGACTTCAGGTGTGGCGCCGGCAAGAACGGCGGCGAGCCGGGTGCTGGCTTCGAAGAGCTTGGCGGTCTTCGAGCGGATCACTCGCAGGTAGGCCGCTTCGTCCAGTGATGCGTCGTGCATGTTCATCAGCTGCAGCACCTCGCCTTCGGCGATCACATTGGTCGCCTCGGCCAGGATCTGCATCACGCGCATGTTGTTTGCGTCCAACATCATCTGGAACGCGCGTGAATAGAGGAAGTCGCCGACCAGCACGCTGGCCGGGTTGCCGAACGACTCATTGGCGGTGGCGCGCCCGCGCCGCAGGGTCGATTCGTCGACCACGTCGTCGTGCAGCAGGGTCGCTGTATGGATGAACTCCACGACGGCTGCGAGATTGAAGCGCTGTTCGCCGGTGTAACCAAGCGCCCCCGACATCAGCAGCAGCAGTGCGGGCCGCAGGCGCTTTCCGCCCGCGGAGATGATGTATTTGGAAACCTGGCTGACCAGCGGCACGCCTGTATCGAGGCGGCGGGCAATCACACGGTCGACTTCGACCATGTCGCCAGCAATCAGGTCCAGCACTGTGGCGGTGGGGGAGGTGTCGGCGGCGGGAACTGGCAAGGCGTGGGCGCAGAGCGCTGCTGGAAGGGGGGGGCGACCCAAGTAAAAAGAGGGCCGGAAGCCTCAAATTATAGGGAGCCATCGCCTTGCGCCGGTTACGCACCGGGCTTGGGCTGGCTCGCGACCACAAACCGCGCTATAATCTTGGGCTCTGCGGAATTCGCTGCGGAGACTCAATTTCTAAGAGGTTTACATGTACGCGGTCATAAAAACCGGCGGCAAGCAGTATCGCGTTGCTTCCGGCGAAAAAATTAAAGTAGAACAGATTGCTGCGGACGTAGGCCAGGAAATCGTGATCGACCAGGTTCTGGCTGTCGGAAACGGCGCTGAAATCAAGGTTGGCACGCCCCTGGTGTCCGGCGCAACGGTGACAGTCACGGTACTGTCGCACGGCAAGCACGACAAGGTCGGCATCTTCAAGATGCGCCGTCGCAAGCACTATCAGAAACGTCAAGGCCATCGCCAGCAGTTCACCGAACTGCAAATTGGCGCGATCGCCGGCTAAGGAGCACATTCCATGGCACAGAAAAAAGGCGGCGGCTCAACGCGAAACGGGCGCGATTCCAAGCCCAAGATGCTCGGCGTGAAGGCGTTCGGCGGCGAACTGATCAGCGCAGGCTCGATCATCGTGCGCCAGCGCGGCACCCAGTTCCACCCCGGCGTGAACGTCGGCGTGGGCAAGGACCACACGCTGTTTGCCCTGGTCGACGGCCACGTGTCGTTCGGTCACAAGGGTGCTCTGAACAAGCACACGGTCAACGTGACCCCCGCGGCGTAAGCCTCGCAGTCACTTCGATCACCCGAGGCCCCGCATTGCCGGGGCTTCTTCATTTGTAAACTGGACATCCCATGAAGTTCGTCGACGAAGCCTTCATCGACATCGCCGCGGGCGATGGCGGCAACGGCTGCGTGTCGTTCCGTCATGAGAAGTACAAGGAATTCGGCGGCCCCAACGGCGGCGACGGCGGCCGCGGCGGCCACGTCTTCGCGGTGGCCGATTCCAACCTCAACACGCTGGTCGACTTCCGCTACTCGCGCCGCCACGAGGCCAAGCGCGGCGAGCACGGCATGGGCTCCGACATGTTCGGCGCCGCGGGCGATGACATCACCCTGAAGATGCCGGTCGGCACGATCATCTCCGACGCCGAAACGGGCGAGGTGCTGTTCGAGCTGCTCAACGAGGGCGAGGTCATCACCATCGCCAAGGGCGGCGACGGCGGCTTCGGCAACATGCGCTTCAAGAGCGCCATCAACCGCGCGCCGCGTCAGAAGACGCCCGGCTGGCCTGGTGAGAAGCGCAGCGTCAAGCTCGAGCTGAAGGTGCTGGCCGACGTGGGCCTGCTCGGCATGCCCAATGCGGGCAAGTCGACGCTGATCAGCGCCATCTCCAATGCCCGTCCGCGCATCGCGGACTACCCCTTCACCACGCTGCACCCGAACCTCGGTGTGGTGCGCGTCGGTCCGGAGCAGAGCTTCGTGGTGGCCGATCTCCCTGGTCTCATCGAAGGTGCCGCCGAAGGCGCCGGCCTGGGCCATCTTTTCCTGCGCCACCTGCAGCGCACGCGTTTGCTGCTGCACGTCATCGACATGGCGCCGTTCGACGACGCCGTCGACCCGGTCGCGCAGGCCAAGGCCATCGTCGGCGAGCTCAAGAAGTACGACGCTGCGCTCTATGAAAAGCCGCGTTGGCTCGTGCTCAACAAGCTGGACATGGTGCCGGCCGAAGAGCGCCCGGCGCGTGTCAAGGACGTCGTGAAGCGCCTTCGCTTCAAGGGCCCGGTGTTCGAGATCTCGGCGCTCACGCGCGAAGGCTGCGAGCACCTGGTGCAGGCCGTCTACCAGCAGGTCAAGGCGCAGCAGGTGGCCGAGCAGGAGCCGGTCGTCGTCGATCCGCGTTTCGTGCCGCTGCCACCCGAGGGCACCTGAGCGGCACCGCAGCACCGCCTCGCGGTGCTGCCCAAAGACAGACAGACAACACAGCAGCATTCAAGACCGCACCGCCCCAAATGACCTCGAACTCCGGATCCACTGCCTTGCGGGATGCCCGCCGAATCGTCGTCAAGGTGGGCTCCAGCCTCGTGACCAACGAGGGGCGCGGTCTTGATGAAGCGGCTATCGGCGAGTGGTGCCGGCAGCTCGCGGCACTGGTGCGCGATGGGCGCGAGGTCGTCATGGTGTCTAGCGGCGCGATCGCCGAAGGCATGAAGCGCCTCGGCTGGCGCACCCGCCCGCATGAAATCAACGAGCTGCAGGCGGCCGCGGCCGTGGGCCAGATGGGCCTGGCCCAGATGTACGAAACCAAGCTGCGCGAGAACGAGATCGGCAGCGCCCAGGTGCTGTTGACGCACGCCGACCTGGCCGACCGCGAGCGCTACCTCAACGCACGCTCCACGCTCGTCACCTTGCTCAAGCTGGGCGTGGTGCCCGTCATCAACGAGAACGACACCGTCGTCAACGACGAGATCAAGTTCGGCGACAACGACACGCTCGGCGCGCTCGTCGCCAACCTGGTCGAGGCCGACGCGCTGGTCATCCTGACGGACCAGAAGGGCCTGTACACCGCAGATCCGCGCAAGGACCCCGACGCCAAGTTCGTCCACGAAGCCGCTGCCGGCGACCCGGCGCTCGAGGCGATGGCGGGCGGTGCCGGTTCGAGCATCGGCCGCGGCGGCATGATCACCAAGATCCTCGCGGCCAAGCGCGCCGCCGGGTCGGGCGCTTCCACCGTCATCGCGTGGGGCCGCGAGCCCGAGGCGCTGTTGCGCCTGACGCGCGGCGAGTCGATCGGCACCCTGCTGGTGGCGCAGACCGCCAAGCACCAGGCCCGCAAGCGCTGGATGGCCGATCACCTGCAGCTGCGCGGCGCCGTGGTCGTCGACGCAGGCGCGGCCGCCAAGGTGCGCGCCGAAGGCAAGAGCCTGCTGCCGATCGGCATGACCAGCGTCTCGGGCGAGTTCTCGCGCGGGGACGTCATTGCCGTGCGCGACGACAGCGGTGTCGAACTGGCGCGCGGTCTTGCCAACTACTCGAGCGTGGAAGCACGGCTTCTGTGCCGCAAGCCGTCGACCGAGTTCGAACGGCTGCTGGGCTACGTGGCGGAGCCTGAAATGGTCCACCGCGACAACATGGTGTTGATGCCGGGCTGAAAACAAAAAACGGGGCGCAAGGCCCCGTTTGTTGTTTGTCTCTCCGTGCAGGCTTACTGCACTTCCCGCACCGGGTTTCGCAGGTTCTGCACCATCGCTCCCACCGAGTCGCGCGGCGCGTTGCCGCGGCACAGGGCCTGTGTCGACAGGGCTCGTGTGTAGCTGGAGTTCATGTCGTTCAAGCGCTTCCACTCCGGCTTCGGCGTGTCCTGCCAGGTGCCGTTGTTGTAGCGGGCGTAGCTCTTCATTTCCGCGGTCGAGCAGCGCACGCCCTCGTAGAAGGCGTTCACTGCGCCGCCGCTCTTGTTGTGCGCGACCACCACGTAGCGAACGATGCCGTCGCCGGTGATGGCGATCGTCTGCGGGTCGACCCCGAAGCGCAGGCTCATGTACGGCGGCATCTCGATCGGTAGCAGCCGGCTTTCGCTGAAGGTCGGCGGCGCTGGCGTGGCAGTCTCTTCCCACTCCCTGTCCGTCTCGTAGCGCTTCGGTGGAGGTGGCATGCCTGCCTGCGCCCAGTCGGGGTTCTCCGTGTCGTGCGGACCCGATGCGCATCCCGCGATGATGCCGAAGCAGGCGAGGAGGAGGGCGCGTTCAGCGTGGCGTCGGAAGGAAGGGCGCTTTGTTGTGGGGAAGAGGAGGTTCATCGCTCGCGGAAGGAATGTCGGGATGCGGATCGAAACTGCCGCCGGGCGGCAGGTCCAATCCGGGAGGCGCTCCGGCGTCCAGCGAATGGCGCTCGAACTCTCGAGCACGCACGTTGCTGCGCAGGAAGCGGTTGCGGAAATCCTGCCGTGGCAGGTAGCGAGCAAGCTCGGTCAGCGCCATCTCGTAGACGCCGCGCTTGAACTCGACGACCACGTCGAGCGGCACCCAGTAGTCGTGCCAGCGCCAAGCGTCGAACTCCGGATGGTCGGTGGCACGCAGGTTGAGATCCCAGTCGTGGCCGACGAGTTGCAGCAAATACCAGATTTGTTTCTGGCCCTTGTAGTGGCCCCGTGCGTCACGGCGGATGAACCGATCCGGCACCTCGTAGCGCAACCAGTCGCGGGTACGGGCCACGATGCGCACATGCTCCGGATGGAGCCCCACTTCCTCGTGCAGTTCCCGAAACATGGCTTGCTCGGGACTCTCGCCGCGATCTATGCCGCCTTGCGGGAACTGCCAGGAATGTGTGCGTATGCGCTTGCCCCAGAAAACCTGGTTTCTCTGGTTGAGCAGGATGATGCCGACGTTGGGCCTGAAGCCGTCCCGGTCGAGCATAATCAAACCCCAATTTTTGAACTGAGTCGATTATGCATGCCGGGGTGCCCCCGGCAAGCTGCCGATGCCAGGCTCTCAGGGTCTCTCCGGGGGAGCAGTCCCCCACTTCCGAACCTCGAATCCAGCCAATCCATCACCACGATCCCGATGAAAGCTTCCCGATTTTTTGTCTCCACCCTCAAGGAAGCGCCGGCTGACGCAGAGGTCGCGAGCCACCGGCTCATGACGCGTGCCGGCATGATCAAGAAGCTCGGCACGGGCATCTACACCTACATGCCCATGGGCCTGCGCGTGATCCGCAAGGTCGAGGCGATCGTGCGCGAGGAAATGAACCGTGCCGGTGCCGTCGAGATGACGATGCCCGTGGTGCAGCCCGCCGAGTTCTGGCAGGAGACCGGCCGTTTCGAGAAGATGGGCCCCGAGTTGCTGCGCATCAAGGACCGCCACGACCGCGACTTCGTGATCCAGCCGACCAGCGAAGAGGTGGTGACCGACATCGCGCGCCAGGAGATCCGCAGCTACAAGCAGCTGCCGAAGAACTTCTACCAGATCCAGACCAAGTTCCGTGACGAGCGCCGTCCGCGCTTCGGCCTGATGCGCGGGCGCGAATTCATCATGAAGGACGCCTACAGCTTCGACCGCGACCTCGACGCCGCCAAGGCCAGCTACCAGGTCATGGCACAGGCCTACCGCAACATCTTCGACCGCTTCGGCCTGCGCTACCGCGCCGTCGCGGCCGACAGCGGCGCCATCGGCGGCGACCTGAGCGAAGAGTTCCAGGTGATCGCCGCCACGGGCGAGGACGCCATCGTCTACTGCCCCGACAGCAATTACGCGGCCAACATGGAAAAGGCCGAGGCGCTCGCTCCGGCCGGCTCGCGTCCCGCCGCCGCCAACGCGCTCGAGAAGACGCCCACCCCGGGCAAGAGCACTTGCGAAGACGTGGCCGTGCTGCTCGGCGTGCCGTTGTCGACCACGGTGAAGTCGCTCGTGCTGGCCACCGAGATCGTCGACGCCGCCGGCAACGCCAAGGGCTCGCAGGTCTGGCTGCTGCTGCTGCGCGGCGACCATGACATGAACGAGATCAAGGTCGGCAAGCTGCCCGGCCTCGACAAGGGCTTCCGCTTCGCGACCCTGGCCGAGATCGACGAGCACTTCGGCTGCAAGCCGGGCTACCTGGGCCCGCTCAACCTCAAGAAGCCCGTGAAGATGGTGGCCGACCGCGAGGTGGCGGTCATGGCCGACTGGATCACCGGCGCCAACGAGGCCGACTTCCACATGACCGGCGTCAACTGGGGCCGCGACCTGCCCGAGCCCGCAATCGTGGCCGACCTGCGCAACGTGGTGGCGGGCGACGCCTCGCCCGACGGCAAGGGCGTGCTGGCCATCGAGCGCGGCATCGAGGTGGGCCACGTGTTCGTGCTGGGCACCAAGTACAGCAAGGACATGAATGCCACCTACCTCGACGAAGGCGGCAAGCCGCAGTTCCTCGAGATGGGTTGCTACGGCATCGGCATCACGCGCCTGCCCGCCGCCGCCATCGAACAGAACCACGACGAGCGCGGCATCATCTGGCCCGACGCGATCGCGCCCTTCACCGTGGTGGTCTGCCCGATCGGCATGGACCGCAGCGCCGAGGTCAAGACCGCCGCCGAGGCGCTCTACGAAGAGCTGCTCGCCAAGGGCGTCGACGTGCTGCTCGACGACCGCGGCGAACGCCCCGGCGCGATGTTCGCCGACTGGGAACTGATCGGTGTGCCGCACCGCGTGGTCATCTCCGACCGCGGCCTGAAGGAAGGCCAACTGGAATACCAGGGCCGCCGCGACACCGCTGCCACCAAGGTGCCTGCGGCCGGCATCGCCGAATTCATCGCTGGCAAGCTCGGAAAATGAGCCTGGAGGGCGGCCTCTCGCGACGCCAGTGCCTGGGCGCCGCCGTGACGGCCGCCGGTGCCCTGGCCGGCCTGTCGCTGCCGCGAACCGCTCTGGCCGGTGCACAGATCGAGGAGCCGCTGATCGACTCGGTGCGCACCGCGCTGAGCTCGGCCATCCACAACAAGGCGCCGCCGGTGCCGCAGTTCGCGAACACCGACGCCCGGCTGGCCTACCTGCGCTGGCTCGGCGAGATGAGCGAGCGCCTCAAGAAGAAGGTGGCCGACGCGCCGTCTCGCATCGAGTTCCTGCAGACCGCCTGGTACGAAGCCAAGCGCTCGGGGCTCGAGGTGAGCCTGGTGCTGGGGCTGGTGCAGGTCGAGAGCAACTTCCGCAAGTTCGCGGTGTCCAGTGCCGGCGCGCGCGGCTACATGCAGGTCATGCCGTTCTGGACGCGTGTGATCGGCGACAGCGACTCGGCCAAGCTCTTCCACATGCAGACCAACCTGCGCTTCGGTTGCGTCATCCTGCGCCACTACCTCGACCGCGAGAACGGCGACCTGTACATGACGCTGGGCCGCTACAACGGCAGCCGCGGCAAGTCGCCGTACCCCAACGCCGTGTTCGCCAACCAGCGGCTCTGGGCCTTCAGCGACAAGGAACGCGAGCGGGACAACAAGGATCGCGCCGCCGCGGGCTGAACCGCGGTCGAGTCCCGTCAGCCGGCCGGCGCCTTCGCGGTGCCCGAGCCCTTCGTGACCATCACCTGGTCGATGCGGTAGCTGTCCACGTCCATCACCTCGAAGGTGTAGCCGCCCCAGGTCACGTTGTCGGTGCGCTTGGGCACGCGGCGCAGCATCACCATCAGGAAGCCGGCGAGCGTTTCGTACTCTTCGGGGTGCGGCAGCTCGTCGATGTGCAGCGCGCGCTGCACGTCCTGGATGGGCGTCACGCCGTCGATGAGCCATGAGTTCTCGTCGCGCTGCACGATCTGCTCTTCGTCGGGCATCGACACCAGGTCGCCCATCACCGTACTCATCACGTCGTTGAGCGTGATCACGCCCACCACCAGGCTGTACTCGTTGACGATGATCGCGAAGTCTTCATGCGCCTGCTGGAACTGCTCGAGCACTTCGGTGAGCGACAGGCGGTCTGGGATCACCAGCGCCTTGTGCAGCGGCAGGCCCTGGTCGAAGGCCAGCGGCTGGCCGCTGAGCACGCGCTGGAACATGTCCTTGGCGTCCACGTAGCCCAGCACGTGGTCGATGTCGCCGTCGCACACCGGGTAGGCCGAGAAGGGCTCGGCCACGATGCGCGCGCGCAGCACGGTCTCGGGGTCGTCATGCAGGAACCAGGCGATGCTGTCGCGCGCGGTCATCACGCTGCTCACCAGGCGCGTCTCCAGCTCGAACACGTTGGCGATCACCTGCTGCTCGCGCACCGCGAGCACGCCGGCGCGCGCGCCGGCTTCGGTCATGGCGAGGATGTCGGCCGAGGTGATCTTGTCGTCGCGCGCCATCGGCATGCCCAGCACCTTGAACAGCAGGTCGGTGCAGCGCGTGAAGAACCACACGAGCGGCTTGAAGGTGGTGATGAGCAGCTGCATCGGCCCGACCATGCGAACCGCCAGCTGTTCGGGGTTGCTCATGCCCAGGCGCTTGGGGAACAGGTCGGCGAACACCAGGAACACCGCGATGACGATCACGAACGAGCACAGGAAGGCCACGCTGGCCGAGGCCTCCACGCTCAGCCAGCGCTCGAAGAAGCCTGCGAAGTAAGGGCTCAGCGAACCCTCGCCGACCACGCCGCCGAGGATGGCCACCGCGTTCAGGCCGATCTGCACCACGGTGAAGTAGTGGCCGGGCTGCTCCTGCACACGCAGCACCTTCTCCGCGCGCGGGTCGCCCTCGTCGGCCATCTGGCGCAAACGCAGGCGGCGCGAGGCGGCCAGGGTGATTTCGGCAAGGGAGAAGAACGCGCTCAACGCGATCAGCAAGACGATGATGAGCAGGCTTTGGGTCAGGGTCATGGTGGCACTGTGAAGAGCGCCATGGTGCCATGACTCGGCCCGCTGGAAACGCTCAGACGCCGCCGTGCGGGTGGGTCGGGTCGACCCAGAGTACCGATTCGGGCTTTTCCACAGGCTCGATGTCGAGGTTCACGGCCACTGCCTCGCCGTCGCTGCGGCACAGCACGCATTCGAGCGGCTCGGTCGCGCTGGCGTTGATTTCCTGGTGCGGCACATAGGGCGGCACGTAGATGAAGTCGCCCGGTCCGGCCTCGGCCGTGAACTCGAGCTTCTCGCCCCAGCGCATGCGGGCCCGTCCGCGCACTACGTAGATCACCGATTCGAGCGGGCCGTGGTGATGGGCGCCGGTCTTGGCGTCCGCGTGGATGGTGACGGTACCGGCCCACAGCTTCTGCGCACCGACGCGCGCGAAGTTGATGGCGGCCGCCCGGTTCATGCCGGGCGTCTGCGCGGTGTTGACGTCGAGCTGGTTGGCGCCGACCACGCGCACGCCGTCGTGCTTCCACGCCGGGGCGGCCTCATGGTCATCGTCATGCGGGTGGCCGTGATCGTGGCTCATGGCGTGCGCCGTGAAATCAGGCGATCAGGCCGGGCTGCCGTTCACCACTTGCTGCAGCTCGCCGGATTCGTACATCTCCATCATGATGTCCGAGCCGCCGATGAACTCGCCCTTCACGTAGAGCTGCGGAATGGTGGGCCAGTTGCTGTATTCCTTGATGCCCTGGCGAATGCCGTCGTCTTCGAGCACGTTGACGGTCTTGAGCGCCTTGGTGTCGACACCGACCGCCTTCAGGATCTGGATCGCGCGGCCCGAGAAGCCGCACATCGGGAAACTGGCGTTGCCCTTCATGAAGAGCACGAGTTCGTTGGTTTTGACGAGATCGTCGATGCGTTGTTGAGCGTCGGACATGGGGACTCCTGAAAAGTGGGCTGAGGGGATTATTTCACTGCGCGCCAGATTCCGCCGGAGCAGCGCGGGATGCCGGCGAGGTCGTCGCGGCTTTGCACCTCGGCAAAACCACGATCGGCGAGCAGTTGGCGCACGGCGGCGGCCTGGTCGTGGCCGTGTTCGAGCAGCAGCCAGCCGCCCGCTGCGAGGTGCGCGGGGGCGTGGCGCACGATCTGGCGGATGTCGTCGAGGCCGTCGGCGCCCGCGACCAGCGCGGAAACGGGTTCATGGCGCAGGGCGGGCAGGTGCGGATCGCCGGCGGCGATGTACGGCGGGTTGCTGGCGATGACCATGTAGCCGCTGGCGGCGCCGTCGAGCCAGTTCGCCTGGGCGAAGCGCACCGGCAGGCCCAGGCGCCGGGCGTTGGCTTCGGCCACCGCAAGCGCGTCGGCGCTGGCATCGACCGCATCGACCTGCGCGTCGAGCCGGGCGTTCTGCAGCGCCAGTGCGATGGCGCCGCTGCCGGTGCCGAGGTCGAGCACGCGCGGGGCGGGCTGGCCTTCGAGGCACAGCAGCGCCCATTCGACCAGCGTCTCGGTGTCCGGGCGGGGCACCAGCACGCGGGCATCGACATGCAGGTCGAGGCCGTGGAATTCCTTCTCGCCCAGCAGGTAGGCCACCGGCTCGCCCGCCAGACGGCGCGACAGCTGCGCGGCCAGCGCGGACCAGGCCGCCTCGGGCATGGCGTCGGTGTCGTGCGCCAGCAGCCACGCCCGGTCGTGCGGGGCCCGGCCCAGCGCGTGCAGCAGCAGCAACTGCGCGTCGAGCCGGTCCGCGCCCAGCGCAACGGCCGCGGCCAGCGCCTGCGCCACGGTCGACGGCAACGGGTTCCCGGTGTCCATCACGCCGGCAGGCTCGACTCGAGCTCGGCCAGTTGCTCGGCCTCGCGCGCGGCGCGCAGTGCTTCGAGCACGTCGCCCATGTCGCCCTCCATGATGGCGAGCAGCTTGTAGAGCGTGAGGTTGATGCGGTGGTCCGTGAGCCGGCCCTGCGGGAAGTTGTACGTGCGGATGCGGTCGGAGCGGTCGCCGCTGCCGATCAGCCCCTTGCGCATGGCGGCGTCCTTGGCGGCGCGCTCGCTGCGCTCCTTCTCCTGGATGCGCGCCGACAGCACCTGCAGCGCCTTGGCCTTGTTGCGGTGCTGGCTGCGGTCGTCCTGGCATTCGGCCACGATGCCGGTCGGAATATGCGTGATGCGCACGGCCGAGTCGGTCTTGTTGATGTGCTGCCCGCCGGCGCCGCTCGCGCGGTAGGTGTCGATGCGCAGGTCGGCGGGGTTGATCTGCACCGCCACGGTTTCATCGGGCTCGGCCAGCACGGCGACCGTGCAGGCGCTGGTGTGGATGCGGCCTTGTGTCTCGGTGGCCGGCACGCGCTGCACGCGGTGGCCGCCCGACTCGAAGCGCAGGTGGCCGAACACGTCGTCGCCCGAGATGCGCACCACCACTTCCTTGTAGCCGCCGAGCTCGCTCTCGCTCTCGCTCACCACCTCGCAGCGCCAGCCGGCGCGCTCGCAGTAGCGCGTGTACATGCGCAGCAGGTCGCCCGCGAACAGGGCCGATTCGTCGCCGCCCGTGCCCGCGCGGATTTCGAGGAACGCGTTGCGCGCGTCGTCCGGGTCCTTGGGCAGCAGCAGGCGCTGCAGCTCTTCCTCGAGCTGGACCAGCTCGGCCTCGGCGCCGTCGATTTCTTCCTTCGCCATCTCGGCCATGTCGGGGTCGTCGAGCATTTCCCGGGCGCCGGCGATGTCGGATTCACGCTGCTTGAAACGTTCGTAGCGGCCCGCGATCTGCGTGATTTCGGCGTGCTCGCGCGAGATGGTGCGGTACTGCGCCATGTCGCTCATGATGTCTTCGCGCGAGAGCAGGAAGTCGAGTTCGCCCAGGCGCTGGGCATAGCGTTCGAGTTGGTGGCGCAGGAAGGATTTCACGGCTGAAAAGGACTCGGGAAAGCTCGAAAAAATGAGGAATGCCGCCGTGCGGCCGCAGGGCGCATGAAGAAGCCGCGGCCGCGAAGGGCCCGGCGCCGACCAGCGTCGCTAACGCTCTTTGCGCAGGAACAGGCGCGAGATGGTCTGCGCCGTCTGTTCGCGCGAGGCGGCGTCGCCCGCGTGCAGCTCGGCCATGGCGCCGTGCATCATCTTCTGCGTGAGCCCGCGCGACATGGCCTCGAGCACGGCCTCGACCGGTTCGCCCTTGGCCAACAGCTTGCGGGCGCGCGTCATCTCGGCGGCGCGCCATTCGTCGGCCTGCGCGTTGAGTTGCTGGATCAGCGGCACGGTGCCGCGCTGGCCCAGCCAGTGCATGAAGCTCTGCACGCCGGCGTCGATGATCACTTCGGCCTGCGCCACGGCGGCCTGGCGGTTGGCCTGGCCCTGTTGCACGACCTGTGCGAGGTCGTCCACGGTGTAGAGGTAGATGTCCTCGAGCGCCTTCACTTCGGGCTCGATGTCGCGCGGCACGGCCAGGTCGACCATGAACATCGGGCGGTGCTTGCGTGCCTTGAGCGCGCGCTCCACAGCGCCCAGGCCGATGATCGGCAGCGTGCTGGCGGTGCAGCTCACGATGATGTCGAATTCGGCCAGCCGCGAGGGCAGGTCGGCCAGCCGCATGGCCTCGCCGCCGAAGCGCGAGGCCAGCTTTTCGCCGCGTTCGAGCGTGCGGTTGGCAATGGCGATCGACTTGGGTTCCTTGGCCGCGAAGTGCGTGGCCGCGAGGTCGATCATTTCGCCCGCGCCGACGAACAGCACGCGCGTGCTGCGCAGGTCTTCGAACAGCTGGCCGGCCAGGCGCACGGCGGCGGCGGCCATGCTGATGGAGTGCGCGCCGATCTCGGTGGCGGTGCGCACTTCCTTGGCGACGGCGAACGAACGCTGGAACAACTGGTTCAGCGTGCTGCCGAGCGCGCCGGCGGTTTCGGCCGCGCGCACGGCGTCTTTCATCTGGCCGAGGATCTGTGCTTCACCGAGCACCATCGAGTCGAGCCCGCTGGCCACGCGGAAGGCGTGGCGCGCGGCCTCGTCGTTGTGCAGGGTGTAGGCATGCGAGCGCAGCAGGGCCGGGGCCACGCCGCCGCTTTGCGCCAGCCAGCCGAAGGTGTGGTCGAGCGCGATGTGCTCGGAGGCGCAATAGATCTCCGTGCGGTTGCAGGTGGAGATGATCGCGGCCTCGACCTGGGGGTGGTGGCCGGGGGCAAAGGAACTGCGCAGGCTCTGCAGCGTCGGGGCGATCTGGTCGAGCGCGAACGCGAAACGACCGCGCAGATCGAGCGGCGCGGTCGTGTGGTTCAAGCCAAGAGCCCAGACAGACATGCGCGTGATTATAAAATCAGCAGCCGCACCAGGCTTGCGCGGGGACAAATGGCTTTCCCTATGACAGCCATACCCCTTGCCGCATGGCCTCGCGCCTGCGGCCCCCCTCCCGATACACCCCGATGGACCTGCTGGCCCTCCTGAATCACCTGCTTAATTTTGTGGCGCCCGCGGCCTTCCTGGCGCTGGTGCTGGCCTTTGCCGGGCGCTTCCTGGGCGGCCGGCGCGCCGGCGTGCCGGGCTGGTGGGTGCAGTGCGCGTTCACCTTCCTGGCAGGCGTCGCCGTGCTGTTGACCGGCCTCGTGGTGTCCGGGCGCGACGGGCTGATGACGACCTATGCCGCGCTGGTGGTGGTCTGCGGCGTCGTCCAGTGGCTGGCGATGCGCGGCTGGCGTCGCTGAAAGCCAGGCGAGCCAGGCGAGCCGGGCCGGCCGGTCAGTCCAGCCGCCGCATCATGAAAACCGAATCGCCGGGGTAGGTGGCCAGCCGCGCCAGTTGCCCGGGGCCGGCGGGCTGTGTCGCCGCATAGCCCTGGCGCTCCCAGAACCCCACCGACGATTGCACCGACACCAGCGTCGAATGCCGCCAGCCGGCCTGTGCCGCGTGCGCCCAGGCATGGCGCACCAGCCGCGGCCCCAGGCCCAGCCCCGAGGCGTCCGGGTGCACGGCCAGGTCGTGCAGGTAGAGCGCATCGGCGGCGGCTGCCACCTCGAACTCCCCGTGCAAGGGCGTGAGCTTGCCCATGACCGACGGATACCCCGCCAGGTAGGCCCGCACGTGTCCCATGTGCTCCGCGACCCAGCCCGTGTGCGGCGCGGCCGCAAGCCGCCGCGCGATCAGCTCGCCGCTCTCCACGAACCCCGCGCCGTAGCAGGCGAGCTGGACCGCGAGCACGGCGTCGAGGTCGTCCGCGCGCATGGCGCGCACGAGGAGGGCGGCCGATGCGTCCATCAGGCCAGCAGCAGCTTGTCGTCGTCCAGCTTCTCGCCGCGCGTCTGCTCGAACATGCGCAGCAGGTCGGGCACGTCCAGCCCCGCGCGCTGCGGCCCGGCCACGTCGAGGATCACCTGGCCCTCGTGCAGCATCACCGTGCGCGAGCCGTAGTCCAGCGCCTGGCGCATGCTGTGCGTCACCATCATCGCGGTGAGCTGGCCGGCCTCGACGATCTTGGCCGTGAGTTCCAGCACGAAGGCCGCGGTCTTGGGGTCGAGCGCGGCGGTGTGCTCGTCCAGCAGCAGGATGCGCGAGGGCTTGAGCGACGCCATCAGCAGGCTCACCGCCTGCCGCTGGCCGCCCGACAGCAGCCCGATGCGGTCGGCCAGCCGGTTCTCCAGCCCCAGCTTCAGGATCGACAGCTTCTCGCGGAACAGTTCGCGCAGCTTGCGGTTCAGCGCAAAGCCGAAGGCCCGGCGCTCGCCGCGCTTCCAGGCCAGCGCCATGTTCTCCTCGATGGTCAGCGCCTCGCAGGTGCCGGCCATCGGGTCCTGGAACACGCGGGCCACCATGCCCGAGCGCTGCCAGGCGTTCATGCGCGTCACGTCCTTGCCATCGATCTCGATGCGGCCCTTGTCGACGATCAGGTCGCCGCTCACCGCATTGAGAAAGGTCGACTTGCCCGCGCCGTTCGAGCCGATCACGGTGACGAACTGTCCGGTGGGAATCTCCAGGCCGAGCCCGCGCAGCACGCGGTTCTCGATCGGGGTGCCCGGGTTGAAGGTCATCTCGAGTTGTTGGGCGCGCAGCATCAGTTCTTCCCCTTGAAAAGCGCGCGCAGCTTGCGCTTGTACGCGGGCACCAGCAGCGCGAAGGCCACCAGCACGGCGGTCACCAGGTTCAGGTCTTGCGCCTGCAGGCCCATGAAGTCGGTGTTCAGCGCCAGCGCGATGAAGAAGCGGTACAGCAGCGCACCCAGCACGCAGGCCAGCGTGGTGATGACCATGCTGCGCGCGGGCAGCAGGGTCTCGCCGATGATCACCGCGGCCAGGCCGATCACGATGGTGCCCACGCCCATCGAGATGTCGGCCGTGCCCTGGCTCTGCGCGAACAGCGCGCCGGCCAGCGCCACCAGCGCGTTCGACAGCGCCAGCCCCGCCATGGTGTGGAAGTCGGTCGAGATGCCCTGGGCCCGCGCCATGCGCGCGTTGCCGCCGGTGGCGCGCATCGCCAGGCCGGCTTCCGAGGCGAAGAACATGTCGACCACGATCTTGGCCGCGATCACGATCAGCAGCAGCAACAGCGGCTTGGCCCACTGCTCCGGCATGCCGCCGAAGTCGATCATGCTGAACACGGTGGGTTCGGTGATGAGCGCCACGTTGGGCTTGCCCATCACGCGCAGGTTGATGGAGTACAGCGCGATCATCACCAGGATGCTGGCAAGCAGCTGCATGATCTTCAGCTTGACGTTGAGCCAGGCCGTGATCAAGCCCGCCGCAGCGCCGGCCACGCAGGCCACCGCGGTGGCGGCCACCGGGTTCCAGCCGAAGACGATCAGCGTCGCGGCCACGGCGGCGCCGAGCGGAAAGCTGCCGTCCACCGTGAGGTCGGGAAAGTTGATGATGCGAAACGACATGAAGACGCCCAGCGCGACCAGTCCGAATATCAGACCGATCTCGATGGCGCCCAGCGATGCAATGAGGGACATGTGGGGGCTTCCGGCAGGCAGCGAGACAGGAACAGGCGCGCGCCCCGGCCGCTGAGGGCGGGGCGCGGGCCCGTCGGAGGGCTTACTTGGTGCTCACGACCTTCGCGGTCTTCAGCAGCTCGTCGGACAGGGTCACGCCCTGTGCCTTGGCCGCGCCGGGGTTCACCACCAGCTCGAAGTTGGTGCTGGTCTGCGAGGCGATGGTGCCGGGCTTCTCGCCCTTCAGGATGCGCACCACGATCTTGCCGGTCTGGCGGCCGATGTCGCTGTAGTTCAGGCCCAGCGCCGCCACGGCGCCGCGCTCCACGGTGGCCGTGTCGGCCGCCACCACCGGCAGCTTGGCCTGCTGCGCCACCTTCACGATGCCTTCGAAGGCCGAGACCACGTTGTTGTCGGTGGGCGTGTAGATCACGTCGGCCTTGCCGACCAGGCTCTGCGCGGCGGTCGGCACGTCCACCGTGCGGGCGGCGGCGGCCTCGACCACGGTCATGCCGGCATCGGCGGCGGCCTTCTTCAGCGCGGCGACGATGGCCACCGAGTTGGCTTCGCCGGGGCTGTAGATCACGCCCACGCGCTTGGCGGCGGGCACCACCTGCTTGATGAGGGCAATGTGCTTTTCCAGCGGCGACAGGTCGGACACGCCCGTCACGTTGGTGCCCGTGGCGTCCCAGTTCTTCACCAGCTTGGCGGCCACCGGGTCGGTGATGGCCGAGTACACGACCGGAATGGTCTTGGTCGAGGCGACCACGGCCTGTGCCGACGGCGTGGCGATGGCCACGATCACGTCGGGCGCATCGCCCACGTACTTGCGGGCGATCTGGGCGGCGGTGCCCACGTTGCCCTGCGCGCTCTGGTAGCTGAACTTGAGGTTCTTGCCTTCTTCGTAGCCGGCGGCCTTCAGCTCGGCCTTCACGCCGTCGCGCACCGCGTCCAGCGCCGGATGCTCGACGATGGCCGTCACGGCCACCGACTTGGTGTCGGCCGCGAACGACGGGGCGGCGGCCAGCATGCCGAGGGCCAGGGCCACTGCGCTGAAGGGGGTGCGAAGCAAAGCGTTTTTCACGAGAAAGAGTCTCCGGGTGGGGATGGAATGCGTCTGAAACCGCCGGCGCGGGCCGGTGGCGGGGGATTCAGCGGCCTCGGATCGCGGCATGCGTTTCCGGGGGCGCTTCGGAGTCTAGATCGTACTTTGCACAATTAAGGTGCATGACAGGCCGGGACTTACCCCGCTTTGCGCCATAAAATTGCATGAATTTGGTGCATGAGGAGAGTAAATTGCATGACGTCGCACTGGATCGGATCGACCGGAAGATTCTCGAGCACCTGCAGGTGAACGGCCGCGCGTCCAACCTGGAGCTGGCAGAGGTGGCCAACCTTTCGCCCGCGCAGTGCCTGCGGCGGCACCGGCGGCTGGAAGAACTGGGCCTGATCCACGGCTACGCGGCGCGGCTGAACGCGCGCCGCATCGGGCTGGGCGTGATCGCCTTCATCCACGTGACCATGGCGCGCGGCCATGTCGACGAGCTGCCCAAGTTCCAGGACCTGATCGCCGACATGAAGCAGATCCTGGAGTGCTATTCGGTGACCGGCGACTTCGACTACGTGCTCAAGGTGGTCGCGCAGGACCTGGAGGCGCTTTCGCAGTTCCTCATGCACACGCTGATGCACATGCCCGGTGTGTCGGCGGTGCGCTCGAGCGTGTGCCTCAATGAGGTCAAGTTCACCACGGCTCTGCCATTGGAATGAGCGCTGGAGCGAGCGCTGCCGGAGAGCGCGCGTTCCGCCAGCCTCAGGTCTGCACGCCGGGAATGGGCGAGGCGGGCGACGAAGGCACGCTGGGCGTTGCCAGCGGCTCCGGCGTGGCGGTGGCCGCCATGACCATCGTCGGCACCGCCAGTGGCAGCGAGGCTTTCTTCAGCTCGTCGAGGATCACGAACAGCAGGTCGCTGCGCACGCCGCCCGCCAGCCGGGGGCTCGGCACGTAGGCAATGGCCTGGAAGATCAGCAGCCCGTTTTCGATGCCTTCGAGCGTGAGCGACGGCGCCGGTGTTTCCAGCACGCCCTCGTGCGCCTTGCAGGCGGCCAGGATCAGGTCGCGCACGCGCAGCGCGTCGGTGGTCAGCGGCATCGGCAGGCGGATCAGCACGCGTCCCTCGGCATTGGCCAGCGTCATGTTGCGCACGGTCTTGGTGATGAACTCCGAGTTCGGCACGATCAGCGTGGAGCGGTCGCCCAGCTGGATCTCGGTGGCGCGCACGTTGATGCGCCGCACGTCGCCCTCGGCCGTGCCCAGCACCACCCAGTCGCCCACCTTCACCGGCTGCTCCGCCAGCAGGATGAGCCCCGAGATGAAGTTCTGCACGATCGCCTGCAGGCCGAAACCGATGCCCACCGACAGCGCACTGGCCACCCACGCGATGCGCTCGATGCCGATGCCCAGCGCCGACAGCGTGAACGCGATCACCAGGATGCCGCCCACGTAGCCCAGCAGCGTGGTGATCGAGCTCTGCATGCCCGGCTCGAACTGCGTGTTCGGCAGGTAGCTGCGCGTGAGCCAGCGCTTGAACACCCGCAGCACGATGAAGCCCACCACCGCCACCGTGAGCGCGCTCAGGATCGCGCCCGGCACCAGCTGGAACTCGCCCACCTTCACGCCCGTGCCGAGCTTGCCGCTGCGCTGGAACACCTCGCCCGGCGTGGTGCCCAGCGGCGCGGCGAGCGCGATCAGCATGTAGACGAACAGCGCCACGCGGCTGATGCCCGACAGCACCGTGGCCGCCTGGTCCAGCGTCTGCGGCGCGAGGCCGAAGCTCTTCTGCAGCTTCTGGCCGAAGGTGCTGCGCGACGCCACGATGGCCATGAACACGTCGTCGGCGAACTTGAACAGCACGTAGAAGGCCGCGGCCACGATGCCGCTCCAGGTCAGCTGCGACGCCAGGAAGCTGCCCAGCGCCACGTAGCCCAGCGCCACCAGCACCCAGATGGCGATCATCAGCATGCCGATCAGCGCCACCAGCAGGCCGACCCACATCGGCCGCTCGGGCAGGCCGGCCTCGGGCGCGTCGGCGCGCAGCGCCTTGAGCCGGTAGATCACCGTGCCCACCAGGGCCGTGAGCACCAGCGCCGTCAGCACGTGCGTGGCCACCACGGCCGCGAAGCTGGCGTCGATCAGCGCGTTGATCTCGGCCGGCGTCCAGGCCAGCGCCGCCACCAGCGCCACCAGCCAGGGGAGCACGGCGAGCTTGCTGGCCGTGGCGTCGGGAATCGGCGGCAGCCGCCACGAGGGGCGGCCGGTGGCCAGCAGCGCGCGGCCCAGGCCGATCACGAAGGCCATGAAGGTCAGCGCCTGCGCCGCCGATTGCAGCGCCTTGCGCGCCTGCGAGTCCCAGGTGGCGTAGTTCTTGAGCACTTCCACGAAGCCGTGCGCGGCCACCGCCACCAGCAGCACGTGCGCCGCGACGATGGCGATCACCAGCAGTGAGCGGCGCAGCCGGCCGGCCGGCAGCATGCGCGTGGCGAGCCGCGTCAGGGCGTGCTCGGCGGCCCACACGCCCAGGAAGGCCAGCAGCAGCGCGCCGATCAGCGCGGCGATCACCGGCGTGCGCGACGTGCTCGCCAGGGCCTGATCGAGGCCGTCGCCCAGCGCCGTGCCCATGGCCTGCAGCCGGTCCAGGTCGTCGGGCCAGGCCTCCTGCAGGTCGTTCCAGAAGGTGTCGGAGAGCGGCGAGGCCGCGCGCTCGGTCAGCTGGGCCTCGAACAGCGCGCGCCGCTGCGTGACCAGGTCGGCGCCGCGCTGGCGCACGTCGATGGACAGCAGCTTCGCCAGCCGGATGTCGGCGTCGAGCGCGTTGCGCTCCTTGGTGAGCCGCGCGCGCTGGCGCGTGATGTCGGGGTCTTCGGTGCTGCCGGCGGCGGGCGGGTTGCCGAGTTCGCCCAGGCGCGCGTTGAGGTCGGCGAGGTCGCCGGTGCGCGCGGCGACGAACTTGTCGGCCTGCGCGCCGATGTCGTTGATCTGCGCGAGCTGCTTGCGCGGGTCTTCGTCGGGGCTGTCGCCCTTGCCGTCCTTGCCTGAATCGGCCGTGAGCTTGTTGAACTGCGTGCGCAGCTCGGCCACGGTGGGCGCGGGGACGGCGGCCGCCGCCGCTGCGGCCGCAGCCGCGCTGTTGTTCGGGTTGCCGGAGCCGGCGTTCATGCTGGCATCGGGCTGTGCGAGCGCGCCGCCGCACATCGACAGGGCCAGCAGGATGGCGAGGCCGCAGCCCGCCAGGCGAGAGGTCCAATTCATGGCCGCATCATAGAAGCGGCCATGAGGTAAGCGCCTGTAAGAAACGTGCGCCTCAGCCGGCCGGGCTGAACAGGTCGACCCGGTCGGTGATGATGCCGTCGGTGCCCAGTTCGATCAGGCGCTGCGCGGCCCACTCGTCGTTCACCGTGTAGCTCAGCGCGCGCATGCCGGCCTCGTGCACCTGCGCCACCACCGCGGCGTCCCACAGGGCGTGGTTGCAGACGATGGCCACGCAGCCGAGTTGCTTCGCGGTGCCGAGCCAGCCGTCCCACAGCCTGTCGAGCAGCAGCCCGCGCGGCAGTTCGGGTTGCGCGGCCTGCGCGCCCTTGAGCGAGTCGACCTGGAACGACGTGAGCAGCGGCGGCACGGCCGCGCCTTGCCACAGGCGCGCGGCGTCGCGCGCCACCACTTCGCCGGTCTCGCGCTCGGCGCCCGGCGTGGGCTTGATCTCGATGTTCAGCAGGTAGCCGTTCGCCAGGCAGTAACGCGCCAGGTTCTCCAGCGTGGGCAGCGGCTCGCCCGCGTAGGCGCGCGAATGCCAGCCGCCCGCGTCGAGCTGCGCCAGCGCGCTCCAGGGCTGCGCGCCGCCGGTGCCATGGCCGCTGGTGGTGCGCTCGAGCGTGGCGTCGTGCATCAGGAAGGTCACGCCGTCGGCGCTGAGCTTGGCGTCGCACTCGAACATGCGGTAGCCGTGCGCGGCGCCGAGCCGGAACGCGGCCAGCGTGTTCTCGGGCGCCAGCTTGCCGGCACCGCGGTGCGCGACCCAGCGCGGGTAGGGCCAGGGTGTCGGCGCGGCCATCGGTCAGTCGGCGCGCTTGCCGGAGCCGGCGTCGAACCAGTGCAGCTTGTCTTCGCGCGCGGCGATCTTCACCGTGTCGCCGGCCATCGGCGGATGGTCGCCTTCGTCGGTGCGCATGATGATCTGCTCGTCGCCGATGCGCCCGTACACCAGGCGCTCGGCGCCCAGCAGTTCGACCTGCTCGACCTGCACCGTCCAGCCGCTTTCGTCGAGCTTCATGTGCTCGGGGCGGATGCCCAGGATCTGGCCCGGGCGCACGCCCGGCGCGTGCTTGAGCAGGTTCATCGGCGGCGAGCCGATGAAGCTGGCCACGAAGGTGGTGGCGGGGCGGTTGTAGACCTCTTCGGGCGTGGCGAACTGGTCCATCACGCCGCCGTTCATCACGATGATGCGCTGCGCCAGCGTCATGGCTTCGACCTGGTCGTGCGTGACGAACAGCGAGGTGATGCCCAGCTCGCGGTGCAGCTTCTGGATTTCGAGGCGGGTCTGCGCGCGCAGCTTGGCGTCCAGGTTCGACAGCGGTTCGTCGAACAGGAACACCTGCGGCTGGCGCACGATGGCGCGGCCCATGGCCACGCGCTGGCGCTGGCCGCCGGAGAGTTCGCGCGGCTTGCGCTCCAGCAGGTGGCCGAGCTCGAGGATCTTGGCGGCCTTGTCGACGCGCACCTTGATCTCGTCGACCGGCACCTTGGCGATCTTCAGGCCGTAGGCCATGTTCGCGAACACGCTCATGTGCGGGTACAGCGCGTAGTTCTGGAACACCATGGCGATGTCGCGCTCGGAAGGTTCGAGCTGGTTCACCACCTTGTTGCCGATGGCGATCTCGCCGGCCGAGACTTCCTCGAGGCCGGCCACCATGCGCAGCAGCGTGGACTTGCCGCAGCCCGAGGGGCCCACGATCACGATGAATTCATGGTCGGCGATCTCGGCGCTCACGCCGTGGATGACCTGGTTGGCTTTCGGCCCGTGGCCGTAGCGCTTGATGACGTTGCGTAGAGAGAGAGCAGCCATTTTTCGTTCAGCGTTTTATTTGTCGGTATCGACCAGGCCCTTGACGAACCACTTCTGCATCAGCACCACCACGATGCCCGGCGGCAGCATGGCCAGGACGGCGGTGGCCATCACCACGTTCCAGTCCACCGGCGACTCGCCGTTGCCGGTCATGGCCTTGATGCCCACCACGATCGGGTACATGTTCTCGCTGGTCGCGGCGATCAGCGGCCAGAGGTACTGGTTCCAGCCGTAGATGAACTGGATCACGAACAGCGCCGCGATGCTGGTCTTCGACAGCGGCAGCAGGATGTCCTTGAAGAAGCGCATGGCGCCCGCGCCGTCGACGCGCGCGGCTTCCACCAGCTCGTCGGGCACCGTCAGGAAGAACTGGCGGAACAGGAAGGTGGCCGTGGCCGAGGCGATCAGCGGCACCGAGAGCCCGGCGAAGGTGTTGATCATGCCGAGGCTGGCCACCACCTGGTAGGTCGGGCCGATGCGCACTTCGACCGGCAGCATCAGCGTGATGAAGATCAGCCAGAAGCACAGGCTGCGCAGCGGGAAGCGGAAGTACACCACCGCGAACGCCGACAGCAGCGAGATGCTGATCTTGCCGAAGGTGATGATGAAGGTGATGACAGAGCTCACCCAGATCATGCGTGCCACCGACACGTTGGTGCTGGTGCGCCCGCCGCCGGTGAGCGCCGCCTTGTAGGTTTCCCAGAAGTGGCCGCCGGGCAGGATCGGCATCGGCGCCTGCATGATTTCCTGCGGCGTGTGCGTGGAGGCCACGAAGGCCAGGTAGATCGGGAACACCACCAGGATCACGCCGAAGATCATGATGGCGTGCGCGAGGATGCCCAGGGAGGCGCGGCGCTCAACCATGGCGGGCCTCCGTCGTCGAGAGATTGAATTGCATGGGGGAGGTGAAGGAGGTCATCAGTACTGGACCTTCTTTTCGACGTAGCGGAACTGCAGCACCGTGAGGCAGATGACGATGGCCATCAGCACCACCGACTGCGCGGCGGCGCCGCCGAAGTCCATGCCGCGGAAGCCGTCGAAGTACACGCGGTAGACCAGCGTGGCGGTCTCCTTGCCGGGGCCGCCTTGCGTGGTGGCGTCGATGATCGCGAAGGTGTCGAAGAAGGCGTACACCATGTTGATCACCAGCAGGAAGAAGGTGGTGGGCGTGAGCAGCGGGAACTGGATGGTCCAGAAGCGCCGCATCGGGCGCGCGCCGTCGATGGCGGCCGCCTCGATCAGCGACTTCGGGATCGACTGCAGGCCCGCGAGGAAGAACAGGAAGTTGTACGAAATCTGCTTCCACACCGCCGCCATCACGACCAGCGCCATGGCGTCGTTGCCGTTGAGCAGGTGGTTCCAGCTGATGCCCATCTTCTTGAGCCAATAGGCCACGATGCCGATGGACGACGAGAACATGAACGACCACAGCAGGCCGGTGACCACCGGCGCCACGGCGTACGGCAGGATCAGCACGCTGCGGTAGAAGCGCGAGCCGCGCACCACGCGGTCGGCGAAGACGGCCAGCAGCAGCGCGATGCTCAGGCCCAGCACCGTGACCAGCGCCGAGAAGACCAGCGTGGTCTGGAACGAGGCCATGTAGGTGCTGTCGTTCCACAGCGCCACGAAGTTGTCGAGGCCGACCCAGGTGATCGAATTACCGAACGCATCCTGCTGCTGCAGCGATTGCACCAGCGCCTGGCCGGCGGGCCAGAAGAAGAAGACGCCGACGATGATCAGCTGCGGGGCGAGCAAAGCCCAGGGCAGCCAGCTCGAACGAAAAAGGACGCGTTTTTCCATGAGGGAGCGTTCAGGTCACAGACACACTAATAAGCAAACAGCCAGCACTGCACGGAGGCAGGCTGGCTTGCGGGGGTAAAACGAACCGAAACGAACATTCGTTCGCGCCGGTCGGCCGGGTGCAGAGCTTACTTGTTTGCGGCCTGGAATTTCACCAAAAGTTCGTTTCCGCGCTTCACGGCGCTGTCCAACGCTTCTTTCGGGGTCTTCTTGCCGGTCCAGATCAGCTCGGTTTCCTCGTCTTCGATGGCGCGGATCTGGGGCAGGTTGCCCAGGCGCACGCCGCGCGACTTGTCCGTGGTCTTCTTGATCATCTGGTTCACGGCAACGTCCGTGCCCGGGTTTTCCTTGTAGAAACCGGTCTTCTCGGTCAGCTCATAGGAAGCCATGGTGATCGGCAGGTAGCCGGTGCGCATGTGGCTGTCGGACTGGACCTTGGGGCTCGACAGGAACGTGAAGAACGCGGCCACGCCCTTGTAGTTGGCGGCCGGCTTGCCCGACATCACCCACAGGCTGGCGCCGCCCACGATGGTGTTCTGCGGTGTGCCCGCCACGTCCGGGTAGTACGGCAGGGCCGACTCGGCGAACTTGAACTTGGCGTCGCGCTTCACGCTGGCGTAGCTGCCCGACGAGCCGATGAACATCGCGCATTCACCCGAGGTGAACGACGTGATCGGCTTGCTGGCGCGGCCCTTGTAGACGAACAGGCCCTGCTTGGACATGTTCGACAGGTTCTCGAAGTGGCGAACGTGCAACGGCGAGTTGAATTCCAGGCGGGCGTCGAGGCCGCCGAAACCGTTGTTCTTGGTCGCGTACGAGGTGTTGTGCCATGCCGAGAAGCTCTCGAGCTGGGCCCAGCTCATCCACGAGGTGGTGAAGGGGCACTGGTTGCCGCTGGCCTTGAGCTTGGCGGCGGCCGAGACGACTTCAGGCCAGGTGGCGGGCGCCTTTTCGGGGTCCAGGCCGGCGGTCTTGAAGGCGTCCTTGTTGTAATAGAACACCGTCGTGGAGCTGTTGAACGGGAACGACAGCATCTGGCCGTTGGGGGCCGTGTAGTAGCCGGCCACGGCGGGAATGTAGGCCTTGGGGTCGAACTTCTGGCCGCCTTCCTTCATGACGTCGGCCACGGGCTTGATGGCGCCCTTGGAGTACATCATGGTGGCGGTGCCCACTTCGAAGACCTGCAGGATGTCCGGCGCGTTGCCCGAGCGGTAGGCGGCGATGCCGGCAGCCATGGACTGGTCGTATTCACCCTTGTAGGTGGGCACGATCTTGTAGTCCTTCTGGCTTTCGTTGAATTGCTTGGCCAGGTCGTTGACCCAGTCGTTCAGGGCGCCGTCCATCGAATGCCACCACTGGATTTCCGTCTGGGCCTGGGCGATAACTGGCATCGCCAGCGTGGTGGCCAAAGCCGAAGCGATGGCAAGCGTCTTGAAGCGCATGAAGACTCCTGAAGGGGAATTTGAAAAGCCGCGATGTTAGGTTACATGTGTGAATGTTTCGCGGCGGATGTTGTCGCATGAAGCAGAAATAGCTCAAACCCGGGGAAACCCTTTTGACTGTCCGCGCTCATGTCTGGTGCATCCGCTTGCTGCGCTGCACCATGCTAGCCTCCGGGAATGAGCAAAACCTCTCTCGACAAAAGCAAGATCAAGTTCCTTCTTCTTGAAGGCGTTCATCCTTCGGCCATCGAGGTGATCCGCGGAGCTGGCTACAGTCAGATCGAGACCCTGCCGAAGGCCCTGCAGGGCGAAGAGCTCAAGGCCAAGCTGGCCGACGTGCACTTCCTGGGCATCCGGTCGCAAAGCCAGCTCACCGCCGACGTGCTGTCGGCCGCGCCCAAGCTGGTGGCGGTGGGGTGCTTCTGCATCGGCACCAACCAGGTCGACCTGAATGCGGCCCGCGAACGCGGCGTGGCGGTGTTCAACGCACCCTATTCGAATACGCGCTCGGTGGCCGAACTGGTGCTGGCCGAGGCCATCCTGCTGCTGCGCGGCATTCCCGAGAAGAACGCGCTGGCGCACCGCGGCGGCTGGCTCAAGTCGGCCGTCAACTCGCACGAAATCCGCGGAAAAACGCTGGGCATCGTCGGTTATGGCTCCATCGGCACGCAACTGTCGGTATTGGCAGAGGCGCTGGGTATGCACGTGGCCTTCTACGACGTGGTCAGCAAGCTGCCGCTGGGCAATGCCCGCCAGGTGCCCAAGCTGCACGACCTGCTGGCGCAGAGCGACATCGTCACCCTGCATGTGCCCGAGCTGCCCTCCACCAAATGGATGATCGGCGAGGCCGAGATCGCCGCCATGAAGCCGGGCGGCATCCTGATCAACGCCGCGCGCGGCACGGTGGTCGAGATCGAGGCGCTGGCCAACGCGATCAAGGCCAAGAAGCTCTGGGGCGCCGCCATCGACGTGTTCCCGGTCGAGCCGGGCAGCAACAAGGACGAGTTCGTGTCCGCGCTGCGTGGCCTGGACAACGTGATCCTGACGCCGCACATCGGCGGCTCGACCATGGAGGCGCAGGCCAACATCGGCGGCGAAGTGGCCGAGAAGCTGGTCAAGTACAGCGACAACGGCACGTCGATCTCGTCGGTCAATTTCCCGGAAGTGGCGCTGCCCGCCCACCCGGGCAAGCACCGGCTGCTGCACATCCACAAGAACGTGCCGGGCGTGCTGTCCGAGATCAACAAGATCTTCTCGGACAACAACATCAACATCGCCTCGCAGTTCCTGCAGACCAACGAGAAGGTCGGCTACGTGGTGATGGACATCGACGCCGCCTCGTCCGACCTCGCGCTCGAGAAGCTGGCCCAGGTGCCGGGCACCATCCGCAGCCGGGTGCTGTTCTAGGCCTTCGCGGGGACCCCGGGGCACGTCCCCGGGCGCTGTCCTAAAATCTCCGGCCCGGCTGAATGGGCACGCAGTGCCTGGCCGTGGCGCCACCCCGATGAATGCTCCGACCGCGTTGAACACGCTGTTGTCACAGGCCGCAGAGCCTGTGCGACTGCGCGAGATCCCGTACAACTACACCAGCTTCTCCGACCGAGAAATCGTGATTCGCCTGCTCGGCGAGCGCGGCTGGGAACTGCTGCAGACCCTGCGCGCCGAGCGCCGCACCGGCCGGTCGGCGCGCATGCTCTACGAGGTGCTGGGCGACATCTGGGTGGTCCAGCGCAACCCGTACCTGGTCGACGACCTGCTGGACAACCCGCGCCGCCGAGGCCAGCTGGTCGATGCCTTGAAGCACCGCCTGAGCGAGGTGCAGAAGCGCCGCACCCCCGACAGCGATGCCTCGCGCGACCAGCTCGTGGGCGAGCTCACCGCGCTGGTGGGCGAGGCGGTGGCCGCCTTCGACACCACCTTCCGCGAAGTCGCCTCCCTGCGCCGCAAGGCCACGCGGGTGCTGCGCCGCCTCACGGCCAAGGACAACATCAAGTTCGACGGCCTGTCGCGCGTGTCGCACGTGACCGACGCCACCGACTGGCGCGTGGAATACCCGTTCGTGGTGCTGTGCCCCGACACCGAGGCCGAGATGGCGCTGCTGGTGAAGGGCTGCATCGAGCTCGGCCTGACCATCATTCCGCGCGGGGGCGGCACCGGCTACACCGGCGGCGCCATTCCGCTGACCTGGAAGAGCGTGGTCATCAACACCGAGAAGCTCGAGGCGATGACCGAGGTCGAGCACATGCCGCTGCCCGGCCTGGCCGACCCCGTGCCCACCATCTGGACCGAGGCCGGCGTGGTCACGCAGCGCGTGGCCGACGCGGCCGAGCGCGCGGGCTTCGTGTTCGCGGTCGACCCGACCTCGGCCGAAGCTTCGTGCGTGGGCGGCAACGTGGCCATGAACGCGGGCGGCAAGAAGGCCGTGCTGTGGGGCACGGCGCTGGACAACCTCGCTTCGTGGCGCATGGTGACGCCGCAGGCCGAATGGCTCGAGGTCACGCGCATCGGCCACAACCTCGGCAAGATCCACGACGCCGAAAGCGCCCTGTTCGAGCTGCAGTACTACGCCGCCGACGGCAAGACCAAGCTGCGCACCGAGCGCCTCGACATTCCCGGGCGCACCTTCCGCAAGGAAGGCCTCGGCAAGGACGTGACCGACAAGTTCCTCTCGGGGCTGCCGGGCATCCAGAAGGAGGGCTGCGACGGCCTCATCACCAGCTGCCGCTGGGTGGTGCACAAGATGCCTGCCCACACGCGCACCGTGTGCCTGGAGTTCTTCGGCAACGCCAAGGACGCGGTGCCCAGCATCGTCGAGATCAAGGACTTCATGTTCGCCGAGCAGAAGCGCTCGGGCGTGCTGCTGGCCGGCCTGGAACACCTGGACGACCGCTACCTGAAGGCGGTGGGCTACGCCACCAAGTCGAAGAAGCACGGCGGCCTGCCGAAGATGGTGCTGTTCGGCGACATCGCCGGCGACGACGCCGACGACGTGGCGCGCATCACCTCCGAAGTGGTGCGCATCGCCAACTCGCGCAGCGGCGAAGGCTTCATTGCCATCAGCCCCGAGGCGCGCAAGAAGTTCTGGCTCGACCGCAAGCGCACGGCCGCCATCAGCAAGCACACCAACGCCTTCAAGATCAATGAAGACGTGGTGATCCCGCTGCCGCGCATGGCCGAGTACAGCGACGGCATCGAGCGCATCAACATCGAGTTGTCGCTGCAGAACAAGCTCGCGCTGACCGACGAGCTCGAGGCCTTCCTCACGCGCGGCAACCTGCCGCTGGGCAAGACCGACGACGCGCACGAGATTCCCGCGGCCGAGCTGCTCGAAGACCGCGTGGCGCAAGCCGTGACGCTGGTGCAGGAGGTGCGCGCGCTGTGGGCCGGCTGGCTGCAGAACGTGGATGCGCAGTTCGCCCAGCTGCAGGACCACTCGCTGCGCGCGAGCTGGAAGACCCAGCTGCGCCAGCCGCTGCAGGAAATCTTCGCGGGCGCCGAGTTCGCGCCGATCCTGGCCGAATGCACGGCCGTCCACAAGCGCGTGCTCAAGGGCCGCGTGTGGGTCGCGCTGCACATGCACGCGGGCGACGGCAATGTGCACACCAACATCCCCGTGAACAGCGACAACTACGACATGCTGCAGACCGCGCATGCCGCGGTGGTGCGCATCATGGCGCTGGCGCGCAGCCTGGACGGCGTGATCTCCGGCGAGCACGGCATCGGCATCACCAAGCTCGAGTTCCTGAGCGACGAAGAGCTGCGTCCGTTCACCGAATACAAGGCCCGGGTCGACCCCGAAGGCCGCTTCAACAAGGGCAAGCTGCTGCGCGCCCCGGCCGGCCAGGCCCAGACGCTGCACGCCGACCTGACCAACGCCTACACGCCGAGCTTCGGCCTGATGGGCCACGAGTCGCTGATCATGCAGCAGAGCGACATCGGCGCCATTGCCGACAGCGTGAAGGACTGCCTGCGCTGCGGCAAGTGCAAGCCGGTGTGCGCCACGCACGTGCCGCGCGCCAACCTGCTGTACAGCCCGCGCAACAAGATCCTCGCGACCTCGCTGCTGGTGGAGGCTTTCCTCTACGAAGAGCAGACGCGCCGCGGCATCAGCATCAAGCACTGGGAAGAGTTCGAGGACGTGGCCGACCACTGCACCGTGTGCCACAAGTGCCTCACGCCGTGCCCGGTGAAGATCGACTTCGGCGACGTGTCGATGAACATGCGCAACCTGCTGCGCAAGATGGGCCAGAAGAGCTTCCGCCCCGGCAACGCCGCCGCGATGTTCTTCCTGAACGCGACCAACCCGCAGACCATCAAGGCGGTGCGCGCGGGCATGGTGGGCGTGGGCTTCAAGGCGCAGCGCCTGGCCAACGACCTGCTGCGCGGCCTTGCGAAGAAGCAGACCGCCGCGCCCCCGGCCACGCTGGGCCCGGCGCCCATCAAGGAGCAGGTGGTCCACTTCATCAACAAGAAGATGCCGGGCAACCTGCCCAAGCAGACGGCGCGCGCGCTGCTCGACATCGAGGATGCCGACTACGTGCCGATCATCCGCAACCCGAAGGCGACCACCTCCGAGACCGAGGCGGTCTTCTACTTCCCCGGATGCGGCTCCGAGCGCCTGTTCTCGCAGGTGGGGCTCGCCACGCAAGCCATGCTGTGGCATGCGGGCGTGCAGACGGTGCTGCCGCCGGGTTACCTGTGCTGCGGCTATCCGCAGCGCGGCAGCGGCCAGTTCGACAAGGCCGAGAAGATGATCACGGACAACCGCGTGCTCTTCCACCGCGTGGCCAACACGCTGAACTACCTCGACATCAAGACGGTGGTGGTGAGCTGCGGCACCTGCTACGACCAGCTGCAGGGTTACCAGTTCGACAAGATCTTCCCGGGCTGCCGGATCATCGACATCCACGAGTACCTGCTCGAAAAGGGCATCACCCTGGCCGGTGCCGGCGGTGGCGGCTACCTGTACCACGACCCCTGCCATTCGCCGATGAAGCAGCAGGACCCGATGAAGACGGTGAAGGCGCTGGTCGGCGACAACGTGCTCAAGAACGACCGCTGCTGCGGCGAGTCGGGCACGCTGGGCGTGTCGCGGCCCGACATCTCCACGCAGATCCGCTTCCGCAAGGAAGAGGAACTGAAGAAGGGCGAGGCCGCGCTGCGCGATGCGGGCAAGGTCGGCGCGAACGACAACGTGAAGATCCTCACCAGCTGCCCGAGCTGCCTGCAAGGCCTCTCGCGCTACGGCAACGACCTGAACAACGGGCTGCTCGAAGCCGACTACATCGTGGTCGAGATGGCCAACAAGATCCTCGGCGCCGACTGGATGCCGGCCTACGTGGCCGCCGCCAACCAGGGCGGGATCGAGCGGGTGCTGGTGTGACGAAGGCACCCGGCTGCGTGCTGTGCGAGGGCCCGGGCGGGCGCCTCGTGTTCGAAGGCGCGAAGCTGCGCGTCATCCATGCGGAGGAGGCCGGTTTTCCGGGCTTCTATCGCGTGGTGTGGCGCGAGCATGCGGCCGAATTTTCCGACCTCGATGCCGCCGACCGCGTGCTCTGCATGGACGCCGTGGCGGTGGTCGAGCAATGCTTGCGCGAGCACCTTGCGCCGGCCAAGATCAATCTCGCCGCGCTCGGCAACATGGTGGCGCACCTGCACTGGCACGTGATCGCGCGCTTTGCCGGCGACAGCCACTTTCCGGGCTCGGTGTGGGCGGTGGCGCAGCGCGAGCGCAATGCGTCGCAAGAGGCGGACATCGCCGCGCGGCTGCCCGCGGCCGAGGCTGCGATGATCGAACGATTGGGCAACAGGAGCTTCTGATGGCAGGTTTGAAACCGGGCGCACCGACGCCGCAATCGATCACCGTGCACGGCCAGTCGCGCGTGCTCGAGGTGGGTTTTTCCGACGGCGCGACCTTCCGCATTCCCTTCGAGCTGATGCGCATCTGTTCGCCGTCGGCCGAGGTGCAGGGCCATGGCCCGGGCCAGGAAATCCTGCAGACAGGCAAGCGCGACGTCGAGCTGGTCGACCTCGAGGCGGTGGGCAACTACGCCGTGCAGCCGACCTTCAGCGACGGGCACAACACGGGCATCTACTCGTGGGACCTGCTCTACGAACTGGGTGCGAAGCAGGCCGAACTGTGGGCCACCTACGAGCAGCGGCTGGCCGCGGCCGGCGTCGATCGCGATGCGCCGATGATCGACAAGAGCGGCCACGCCTGCGGCAGCCACTGAGGTTCTCGAAATCGCCCGAATCTCCGGGCGCTGCTATTGAAAACATAGCCCTACGCCCAGGAAGGGCGGGACGAAAAAAGCAACAAATGCCCGCCGTGCGCGCGGGGTCGTCGGCTTGATGTGAAGGCTTCCGGCCTAACATCGGTCGCATGAGTACCACACACTTCGGCTTCGAAACAGTCGACGAAAGCGAGAAGGCCCGCCGCGTTCGCGGTGTCTTCGATTCGGTCGCATCGCGCTACGACGTCATGAACGACCTGATGTCGGCCGGCCTGCACCGCGCCTGGAAGGCGTACACCGTGATGGTCGCGAACGTGGGCGAAGGCTCGCGCGTTCTCGACATCGCGGGCGGCACCGGCGACCTCGCGCTGGCGTTCGCGAAGAAGGTCGGCGCCACCGGCCAGGTGGTGCACACCGACATCAACGAAGCCATGCTGCGCACCGGGCGCGATCGCCTGCTCGACGCCGGCGTGGTGCTGCCCACCACGGTCTGCGACGCCGAGAAGCTGCCCTTCGCCGACAACCACTTCGACGTGGTCACGGTGGCCTTCGGCCTGCGCAACATGACGCACAAGGACGCCGCGCTCAAGGAAATGAACCGCGTGATCAAGCCGGGCGGCAAGCTGCTCGTGCTCGAGTTCTCGAAGGTCGCCAAGCCGCTCGCCAAGGCCTACGACTGGTACTCCTTCAACGTGCTGCCGCGCCTGGGCAAGCTCGTGGCCGGCGACGACGCGAGCTATCGCTACCTGGCCGAATCGATCCGGATGCACCCCTCGCAAGAGGAACTCAAGACCCTCATGAAAGAGGGCGGTTTCGGACATGTGGACTATCACAACATGACGGGGGGCATTGCAGCCCTGCATGTTGGAATCAAATGTTGATGACGCGAATCTTTCGCTCGAGAGGAGACGACATGAAGAGTTTGGGTACTTTGTTTTTGGCGGCTGCGTTGGTGCTGGGCAGTGTCCAGGCCGAGGCAGCGCGCATGGGTGGCGGCAAGTCCTTCGGGCGCCAGTCGTCCAACGTGACGCAACGCCAATCGACGCCGCCTGCTGCGCCCGCGCAGCAGAACGCGACCAACGCCGCTGCGAAGCCCGCAACGCCCGCACCCGCGGTCGCTGCACCGAAGCGTCCTTGGGGCGCGATGCTCGGCGGCCTGGCCGCCGGCCTGGGCCTCGCATGGCTGGCGCACTCGCTCGGCCTCGGCGCCGGGTTCGGCAACATCCTGCTGATCGGCCTGCTGGTGCTGGCTGGCGTGGTGGTGTGGCGCATGATCAAGGCGCGCTCGCAGCCCGCCGGCAACCGCCAGGGCGGCTTCGCCTTCCAGGGCGCAGGTGCCAGCCCGAGCAACGCCGCCGCGCCGGCGCAGTACAGCCCGGCCAACGTGGGCAACGATGCATCGGCCCGTCCGTGGGAGCGCAACAACGCGGCCTTCGACGCCACGCCTTCGAACGATGCGCCGCACGGCAGCAGCCTCTCGGCAGCGGGTGCCGCGGCCGGTGGCAGCATGATCGGCTCGGCACTCGGCGGCTCGCAGTCCTGGGGCATCCCCGCGGGCTTCGATGTCGACGGCTTCCTCGGTGCCGCCAAGCGCAACTTCGTGACGCTGCAGGACGCATGGGATCGCGCCGACGTGTCGATGCTGCGTTCGATGATGACCGACAGCATGGTCGAAGAGATCCGCACGCAACTGGCCGACCGCGCCGGCCACACGGGCGGCGCATCGAACAAGACCGAAGTCGTGATGCTCGACGCCAAGCTGCTGGGCATCGAAGAACTGCCTGACGCCTACATGGCCAGCGTGGAGTTCTCCGGCATGATCCGCGAAGACGCCTCGGCGGGCCCGGGTCCGTTCCGCGAAGTGTGGAACATGACCAAGCCGACCAACGGCAACGGCGGCTGGCTGGTGGCAGGCGTGCAGGCACTGCAGTAAAAAGCTGAAACGCGGCCCTCACGGGGCCGCGGCACAGACGGGATAATGGGGACATGGCCACACCATCGTCCCCATTTTCTTTTCTCGGCGACCTTTTCAACCGCATCGGCGAGCGCCTGCAGCCGCCGGACTGGGCGGTCCACGAGATCCAGCACCGCGCGGTGCTGTTCCTGAACCATGTGCTGCAGCAGGAGCCCGAGGCCCAGCAGCGCCTGCTGCGCCAGCAGGGGCGGGTGGTGCGCTTCCAGTGGCGCTTCGTGACGATGGAGCTGGTGGCCACGCCCGCCGGCCTGCTCGACCTGGCACCCGCCGGCGCGGTGCCCGAACTCACGCTCACCGTCACCGAAGACTCCCCCTTCGACATTGCCCGTGCCACGCTGCGCGGCGACAAGCCCTCCGTGCAGATCATCGGTGACGTGCAGCTGGCCGCCGAGGTCAACTGGCTGGTCGACCACGTGCGCTGGGACATCGAGGACGACCTCGCTCGCGTGATTGGCGACGTGCCCGCGCACACGCTGGGCAATGCCGTGCGCCGCGTGGCGGGCGCGCTGCGCCAGTTCGTCGGCGACCGCACGGCCAAGTTCGGCGGCTCGGCGGCCGACGCGGCGGGCAAGGTCGAATGAGGCGCTTCTATCGCGGCCTGTTCATCGTCTGGGTTGCGCTGCGCTACGGTCTCGACGAGCTCGTGCTCACGAGCTTCCAGAAACCCTGGCTTCGCGTGGTGGCGCGCATCGTGTCCATCGGGCGCAATCTCGACGCGCCGCGCGGACAGCGGCTGCGCGAGGCGCTCGAGCGGCTCGGTCCCATCTTCGTGAAGTTCGGCCAGGTGCTGTCGACCCGGCGCGACCTGCTGCCGCCCGACATCGCCGACGAGCTGGCCTTTCTGCAGGACCGCGTGCCGCCGTTCCCCTCGTCGGTGGCCATTGCCACCATCGAGCGCGCGTTCCGCCGCCCGGTGAGCGACGTGTTCATCCAGTTCGACGAGACACCCATCGCCAGCGCGTCGATCGCGCAGGTGCACTTCGCGACCATCCGCACCAACCAGGGCGACGTGCGCGAGGTGGCCGTGAAGGTGCTGCGCCCCAACATGCGCGGCGTGATCGAGAAAGACCTGGCGCTCATGGCCATGATGGCCGGCTGGGTCGAAGGGCTCTCGGCCGACGGCAAGCGCCTGAAGCCGCGCGAGGTGGTCGGCGAGTTCGACAAGTACCTGCACGACGAGCTCGACCTGGTGCGCGAGGCCGCCAACGCGGCCCAGCTGCGCCGCAACATGGCCGAACTCGACCTGGTGCTGATTCCCGAGATGTTCTGGGACTTCTGCCATCCCGAGGTCATGGTGATGGAGCGCATGAAGGGCGTGCCCATTGCGCAGATGGACCGCCTGCGCGCGGCCGGCGTCGACATTCCCAAGCTGGCGCGCGACGGCGTCACGATCTTCTTCACGCAGGTGTTCCGCGACGGCTTCTTCCACGCCGACATGCACCCCGGCAACATCCAGGTGAGCCTGGAGCCCGAGACCTTCGGGCGCTACATCTCGCTGGACTTCGGGATCATCGGCACGCTGACCGAGTCGGACAAGGAATACCTCGCGCAGAACTTCGTGGCCTTCTTCCGGCGCGACTACAAGCGCGTGGCCGAGCTGCACCTCGAAAGCGGCTGGGTGCCGGTGGGCACGCGCATCGACGAGCTCGAGGCGGCGATCCGCACCGTGTGCGAGCCGTACTTCGACCGGCCGCTGAAGGAGCTTTCGCTGGGCATGGTGCTGATGCGCCTGTTCCAGACCTCGCGCCGCTTCCAGGTCGAGATCCAGCCGCAGCTGGTACTGCTGCAGAAGACGCTGCTCAACATCGAGGGGCTGGGCCGCAACATCGACCCCGATCTCGACCTCTGGGCCACGGCCAAGCCGTTCCTCGAAAAGTGGATGGTCGACCAGATCGGCCCGAAGAAGCTGCTGCAGCAGCTCAAGGCCGAGGCGCCGCGGTACGCCAAATTGCTTCCTCAATTCCCGCGGCTGCTGCACGATTTCCTGGAGAATCGCCCCGCCGACAACCGGCGCGAACTGCTCGAGCTGCTGGCCGAACAGAAGCGCACCAACCGGTTGCTGCAGGCCATCGTCTACGGTGGCATAGGTTTTGTATTGGGGTTGCTCGCCATGCAATTGCTGGTGCGCGTGCGTATTTTCTAGAGGAGTTCCCGTCGTGCTGCTGACGCTGGTCATCGTCTATCTGCTGGTCACCATCGCCATCGGCCTGTATGCCGCCAAGCGGGTGAAGAACACCACCGACTTCGCCATTGCCGGGCGGCACCTGCCGCTCTTCATGATCGTCACGACGACCTTCGCGACCTGGTTCGGCTCCGAAACGGTGCTCGGTATTCCGGCGAAGTTCATCGAGGGCGGCCTGAACGGCGTGGTCGAGGACCCGTTCGGCGCGGGCACCTGCCTGATCCTGGTGGGCCTGTTCTTCGCGGGCAAGCTCTACCGCATGACGCTGCTGACCATCAGCGACTACTACCGCGAGCGCTACGGCCGCACCGTCGAGGTGGCCTGTTCGCTGATCATCATGCTGAGCTACCTGGGCTGGGTGTCGGCGCAGGTCACGGCGCTGGGGCTGGTGTTCAACCTGCTGTCGGCCGGCGCCATCAGCATCCCGGTGGGCATGGTGATCGGGGTGATCTCGATCCTGGCGTACACGCTGTTCGGCGGCATGTGGTCGGTGGCCGTCACCGACTTCATGCAGATGATCATCCTGGTGACCGGCCTGGCCGTGATCGCGATGTTCGCGGGCGACATGGCCGGCGGCGCCGACAAGGTGGTGGCCTTTGCCGTCAGCAAGGACCTCTTCAAGTTCTGGCCCGAGCCCAACTGGCATGACATGGTGTTCTTCTTCGCGGCCGCCATCACGATGATGCTGGGCTCCATTCCCCAGCAGGACGTGTTCCAGCGCGTGATGTCGGCCAACAGCGTCAAGGCGGCGCAGCGCGGCCCCGTCATCGGCGGCGTGGCGTACATCCTGTTCGCCTTCGTGCCGATGTTCCTGGTGGCCAGCGCGCTGCTGATCATGCCGGAGCAGACCGCGACGCTGCTCAAGGAAGATCCGCAGAAGGTGCTGCCCACCCTGGTGCTCGAGAAGATGCCGTTCGTGATGCAGGTGCTGTTCTTCGGTGCGCTGCTCTCGGCCATCAAGTCGACCGCGTCGGCCACCTTGCTGGCGCCCAGCGTCACCTTCACCGAGAACATCTGGCGCCAGTTCCGCCCGGCCGGCACCGACCGCCAGAACCTCATGACGATGCGCATCACGGTGCTGCTGTTCAGCGCGGCCGTGCTGGCCTACGCCATCCGCATGCAGGGCACGCCGATCTACGAGCTGGTCTCGGGCGCCTACCAGGTGCCGCTGGTCGGTGCCTTCGTTCCGCTGGTGTGCGGCCTTTACTGGCGCCGCGCCACCACGCAGGGGGCGATTGCCTCGATCGTGCTGGGCATCGGCGTGTGGCTGCTGTTCCTGTGGATGCCCTGGGGCAGCGCATTCCCGGCCCAGCTGGCCGGCGTGCTGTGCGCTTTCGTGGGGATGGGGGTCGGTTCGCTGCTGCCGCAATGGTTGGCGAACACTCACACGCCGCATCGCCCGCTGGCCACGGAACCCGCCTGAAGGAGCGCCCCGGCGCCAGGGCTGGAGGGCCTTGGGCGGGGGCGGCCCTATAATCGAGGGCTTTGCGAGCGGCAGCTGCGCCGCTTTTTTTAACCCATTCCCATGCCCATTTACGCCTACAAGTGCAGTGCCTGCGGCTTTGCCAAAGACGCTTTGCAGAAGATGTCCGACGCGCCACTCACGGTGTGTCCGAACTGCGGCGCGAGTGCGTTCGAAAAGCAGGTCACGGCCGCCGGCTTCCAGCTCAAGGGCTCGGGCTGGTATGTGACCGATTTCCGCGACGGCGGCGGCAAGAAGACCGAGCCGGCGACGGCGCCCGCGTCGAGCGACACAGCCAAGTCCGGTGATTCGTCTTCCGGCACCACCGCCCCCGCGCCGAGTCCGGCACCCGCAGCGGCGCCCGCACCCGCTGCCCCGGCTCCCGCGCCGGCTCCTGCCGCCAAGAGCGGCGACTGATCCACACATACCGACCGCCATGCTCGCCCTGCGCAAATGGTTGTTCTCCGGCTTGCTGGTGATCGTTCCGCTGTTCATCACCCTCGCGGTGCTGAAGTGGATCATCGACACGCTGGACCAGACGCTCTGGGTGCTGCCCGGCGCGTGGCAGCGCTGGCTCTACGACAACAACGTGCGCGGCCTCGGCGTGCTGCTCACGCTGGCGATCTTGCTGGTGGTGGGCGCCATTGCCAGCAACTTCGTGGGCAAGCGCCTGCTGGGCTGGGGCGACGCCGTGGTGCGCCGCATTCCGGTGGTGCGCTCGATCTATTCGAGCGTCAAGCAGGTGTCGGACACGCTGTTCTCCGAGAACGGCAATGCCTTCCGTACGGCGGTGCTGGTGGAGTGGCCGCGTGAAGGGGTCTGGACCATCGCCTTCGTCACCGGCACGCCCGGCGCCGACGTGGTCGAGCACCTGGGCGGCGGCGACTACCTCGGTGTCTACGTGCCGACCACGCCCAACCCGACGGGCGGCTACTTCGTGATGCTCAAGCGCAGCGACTGCATCGAACTGAAGATGAGCGTGGACGAAGCGCTCAAGTACATCGTCTCGATGGGGGTGGTCGTTCCAGGCGGCCCCTCCACGGTGGCGGTGAAGTCTTCCAACTCATAAAAACGAACGCGCCCACAAGGCGCCGGAATGGATTCCTATGGCCATGCGTACTCACTATTGCGGTCTCGTGACCGAAGCCCTGCTGGGCCAAACCGTCACCCTGTGCGGCTGGGTCAACCGTCGCCGCGACCACGGCGGCGTGATCTTCGTCGACGTGCGTGACCGCGAAGGCTACGTGCAGGTGGTGTGCGACCCCGATCGCGCGTCGACCTTCGCCGTGGCCGAGAACCTGCGCAACGAGTTCTGCGTGCAGATCACCGGCCTGGTGCGCTCGCGCCCCGAAGGCACGACCAACGACCAGCTCAAGAGCGGCAAGATCGAAGTGCTGTGCCACGAGCTGAAGGTGCTGAACCCCTCGGTCACGCCCCCGTTCCTGCTGGACGACGACAACCTGTCGGAAACCACCCGCCTCACGCACCGCGTGCTCGACCTGCGCCGCCCGGCCATGCAGCGCAACATGATGCTGCGCTACAAGGTGACGATGGAAACGCGCAAGTTCCTCGACGCCAACGGCTTCATCGACATCGAGACTCCGATGCTCGGCAAGTCCACGCCCGAAGGCGCGCGCGACTACCTGGTGCCCAGCCGCGTGCATGACGGCAGCTTCTTCGCGCTGCCGCAGTCGCCCCAGCTGTTCAAGCAGCTGCTGATGGTGGCCGGTTACGACCGCTACTACCAGATCGTGAAGTGCTTCCGCGACGAAGACCTGCGCGCCGACCGCCAGCCCGAATTCACGCAGATCGACATCGAGACCTCCTTCCTGTCGGAAGAAGAGATCCGCGAGATGTTCGAAGGCATGGTGCGCACCATGTTCCGCAACGCCGCGGGCATCGACCTGCCGGTGTTCCCGACCATGACGTACGGCGACGCGATGTTCAAGTACGGCTCGGACAAGCCCGACCTGCGCGTGAAGCTCGAACTCACCGAACTCACCGAACTCATGAAGCGCGTGGAATTCAAGGTGTTCTCCAACGCCGCCACCATGACCGGCGGCCGCGTGGTCGCGCTGCGCGTTCCCGGCGGCGGTGCCGAAGGCGGCATGTCGCGCGGTGAAATCGACGCCTACCAGGAATTCGTCAAGATCTACGGCGCCAAGGGCCTGGCCTACATCAAGGTCAACGACGCTGCCGCGGGCCGCGAAGGTCTGCAAAGCCCGATCGTGAAGAACCTGGACGACAACACGCTGGCCGAGATCATCGCCCGCACGGGTGCGCGCAACGGCGACATCGTGTTCTTCGGCGCCGACAAGGAAAAGGTCGTCAACGACGCCATCGGCGCGCTGCGCGTGAAGATCGGCCACAGCGCCTTCGGCAAGAAGACCGGCCTGTTCGACGACCGCTGGGCACCGCTGTGGGTGGTGGACTTCCCGATGTTCGAGTTCGACGAGGAAGGCCAGCGCTGGAGCGCCGTGCACCACCCGTTCACCGCACCCAAGGACGGCCATGAAGACCTGATGGACACCGCGCCCGAGAAGTGCATCGCCAAGGCCTACGACATGGTGCTCAACGGCATCGAGATGGGCGGCGGTTCGGTGCGTATCCACCGCGAGGAAGTGCAGAGCAAGGTGTTCCGCGCGCTGAAGATCAGCGCCGAGGACGCGCAGCTGAAGTTCGGCTTCCTGCTGGACGCGCTGCAGTACGGCGCGCCGCCGCACGGCGGCATCGCCATCGGCCTGGACCGCCTGGTCATGCTCATGACCGGCGCCGAGTCGATCCGCGACGTGATCGCCTTCCCCAAGACCCAGCGCGCGCAGGACCTGCTGACGCAGGCGCCGAGCCCGGTCGACGAGAAGCAGCTGCGCGAACTGCACATCAAGCTGCGCAACACGCCCCAGGCGGTCTGACGCCGCCATGACGACCGGCCCCCGACCCTGGAAGATCCCGGAGTCGGTGCTGGTCGTGATCCACACGCCGGCGCTCGATGTGCTGCTGATCCGGCGTGCGGATGCCGAGACCGATTTCTGGCAATCGGTCACCGGCAGCAAGGACGCCGCCGACGAGCCGCTGGCGCTCACTGCGGCGCGCGAAGTGGCCGAGGAAACCGGCATTCGCTGCGGCGAGGGCGCCGCGCTGGCCCCGCAGCTGGTCGACTGGCAGTTGCGCAACGTCTACGAGATCTATCCGCGCTGGCGCGCCCGCTACGCGCCCGGCGTAACCCACAACACCGAGCACCTGTTCGGCCTGTGCGTGCCCGAGCGCCTGACGCCGGTGCTCGAACCGCGCGAGCACACCGACTGGCGCTGGCTGCCGTACCACGCGGCGGCGGACGCCTGTTTTTCCCCATCGAACGCCGAAGCCATTCTGTTGCTGCCAGAATTTGTGCGATGAACCAGCCGGCATCCGCAGCAGCAGCGCAGAACCTCCGCGTCGCCACCTACAACATCCACAAGGGTGTGCAAGGCATCGGCCCCGCGCGCAGGCTCGAGATCCACAACCTCGGCCACGCCATCGAGCAGCTCGACGCGGACATCGTCTGCCTGCAGGAGGTGCGCAAGATGAACCGTCAGGCCGCGGCGCGCTTCGCCCGCTGGCCCGAGCTGCCGCAGGCCGACTTTCTCGCGCCCGAGGGCTACACCGCCGTCTACGAGACCAATGCCGTCACGCGCCACGGCGAGCACGGTAATGCCTTGCTCACGCGCTGGCCGGTGGTGCGCACCAGCCACCAGGACATTTCCGACCACCGCTTCGAGCAGCGCGGGTTGCTGCACGTGGTGATCGACGTCGACGGCCAGCCGGTGCACGCCATCGTGGTGCACCTGGGGCTCATCAAGGGCAGCCGCGTGCGGCAGATCGCGCGCCTGCGCGAGTTCATCGAGCGCGAAGTGCCGCCCGAGGAGGCCGTGGTGGTGGCGGGCGACTTCAACGACTGGGGCGCGCGCATGCGCTACGCCATGAACGCCATGGGGCTGCGCGACACCAGCGACCTGCGCGGTGCGCGCACGCTTACCTACCCGTCGCGCCTGCCAGTGGCGCAACTCGACTTCATCTACGGACGCAAGCTGCAGCCGCAGGCGTGCGCGGTGCCGCGCGGTCCCATCTGGACCCGCATGTCCGACCATCTGCCGCTGGTCGCCGATTTCTCGCTACTCAATTGATAGCAATACTCCAAGAAGGGGCGGGCGCTGCAGGCCCGAATGCCCTGGAGTCATTCACTGGTACGATCCCCGCCATGCTGAGGAAAACCGACGTCGACCCGCGCCCCGATCGAAACGACGATGACGAGGGCACGCCCGTCTCCGTGAAGATCCGTGAGCGCATTGCCGCAGCGCGCAAGCGCTTCAATGCCAACGACAACATTGCCGAGTTCATCGAGCCCGGCGAGCTGGAGGCGCTGCTCGACGAAGTCGAGGTCAAGATGAAGGGCGTGCTCGAAAGCCTGGTCATCGACGTCGAGAACGACCACAACACCGACAACACCGCGCGCCGCGTCGCCAAGATGTACGTGAACGAGGTGTTCCGTGGTCGCTATGTGGCACCGCCCTCGCTCACCGAATTCCCGAACGCCGAACACCTGAACGAGCTGATGATCGTCGGCCCGATCACCGTGCGCAGCGCCTGTTCGCACCACTTCTGCCCGATCATCGGCAAGCTCTGGATCGGCGTGATGCCCAACGAGCACACCAACGTGATCGGCCTGTCGAAGTACGCGCGCCTGGCCGAATGGGTCATGGGCCGTCCGCAGATCCAGGAAGAAGCGGTGGTGCAGCTGGCCGACCTGATCCAGGAAAAGACGCAGCCCGACGGCCTCGCGCTGGTCATGGAAGCCGAGCATTTCTGCATGGCCTGGCGCGGCGTGAAGGAAATGGACAGCAAGATGATCAATTCCGTGATGCGCGGCGTGTTCCTCAAGGACCCCAGCCTGCGCCGCGAATTCCTTTCTCTTCTTCCCCGAAAGAGCTGAGCCATGCTGGTCCGACTTCTCTACGCCAGCCGCGCCGTCGACACCAGCCCGCAGGCCATCGAGTCGATCCTTGCGCAATCGCGCTCGCACAACACCACGTGCGGCATCACCGGCATCCTTTGCTACGGTGCCGGCACCTTCCTGCAGGCCATCGAGGGCGGTCGCATGGCGATCAGCGAGCTCTACGGCCACATCCAGCGCGACGCGCGCCACAAGGACGTGGTGCTGCTGCACTACGAAGAAATCTCCGAGCGCCGTTTCGGCGGCTGGACCATGGGGCAGGTCAACCTGTCGAAGCTCAACGCCTCGACGCTGCTGAAGTACTCCGAAAAGCCCGAGCTCAACCCGTACGCGGTGTCGGGCAAGGTCTCGCTGGCGCTGCTGGAAGAACTGATGGCCACTGCCGCCATCGTCGGCCGCCACTGAACCCGGGGTGCCGCTCTCCGCATTCGCGCTGATCCTGCTGGCCGGGGTCATTCATGCCGCCTGGAACATCGCCGCCAAGAAGGCGAACGGCGACGTGCGCTTCAGCTTCCAGACCAGCGTGTTCAACATGCTCATCTGGGCGCCCGTGGGCATCACGCTGGGCTGGAACGTGGTGCCGGGCTGGGGCGTCACCGAGTGGAGCTTCGTCGTGCTCAGCGGCGTGCTGCACATCTTCTATTTCATCGTGCTGCTGCGGGGCTACCGCAAGTCGGACCTCACGGTGGTCTATCCGCTTGCGCGCGGCTCGGGCCCGCTGCTGTCGTCGCTGGTGGCGGTGCTCTTTCTCGGCGAGAAGATCAGCCTTGTCGGCGTGGCGGGCATCGTGGGCGTGGTGGGCGGTGTGTTCCTCGTCGCCGGCGGACCGAAGCTCTGGCGCAAGGCGCACGACCCGGCGCAGAGCGAGCGCGTGCACAAGGGCATTCGCTACGGCGTGCTGACCGGCGGCTTCATCGCGGCGTACACGGTGGCCGACAGCTACGCGGTCAAGTTCCTCATGATGTCGCCGATCCTGCTCGACTACTTCGGCAACCTGGTGCGCATGGTGATCCTGGTGCCCGTCGCGCTGAAAGACCGCGCGACCACGGCGCGCATGTGGCGCGCGCAATGGAAGTACGCGCTGCTCGTGGCGGCGGTGAGTCCGGTGTCCTATGTGCTGGTGCTCTATGCGGTTCAGCAGGCGCCCATCTCGCACGTGGCGCCGGCGCGCGAGGTGTCGATGCTGTTCGCAGCGCTGATCGGCGGCCACCTGCTGCGCGAGGGCGACCGGCTGCTGCGCGTGCTGGGCGCATTGTTCATCGCCGCGGGCGTGGTGGCGCTGGCGCTGGGCTGAGGCCGTGGTGCTGTTCGGCTGCGACTTCTCGAGCGCGCCGACGCGGCGCAAGCCCATCGTTGTTGCAGTCGGCGAGGTGGTCGGCACCGACCGCGTGGTGCTGGCCGGCTTGCAGCGCTTTGCCACGCTCGATGCATGGGGCGACTGGTTGTGCGCCACGCCGGCCTGGGTGGGCGGCTTCGACTTTCCGTTCAGCTTGCCGCGAGAACTGGTCGAGCACCTGCGCTGGCCGATTGAGTGGGCGTCGCTGATGGCGCACTACGCAGGCCTGAGCCGCGCCGAGATCCGCGACACGTTTGCCGCCTTCTGTGCGGCCCGGCCCGTCGGCGGCAAGTTTGCGCACCGCGCGACCGATGGGCCCGCGGGCTCGAGCCCGTCGATGAAGTGGGTCAATCCGCCGGTGGCCTACATGCTCCACGCGGGCGTGCCGCGCCTGCTGGCGGCCGGCGCGCGCATTCCCGGCTTGCACGAACGTACGCATGACGGGCGCGTGGCGCTGGAGGCCTATCCGGGCTTGCTGGCGCGCGAGCTCATTGGTCGCCGCAGCTACAAGAGCGACGACTTGGCGAAGCAGACGCCCGAGCGGCTGGCGGCGCGCGCCGATCTGCTGCACGCGCTCGAGGCCGGCACCAGCCGGCTGGGCCTGGCATTGGGCGTCGCCGCTGCGCAACGCGCCGAACTGCTCGCCGACGCGCGGGGCGACGACATCGACGCCGTGCTGTGCCTGCTCCAAGCCGCGTGGGGTCTGCATCGCGCGGCCAGCTCCGGGCCTGGCTACGGCTTGCCGACGGTAGTCGACCCGCTTGAAGGATGGATCGTCACGGCTTGAGCCTTGTTGTCCTACAGCGCTTCGGGCTTCCGGCGGCGTTCGTCCCCACTGGGTGGCGCATAGATTGAAATCAGTGGGCCATTTCGGTTCCACGCATTTCACCTACTCAAGAAGGAAAGCGTCATGAACAAGGACCAAGTGGCAGGCCGAGTCGAGGAAGCCAAGGGCAAGCTGAAGGAAACCGCCGGCAAGGTGGTCGGCAACGAGAAACTTCAGGGCGAGGGCCTGGCAGATCAGGCCGCCGGCAAGGTGCAGAAGACCTACGGCGACGTGAAGGAAAAGGCCAAGGACGCCATCAAGGACGGCGCCGACAAGCTGTGACCGGACATGGGGCTGCATTCACCCGCAAACGGGTGTGTGCAGCCCTTTTCGTTTTTCGGCGAACGAACGATGTGATCGACAGGAGGTTTCCATGAACAAACAAGACCAGGACACCCGCAACCCGTCCTCGGCCATGCCGCACTCGCGTGCATGGCTCGCCGTGCTGGTAGCAGGCGCCGCGCTCACGCTGGCCGCCTGCGACAAGTCGGACAACCGCAGCGCTGGCGAGAAGCTCGACAGCGCGGTCGCCAAGACCGAGCAGGCCGCCGAGACCGCCGCGGCCAAGACCGGTGAAGCGGTGAAGGAGGCCAAGGCCAAAGTAGAGGCGTCCGGTACCACGGCCGAGATGAAGGAAGGCATGGCACACGCCAAGGAGGCGGCCAAGAATGCCGGCGCCGCGGTCAGCGCGACGGTGGACGACGCGGCCATCACTGCTTCGGTGTCGGCGGGGCTGGCGAAAGACCCGGACCTCAGCGCGATCAAGATCAATGTCGATACGAAGGGCGGCGCAGTGAGCCTGAAGGGCCCGGCGCCCACAGTCGCCGCGAAGGCGCGCGCCGAGGAGATTGCCAAGGGCGTGCAAGGCGTGACGTCGGTGGACAATCAACTGGAAGTGAAGAGTTGATCTACGTCAGCGCATGCTGGATGCAGAGCCCGGGATGCCCGGGCTTTTTGTTGCCTGCTTAAAAAATTTGTCGTTCGTTGACCGAAGTGTCGAAAACTGTGCATAATCGAGGGCTCGGCTGACAGCGCATCGCAAGATGTTGCGGCGATCAGGCTCTTCGGGGCGGGCTCTTAGGAGTTGATTGTGTGGGTTGAGAAAAAGGTCTTCGAAAGTTGACGTTGTTTGAAAAAACAGTGCATAATCGAAGGCTCCGCTGAAAAGACTTCAGCAAAACGCGATGAGAGTTGCGGATTGCGGAAAGAAAAGAAAGCGAAAAAAGTTTGACGGTACTTAAAAAATCGTGATAGACTACAAG
>NZ_FOWL01000015.1:0-70011 GCF_900115445.1 Variovorax sp. OK605
GGGAGCTGGAAAAATATGAATCGGCATTTGCACCGCGTCGTCTTCAACGCGGCCAGAGGCATGCGCATGGTGGTCCAGGAGACCGCGACGAGCGCTGGCAAGGGCGCGAGCAGGGCCACTGCCGCAGCGGGTGCGGTGGCCTTCGCCGGGATGCTGATGGCGGCATCGGCGCATGCGCAGATCGTCGGCGCGCCCAACGTGCCGGGCAACCTTCGCCCGACCGTGCTGATGGCGCCCAACGGCGTGCCGATGGTCAACATCCAGACGCCATCGGCGGCTGGCGTCTCGCGCAACGTCTACAACCAGTTCAACGTAGGCGCGAACGGCGCCATCTTGAACAACAGCCGCGCCAACGTGCAGACGCAGTTGGGTGGCTTTGTGCAGGGCAATCCGTTCATGGCGGGTGGTGCGGCGCGAATCATCCTCAATGAGGTGAACGGCGGCTCGCCGAGCCAGTTGCGCGGCTATATCGAAGTCGGCGGCCAGCGCGCCGAAGTGATCATCGCCAACCCGGCCGGCATCAGCGTGGACGGCGGCGGCTTCATCAACGCGAGCCGCGCCACGCTGACCACGGGCACGCCGCAGTTCAACGCGATGGGCGGGCTCGACAGCTTCCTGGTGCGCGGCGGCACCATCACCATCGACGGCGCGGGGCTGGACGCGAGCAAGACCGATTACGCGGCGATCCTGGCCCGTGCCGTGCAGGTGAACGCGGGCATCTGGGCGAGCGAGCTGAAGGTGGTGGCGGGGGCGAACGAGGTGTCGGCCGATGCGGGGCGGGTGACGCCGGTGGCAGGCAGCGGCGCCGCGCCGACGTATGCGCTGGATGTGGCCGCGTTGGGTGGCATGTATGCGAACAAGATTGCGCTGATCGGCACGGAGGCGGGGCTGGGGGTGCGCAACGCGGGGAATATCGGTGCGGGCGCGGGGGGCTTGGTGGTGACTGCAGCGGGGCGGTTGGAGAACGTTGGGACGTTGGAAGGGCAGAGCATCGAGTTGCGCACGCCGGGAGACATCGACAACAAGGGCGGCACGATTCGCCAGACGAGCGCTGCGGGCCTGACCCTGACGTCGCCGGTGCTGAGCAACACGAACGGTGGCGTGATCGGCATGGAGCCCGTGAGTGCGAGTGCGAGTGCGGGTGCGGGTGCGACCACGGGCACGGGCAGCGGTGGCGCAGCGAGCGGCGGTTCGGCGACCCCAGGCACCACAGGCACGGGAACGGCGAACAGCAGCAGCGGCGGCACGTCGGCACCGGCGGTGTACACACCGCCTGCACCAGGCGCGATTGCCGCAGGCGGAAGCATCCTCAACGATGGCGGCCGCATCTACGCGGGCGGCCCCGTCACGTTGAACACACCGCAGATCAACAACGCAGGCGGCTCGCTGTCGGTGGCCAACATGGCGGTCACGGGGCCGAGCTTCAGCAACGCGGGCGGCACGCTCAACGTCAGCAACAGCTTCAGCGCCAACGTGGGGCCGTTGGACAACAGCGGGGGCACGCTGCGCGCGGGGAGCGTGAACATCGCCACCACCGGCGACCTGAACAATACCGACGGCAAGCTGAGCAGCGATACGGATGCGACGCTCGCGGTCGGCGGGCAGTTGATAAACACTCGCGGCGCTGTCTCGGCAACGAATGCGCTCAGCGCCAACGTGGCCGGTGCAGCGAACAACACGGGCGGCACGCTCATCGCCAATCAGGGTGTCAGCCTGTCTGCAGGCAGCCTGGACAACACCAAGGGCAGCATCCAGTCGGTCAATGCCGGCACGCAGCTCACTGTCGCCAATCGACTGATCAACACCGGTGGGACCATCGGTGCGGGCACGGATGCCTCGGTGCAGGCCGGTTCGCTGAGCAACAGCGGTTCCATCCGCGGCACCCACGACACGGCGCTCACGGTGTCCGGTGCACTGACCAACGACGGCAGCATTTCCGCGGGGCGCAACACCACGGTCACTGCGGGCAGCCTGGCATCGGGTGCGAGCGGCGTGCTCGGAGCGGGCGTGCAGAACGACGGCAAGCTCGCAACCGTCGGCAATCTGAGCGTCACGGCTTCCGGCGCGCTGGTCGCGAATGGCACCAACCTCGCCGCAGGCAACGCCATGCTGCAAGGCGCGAGCGTGGACCTGTCATCGGGCCAGACCAGTGCGGCCAACATTGCGGTCGCGGCTACGCAAGGCAACGTGACAACGAACCACGCGAAGATCGTTACGCCGGGCGCCTTGCGCGTGACGGCATCGGGAGCTGTGTTCAACATCGAAGGCACGCTGGCCGCCGACGGTGCAACCACCGTCGACGCCGAAAGTCTGGAGAATTCGGCGGGCACCCTCGCGTCGGTGACCGGTGACCTGCGCGTCACGACCAGTGGTGCCACAACCAACAATGCCGGGCGCATGCTGGCTGCCGGGGCCGTCGTCCTCGTCAACAGCGGCCTCGGCAATACCGACGGCAAAGTCAGCGGCAACAGTCTGTCTGTCGGCGCGCACGGTGGCTCGCTCGACAACACGCGCGGCACCCTGACAGCGGCCACCACGCTGGCTCTGAACACAGGCCAGCTTGTGAACGACGCAGGGCTGATCCAGTCTGGCGGTGCAATGGCCATCGACACGAATGGTCTTGCGCTGATCAACACCAACGCAGCCGGTCACAGCACGAAGCAAGGCGGCATCACCAGCGCGAATACGCTGAAGCTGAGCGCGGGCGCCGTGAACAACGCGGCCGGCTTCATCGGTGCGCAGAATGCGCTGGACGCTCGCACGCTGGCTTTCACCAACACCAAGGGCGGCATCGTGCTAGGCCAGTCTACGGTCGCTATCGACACCCAGGGTGCTGGCTACAACACCAGCGGCGGTCAGACACTCGCAGTGGGTGACCTGCGTGTGGACGCCGGCAGCATCGCGAATGTCGGTGGCTTGATCCGCTCGACGGCCACGACCACCCTGAATGCCGGCAGCATCACCAACACCGGCAGCCGAGGCGCGGAACAGGGTATCGAAGGCAAGAACGTCAGCATCACGGCGGCGTTCGTTGCCAATCAAGGCGCGATCCGCGCCGACGTGAACGCCACCTTCACCAGCAGCGGGCAGATCGACAACGCCCTGGGCCTGATATCCGCGGGCGACACGCTCGTCATCAAGGACTCTGCAACGCCCAGGGCCTTGTCGGTGCTCAACACTAGTGGCACCCTGGTCGGCGGCAAGAACGTCGTGCTCGACGCGGGCTCGGTTACTTGGGACGGCAAGCTGCTGTCGCTTGGCGACATGAGCCTGGCCGTCAATCAGGACATTACTTTTGCGGCCGGCAGCGAGACCGTTGCCAACAACAACCTCACGCTCTCGACCACCGGCGACATCACCAACAGCGGCAAGTTGGCAGCCGGCAACGAACTGACGCTGTCGGCGAAGGACATCAACAACACCGCCACTGGCGACATCCAGGGCAAGACCACGACGCTGAACGCCTCGGGTACGGTGACCAACCGCGGCGTGATCGACGGCCAGACCACCCGCATCAATGCCGGCAAGCTGGACAACCTGGGCACCGGCCGCATTTACGGCGACCAGATCTCGATAGGCGTGGGCACGCTCAACAACGACGCCGAGACGGTCAACGGTGTGGCTTCCGCGGGCACCATCGCCGCGCGCCAGCGCCTGGACCTGGGCGTCACGACCCTGAACAACCGCAACGGCGCGCTGATCTTCAGCGACGGCAACATCGCCGTCGGCGGCACGCTCGTGGCCGGCTCGGCCAGCGGCTCGGCCGGTACCGTGAACAACCATGCCGCAACCATCGAGGCGACTCGAAACATCGACATCAAGACCTCCGTTCTGAACAACAGCAACGGTGGCGTCACTTGGACGATGCAGAACGGCAAGCCGAGCGACTCGCGCACGGAGTACGCACTGCCTGCAAGCACGACGCGCTATTCGGCAGACCAATTGGTCTTCGTGACCGTTCAGGGGCCATCGGTCGACTTTGAGCACTTGATGGGCGTGCTCTGGCCCAGCTTTGTCAGCCAGGCCGGCGGGCCCAACATCGGTCAGTTCTCCGGCATATTGGTTCCTTCCGAAAGCTATCCGCTTTCTCGGTTCAAGGCCTACTACACGAACCCGCCGCGCAACAGCAGCGATCTCACCGGCAGCCGACCGGTAGGAACTGATTTCACCGAGACCTTCACGGAACCCGGTGTCTGGTACCCGCGCAACGATCCCATCTGGCTCACGTTCGGCGTGATGCCGCCAAGCACGGATACGCCATCGGGTGATGCCCAGACACAGGCCTATCTGAACGCACACAAGCAGCTCGATACAGCGACCGCCGCTTTCATCAACGACGTCTATCAAAACTACGCCCGTGCGTACTACTCATGGACGTATTCGGATTCGAGCACCATCCCGGTTCTGCAGACGTCCGCGCCTGCTCGCATCATTGCCGGCGGCAAGATGGACATCGCCGTTGGCAACGGCACCAACGACATGAGCCAGATCCTGGCTGGCGGTGCGCTGAACGTGACCGGCGGCACGATCACCAACAAGAATCTCGAAGTTTCAGGCGCGCAAACCCGAACCGGATCGCAGTACTACAACAACGGCAGCGGCGACATGCCGATGCCCACGCCGTACAACTCGAGCATTCCGATCACCGTCACGCTGGCTGCCGCACGGCAAGAGGGCAACGTCACGGTGGTCGGCAGCGGCACGCCTACCGGCACCCTTGCTCCCGGCCACACCAACCAGGGCATAGCCAGCGCCAGTGGCGTCAACGGCAACGGCCTTGCCACAGGCCCCAACGGGCCGGTCGTTGCCCCGATCATCGAAGTCAAGCTGGCCGCCAATTCGGACGTGCAGCAGATCGCGCGAACGACGCTGCCGAGCTTGACCCTGCCCACAGCCAGCCTGTTTCGAACTCTCGCGGGGGCGTCGAGCCACTACCTGGTCGAGACCGATCCGCGCTTCGCCAACTACCGCAACTGGCTCAGCAGCGACTACCTGCTGAGCAACTTCGGGCAAGACCCCAACAACACGCTCAAGCGACTTGGGGACGGCTACTACGAACAGCGCCTGATCCGTGAGCAGGTGGCGCAGCTGACTGGCCATCGCTACCTGAACGGCTATGACAGCGACGAGGCCCAGTACAGCGCGCTGATGGACGCCGGGGTCACCTTTGCGCGGCAGTACGGCCTGCGGCCCGGCATTGCGCTGAGCGATGCCCAGATGGCGCAGTTGACCAGCGACATCGTGTGGCTGGTCGAGCAGACCGTGACACTTGCGGACGGAAGCACTTAGCGTGTGCTGGTGCCCCAGGTCTATGTGCGTGTGAAGGATGGCGACATCGACGGCTCCGGTGCCTTGCTTGCGGGCAAGGAGGTGAGCATCAAGCTCAGTGGCGATCTGGTCAGCAGCGGCACCGTCGCCGGGCGCAAAACCGTCAGCATCACCGCAGAGAACATCCAGAACCTGAATGGCCGGATCTCCGGTGACAGCGTCGATCTCACTGCGAGGACCGACCTGAACAACATCGGCGGCACCATCGATGCCGCCAGCAAGCTGAAGCTAGAGGCTGGGCGCGACATCAACGTGCGCACCACCACGAGCAGCGGAATGACGCTGGACTTCACGCCCGGGGCCTTGGGCATGCGAGGCGGGACCATCGTGGACCGGGTGGCGGGGCTGTATGTGAGCAATCCGAAGGGCGAGTTGGTTGCTTCGGCAGGGCGGGATGTCAACCTGATGGGTGCGCTGATTGCCAACAGCGGCAAGGACGGCACGACCGAGATCGGCGCGGGCCGAGATATCAACCTTGGTACGGTCACTACCGCCAGACAGGAAGCCAGCATTCGCAGCGCGGGCAACTATCGCGCGGAAGCCAGCACGCAGGAAGTGGGAACGCGTATCGAGACGAGCGGTGACATCAGCTTGATGGCCAGGCGGGACGTGAATGCACGGGCTGCCACCATCAACAGCACCGACGGCGAACTCAATATTGCTGCAAAGCGCGACATCAACATCGATGCGGGCCAATCGGCAAGCGCGCTCAACGAGGGGCTCCGCACATCGGGAGGCGGCTCCAAGCGCACCGAGCAGGGAAGCTTCAACGCGACGGGTGTCATTGGCAGCAGCCTCGGGGGCAAGGCCGTTGTTCTGGACGCGGGCAACGACATCCGCATTCGCGGTTCCAACGTGGTGAGCGACAAGGGGACGGAGCTTTGGGCTGGCAACAACATCACGATAGAGGCGGCGACGCAGACCAAGGACAGCCAGTACGTTCGTGAAGCGTCGAGGAGCGGCATGTTCGACGCAGGGTCTGGCTGGACCTGGGGCCGACAAGATACGAGGAGTACGAGGAACACCGACGAGACCACCGCCGTCGGCAGCACCGTGGGTGCCATTTCTGGCAACGTGATCATCACGGCCGGCAATCATTATCGGCAAGTGGGCAGCGATGTAGTTGCACCCGGCGGCGACATCGACATCCAGGCGCGCGACGTGCAGATCGTCGAAGCACGCGAGACCAGGCGCAGCGAGAGCACGCAAAGTTTCTCGCAGAGTGGCATCACGCTGGGTATCAAGGCGCCGTTGATCGATGTGCTGCGTGGAATGGAAGACACCAGCCAGGCCATGAGGGACACGAAGGACGGCCGCATGAAGGCGTTGGGCGCGGCGAGCATGGCGCTCAGCGGCTATTCGGCGTACCAGGACATTGCCCAACAGGCTGCGGCCCAAAGCGACGGCGGCACTGGAGCAGTCAGCATGGGCGCGACGCTGACTATCGGTAGCAGTTCGAGTGAATCCACACGCAAAGAGAGCAGCGACACATCGGCCGGCTCGCGCGTGCAGGCGGGTGGCAACGTCACCATCACAGCCACCGGTGGCGGGCGAGACTCCAACATTCTTGTGCGCGGCAGCCAGATCGACGCCGGGAAGAATGTCAGTCTTGCGGCGGACAACAACGTCACGCTGGAAGCGGCTGCCAATACCAAGAAGGAGAGCTCCACCAGTCGCAGCAGCAATGCGAGCATCGGTGTGGGCATGACCTTCGGTGAGACCAACGGCATCACGCTGGAAGTCGCAGCAGGCAGTCATAGTGGGCGTGACAACGGGACCGACGGCGCGTGGACGAACACCACGGTGAAGGCCGGGCAACAAGTCAGCATCAAGAGCGGTGGGGACACTACTGTTCGAGGGGCCATCGTTTCAGGCAAACGCGTCGAAGCGGACGTAGGCGGCAATTTGCGCATCGAGACCTTGCAGGACACCAGCACGTATCACAGCCAGAACAGCGGGAGCGGTTTCAGTGGGAGCTTCTGCATCTATGCGTGCTACGGCGGCAGCGTCAGCGTGAGTGCGAACAACATGCACGGCGACGGCGACTTTGCCAGCGCGACCCAGCAAAGCGGTTTCTTTGCGGGCGACGGGGGTTTTGGTGTCAGCGTCCGGGGCAACACGACCCTCGTTGGCGCCGCGATCAGCAGCAAGGACGCCGCTGTAGATGGCGGGAGAAACAGTTTCAGCACGGGCAGCCTGACGATGACCGATCTCGTGAACCGGGACACCTTCAAGGGCAGTGGCTACGGCTTCAACATCAGCACTTCGGGTGGCGGCGGGGCAGGCATCGGTGACAGCGATATTGACCGGTCCAGCACCACCCGCAGCGGGATTTCGGGCATCGCAGGCAATACGGCGATCCGCACGGGCGTGGACGGGACCAACGCATTGCAGATGACCAATCGTCAGCGTGCCATGAGGGATATTCAAGCGCAGGTCTTGATCACATCCCAGTTCGGCTCGCAGGCTGCGCGCGCCGTTGGGGACTATGCCGACGAGCAATACCGAGCGCTGATGCGACAAGCCAATGCCATGGAGCCTTCGACGCAGCGCGATGCGTTGATCGCTGAGGCGACGAAGTGGGGTGAGAGCGGGGCCTACCGCGTCGCCGCCCATATCGTCATCGGCGGGCTGGCAGGGGGAGCCGGTGGTGCGGCGGGCGCAGGCGCGGCCGCAGCCGGGGGGCGCACGTTGAACGACCTGCAAAACAGCATGATGGATGGGTTGATCGGAGCTGGCTTGAGCCCGTCTGCAGCGCGGGTGGCCGCAAGCACGCTGGGCGCCGGGTTCGCTTCCGTGGTTGGCGCCCTGGCCGGAGGCAGCGCGGGGGGGGCCGGCGGCTACAACACCGACTCAAACAATCGAGTCCTGCATCCGAGCGATACGGTGAATGCGTATTTGCTCGCAGCACAATCCGGCGGCAAGTACACCCTGGAGCAAATCGCGGAAGCCCTGCGATGGTCCGGTGTGCGTGACGCAACCGGCAACGTCCTCAATCCCTCGGGCAGTTGGCAGTCCTATGATTCAGCGACCGGGCAGGCCTACGGCTCGCAGTCACCCACTCGGACTGTGGCTGGTGACATGACCTATGACCCTGGCCTGAGGGTTGTAGCAAATGGGTATGCCCTCCAAGAAACTCCGCCCGGAGCCCCCAACCGAGAACTGATGAACTTCATCGTCCAAGGCACTGGCGGAGCGAGGTCACCCTACGTTTTCGACACCAGGGGGATGACTTATGGGCCATCCAACACCGCTGACAATCCCCAGTATTTCCCGTGCGCCAGCACGACTTGCTTGGTCTACGGTGCGAACTGGAACCCCAACAATCCGATTAACCAGGCGCAGGCTGAGCAAGGACGCAACGCGGTTGGTGCGATCGGACTGGTCGTAGGCGCACCGCTGGCGGTGGCTTATGGCGTGCCGTTGTTGGTGGGCGCCGGCGTGACTGCTCAGACTGTTCCTGTAGTCGGAGGAATTACAAGTGTCGTCGGCACGAAGTGGGTGGGTTCCGTCGCCGCTGGCGGGTTTATGGGGGGTGTCATCGAAGGCGCAACCCATTTCAGCACCGCCACGCCAGCCAGTTTAGGAATGGCTGCTTTGGGGGGAATGGCGGGAGGTCCGGCCAAACTCTGGCTGAATGCTTATTTTGGCTTGGCGAATCAATGGATACCAACGACGTTGGGGAATTGGGGTACTTGGTACCTGAGTTCGCAGTTTGCGGCAACACCCGTTCGAGAAATGGGTCAGTCAGGTTTGAATGTGAATGGCAATAATTCTTGGTGGAGCACTCCAATTTTTGGCTGCAATCCATCTTCTGGAAAATCGTGCTGACGTCTAATGAAACCCGATAGCAATACTCCTGGATATCCGTTTAATTTTGATGCAATACCGCATTGGGTTGAGCCTGAATTATTGGATTTCAATGCTTTAATTAAATTTCGAAAAACAAAAATTGTTTGCCTTTACGCCCTATCCTGTGCCATAGGGGGTGCGTGGGTTATTTTTTTGGGTTATTTGCTCATTGGATTGCTTCATGAATTCACCAAAGAGTGGGCGTTTGCATTTTTTGTCTTCTGGGCGATCGCGAGTTCAATTTTTGCCCCGCTATTCGGACTTGCCGTGCTCTGGGATTTTACGAAGGCTAAAGAAAAGTACGAGATCACGTCTGCTGAGAAAATAGACCTTGAAAACAACTGAATATAGTTTGGTTCCATTTTTTCTTGGCTCTATTTCGCTTTGGATGGTGCCGATAGTGCTATTTCGGTCTTTTTCTTCGGAATGATTTTGGAGTTGGCGAAGGTCTGGGATTTTACAAAGGTGAAGAAAAAACACGAGACAGAAACGGGAAATTCGTGAGATCCAAAAAAATCCGGCAATCAGATTCTTCAAAGAAAAATGATGTCTAGCGTTGAACTTGATTGCTGTACCGCGACGGACGAGAGGTTGAAAAAATGAAGTGCCGAGCAATTTTCGCTATTGCATTGGTCTGCGCCGCATTGGCCGCCTGCCGAACCGCGCCCTTGTATGAGCCCACCCGCCGCGCATTGGTGACAGCGGAGGAGGACGAAGAGCGCACCATCGTTGGACAGCCCGTGTCTGGCACTTCGATTGCTCAGCTTGGCACCGGTATGACCTACGCAGAAGCCCTCAAGATCATGGGCAAGCCCAGCGCCGAAAGGGTGAACAACACTGGCAAGGCGTGGATCCCCACGTACAACGGGACGGATCGATGGCGGCACTACCTTGCATACAAGGGGCAAGGTGTACTGGTCTTTGCCGGCGCAGCAGGCGGAGAGATCGCCGAAATCGCTCGCACCAAGTCCTACACCCCCGACGTGCTGATCCAGATCGTGCACAACCCCAAGGACACCGGCCGGTTCTGACGGCACGCGCCGCGTATTTCACGCCCGTAGCTGAAGCCGCAGAGCGTCAGCGCCGGCGATGCAGACAAGAAAGATATCGAGGGAGAGAAATTGAAAACGACTCCGCGTGCCGTGTTGGCTTGTGTGTTGCTGGGTGGACCTCTCTGGGCTCACGCTCAACTCGCCAGCACCCCCCAACCCTTCGTAGAACAGCAGCGCCAGCAAGAGCGTGAACGTGCGTTACGTGAGCAGAATGAGCGCGCCGTCGACCAGCGCCCGCAGGCTGCGCCGCCAGTGCCGGTGCAACGCATCCCTGAGTCCGAGTCGCCGTGCTTTCGCATCGACCGCGTGCTGCTGGTCGGCGAGCAGGCCGAGGCCTTCCAGTGGGCGGTCTCTGATCTGTCCGGCCCTGAGGGCAACGACTCACCTACCGGACGCTGCCTCGGCACGGCGGCCGTCAATGTGGTCCTCGCGCGTGCCCAGCAGGCCGTCATCGCACGCGGTTTCGTCACCACCCGCGTGCTGGCCGCGCCGCAAGACCTGTCCACCGGCACGTTGACGCTCTCACTCGTCCCCGGCCGCATCGCAGCCATCCGCACGACCTCCGACTCTTCACAGACCCTGCTCGGCAGCTCTGCCTTGCTGGCCACAGCCATCCCCGCACGTCCCGGCGATCTGCTGAACCTGCGCAACATAGAGCAAGGCCTGGAGAACCTCAAGCGCGCTCCGACAGCAGAGGCCGACATCCAGATCGAACCCTCGACCGCCCCCAACGCGCGCCCCGGCGACAGCGACCTCGTCGTCAAGTACGTCCAATCCAAGAAGTGGCGTGTCACCCTCAGCCTGGACGATAGCGGCACCGAAGCCACAGGCCGCTACCAATCAGGCTCGACCCTGTCCCTGGACAACCCCTTCGGCCTGAACGACCTGTTCTACGTCAGCGTCAACCACAGCATCAACAACCACCTCTTCAGCGACCCCGCCAAGGGCACCGAAGGCCAGACCGTTCACTACTCCTTGCCCTACGGCTACTGGCTGCTCGGCTTCACCGCCTCCAACAGCCAGTACCACCAGAGCGTGGCCGGCCTGAACCAGGACTACGTCTACGCCGGCAAGAGCAACAACGCCGAGGTCAAGCTCTCGCGCCTGGTCTACCGTGACCAGCACCGCAAGACGACCGTGGCAGTGAAGGGCTGGCGGCGCGAGTCGCGCAACTTCGTGGACGACACCGAGGTCGATGTTCAGCACCGCGTGGTCGGCGGCGTGGAGTTCAGCCTGAACCACAAGGAGTTCATCGGCGAGGCGACGCTCGAAGGCACGCTGGCGTACAAGCGCGGCACGGGCGGCTTCGGCTCGCGCACCGCGCCCGAAGAAGAGTTTGGCGAAGGCACCTCGCGCCTGAAGCTGTACACGGCCGACATCACGCTCAACGCGCCGTTCAAGGTCGCAGAGCAGAAGCTGCGCTACTCCGGCCTGATTCGGGCGCAGTGGAACCGCACGCCGCTGACGCCGCAAGACCGCTTCTCCATCGGCGGGCGCTACACGGTGCGTGGCTTTGACGGCGAAACCAGCTTGCTCGGCGAGCGCGGCTGGCTCTTGCGCAACGACATCGGCTGGGCGGCCGGCCAGAGCGGGGCTGAGCTCTATGCAGGCATGGACTACGGCCATGTCGGCGGGCGCTCCACAGTCGGCCTTCTGGGCCGCAGCTTGGCTGGCGCGGTCATCGGTGTGCGGGGCCAGTGGACCAAGCTGAGCTATGACTTCTTCGTCGGCGCGCCGATCAGCAAGCCTGAGGGCTACCGCACCGCGAAGGTCACGTTGGGCTTCAACCTCAACGCCAGTTTCTAGATATCAACCACAGGGAGGTACAACAATGAGAAAACAAGAAATTTCCAGAACGGCGGCCGTGCTCGCCACGCTGATGTCGGCAGCCATGCTGACTGCTTGCGTCGGGCCGACACCGTATCGCGCGGCCGGTGCCGAAGGCAACAACTTCGGCTACGCAAGCAGCAAACTGTCTGATCAGCTCTACCGCGTTCGCTTCACCGGTTCGACGCGCACGCCGGTGCGCTGGGCCGACGCCTTCATGCTCTACCGCAGCGCACAAGTCGCAAAAGAGGCCGCAGCACCGGCGTTCAAGATCGTTGAAGGAACCATCGACACCACCGTGCTCACGGGCGAGGACATTTTTGGGCAAGGGCGCTCGCATGCCGATGTGGAAGTGAGCAAGGCGAGCCAGGCGACCCAGGGTACGCAGCCCGACAGCGACAGCGACAGCGACAGCGACAGCGACCGCGTGGTCGGTCTCCATGACCCGTACATGCGGCAAACCGCAGGCGCGATGCCTGTCTTTCGAGCGCCGCCTCCTGCGCCACGAGTCAGCAGCCAGCCGCCTTTGTTCATCTACATGCCTTCCAGTGGCGCGGGGTATGCGCCGCAAGGGCGTTCGATACTCGTTGAACTTCGATCCGACCTCAACAACCTGGGCGAGCAGACGTTTGTCACCGATGACGTGCTGGGACGCCTGGGGCCGCGAATCAAGCGCGCTGGGCAAGCAACGGAAACGAAAGACGTGCCGGCGCCTTCCTCTGCCTCTTGAGGCGATCGTCCTTGCCGGGCGCCACGGCGTGGTCCCTGGCGCTCGGCGCTCGGCTGTGGATCAGCGCCGACAGGGTCGCCAACGCAACGCGAAGCTCACGCTGAGGTTCAACCCGACCTCTGGCTTCCCGCTAGCAAGCAACACAACAGCAACAACAGGAGGAACCCAACAAATGAACTACCGCACCCTCTGCACCATCACGCTCGCATGCGTCGCACTCTCCGCTTGCCAGTCCGCGCCGCTGTACGAGCCCACCCGCCGCGCATTGGTCGCAGCCGATGAAGACGAAGAGCGCCCCGTCATCGGCCAACCCACACCCGGCACTGCTTTCGCGCAGCTTCGCCCCAGCATGACCTACGCGGAGGCCATCAAGATCGCAGGCAAGCCGAATGCGGAGACGGTGCGAAACACGGGCAAGGCCTGGGTGCCGACCTACAAGGGCACCGACCGCTGGCGCCACTACCTTGCCTACAAGGGGCAAGGCGTGCTGGTCTTCGCGGGGGCGGAGGGCGGCGAGATCGCGGAGATCTCGCGCACGAAGTCCTACACGCCCGATGTGCTGATCCAGATCGTGCACAACCCGAAGGACACGGGGAAGCTCTGACGAACCGAACTGCGAGTGGGTTCAGGCAACGTCCCCATGCACCAACCTCTCAAACACATCCACCGTCCCCATCTGCCCCCCCTTCAGCATGATCTCCATGCCATCGAGCGTCGCATCGTCGCTGTGCACCCTGCACAGTGACGCGCCGGCGCCCATGTCGGCCGCATAGGACAACCCCCACGCATCGAGCGCCTGCACGCCGTGGCTCGAGGTATCCCCGCCGGCGATGCCGACGCGTTTCAGCGGGGTTGTCGCCAGCACCTTCGCCAGCAGGTCGCCGCCAGCGCGTGCAAGGGCTTGCGCATCGAGCGCGGCACCTGAGGGCGCTGCGTTGGGTGTGCGGGTGCATGCCAGCACGTTGTGCCCGCGTCCCAGGCTGTACGCGATCGCCTCCGCATGACCGGCCAGGGCCGACGGGTCGCGTTGCGCTAGCTTCTGCGCATCGAGCCACACGATGTCGAACGACGACGATGCGGCCACCTGGCGCGCGGTCACCGGCGACAGGCTGCCGGCCAGCACGAGCACGGGGCCCCGCGCGGGCGTGACGCGCGCTCGCTCGGCCGTTGCACCACCGCGCCCCTCGCGCGATGCGGGCATGGCCGTCGCCAGCGCGTCGACCACGCTGCTGGGCCCCACCGCCAGCATCGTCGAGTTCCGCGCGCGCGCCCACAGCACGTCGCCGATGGCCGCGAGTTGCGATGCATCCGCCACGTCGAACAGCACGGCGTCCGCGGGCGGCGACTTCAATGCCTGGCGCAGCGCAGTGTCCAGCGCGTCGCTGCCGCGCGACGCCGCCGTGAAGGGCACGGAGCACACGTCCGGGAGACCCTGCTTCGACAGGTGCACGCGCAGGTCCGCCTCGTCCATGGGCGTCACCGGGTGCCGGCTCATCGTCGGATGGCGGTCGATGCGGAACACCTCGCCGCCGCTGCCCGCCGCCGCGAACAGGTTGCCGAACAGGCAGTAGCGGCCCAGGTTGGGCTGCCCGCCGACGATCGCGGTCCATGGCTGCTGCACGGCCGCGCGCAGCACGCGCACGGCCGCGCCGATGGAGCCGATGTGCGGTGCGCTGTCGAAGGTCGAGCAGGTCTTGTAGTGCAGCACGCGCGCACCCAGCGAGCGGAAGAGGGCGGCCACGGGCCGCAGCTCGGCCTGCATCTCGTCGGGTGTCATGGCGCGCGCGGCGCCCGCGATGCCGAGCACGTCGAGGGCACCCGCGCGTTCGAGCCGCGCCGCGTCCGGCGTCTTCAGGAACAGCAACGCGCGCAGCCCGGCGCGCGCGGCGGTGCCCAGCGTGTCGGTGGCGCCGGTGAAATCGTCGCCGTAATAGACGACCGCCGGACGCGGCCTCATGGCTTGCCGAAGAAGGCGAGGGCGTGCGCCAGCTCGGGCTGGTCCTTGGCGGCCTCCGCCAGCGGCACGCCCGCGCGCGCGGCCGACCAGGCCTGCCGGATGCTGGTCACGCCGGCCGCCGCGCCGTCGGGGTGCGCGAGGATGCCGCCGCCCGCCATGAAGAGCAGGTCGTCGCTGCCGATGGCCTGCCAAGTCGCGGGCACGGTGCCGGCCCACTGGCCGGAAGAAAACGCTGGCATCACGCGGTCGTCCGCCGCATCGGTCAGCGGCGTGTAGCAGTCCTGCGCAGATTCGATGACTTCGCTGTCGGGTTGCGAGAACTTGCCCTGCAGTCCGTGCACATGCATGTGGTCCACGCCCGCCAGCCGCCACAGCGTCTGGTAGGCCTGGAACGAGATGCCCAGCAGCGGGTGCCGCGACAGCGCGCCATAGCCGTTGCGGTGCCCGTGCAACGCCAGAGCGGTGTGCCGCCGCAGCGTCTGCATGCCGGAGTGGCCGCACCAGTTCAGGCTGGCCATCACGCAGGAGCCGCCTTCGCGCTCGACGAGGTCGGCGTGGCGCTTCATCGCGTCGGTCTCGTCGGTGATGTTGAACGCCACCATCACGTGCTTGCCGGTGCGCTGCTGGTGGTCGCGCACCACGGCCATCACGGCCGGCACGCGCTCGGCCAGCGGGGCGTGCGCGGGGTCGGCGCACACCTCGTCGTCCTTGATGAAGTCGACGCCCGCGGCGCAGAGCCGGCCGACCAGTTCGGCGGTCTCCGCGGCGCAGAGGCCCACGTTCGGTTTGATGATGGTGCCGACCAGCGCACCGCTCGCCACGCCGGTCGCGCGGCGCGTGCCTGCAATGCCCACGCGCGGCATGTCGAACTGCGCGCGGTAGGCGGCAGGCACTTGCAGCGATTCGAGCCGCAGCCCGGTCACTTCGCCCAGGTCGTACAGGTTGCCCGATACGGTCGCGGCCAGCGTCGGCAGGTTCGCGCCGATGTTGGCTACCGGAAACGCGATGTCGACATGCGCGCGACGCCACGGTCCCTTCGCCCCTTTGCGTTCGAGCAGCGCGTTGGGCAGCGAAGGCACGCTGGCCGAATCCAGCTCGGTGATGGCCTCGACCGTCGCGCGCGCCCGTTCGCGCAGCGCATCGGTCTCGCCTTCGACGCGGGTGAAGGTGCCGCACGACTGCTCGCCGGCCATCACTTCCGCCACGGCGGCCAGGTCGTGCGGCGTCTCGATGAGGTAGCGCGCGCGGATGCGTTCGGGCGCCATCGTGCTCACAGCTTGCTCAGGTCGGGAAAGGGCCGCACCGGTTCGCTGCCGTCCCAGCCTTCGGAGGCGCTGCGGATCAGGTCGAACATCTTGCCCTTCGGCCCTGCCACTTCCGACAGCTCGATGACGGTGCCCGGGTGGTACTCGGTGTCGAAGTAGATGAAGCGCCCGCGCTCGCCCACTTCGCCGCTCATCACGGGCTTGAAGCCTTGCGCGGTGAGGCGTGCCAGGTCGGTGTCGTAGTCGGCGGTCCAGTAAGCCACGTGCTGCAGCCCGGTGCGCCCGGCCTGCAGGAAGTCGCGGTACATCGAGGGCACGTCGTTGCGCGTCTGGATCAGCTCGACCTGCACGTAGCCCGAGTTGGCCAGCGCCACCGAGTTGTGCGGCTCGTGCGCCTCGCCGTTGTAGCGGTAGTTCTTGATGGGCACCTTGGGGTTGTAGAACCACGGGCCCACGCCCAGCTTGGTGCTCCAGTAGTCCATGGCGGCTTCGATGTCGTGCACGACATAGCCCAGTTGGCGGATCTCGCCGAGGAATCGACTCATTTCAGTTGGCTCCGTGGATGTGAGTGTGTTGTTGTGTTCAGAATTTCAGGAAGCCGGTCGAGAACCACGGAAACGCGGCCACGATCACCAGGCCGACCAGCATCGCGCCGATGTAGCCCCAGATGTGCTTGATGCCTTCGTCGGGGTTGACCTTGCTCACGGCGCACGCGCCGTAGTAGCCCACGCCGAAGGGCGGCGCGAACAGGCCGATGCCCATCGAGAAGATGACGACCATGGCGTAGTGCACCTCGTGCACGCCCGCGGCCTTGGCAATGGGAAACAGCAGTGGGCCGAACAGCACGATGGCCGGAATGCCTTCGAGCACGCTGCCCAGCACGATGAAGGCGACGATCGACACCGCCAGGAACCCGTAGGCCCCGCCGGGCAGCGTGCCCATCACCCGCGCCAGGTCCTGCGAGAAACCCGACTGCGTGAGGCCCCAGGCCATGGCGGTGGCGCAGCCCACGATGAAGATGATGGCGCCCGACAGCGACGCGGTGTCGACCAGCATCGGCTTGAGCCGCTTCCAGTCGAACTGCCGGTACACGAAGAGCCCGACCAGCGCCGAGTACACGATGCCGATGGTCGACACCTCGGTGGCGGTGGCCACGCCCTCGACCACGGCCGCACGGATCACGAAGGGCAGCAGCACCGCGGGCAGCGCGACCATCAGCAGCTTGCCGATCTCGCGCTTGCTGTAGCGCTGCACGCCGCTCAGGTCTTCGCGGCGGTAGCGCCACCACACGACCGCGCACAGCGCCGCGCCCAGCACCACGGCCGGCAGCAGGCCGCCCGTGAACAGCGCGGCAATCGAGATGCCGGTGACCGAGCCGATGGTGATCAGCACGATCGACGGCGGAATGGTCTCGGTCTGCGCGCCGGTGGCCGACAGCAGGGCGACCAGGTCGCCGGGCTTGGCGCCGCGCTTGACCATCTCGGGGAACAGCACGGGCGCAATGGCCGCCATGTCGGCGATCTTGGAGCCCGAGATGCCCGACACCAGGTACATGGCACCGATGAGCACGTAGGAGAGGCCACCGCGCACATGGCCCAGCAGGCTGGCCAGGAACTGGATCATGGCGCGCGCCATGCCGGTCATTTCGATGAGCGCGCCCAGGAAGATGAACAGCGGCACCGCCAGCAGGATCAGGTGCGACATGCCTTCGTCGAGCCGCCCGACCATCACCAGCATGGGCGTGCGCGTGGTGAGCGCCAGGTAGCCGAAGGTGGCCAGCGCGAACGAGAACGCAATGGGCACGCCCGACAGCACCGTGGCCGCCACCACCACCACGAAGAAGATCACCAGGTTGAACTTGCCGAGCGTGGCGAACAGCGGCGCCGCGAGCCAGAAGGCGCCGACCAGCGCGGCCATGCCGAGCAGGGCGACGGCAATCTGCCGGCCGGTGCACACGCGCAACAGGCGCAGCAGCGCCATCACCAGCATGATGCCGATGCCCGCCGGAATGGCCGCCGCGCGCCATGCGTTGCTGATCTCGAGCGCGGGCGTGACGATGAACGACTCTTCGTGCGCGTAGTCGATCGACGGCCAGATGATGAGCACCAAGAACGCGACCGACGCGGCAATGGCGAAGGCGTCGAGCATGGCGCGGGTCTGCGGCTGCACCTTCTGCACCAGCGCGGTCATGCGCATGTGCTCGCCGCGGCGCAGCGCCACCACGGCGCCCAGCATCGACAGCCACAGGAAGAGGATGGAGGCGAGCTCGTCCGACCACACCAGCGGCGCATGGAACACGTAGCGCGACACCACGCCGGCGAACAGCACGCAGATCTCGGCCAGCACCAGCAGCGCGGCCATGGCCTCCACGGCGCCGCCGATCGTCCGGTCGGCGCGCGCGGCCAGCGCGCTCAGCGGGTTGGCCGAAGGGCCCGCGCCCGCGAAGGTGGCCGCTTCGAAAGTCGATTCATGCGCCATGGGTGATCAGGCCAGCTTGCCGACCGCGCCTTCGAGCAGCGCCCAGGCCTCGGGGCCGAAGCGGCCCTTCCATTCGCCGTAGAAGCCCGACTCGCGCAGCTTGGCGCGAAAGCTGTCGGCGGTGGGGCGGTTGATGGCCAGGCCCTTGGCCTGGAGGTCGCCCACCACCGACTCGTTGAGCTTCCTGATGTCTTCGCGCTGCTGCATGCCGGCTTCGTTGATGGCGCGCGCCACGATGGTCTTCAGGTCGTCGGGCAGCGCGTCCCAGGCGCGGCCGTTGGCAATGAACCAGTAGCCGTCCCAGATGTGGTTGGTCAGCGAGCAGAACTTCTGCACCTCGAACAGCTTGGCCACCTGGATGATGGGCAGCGGGTTTTCCTGCGCGTCGACGATCCTGGTCTGCAGGGCCGAGTACACCTCGCTGAACTGCAGGCTGGCGGGCGCGGCGCCCAGGCCCTTGAACATCGAGATCGACAGCGGGCTCACGGGCACGCGGATCTTCAGGCCGTCCATGTCCTTGGCATTCGCCACGGCAGCCTTGCTGCTGGTGGTCTGGCGAAAGCCGTTGTCCCACATCTTCTCGAAGGCATACAGGCGCGACTTGGCGATGGCGCCACGCACGTGCGCGCCGAGCTTGCCGTCCATGGCGGCCCACACCTGGTTGTAGTCGCTGAAGGCGAAGCCCACCGCGTTGATGGCGGCCACCGGCACCAGCGTGGCAATGACCAGGGCCGAGGGCGTGAAGAACTCGATGCCGCCCGAGCGCACCTGGGCCAGCATGTCGGTGTCGCCGCCGAGCTGGTTGTTCGGGAAGATCTTGATCTCCACGCGGCCCTTGGTTTCCTTGGCGATGCGGTCGGCCGCCTCCTGCGCCCGCACATTCAGCGGATGGCTCAGCGGCAGGTTGTTGCCGTACTTGTACGAGAACTCGGCGGCGCGCGCGATGCGCGGCACGGCCGACACGATGCCGGCGGCAGGGAGGGCGGAAAGCGTGCGCAGGGCACTGCGGCGGGTCAGCGAGGTCATGTGTGTCTTGTCTCCGTGAGTCTTCTGAGCTGGCGGTGTGAATGATGCAATCTGATGCACCATTCAATTCGAGTCACAGCGAAGATAAAAGCCTGCATGATCCGGGTCAAACTTTTGGCTGATGGTTTTTGATGTATGCGGGAAAACCCTTCAATCATTTCTGCGCCGGCTTCGGCACCCGTATCGGCACCTGCGCCGGCAGCGGACACGGCGGCTTTGCCTGACGCGCGCCGCGCCCGCGTGGTCGACATCGCCCGCGCCGCGCAGGTCTCGACCGCCACGGTCGACCGCGTGCTCAACCGCCGCCCCGGCGTGCGCGACGCCACGGTGCAGCGCGTGCTCAAGGCCGCGGGCGAGCTCGACTACCTGCCGGGCCCCGAGCTGTACGCGGCGCTCACGCCGCCGCCGCTGCGGCTGGTGTTCCTGCTGCCGGCCGGCACCAACCGCTTCATCCGCATGCTGGGCGACATGGTGGGCTACTCGCAGGAGCACTGGGCGCCGTTCAACGTGCAGTGCCGCACGGTGTTCATCGAGAGCTTCAACCCGCACGAGCTGGCCGACGCCCTGCGCCGGCACGGCCAGCGCTGCGACGGCATCGCGATGATGGCGCTGGAGCACCCCGCGGTGCGCGAGGCGGTGGCCGCGCTGGCGGCGCGCGGGCTGCCGGTGGTCACGCTCATTTCGGACCTGTCGAACTCCGAGCGCGCGGCCTTCGTGGGGCTGGACAACCGCGCGGCCGGGCGCACGGCGGGCTACCTCATCGGGCGCTTCATCGGCGCGCGCACGGCCAAGGTCGCGCTCATCGCGGGCAGCCTGAGCTACAAGGCGCACGAGGAACGCGAGGCCGGCTTCCTGCACGTCATCGACGAGATGTTCCCGCGGCTCGAGGTGGTGGGCCTGCGCGAAGGGCAGGACGACGCGGGCAAGAACTACCGCCAGACGCGCGCGCTGCTGGAGCAGCACCCCGACATGGGCGGCATCTACAACATCGGCGGCGCGTCGGACGGCGTGGCGCGCGCGCTGAAGGAAGCGGGGCGCGAGCAGAAGGTGGTCTTCATCGGCCACGGGCTCACGCCCGACACGCGCGCGCTGCTGATCGACGGCAGCATGGACGCGGTGATCACGCAGAGCCCGCACACCACGCTGATGAGCTGCGTGCGCATCTTCACCAACCTGCGCGACAAGCGCGAGGCGCTGAGCGGCGTGGAGACCACGCGCAGCCAGGTGATCTTCAGGGAGAACCTGCCCTAGCCGACGCGCTTTCCGACGCGCTTTCCGCCAGCGCTTTCCGGCAGTGCTTTCTTCAGGCGTGCGCGCCGGCCGGCGCGGTCATGCGCTGCAGCAGCGGCTGGCGCGCCAGCACCGCGTCGCGCGGGCCGTGGTCGAGCACGCGCCCGGCCTCCATCAGCACCACGGTGTCGAAGCGCTCCAGCAGGCTCAGCCGGTGGATCGATGCGATCACGCAGGCGTCGGGAAAGGCCTCGGCGATGCGTGCGAGCACGCGGGCCTCGGTGCTGGCGTCGAGCGCGCTGGTGGGCTCGTCCAGCAGCAGCAGCGAGCTGCCCTGCGCCGCGAGCACGCCGCGCGCCAGGCACAGCCGCTGGCGCTGCCCGCCCGACAGGTTGAAGCCGCGCTCCGACACGGCGGTGTCGAGGTTGCCGCTGGTGGCCTTCAGCACCTCGTCGAAGGTGCTGGTGCGCAGGGCCGCGAGCAGCAGCGCGTCGTCGCGCGGCTGGCCGAAGGCGAGGTTCTCGCGGACGCTGGCCTCGAAGAGCTCGGTTTCCTGCGGGATCAGCGTGGCCACGCGGCGCAGCCGGGCCCAGTCCATGGGCTGGCCGTCGAACAGCAGCGTGCCGCTGTGCGGCGGATACAGCCCGGCCAGCACGCGCAGCAGCGTGCTCTTGCCGCCGCCGCTCGGGCCGACCAGCGCCACGCGCTGGCCGCGGCGCAGCGTGAGCGCCACGTCGTGCAGGCCGCTGCGCGCGGGTTCGGTGCCGGTGTCGGCTTGGGCATCGGTCGGGATGTCGGCCGCCTCGGGCCACGCACCGCGCGCGGCGTAGCGCCACTGCAGCGCCTGGATGTCGAGCTGCCGCCACGGCGCGTCGGCAAGGATGCGTTCGCGCTCCGGCACCTGCTCGGGCGGCGCGGCGAGCACGTCGCACGACGGCGCCTGCCAGATCGGCTCGGCGCTGCTGTAGTCGGTGTGCATGCGCGCGAAGAAGCTGAAGTTGGCGGCCACCGAGGTGAGCACGCCCGCGGCCTGCTGCGCGTACTGGTAGATCATGAACACCGCGCCCAGCATCACCACCTGGCCCGGCGCGCGCGCCTGCCACACGTAGACCACCACCAGGCCCCAGGTCAGCGCCAGCCCCATCACGTCGACCGCGAACCACTTGCCTTCGTTCAGCACCACGGTGCGCTTCAGCGGCAGCGAGATGGCCGCCATGCGCCGGCGCAGCAGCAGCCGCGACGCGCCCTGCAGGCGCAGGCCGATCACGGTCGAGGCGTTGCCCAGGAAGTCGAGCAGCGCGGCCACGTAGCGGCGGTCGGCGTCGTTCTCGGCGCGCGCCAGCTTCATCAGCGCGCGGTCGATGCGCACGATCACCAGCCCGATCAGCACGTAGCCCGCCAGCGCCGTCACGCCGCTGGTGCGCGACAGCAGCGCCAGCGCCACCAGCGGCCCGACGAAGTTGACGGCGTTGGTGAGCCAGATGAACTGGTTCTGCGCGAAGTCCGACAGCGCCCGACTGGCCTGGTGCACGCGGTGCTGCAGCTCGCCCGAGTGGTGGCCGTCGTGCCAGGCCAGCGGCGCGCAGGCGATGCGCGCGTAGAGCTCGTCGGCCAGCCGCTCGCGCACCTTCATGCCGACGTTGCGCTCCAGGATGCGGCCGGGGCCGTGCAGCACCCACGCGCCCACGCACACGCCGGCCAGCGTCGCGATCCAGCGGCCGGCGCCACCCAGGTTGCCGCGCTGCAGCGAGTTGATGGCCTGCCCGGCAAGGTAGGGCAGCGTGAGGCGGATGAGCTGCGACGAGGCCAGCAGCGCGGTGGCGCCCAGCAGCTGGCCGCGCGCGCCTTCGGCGAAGTGCCAGAGCGCCACGTAGAGCTGGCGGATGGCGTTGCCGGGGTCGAGTTGCTTGTCGGGGGTCTGCATGCGTGTCAGGCCGCTTTCCGGAATGTGAGGTTGATGCGAAGCGCGCCCAGCAGCGGGTGCGGCTCTTCTTTCAGCGGCAGCACGCCGTGGTAGCGCAGCCGGTCTTCGCCGCCCCACACCACCACATCGCCGTGCGCGAGCGGCACGCGCACGGCCTTGTCGGTGCGCGCCAGCCCGCCGAACAGGAACAGCGCCGGCATGCCGAGCGACACCGAGACGATGGGCGCGCCGTAGTCGTGCTCGTCCTTGTCCTGGTGCAGCGACAGCCGCGCGCCGGGCGCGTAGCGGTTGACCAGGCAGGCGTCGGGCACGAAGCCGTCGAAGCCGGCCGCGGCGGCGGCCTCACGCGCCAGCCGCGCGAAAGTCCCGGGCATGGGCGGCCAGGGCAGGCCGCTGTCGGGGTCGGTGGCGCTGTAGCGGTAGCCGCGCCGGTCGCTGGTCCAGCCCAGCGCGCCGCAGTTGGTGAGCGCCACGGACATGGTGAAGCCCCCGGGCGTGACGAGGTGGCGAAACGGCGCGCGCGCCGTCAGCGCGTCGATGGCCGGCAGCAGCGCATCGACGAAGGGCAGGGCGAAGCCCGGCAGCACGAAGGCACCGGGACCGAGCGGCTCGCGCGCCTCGCGGGGCGGGTCGTCGAACAGGGCAAGCGTCATGCGGGACATTGTCACCAGCCTCCCGTACCCGGGCCCGTGCGCGGTTTTTTATGAAGTTTTCGTGACAAAGCGCAGTCCGGCGTGCCGGCTTCCGTCTTGTCAGGAGACCCCACGCGACCGTCCGCCTCCATGCCCCCCGCCACCTTGTTCTCTCGCCTCCGCCGGCCGGCGTTGGCCGGGCTGTGCCTGGCCCTGGTTGCCGCCCTGGCTACCGCTTTCAGTGCCGCTTTCACCGTCGCCCGGGCCGACACCGCCTTGCCCGACACCAACGCCAGCGGCGTCTTCCTGAACGCCGCGGGCGACGTGCTGACCGCGCGGCACGCGGTGACCGGCTGCCGCACGCTGTTCGCCGTCAAGGGCGCGCAGGTGGCGCAGGCCGCGGTGATTGCCGCCAGCCCGGAGCTCGACCTGGCGGTGCTGCGCACCACGCTCACGCCGTACCTGAGCGCCACGCTCGCGCTCAGCGACGCGGCGTCCGGCCACAGCGTGGGCGTGTTCGCCGAGGCCTACGCCGTGCTGCAGCGCCTGCCCGACCGCGCCGCGCTGCTGAGCAACGCGATGACCGTGCCGGGCGTGGACGGCCTGCAACTGCTCTCGGGCGTGAAGCCCGGCGCCAGCGGCAGCGCCGTGCTGGGCGCCGACGGCCTGCTGCTCGGCGTGGTGGTGGAGCGCGTGCCCGCCGCGCCGCACGCGGGCGGCATGGTGCTCAGCCGCGCGTCTTCCAGCGCCGCGGTGACGGGCGCCACGCAGGTGCGCGCGGTGCCGGCTTCGCAGCTGCGGCAGTTTCTTCGCGCGCACGACATCGCCTTCACCGAGAGTGCCAGTCCCCAGCTGAGCCCCACGCAATCGCCGGCCGCGCGGGCATCGACCCTGTCGGTCGGTGTGCTGTGCGGCTGAGCTTCATTCCAGAAAGACCCATGAACGCTTCCTCGAAAACCGCGCCCCGCTGGGGCCGCCTGCGCCTGGCGCTGGGCTGGCTCGGCCTGGGCCTTGCCGGCGCCGCCGTCCCCATGGCCACCATGGCGCAGACGCAGCAGCAGGTGCCGCAGCACTGGGTCAGCTACGCCAACCTCGCGGGCAACCAGCTGCAGTCGTCGCTCAGCGACCCGGCCAGCGACACGGTGGTGCGCCTGCATGCGTGGATGCAGGCGCGCATGCTGAAAGAGGGGCAGCCCATTCCGCCCGCGCCGGTGGTGGTGCGCGTGTGGGTGGCGCCCAACGGCAAGATCGATCGCGTGGCCTTCGACTCGCTGGGCGACGCACAGGCCGACACCGACCTGCGCGCGCTGCTCACCGCGCAGCCGCTGGCCGAGCCGCCGCCGCGCGACATGCGCCAGCCGATGGTGCTGCAGCTCACGCTGAGCTTCGTCACCAACAGCTGAGCGATGAGAGTCTCGCGCGCCCGCAGGGCGGCGGCCAGGGGTGCGCTCGCGCTCGCGCTGGCCTGCCTCGCAACCGGCTCGCCGCTGCACGCGGCCATGCCCTGGCCGGCTTCGGGCCTGTCGCAACTGGTGAAGGACTACGGGCCCGCCGTGGTGCACATCGGCGTGGAGCGGCCGTCGGCGCCGGCGCGGCGCTTCAGCGACCGCTGGCTCTTCCTGGCGCCGGGCGCGGGCGTGCAGCCCCAGCCCGCGCCGGCCGACGAAAGCAGCCTGGGCACGGGCTTCATCGTGAGCGCGGACGGGCTCATCCTGACCAACGCGCACGTGGTGGCGCGCGGCACGCAGATCAACGTCAAGCTGCCCGACCGGCGCGAGTTCAAGGCGCGGCTGGTGGGGCTCGACGCGGTGGCCGACGTGGCGTTGCTCAAGATCGACGCGGGCGGCCTGCCCACGGTGCGCATCGGCGAGCCGTCGGGCGTGGAGCCCGGCGACGGGGTGGTGGCCATCGGCTCGCCCTACGGCTTCGGCAACTCGGTCACGGCCGGCATCGTGAGCGCCAAGGGGCGGCTGCTGCCGGGCGCGGAGTACATGCAGTTCCTGCAGACCGACGTGCCCATCAACCCCGGCAACTCGGGCGGCCCGCTGTTCAACCTGCGCGGCGAGGTGATCGGCATCAACTCGCGCATCTACAGCCGCAGCGGCGGCTACCAGGGGCTGTCGTTCGCCATTCCCATCGACGCGGCCATGCGCATCAAGGACCAGCTGCTGGCCACCGGCACCGTCACGCGCGGGCGCATCGGCGTGTCGGTGCAGGAGGTGGGGCAGGCGCTGGCCGACACCTTCCGCCTGCCGCGCCCGGCCGGCGCGCTGGTCAACTACGTGGAGCCGCGCGGCGCGGCCGACAACGGCGGGCTGAAGCCGGGCGACGTGATCCTGTCGGTGCAGGGCCGCGACGTGGTGCAGGCGGCCGATGCACTGGGCTTCATCGCCGAGCAGAAGCCGGGCGATGCGATTCGCCTGCGGGTGTGGCGCGAGCGCACCGAGCAACTGCTCGAGGTGCGCGTGGAGGGCTTCGACACACCGCGCCTGCCCGCGGCCGCCGGCACGGCGCCAGCGGCTTCGCCACCTTCGCGCCTGGGCTTCGCCGTGAGGCCGCTGGCACCGGCCGAGCGGCAGTTCCTGCGCGTGGACGGCGGGCTGCTGGTGCAGCGCGTGAACGCGGCGGCCTCGCGCGCGGGCGTGCAGCCGGGCGACCTGATCCTGGCGCTCAACGGCCAACCCATCGACACCGCGGAGGCGCTGGTGCAGGGGCTGGACGTGGCCGACGGTGCGGCCGCGCTGCTGGTGCAGCGCGGCACCACGCGCATCTTCGTGCCGATCTGCGCGCGCCCGGGCATGCCGCGGTGCTGACCCGGCGCGGCCGCGCCACCGTGCCGCGTCATTCGAGCGTCACGAAGCGTCCCTAGCATGCGGCTCGACATGCCCCCCGGGCGGCGGCCTTCGCCGGGCGTATCGATCTCATGCGGCATGAACCCTCTTTTTTCTCTCTTCCTGCAAGCCTCGCGCTCGCCGCGTGCATGACGCTGGCCGGCGCCACCGTGCGCGCGCAGGCCGAGGCCACTCGCTTCGACATCGCGCGCCAGCCGCTGACCGCCGCGCTGGAGCAGTACGGCCTGCGCACCGGCCTGCCGGTGTTCTTCGACGCGGGGCTGGTGGCGGGGCGCGAGTCGACGGCCGTGCAGGCCACGGCCACGCCGGCCGCGGCGCTGAACACCTTGCTGCAGGGCACGGGCCTGGTTGCCGACTACGCGGGCACCGGCGCCACCGCGGCCTTCGTGCTGAAGGCGGCGCCGTCCGCGTCCGCCGGTGCGGGGCCGCTCGCGGCTGAAGCGCAAGCCGACGCCGCATCCACATCCGCTTCCCGCGGCCAAGGCGGCCATGGCGGTTATGACGGCCTGGTGCAGACCCGCATCTGGGAGGCCTTCTGCGGCAACCCGCGCACCGCGCCCGGCGGTTACCGCGCCGCGATGCGCTTCGTGGTCGACGGCACCGGGCGCATCGCCCACGCCTTTCTCCTGGGCACCAGCGGCGACCGTGCGCGCGACGGCGCCATCCTCGACACGCTGCGCCAGGTGCGCATCGACGGCCCGCCGCCGCCCGACATGGCGCAGCCGCTGACGATGCTGATCCTGCCGCGCTCGCAGACGCCGGGGCTCGAATGCCCCGGGCGCCGCTGACCGATGCCCGAGAACGCGCTGCCGGCGCTGCGCAACTTCCTGGTCTCGCGCTACGACGAGCTCAAGCAGCGGCTCGCGCGGCGGCTCGGCAACGCCGAGCAGGCCGGCGACGCGCTGCAGGACACCTGGCTGCGCCTGGAAAGCCGCGACGACATCGACGGCGTGCGCGACCCGGCTTCCTACCTGCTGCGCGTGGCGGTCAACCTGGCCTACGACCAGCTCGGCCGGCACGGCCGGCTGGCCACCAGCGAGGAGATCGACGCGCTGCTCGAGGAGGCGCCCGACCCCGCGCCGGGCCCCGCGCAGATCGCGGAAGACCGCTCCGAGATGGCCGCGCTGGCCGCGCTCATCGCGCGCATGCCGCCGCGCCGCCGGCAGGTGCTGGTGATGGTGCGCTGGGAGCACCTGCCGCAGCGCGAGGTGGCGGCGCGGCTGGGCATTTCGCTGCGCACGGTTGAAAAGGAGCTCAAGGACGCCCATGATTTCTGCGCGGCCCGCATGGGCCGGCCGCTTGCGTCGCCGGGGCCGCATGAAAAATAAGATGCGGTTCGCCGCGCCCAGAACCGTCTGATGGATATGAACCTCCACGTCGAGCCAGACCCGGCAGGCCAAGGCCAAGGCCAGACTGGGCCGCAGACCCAGCACCAGCGCGAAGCGCAGGCCTGGCTGCGCCGGCTCACCTCCGGCGCGGCCACGCAGCGCGACCTCGAAGGCTTTCGCCGCTGGCAGCAGGCGAGCGACGCGAACGCGCAGGCGTTCACCGAAGCCCGGCGGCTCTGGAAGGCGCTGGACCCGGCCATCGGCCAGATGCTGGCGCAGCAGCCGCAGTTGCGGGCCGCGCACCGGCCGGCGGCACCCCGGCCCGTGCTGCCGCGCCGCGCCTTCCTGGGCGCGGCCATGAGCGCGGCCGGCGTGGCGGGGGTGGCCGCGGCGGTCTATCCGCCGCTGGGGCTGTGGCCGTCGGTGAGCGAATGGAACGCCGACTTCCGCACCGCCACCGGCGAGCAGCGCGCCGTGGTGCTGGCCGACGGCGTCGACCTGGTGCTCAACACGCAGACCAGCGTGCAGCGCCAGACGCGCGACGGCCGCACGGTGGGCATTGACCTGATCGCGGGCGAGGCGGCGGTGGACCTTTCCGCCGTGGCCGGTGGCGCGCCGGGTACCACGCCGGGCACCACGTCAGGTGTCACGCCAGGTCCGGCGGGCGCGCCTTTCCACGTGGTGGCGGGCGCCGGCCGCATCGACGCGCAGGCCGGCCGCTTCGAAGTGCGCTACCTCGACGGCAGCGCCTGCGTCACCTGCATCGAAGGCAAGCTGAGCGTCGCGCATGCCATGGGGTCGCGCGTGCTGCAGGCCCACCAGCAGGTGGTGTACGACGCGGCATCGATCGGCGGCGCGGCCGACGTGGCGCCGGCCGATGCCTCGGCCTGGCGCACCGGCGTGCTGGTGTTCCGCCAGACGCCGCTGTCGCGCGTGGTCGCGGAAATCAACCGCTACCGGCCGGGCCGCGTGGTGCTGCTGGCGCGCGGGCTGGCCGACCGCGCGGTGAGCGGGCGCTTTGCCATTGCCGCGCTCGATACGGTGCTGGTGCAGATCCAGCGTTCGTACGACCTCGATGCGCGCGCGCTGCCGGGCGGCGTGCTGGTGCTTAGCTGATGTTTGTGACAGCTTGATTGGCCCCCGTGCCCGGTCAGGATTCCTGAAAAAGTTAGCGGTTTTGTTTGCGTGGCCCGGTCTGTCCAGTAAGAGGCACGAATTCGTTCCGTGCCGGTGCATTCCACTCTTTACCGGGCGCCAGATGAACACACACGAGGGACACCGCAGCCGCAAGCAGGCCGCGGTGCAAGCGAGGAGCTTCCATATTTCGCCGCTGGCGCAGGCCGTGGCCCTGGCGCTGGCCGCCGGCACCGCCGCGACGCTGGCCACGCCGGCCCACGCGCAGCGCGCCTTCAGCCCCGCGTGGTTCAACGCCAAGGGCGCGGCGCAGGCCACCGCCACGGCCACCGGCCTGCTGCCCAACGGCATGCCCGCGTCCAGCCTCACGAGCACGGCGGGCCAGCAGCAGCGCGCCAACGAGCAGCTGCAGCAGTCGATCGGCAACCTGAACCTGGCGGCGCGCGGTATTGCGGCGCAGCAGGCGGCGCAGGCCGCGGCGCGCGCGGCGGCACAGAACGATCCCTCCTCGGTGCCCGACGGCCTCGCCGAAGGCGGCCTGAAGGTCGACAGCAACTCGCTCACCGCGGGTTGGCTCAATGCGCGCCCGCTCGACCGCGATTCGCAGAAGAACGTCGACGGCCGCACCGTCGTCACCGTGCAGCAGACGGGCGACAAGGCCATCCTGAACTGGGAGAGCTTCAACGTCGGCAAGAACACGACGGTCGATTTCAGGCAGCAGGCGGACTGGGCCGTGCTCAACCGCGTGAACGACCCCCAGGCGCGGCCTTCGCAGATCCGCGGGCAGATCAAGGCCGACGGCACGGTGCTCGTGGCCAACCGCAACGGCGTGGTGTTCAGCGGCACCAGCCAGGTCGACACGCGCAACCTGGTGGCCGCCGCGGCGCACATCTCCGACGCGCAGTTCAACGCCAGCGGCATCTACAGCGCGGGCACCGCGCCCAGCTTCACCGATGCGCAGGGCAAGGTCGAGGTGCAGGCGGGCGCGCGGATCGCCACGCGCGCGCCGGCAGTCTCCACCGACGGCGGCGGCTATGTGCTGCTGGTCGGCCAGGAAGTGCACAACGCCGGCGACATCGCCACGCCCCGGGGCCAGGCGGCGCTCGCGGCGGGCGACAGCTTCGTCATCAAGAAGGGAGCCGGCACCGGCGGCAACCAGGCCTCCACCACGCGCGGCAACGAGGTCACGCCGCAGTTCAACACCGACAGCCTGGCGGGCAAGGCCGTGAACACCGGGCTGATCGTCGCGCGCGAAGGCGACGTGACGATGGCCGGGCGCGACGTGCAGCAAGCCGGCGTGGTGCTCGCCACCTCCACGGTCAACAACCGCGGCACTGTGCATCTGGGCGCCCTCGGGGCGCAGGGCAAGGTCACGCTCGGCCAGGGCGCGACCACCGCGGTGGCGATCGAGGACGACGGCAAGACCACCGCGCTGGACAGCCAGCGCGACGGCCTGCGCGGGCCCGCGCTGGCCGCCGGCAACCAGGACGTCGTGGCGGTGGCCGACCGCCGCGACCAGTCGCGCATCGAGATCGCGAGCGGCGGCACGGTCGACTTCCAGGGCGACTCGCTGACGCTGGCCACGGGCGGGCAGATCGCGGTCACCGCGGCCCGGCGCACGCTGGTGCGCGACCGCGCGCAGATCGACGTCTCGGGGGCCGTGGGCGTGAACCTGGCCATGGAGAGCAACAACGTCAAGGTCAACGTCCAGGGCAACGAGCAGCGCGACGCGCCGCTCAACCGCGACGGCAAGGCCCTGAACAACAACGACGTGTGGATCGACCGGCGCAGCCTGGTCTTCGTGCCCAAGGGCACCAACGGCTATGCCAGCGACCGCTGGTACACGGCCGGCGGCCTGCTGGAGGTGGGCGGCTACCTGGGTACCGAGGGCCACACCGCCGGCGAATGGATGGCGCAGGGCGGCACCGTGAGCTTCGGCGGGCAGGACGTGGTCACGCAGGCGGGCTCGAACATCAACCTGTCGGGCGGCACGCTGAACGTGCAGACCGGCTTCATCCGCCAGACCTGGCTCAAGGGCGCGGACGGGCGGCTGTACGAGGTTTCCAAGGCACCGGGCGACCAGCGCTACGACGGGCTCTACCGCGGCTTCGAGGACGCGCACAAGCGCTGGGGCGACAAGTCCACGGGGTACTTCTACAACCCGCTCATCGGCCCGCAGAAGCGGCTGGAAGACGGCTACACCGTCGGGCGCGACGCGGGCGAGCTGGTCATCGCCACGCACACCGCGGTGCTCGAAGGCGGCATCACGGCCGAAGCCTTCCAGGGCACGCGGCAGACGCAGGCGCACCAGGCGGGGCTGGACGGCTACGACCAGTCGCACAACGCGGCGTCGCAACGCGGCCAGCTCATCGTCGGCGCGCACGTGCCGATGTTCGACCGGCGCACGGGCGGGCTCGACCACCTGCTGAGCGCCACGGTCGACCAGGTGGAACTCAAGGAGATCACCGAGGCCGGCGAGCGCATCGCGGCGGGACTCGACCTCGACACCGCGCTGCCCGCCGAGCGCAAGGACCGGCTGGTGCTCGACACGGCGCAGCTCAACAGCCTGGCGCTGGGCGCCGTGCGCATCGCCGCCACCGGGCGGATCGAACTCAACGCCGACCTGCAGGTGGCCGCGGGCGGCAACGTCACGCTGTACGGCAACGACGTCGCGGTGAAGGCCAACCTGAGCGCCCACGGCGGCAGCATCGCGCTGGGCAACGTGCTCGCGCAGCCGGGCCCCGGCGGGTGGCTCGACACCTTCGTGAATTCCGAAAAGCCCGTGGGCCATGTGACGCTGGCCGAAGGCGCGACGCTGGACGCGAGCGGCCTGTGGAGCAACCTGGAGCTCGACCCGGCCGCGCCGGGCCTGGCGTATGCCAACGGCGGCAGCGTGTCGATCCGCGTCACCGGCGAGGTGGCGCTGCACAGCGGCAGCGCCGTCGATGTGTCGTCGGGCGCGGTCATGCGCATGGGCGGCAAGACGCAAGGCGGCAAGGGCGGCAGCGTGACGCTGGCAGCCACCACGCCCGCGGGCGTCATTCGGCTCGACCCCGGCGCGCAGCTGCGCGGCCACGGCGTCGCGGGCGGCGGCACGCTGGCGGTGCAGGCCGGCAAGGTGCTGGTCTCCGACCAGCCGGCGGGCGCCGAAGCCGCTGACGCGGCTGCGGCCGGCACGCTGGTGCTGGGCGGCAACTTCTTCGACAAGGGCTTCTCCGCCTACGAGATCACCGGCAGCGAAGGCCTCGCCGTGGCCGAGGGCACGCAGGTCGACGTGACCATGCCGGTGTACCGCTTCAGGGACGACGCGCGCCGCGTGGCCAGCGGCAGCGCCCCGGCGCGGGCGCTCGAGCTGTGGACCCCGCCGCTCTACCAGGAAGACCCGGTGAACGCCGTGCTGCAGCAGCGCAAGGGCGCGAGCCTGAGCCTGCAGGCCTGGCGCAGCCTGCTCACCGAGATCGACCCGGCAGCCAGCACGCTGGTCATCGGGCGCGGGGCGCGCATCGAGGTCGATCCGGGGCAGGCCATCGCGCTGCGCGGGGCCGGCCAGATCACCGTCGACGGCACGCTCAACGCGCACGGCGGCAGCATCGACGTGCGCCAGCAGCAGTACGGCTTCGTCGACGTGGCCGAGGTCACCCCCGACGCCGACGGCAAGGTGCACACGCGCTCGATCTGGATCGGCGACAACGCCGTGCTCGACGTGTCGGGCCGCGCGCACACGGCCACCGACGTGCACGGGCGCACCTACGGCCTCGTGGACGCGGGCGGCCGCATCGTGCTGGGCGGCGCGATCGACCACGACGGGGCCACGGCCACTTCGGCCGACGCCTTCCTGGTCGTGCGCCCCGGCGCGAAGATCGACGCCTCGGGCGCGCAGGCGGCGCTGGACGTGCCGGGCCTGGGCCGCACGAACATCGCCACCGACGGCGGGCGCATTTCGCTGAGCTCGTACCTCGGCCTGCACATCGACGGTTCGCTGCGCGCGGCGGCCGGCGGCGGCGGCGCGGCAGGGGGCTCGCTGGACATCGCGCTCGAATCGCCGCTGTACCGCGCCGCCGGCCTCGGCCGCGCGCAGCAGGAGGCCATCGTGCCGCGCGAGCTGGTGGTGTCGCAGTCGACATCGCAGGCATCGGCGCTGAGCGACGGCGTCGCCCCCGGCCAGGCCGATGCGGCGCTGCGCTACGGCAAGGCCACGCTCTCGGCCGACCGGCTGAGTGCCGGCGGCTTCGACAACCTCACGCTGCTGGCCAACGGCCAGCTCTCGTTCGACGGCGACGTGTCGCTGCGCATGGGCCAGAGCCTCACGCTGTTCTCCAGCTCGCTGTCGCTGGCGGAGTCGTCGAGCGCAACAGCGCGTGTGCAGCTCGCCGCGCCCTACGTCAAGCTGTCGGGCACGGGGGCGTACTACGCGACCACCGGCATCCTGCGCCCGCGCATGATGCACGGCATGACCCCGCTGGACTCGCAGGCCGTGTTCTCGGTGCAGGCCGGCCAGTTGCTCGACCTGGGCAACAGCCTGTCCTTCGGCACCGAGGGCCGCTATGCGATGCAGAGCGAATTCACGCCGGTGCACGTGGAGCGGCGCGGCTTCGAGAAGGTCGAGCTGGCGAGCGAGGGCGACATCCGCTTCCTGCTGGCCAACGACAACGACACGCGCTCGCGGCTGTGGACGCACGGCGGCCTCACGTTGGCCGCGGCGCAGCTCTACCCCGAGACCGGCGCCAGCGCGATGGTGTACGCGGGCTACCGCATGGACCCGGTGGCGCTGCGCACCGTGTTCGACCCCGACAGCCCGCTGCGCATCGAGCGCCGCGGCGACGCGCCGGCGGCCGTTCCGTCCTCGGCCTTCGGCACGCTCGAATTCAGCGCCGCCGTGATCGAGCAGGGCGGCGTGCTGCGCGCGCCGCTGGGCAACATCCGCCTGGGCACCGATGTCGAGCAGGGCGCGCTGCGCGTGGCGCTGCTGCCGGGCAGCATCACCTCGGTCAGCGGCGCCGGGCTGGTCATGCCCTACGGCGGCACGACCGATGGCATCGACTACCGGTACGACGGGCGCTCCCTGCGGCCCGTGGGCGACGGCGGCGGCGCGGGCATCCGCCTGGGCGCCGACCACGTGGACGTGCAGGCCGGCGCGCTGCTCGACCTGTCGGGCGGCGGCGAGCTCACCGGCGCGGGCTTCGTCGCGGGCCGCGGCGGCTCGACCGACGCGCGCTTCCATCCGCTGATGCAGATCGGCGCGGACGGCCGTTTCTCGCTGTCGTCGCTGCCCTCGCTGTCCACCAACCCGGTGTACGCCATCGTGCCCGGCGTGCAGCCGCTGGCCGCGCCGGCCGGCGGTCCGGCGGGGGCTTCGCAGGCGGGCGTGGGCCGCCAGATCACCATCGGCGCCGGTGTGCCCGGCCTGCCCGCGGGCACCTACACGCTGATGCCGTCGACCTACGCGTTGCTGCCGGGCGCCTTCCGCGTGGAACTCAACGGCGTGGCCAAGAGCGTGGGCCCCGCGGGGCAGGCGCTGGCGATGCGCAACGGCTCCTGGGCCAGCACCGGGCAACTGTCGGTGGCCGGCACCGGCCTGCGCGACAGCCTGCCCACGCAGGTGATCGTGACCTCGGCCGACACGCTGCGCACCTACGCGCAGTACAACGAGACCGGCTATGCCGACTTCGTGCGCGCCGACGCCGCGCGCCTGGGCGTGCCGCGCGGGGTGCTGGCGGCCGATGCCGGCACGCTGGCCTTCGTGCTGGGCAACGGGCACGGCGAGGTGTCGTTGAATTTCGACGGCCTCGCGCGCTTCCAGGCCGCCCAGGGTGGGCGCGGCGGCACGGCCGTGGTGCTGGGCAGCTTCATCGAAGTGCTGGGCGCGGGGCAATCGCGCACCGAGGGCTTCAACGGCGCTTCGGTGCGCGCGGACACGCTCGATGACCTGCACGCCGACCGGCTGGTGGTCGGCGCGCGGCCCGTCGTGATCTACGGCCAGCAGGGACGCTACGTCGGCTTCAGCGAGGTGGTGAGCGACGTGACGCTGCGTTCGGGCGCCTTGCTGAAGGCCCCCGAGGTCTTTCTGGCGGGCCGCCGCGACCTGGTGGTCGAGGCCGGCGCCGGCATTTCCACGCTGGGGCAGGGCGCGACGGTCTACGACGCGTCCACGGGCTTCGTCTACCAGCCCGACACGTCGAACGTGCTGGCCGTGTCGAACGGCCGGCTCGACGTGCTGGCACCCGCCGCGGCGGGCAAGGGCTCCATCCGGCTGGGCGTGTGCAACAGCGCGTCGTGCGGCGCGAACAGCACCTTCTATTCGGAAGGCACCATCACGGCAGCCACCAACGGTGCGTTCGAGTTGAACGAAGCGGCGCGCTACGGCACGCGCCATCTCGCGCTGGCGGTGGGCGCGGTGAACGCCGGCTCGGCGCAGTCGCTGGCCGATGCCCAGTCGCGCGGCGTGCTCGCCAGCGGCCTCACGCTGAACCAGGACGTGCTGCAGCGCCTGCTGAACGGCGACACCAGCACCGGTGCGCCGGCGCTCGAGTCGCTCACGCTCACGGCGCGCGACGCCATCAACTTCTACGGCAGCGTCACGCTCGACACCATCGACCCGGCCACGGGCAAGTCGCGGCTGGACACGCTGGTGCTCGGCACGCCGGCCATCTACGGCGCGGGCGGCGCCGGCGACGTGGCGACCATTCGCACGCGCAACCTGGTCTGGAGCGGCGCCATGCAGGCGCCCGGCGCGGTGGCGAGCGGTGGCGAGGGCACCGGCGGTGGTGCGGGCACCGGCAGCGGCATGCTGAACATCGAGGCCGAGCGCATCGAGCTCGGCGACATGCCGCACACCGTGAGCAACGGGCAGGACGACGACGCGCGCCTGGCGCTGGGCTTTTCCACCGTGAAGCTGGGCGCCAGCGAGCGCCTCACCAGCAGCCGCAAGGGCAGCCTGTCGGTCTACCAGAACCAGGGCGCCTACGAAGACGGCAAGGGCTACGCCTACAGCGGCGGCAACCTGGAAATCTCGACACCGCTGATCACCGGCGAGGCCGGCGCGGTCAACCGCATCACCGCCGGCGGCACGCTGCGCATCGGCGCGCCCGAGGGCAACCGGTACGGCGACGCGGTGGGCAAGGGCATCCAGGCGCTGGGCGCGGAACTCGCGTTCAACGCCGGCAACATCGTGCTGGCCACTGCGGTCGTGCTGCCCAGCGGCAAGCTCACGCTGACGGCGCAGGACGACATCACGCTGGCCGACGGCGCGCTCATCGACGTCAGCGGCCGCAAGCTGGCCTTCAACGACGTCGACAAGTTCAGCTGGGGCGGCGACGTCAGCCTTGAAAGCCAGGCCGGCAGCATCCGCCAGGCGGCCGGCGCGACCATCGACCTCTCGGCGCAGGAGAACCGGGCCGGCACGCTCAAGGCCGTGGCGCTGGGTGCATCCGCTGGGGTCGTCGATCTGCAGGGCCGCATCCTCGGCGCCAGCAGCGGCCACTACGACGCCGGCGGCACGCTGGTGCCGTTCAAGGCGGGCAGCGTGGACATCCGCGCGCAGCGCCTGGGCGACAGCGGCACGCTGAGCGACCAGTTCGCGGGCCTCAACCAGCGCCTGAACGACGGCGCGGTGTTCGGCAACCGCAGCTTCCAGCTCAAGCAGGGCGACCTTGCCATCGGCAACGGCCTGAAGGCGGGCGAGGTGAACGTGTCGCTCGACAACGGCAGCCTCACGGTGCTGGGCACCGTCGACGCCAGCGGCGAGCGCGTGGGCAGCATCCGCCTCGCGGGCAGGAACGGCCTGACCCTCGGTGGCGGCGCGGTGCTCGACGCGCACGGCACGGTGCTGCGCGTGGACAGCCGCGGCCAGATCATCGACGCGCCCAACCGCGCCATCGTCGAGCTCAGCGGCGGCGACGGCATGCTGACGCTGGCCAGCGGCGCGCGCATCGACCTGCGCCACGGCACCGACGCCGCGGTAGGCACGCAGCCCGGCCAGCACGACGGCCAGCAGCGCGGCACGCTCGAACTGAACGCGGCGCGCACCGGCGAGACCAGCGGCGACATCAAGGTGGACGCCAGCGGCAGCCTGAACATCGAAGGCGCACGCTCCATCGCGCTCAACGCCGTCTGGCGCTACGACGACAGCGACCCGCTGGCCGTCATCAAGGACGGGCTGGACTCGGTGAGCGGCCGCCCGTACCGCGAGGTCACGCAGAACTACCTGGACCACAAGCACGCGCAGAGCACGCTGTTCATGGACGCCGCGCTCGCCAACGGCGCGCTGCTGCACGGCAAGCTCGCCGGCCTGAACAACGCCACCTATGCCGACGCGCTGCACCTGCGCCCCGGCGTGGAAATCGTGACCGGCAAGGACCTGGTGGTGCAGGGCGACCTCGACCTGTCGGGCTACCGCTATGCCAGCCTGAACCCGCGCACGCAGAAGACCGGCGTGTACGGCTCCGGCGAAGCGGGCAGCCTGGTGCTGCGCGCCGCCGGCAACATGGAGATCTACGGCAGCATCAACGACGGCTTTGCGCCGCCGCCGGTCACGCCCGACGAAAACGGCTGGGCGCTGGTGCCGGGCGTGCAGCCCTACAACGGCGACCTGGTGCTGCCGATCGGCGGCGTTCACCTGGCCGAGGGCACGGCGTTCCCGTCGGGCAGCACGCTGAACTACGACCTGCCGATCCAGGAACTCACGCTGGGCGCGGCCGTGCGCCTGCCGGGCGCCGCGACACTGGCGCAGCCGCTCACCCTGGCCGCGGGCACCGTGCTGGCCGCCGACGTGCGCGACGCGTCGGGCACCCTGCTGCATGCGCGCGGCACCTTGCTGAAAGAGGCCGTCACGCTGGACGCGGGTACGCAACTGGGCGCCGGCACGCCGCTGCCCGCGGGCACCGCGCTGCGCGCCATGCTGTGGCCCAAGGGCGTGCCGCTGCCGGTGGCCTACGAGAACGACTTCGTTCGCAACACCGTGCTGCTGCGCGGCCCGCTGGACCTGCGGCGCGGCGCGCTGATTCCGTCGACCACCAAGGTGGTGCTGGACGAGGGCGTCGGCTTCATCGAACTGCGCCCGGCCGGCGACGGCACGCGCGGGCGCAACTGGGCGCTGGCACCGATGCTGGCCGCGGGCAGCGAGTCGTGGTCGATGCGGCTGGTGGCCGGCGCCGACACGGACGCCGCCGACACCCGCATCGCGATGCCCCGCACCGGCAGCCTGCGCGTGGCCGACACCCACTACGGCGCCGTGGTCGCCAAGGGCGCCGCGGTGGTCTGGGGACCGGACAACATCTTCGGCGAGCCCCCGGGAACACCGGTTCCCGACGAGTACCTGTCGCTGTGCGAGCTCTTCGAAGGCCTTTGCGTGTCGACCGGTCCGGCCAAGGATGTGCTCGCCGTGCACGGCCAGGGCCTGAGCGTGGTGCGCACCGGCACCGGCGACCTCGACCTGATCGCCTCGGGCGACATCGACGTGCGTTCGCTGTACGGCATCTACACCGCCGGCACGCAGTCCGCGGGCGTCGACGCCCGCTTCAACCAGGCGCGCGGCAACGCCACGGGCGCGAACAGCGTGCTGGGCGTGGGCGGCGCGGCCTACGAATCGCTGGTGGCCGGTGATGCCGCGGGTGGCCGCGTCTACCAGGCCTGGTTCCCCGAGGCCGGCGGCAACCTCACGGTGCGCGCGGGCGGCAACCTCACGAGCGACATGCTGACCGCGCCCTCGCAGGACGAGGTGCAGAAGGCCAGCGTGGGCGTGGGCAACTGGCTCTGGCGCCAGGGCGACGGCAGCGCGGCCATGCCCACGGCGTGGTGGATCAACTTCGGCAGCTACGCGCGGGACCCGGCAGGCATCTTCGGCACGGACGTGAAGCCGTCGCTGGTGGGCTTCACCGGCTTCGGCACGCTCGGCGGCGGCAATGTGCAGGTGCAGGCCGGCGGCAATGCCGGCATGCTCGAGCGCAAGGGCACGGCGCGCAGCCAGGGCCTGGTGGTGGCGGTCGGCAGCACCGGCCGCGTGGCCGACGACGGCAGCCTCGTGCTCACCGGCGGCGGCGACATCGACATGCGCATCGGCGGCGGCGTCAACAGCTCGCAGCTGGCGCGCGGCAACGCCAACAGCAGCGTCGTGCCCAACCACGACCTGCAGGGCGCGCTGGTCAACCTGCGCGGCGCCACGCAGCTGAGCGCGGCGTCGGTCGGCGGCATGATCCTGGGCGGGCGCGACCTGAAGGACCCGCGCGCCTTCGACCCCTTCAGCGCGAACCGGGCCGAATCGACCGGCGGGCTGGTGCTGATTCCGGGCGACTCGGCGATGCGCATCGACACGCTGGGCGACCTGGTGGTGGGCGCGGCGGCCGACCCGGGCCGCGTGAAGCTGCAGAACAGCTCGCCCTTCAGCACGGCCTCCGCCTCCTACGGCGGTGGCGGCCTGAGCTGGTTCTCGCTGTGGACCGACCGCACCGCCATCGACCTGTTCTCGGCCGGCGGCAGCCTGACGCCGAGCACGCAGATGAGCGAATCGACCGAGCAGTCGCTGACCGCCAGCGTCAACGCGGCGGCCACCGACTACCGCTTCGTCTATCCGGCGATCCTGCGCGCGGTGGCCGCGGGCGGCAGCATCTACAGCGGCGCGGCGGCCAACTCGGCGAGCAACGGTGTCAACGACGCCGCGTCGCGCACGTCGCTGCTGCTGGCGCCGTCGCGCAGCGGCCAGCTGGAGCTGCTGGCGGGCGATTCGCTCTACATGGGCAGCTACGCCATCAACCAGTCGGGCGCGGACCCGGCGGCCATGCCCGGCCCGCTGCACCCGGCCTTTGCCGGCTTCGGCGGCGACAACGGCAACACGCGCGTGACCAGCAACTTCGGCACCGAAGGGCTGGGCATGACGGCGCGCACCGATCCGATGCGCCTGTTCGTGTTCGCGCCCGAAACCTACGCGGGCACGGCCGGCGACGCGCCACGCACGCCGTCGCGTTTCTATGCAATGACCGGCGACGTCGTGGGCCTGCGCAGCGGCGAGATCCTGGCGCGCGAAGACGGCCGCACCTGGTACGAGGCAGCGGCGCCGAGCTGGGTGATGGCCGGGCGCGACATCGTGAGCGCGGGCACCGTGCTCGGGCAGCCCATGTCGGTGAGCCAGGACGTCGCGGCCACCTCCAGCGGCAACCTGGCGGTCCATGGGCATGCGCAGGACGTGTCGCGCGTGGTGGCCGGGCGCGACATTCTCTACAGCAGCTTCTACGTGGCGGGCCCCGGCACGCTGGAGGTGAACGCGGGCCGCAACATCGTGATGGAAGACCGTGCCGCCATCGCCAGCCTGGGGCCGGTGACGCCGGGCGACAAGCGCCCCGGCGCGAGCATCGCGATGACGGCGGGCGCCGGTGCGCAGGGCGCGGACTACGCCGGCTTCCTGGCGCGCTACCTCGGCGCGGCCAACCGCGCGGAAACCGGCACGCCGCTGGCGGGCCAGCCCGGCAAGGTGGTGAAGACCTACGAGGCCGAGCTGCTCGCATGGCTTTCCGACAAGGACAACGGCCTGGGCTTCGGCGGCACGGCGGACGAGGCGCAGGCCTTCTTCGACGCGCTGCCGGCCGCGCAGCAGCGCGTGTTCGCGCGCCAGGTGTATTTCGCCGAGCTGAAGGCCGGCGGGCGCGAGTACACCGACGCCGACGGCGTGCGCTTCGGCAGCTACCTGCGCGGGCGCAATGCCATCGCGGCGTTGTTCCCCGAGGCCGATGCCGCGGGCGGCAAGCTCAGCTACCGCGGCGGCATCACCATGTACGGCCCGGCCGGCGTCAACACGCTGTTCGGTGGCGGCATCCAGATGCTGACGCCGGGCGGTGCGCAGGTGTTCGGCATCGAGGGCGACGCGCCGGTGGCCAAGGGCGGCATCACGCCGGGGGTCATCACGCAGGGCAAGGGCGACATCGCGATGTACGCGCTGGGCAGCATCCTGCTGGGGCAAAGCCGCATCATGACCACCTTCGGCGGCGGCATCCTGGGCTGGTCGGCCGAGGGCGACATCAACGCCGGCCGGGGCTCCAAGACCACCGTGGTCTACACGCCGCCCAAGCGCGAGTACGACCAGTGGGGCAACGTGACCTTGTCGTCGAACGTGCCGAGCACGGGCGCGGGCATTGCGACGCTGGCGCCGATTGCCGAAGTGCCGGCCGGCGACATCGACCTGATCGCGCCCTTGGGCACCATCGACGCGGGCGAGGCGGGCATCCGGGTGTCGGGCAACGTGAACCTGGCGGCGCTGCAGGTGGTGAACGCCGACAACATCGCGGTGCAGGGCAAGAGCACCGGGCTGCCGGTGGTGGCGGCGGTGAACGTGGGTGCGCTGGCCAACGCCAGCGCCGCCGCGGCGCAGGCCGCGACCGCCGCCCAGGACGTGCTGCAGCGCGAGCGCTCGGCGCAGCGCCAGGCGCTGCCGTCGGTGTTCAGCGTGCGCGTGCTGGGCTTCGGCAACGAGCCCGCGAGCGGTGCCACGGAAGGCGGCGAGGTGCGGCGCAAGCCGGCGGAGCAGGCCAGCTACGACCCGTCGGGCTTCATCCAGGTGGTGGGCCACGGCGCGCTGACCGACGCGCAGATCGCGCGGCTCAACGAGAGCGAGCGCCGCGGCCTGCCGCGCGGACGCTAGGCCGCCAGCGCCATGACCACGCTCATGTGCGTGCCCCGCTCGCAGACCGAGGCGGAGGCAGGGACCGACCGCGCGCCGCCGCCGGATTTCCAGGCGCTGCTGGCGGCCAACTACGTGCTGCTGCACCGCCGGCTCGCGCGGCACCTGGGCTGCGCCGACGCGGCCACCGAGAGCCTGCACGATGCCTGGCTGCGGCTGGCCGGCACCGGCCTCGCCGACGCGGTGCACAGCCCGGTGGCCTACATCTACCGCGTGGCCTGCAACGCGGCCCTGGACCGGATGCGCGCCGAGCGGCCCTGGCAGTACGCGGGCGACGCGCAGGAAACGCTGGAGCACCTGGCGGACCAGTCGCCCGGGCCCGAGCTGATCGCCGAGGCGCGCTCCGACCTGAAGGCGGTGGAGCGCGCCATGCAGGGGCTGCCGCACCGGCACCAGGACATCTTCGTGGCGCTGCGGGTGCACGAGCTGTCCCGCCACGAGGTGGCGGTGCGCCACGGGCTGTCGCTGCGGCGGGTCGACACCACGCTGCGCCAGGCGCTGCTGCACCTGCCGCATCGGCCGCGCCTGTCGTCTCGTTCGCCTCTTTCGCCTCTTTCGTCCTTGCCGCCGCTGTCGGCCGGCCGTTGCGTCACCGCCTGACCCGGCCATAAGTAGTGCTTAGGGTTTAGATTCTTGGAACCGCGTAACAAAAGGGGTATGGTGTATCCATCATGGACAGCACCCGACTCGTTCTCAGCGTTCCAGAAGGCTGGACGGGTTGGATCGAGCTCATGCGCACGCCCAGCGGCACCTATGCCGGCATCTGCGAGCTGAGCCTGCGCGGCATTCCGCGTTGCGCCCTCGTGATCACCCAGCAGCTGTCGTGGGACGCCGCGGTGGAACGGGCCACGCGCCGGGCCGACCATTTCGTGCGGCAATGGGGGCCGGAGCGCACGCACTGAGTCTCTTGCGGCGGTGCAGCAGCCGCAGCGGGCTCGTGGTAGAAACCGCGAGCTTTCAGATCCGCGCATGAACGCACGACCACGTGTGCTCCCGCGCCACTCCACCCTCCGCTCCATGCCGAACTCCCGCAGCCGGGCTGCCGACCGACCGCTCGCCCGCTGCCTGGCCTGGCTGCTGCTCGGCCTGGCCGCCCTGTTCCTGGCGGGGTGCGCCGGCTTGCCCGGCAACGTGCAGCGCACGCCGTCCACGGTCATTGCGGACGGCGCCGACACCACGCTCGGGCGCCTCGTGAAGGCGGCGGCCCCGCCCGTCGAGGCGGGCGCCCAGCCGCTCAGCGGGTTCCGCCTGCTGCCCATGCCGCAGTTCTCGCTGCACGCGCGCATCGAGCTCGCGCGGCGCGCGCAGCGCTCCATCGACGTGCAGTACTACCTCGTGCAGAACGACGAGACCGGCCGCTACCTGTTGCGCGCGCTGCGCGACGCGGCCGACCGGGGCGTGCGCGTGCGGCTGCTGGTGGACGACCTGTACACGGCCGGCGCCGATCCGCTGTTCACCAGCTTCGCCTCGCACCCGAACGTGGAGGTGCGCCTGTTCAATCCGTTCCCTGCCGGGCGCGACCGCTTCGGCACGCGCTGGGCCTGGTCGATCCTGGACTTCGACCGCGTGCACCGCCGCATGCACAACAAGCTCTACGTGGTGGACGACAGCATCGGCGTGATGGGCGGGCGCAACATGGCCAACGAGTACTTCCTGCGCGACGGGGGCTCGAACTTCATCGACATCGACACGCTGGTGGCCGGCGCGGTGGTGCCGCGGCTGTCCTCGCTGTTCGACATGTACTGGAACAGCCCGTACGTGTACCCCATCGACTCGCTGGTGCCCGCCACCGGCGAGACGCCGCAGCAACTGCGCGAGCGCTTCGACCGGCTGACCACCGGCCCCGAGGAGCTGCACCCGGAGGAGCCCGACTCCACCGACCTGCTGGGCAACAACCCGCTGGCCAAGGACCTGGACGCCGGCGCGCTGAAGCTGGTGTGGGCGCGCGCCGAGGCCTATGCCGACGCGCCGGCCAAGGCGCTGGCGCCCAGCGAGGAGGCGCGCGGCCTGCCCGCCGACGAGTCGCGCGACAGCGTGCTCTACAACGTGCGCCGCTACCTGCGCGGCGCCGAGAACGAGATCATGCAGACCACGCCCTACCTGATTCCGGGGCGCGGCGGCATGGAGACCATCAAGCTCGTGCGCGGCAACGGCGTGGCCTACAGCATCGTCACCAACTCGCTGGCGGCCACCGACGAGTCGCTGGTGCACATCGGCTACCGCCGCTACCGCGCCGAGATGCTGCGCCTGGGCGTGGAGCTGTACGAGCTGAGCCCCAAGCGGGTGGAGCAGACCAAGCGCTTCGGCATGTACGGCTCGGCCAGCGGGCGGCTGCACGGCAAGTCGGCGGTGATCGACCGCAAGACGGTGTTCATCGGCTCGATGAACTTCGACCCGCGCTCGATGCTGCACAACACCGAGATCGGCATCTTCATCTTCAGCCCGCAGATCGCGCAGCAGCTCACCAGCCTGATCGGCTTCATCCGGCTGGACGGGGCCTACCAGCTGCAGCTGGGGCCCACCGGGGCCATCGAATGGGTCAGCCCGGCCTCGGGCGACGCGGCCGACACCATCCTGCACCAGGAGCCCGAGACGGATTTCTGGGCCCGCTGGCGGCTCGACCTGCTGGCACCGCTGGTGCCCGAGAGCCTGCTCTAGCAAAGGCGCAGCCGCAAGCGCCGGCGGCCCGCATCCTCAAAACAGGGGATGGCGAGGGGACGGAGCCCACAGAAGAATCGCATCGCTCGTGTTACGAGTTGATTCTTTTGTTTTCTCCCTCAATACCCCAGAACTTCCAGAGCCATCCATGAAAACAGACTTCGCGACTCCGGCAACCTCCGGCCCGTTCTTCAAGACGACACGGTCAGCGTGCGCCGTGGCGCTGCTGGTCTCGCTCGCCGCGTGCGGTGGGGGCGGGGGCGGCGGTGGTGGCGGGTTCGCCGGGTTCCCGGCCACGGGCAGCAGCAACCCGCCGGTCAGCGAGCCGCAGGCGGCCACGGCTGTTACGTTTTCGGGTACCGCGGCCTCCGGTTTGCCGCTGTCGGGTACCGTCACCGTCAAGGACGCCAAGGGCACGACCAAGACCGTGCCGCTGGAAGGCGGCGCCTACCAGATCGACGTGACCGGCATGACCGCGCCCTTCGTCTTTCGCGCCGAAGGCACGGTGGGCGGCCAGCACGTGGTGATCCACTCGGCCGCCACCGCCGCGGATGCCAACGGCACCATCAACATCACGCCGCTGACCGACCTGGTGGTGGCCAACATCGCCGGGCGCCTGGCCGCGCAGTACTTCGACGGCGGCGAGTTCGCCTCGCTCACGCCCGACGAGCTCAAGGCCGAGTCCGACGCGCTGAAGGCCAAGCTGCTGCCGGTGCTGCTGGCGCTGGGCGTGGATTCCAGCATCGACCTGCTGCGCACGGCGTTCACGCCGCTGTCCAGCGCGCTGGACAAGGCGCTCGACGTGCTGCGCGTGAGCGTGGACCCGGTGAGCAACGTGGCCACCATCACCAACATCGTCACGCAGCAGCAGATCACCGACGACCTGGCCGTGAAGGCCGCGCAGGACGCCGGCAGCACGCCGATGAGCGGCACCGGCATGGGCACGGCGGCGGACGACATCACGCTGATCCGCAAGGTGCTGAGCGACTACGTAGGCAAGTTCGCGAACGGCCTGCCGGCGGCGGGCGAGCTGCTGCCGCTGATGACCGACAGCGGCAACCCCGTCACCGGGACCTATGGCTTCAGGTCTTCCGACCTCACCGCCGCGCAGTTCGCCAACCAAGCGGTGACGGACACCAACCTGGTGGGCGCGAGCTTCGCGGACGTGGTGATCAACCGCATCAACTACACCATCGACGCGAACAACACGAGCCCGCGCGCCTTCGTCGAGTTCACGCACCGCGACAAGAACGGCGTGGCGTTCAGCAACAACCAGGGCATGCAGATCGTGAAGGGCACCGACGGCGTGTGGCGCCTGCGCGGCGACGGCCGCGTGTTCGACCTGAACCCGCAGATCCAGGCGAGCAAGGACAAGACGTCGGGCTGCGTGAGCACCGCGCTGGAGTTCAACATCGAAGACCTGAACACGGGCAACAGCAGCAACGTGGCGTCGGTCGTGGTCACGGGCCCGGGGCTGCCGGCCGGCGGCCTGCGCCACCTGCGTCCCTCGACCGGCGGCTTCTGGCCGCTGGAAGCCACGCCGGGCAACAACTATTACTACCTGGCTTCGAACTGCAACGGCCTGCCGAGCGCCAACCTGAGCGATGCGGACATTGCCGCGATTCCCGCCACGCCCGAGTACACCTTCACCGCCTACGAAAGCGACGGCACCACGGTGGCCAAGTTCAGCACCTTCGACATCATCTACAAGCACCGCTTCCACGCCCGGCCGATGACGCTGGCCGAGGCGACGGCCGCCACCTACCCGAGCTTCACGACCACGCCCAGCCTGGCTTCCTATGCGGGCGGGGGCGACTTCGCCGTCAGCGCGACGGGCCTGAACCCCGGTTTCTCCGCGGAGTTCTTCCTGAACCTGTTCGTCAGCTCGAGCGTCAGCGCAAAGGACCAGTCCGACGTGGCGCCGTCGGCAGCGGGTGCCGCGTCGAAGACCTTCAACCTCTCGGTGCCGAACGCGCCGCTCTTCAAGAACATGTTCGTCGGCACGCGAGACGCCAACTGGCGCGCCCTGGTGCTGCGAGACACCTACGCGGTCCTGCCCTGAAAGCAGAAAAGCCCCGCGAGGGGCTTTTTTCATGGGCGCGGGGCGTTGCCCGTCACTGCAGCGTCATTGCCGCGTCACTGTTGCAAGAGGCCGTTGAGATAGGGCTCGGGGTTCACGGCGTTGCCGTTCTTGCGGATCTCGAAGCGCAGCTTCACGCGGTCGGTGTTGCTCTTGCCCATCTCGCCGATCTTCTCGCCCTGGCGAACCACCTGGTTCTCCTTCACGAGGATGGTCTGCAGGTGCGCGTAGGCGGTGAGGTAGGTCTCGTTGTGCTTGACGATGATCATGTTGCCGTAGGCCGGCAGTTCGCCGCCCACGTACACCACGCGGCCGTCGGCCGAGGACACGATCGGATCGCCCAGGTTGCCGGCGATGTCGATGCCCTTGTTGCGCACGCCGTCGAAGCGCGCCAGCGTCGCGCCGGTGGCGGGGCGCACGAACAGCGCGGCCGGCTTCTGCACGGGCGGCGTGACCACGGGCGCGGGGCGCGGCGTGAGGTCGGTGGTGGTACAGGCCGCGAGGCTCGCGGCAACCAGCGCCAAGGCGGCGGTACGGAAAACAAGAGTCTGAAGATGCATGGCGCTGTGTTGGAACGGATTCGTTGCGGAGGGTTCCGGCGATCTGGCTCGCCTCGGCTCCCGAAGGAGAGCACGCGGGCGATGCTAGCAAACTGCCGCGACGGTGCCCCACGAAAGAGCAACCGGCTGTGCAGGGGCCATCGGCGCCGGTGCGCCCGGTGAGCCCCTGTTCTTGTGGGTTACTTGAGCGGAATCGGCGTGCCGCGGTCGATCGCCACCGCGGTGATGCTGTTCTTGGGCGAGCCGTCGATCAGCAGGTCGGAGTAGGTCAGGTAGACCAGCGTGTTGCGCTTGGGGTCCACCATGCGCACCACGCGCAGGCGCTTGAAGAGAATCGACAGCCGCTCGCTGTAGACCTCCTCGCGCTTGGGCAGCGGCTGCGTGACCGTCACCGGGCCGACCTGGCGGCAGGCGATGGAGGCCTCGGCCTTGTCTTCGGCCAGGCCCACCGCGCCCTTGATGCCGCCGGTCTTGGCGCGCGACACGTAGCAGGTCACGCCCGTCACCTTGGGGTCGTCGTAGGCCTCGACCACGATCTTGTGGTCGGGGCCGATGAGCTTGAAGGCGGTGTCGACGTCGCCCACGACTTCCGCGTGCGCCGAGGCGGCCATCGCGAGCCCGAGGCCGAGTGCGGTATGAAGAAGGGCGGTGTGGAGGGCGGGGCGAAGTGTCATGCGCAGGTGCGTGTTCAAACGATGTCGATCGTGTGCACGCGGTCGAAACTGCCGCGGCGCCGGTCTTCGAAGTAGTGCTCGAGCGTCTCGCGCACCGTGCGAAAGGCGATCTCGTCCCAGGGAATTTCTTCCTCGGTGAAGAGCTTCGCCTCGATGGTCTCGTGGCCGGGGTCGAACTTGTCGTCCAGCAGCCGGGCGCGGTAGAACAGGTGCACCTGGCCCACGCGCACCACGCTGATGACGGAAAACAGCCCCTCCATCACGTAGTTGGCGCCGGCCTCCTCGTCGGTCTCGCGGGCCGCGCCCTGGGCGGTGGTTTCCTCGAGTTCCATGAAGCCGGCGGGCAGCGTCCACTTGCCCCAGCGCGGCTCGATGTTGCGCTTGCACAGCAACACCTTGTCGCCCAGGACCGGGATCGTGCCCACCACGTTCAGCGGGTTCTCGTAGTGGATGGTGTGGCAGGCCGGGCAGACGGCGCGCTGCTTGGTGTCGCCGTCGTCCGGCACGCGGTAGACCACCGCGGTGCCGCAGTTCTTGCAGTGCTTGATGGGAACGCGCAAAAGCATGAAGCCGGCCGCCGTCTTCAGACGACCTTGACGGTCAGTTGGGGCAGGCCCGCGACTTCGCCCACGAGCGTGTCGCCGGCCACCACCGCGGCCACGCCTTCCGGCGTGCCCGTGAAGATCAGGTCGCCGGGCTGCAGTTCCCAGGCGGCCGACAGGTGCTCGATGGTCTCGGCCACGTTCCAGATCAGCTTGCTCACGTTGCTGCGCTGGCGGTCGGTGCCGTTCACCTGCACCGAGATCTCGGCCTTCTCGGCGTCGCCGGCCTGCGCCACCGGCACGATCGGGCCGATGGGCGCGCTCTGCTCGAAGCTCTTGCCGATGTCCCAGGGGCGGCCCTGCTTCTTCATTTCGTTCTGCAGGTCGCGGCGCGTCATGTCCAGGCCGACGGCGTAGCCGTAGATGTGCTTGTGCGCGTCGGCCGCCAGGATGTTCTTGCCGCCGGTGCCGATGGCCACCACCAGTTCGATCTCGTGGTGCAGGTTCTTGGTGAGCGAGGGGTAGGCCATGGTGCCGGTCTGGCCCGCATCGACCACCACCAGCGCGTCGGCCGGCTTCATGAAGAAGAAGGGCGGCTCGCGGCCGGTGAAACCCATTTCCTTGGCGTGCTCTTCGTAGTTGCGGCCCACGCAATAGATGCGGTGCACCGGGAAGCGGGCGGGCTGGCCGGCCACGGGAACCGAAACGGGGGCGGGCGGGGCGAAGACGAACTCGGAAGCCATTGCGACGTGTCCTTTTTGAGCGAAACCTGAGCGGGAAGCCGGCAGTGTGCCAGAGGCGGCAGGCTCACAATAGACGCCCCGCGCATCTCATCGTTTCCACCATGCCCATCCGAATCGGCAAAGCCGGCAAGGCCAATGTCCTCAACGAACTCGGTCGCCAGCGCGACGACGACGGCGACCAGGACGGCGCGCTCCAGGCCTACGCCCAGGCCAGCGCCGTGCATCCGCACTGGGCCGCGCCCTGGTACAACGCCGGCCTCATCCACAAGTACCGCGGCGAATGGGCCGCCTCGCTGCAGGCCAATGCCCGCGCGGTGCAATGCGAGCCCGGCAACGAGGGGGCGATCTGGAACCTCGGCATCGCCGCCACCGCGCTGGGCGACTGGGCCACGGCGCGCCGCGCCTGGCGCCAGTACGGCATCGGCATTGCGGACGGCGAAGGGCCGGTCGACCACTTCGTGGGCCTCACGCCCATCCGCGTGCACGGCGACGGCGGCACCGAGGTGGTCTGGGCCGACCGCATCGACCCGGCGCGCGCCATCCTGCGCAACGTGCCCACGCCGGCCTGCGGCCACCGCTACGGCGACCTCGTGCTGCACGACGGCGCGGCCAACGGCTACCGCCTGCGCGGCGAGCGCGAGGTGCCGGTGTTCGACGCGCTCGAGCTGATCGCGCCGTCCGAGTACGCGACCTACGAGGTCTCGATCGACGACGCCACGCAGGAAGAAATCGAGGCGCTCGTCGAGCGCTTCAAGGCCGCCGGCGCCACGGCCGAGAACTGGACCGCCAGCATGGAGGTGCTCTGCCGCGCCTGCTCCGAAGGCCGGCCCCATGCGGACGGCGGGCACAACCACGGCCCCGGCGAGCCACCCGCCGCGCTGGGCCCCTGGCGCCTGGGCATCGCGTCGCGCGAGGAGGCGGCCGCGCGCCGCATCCTGGACGAATGGCGCGCCGGCGTTTCAACCGCGGCCTCGCTGCACGACTTCCGCTGCGTGCTGCAGGCTTCACCCCGCGCCTGAAGCTGAAGCCAAGGAACGCTATGCTTGGAAAATCATGAAGCTGCATAACTATTTCCGCTCGTCCTCCTCGTTCCGCGTGCGCATCGCGCTCAACCTGAAGGGCCTCGACTACGAGTACATCCCCGTGCACATCGCGCGCGGCGAACACCGCACCGGTCCTTACTCCGCCATCTCGGCCGACATGCTGGTGCCGCTGCTCGAAGACGAGGGCGAACGCTTCTCGCAATCGCTGGCCATCATGGAGTACCTCGACGAGACGCACCCCGAGCCCGCACTGCTGCCGAGCGACCCCGTGGGCCGCGCCCACGTGCGCGCGCTGGCGCAATCGATCGCCTGCGAGATCCACCCGCTGAACAACCTGCGCGTGCTCAAGTACCTCGTGAAGGACCTGAAGCTCGACGACGAAGCCAAGAACGCCTGGTACCGCCACTGGGTGCGCGACGGCATGCTGGCCTTCGAGCGCCAGCTGGCGCAGCACCCCACGGGCAAGTTCTGCTACGGCAACACGCCGACCCTGGCCGACTGCTGCCTGGTGCCGCAGATCTTCAACGGCCGCCGCTTCGACTGCGACTTCAGCGGCCTGCCGCGCAGCATGGCCGCCTTCGAGGCCTGCATGGACCTCGACGCCTTCCAGCGCGCGCAGCCTTCGCAGTCGCCCGACGCGGAAGCCTGAGCCGCATGAGCCGCATGAACGCGCGCTGGCTCGTGCCCGAGTGGCCCGCGCCGCCGAACGTGCGGGCCGTGTGCACCACGCGCGACGGCGGTGTTTCGCAAGGGCGCTATGAAAGCCTGAACCTCGGCGACCACGTGGGCGACGACGCCGCGCACGTGGCACAGAACCGAGAGCGGCTGCGCGCGGCCATCGGCGCGCGGCCCGTCTTTCTTCAGCAGGTGCACGGCACCGGCGTGGTGGCGCTCGACGCCGCACAGGACGCGGTGCCGGTGGTGCGCGACGGCACCGCGGCAGATGCCTGCACCGCCACGGCCACCGGCCTGGCCTGCACGATCATGGTGGCCGATTGCCTGCCCGTGCTCTTCACCGACGAAGCCGGCCACCGCGTGGCCGCCGCCCATGCCGGCTGGCGCGGGCTGGCGGGCGGGGTGCTCGAGCAGACCGCCAGGGCCTTCGGCTCCGGCCCGGACGGTGCGGCCAGGGTCATCGCGTGGGTGGGGCCGTGCATCGGACCCAGGGCCTTCGAGGTCGGCCCCGAGGTCAAGGCCGCCTTCGAGGCGCATGCGGCCGAAGCCGCTTCGTGCTTCCAGCCCGCGCCCGCCCCGGGCAAGTGGCTGGCCGACCTGCCCGCATTGGCGCGCCAACGTTTGCGCGCGGCGGGCATCTCGGCGGTCTACGGCAACGACGGCAGCGACGGCTGGTGCACCGTTGCCAACCCCTCACGGTTCTTTTCGCACCGGCGTGACGGCGTCAGCGGGCGTTTCGCTTCCCTGGTCTGGAAGGTCTGAGGCGGCGTCTGTCTTCGGCTTCTGCGGCGCCTTCGCTGCCTGCGCCGCAGCCTGCCGTGCCGCCTCCTGTGCCTCGGCCTCGCGCTGCTTCATCGCGCGGCGGCGCCCCGGTGCCCCCATCAGGTAAACCACCAGTGCCACCGGCCCCAATCCGTACAAAAGAAATGTGAAGATGGCGCCCAGCACCGTGCCCGTGGTGTTGGTGGCTTCGGCAACGGCCATCATCACGACGACATACAGCCAACCGATGACGATCAGATGGATAAACACGAGAAGTTTCAGTTGGTAAGTGAACGGGCGGGTCCGCGGGGGCAAGCGTTGTGAGTGCCTTGTGAATGCAGGATACTCAAAACACGCAAGCCATCCGGATCGATTCAGGCGAGGACCAGGAGACATGATGAAGCAACCCACGGGGGCCGATGCGTTCGCGCCCTTCCAGCAGGCACTGACCGAGGGATGGAGCAAGGCGCTGGAATCTTTCCAGCAGTCCGCCGCGCAAGGGGCTTCGGCCTTCAGCCCGGGCGGCACGCCGCTGTGGCAAATGCCGCAGATGCCTCAGATGCCCTCGATGCCCGGGCTCGCCAACGGCATGAAGATGCCCGAGCTGCCCAAGTTCTCCATCGCCCCCGAAAAGCTGCAGGCCATCCAGCAGCAGTACCTGGCCGACGCCACCGAACTCTGGGGCCAGGGCTTCAACGCCAGGCCTGAAGGCGACAAGCGCTTTGCCGGCGACGCCTGGGGCAGCAACCCGGTGTCGGCCTTCTCCGCGGCCGTGTACCTGCTGAACGGCCGCACCATGCTCCGCATGGCCGAGTCCATCGACGCCGACGAGAAGACCCGGTCCCGCCTGCGCTTTGCCGTCGAGCAATGGATGGCCGCTTCTTCGCCGAGCAACTCGCTCGCGTTCAACGTCGATGCGCAGAAGAAGGCCATCGACACGCAGGGCGAGAGCATTGCCCGGGGCATCCAGAACCTGCTGCACGACGTGAAGCAGGGCCACCTCAGCATGACCGACGAGAGCGCTTTCGAGGTGGGCCGCAACGTGGCCACCACCGAGGGCGCCGTGGTGTTCGAGAACGACTATTTCCAGCTGCTCGAATACAAGCCGCTCACGGCCAGGGTGTACGAGCGGCCGTTCCTGCTGGTGCCGCCGTGCATCAACAAGTTCTACATCCTCGACCTGCAGCCCGAGAACTCGCTCATCCGCTACGCGAACGAGCAGGGCCACCGCGTGTTCGTGGTGAGCTGGCGCAACCCCGACGAGTCGATGGCGCAGGCCACCTGGGACGACTACATCGAGAACGCCGCCATCAAGGCGATCCACACGGTGCAAGACGTCACGGGCAGCAAGCAGATCAACACGCTCGGCTTCTGCGTGGGCGGCACGATCCTCAGCACCGCGCTGGCCGTGCTCGCGGCGCGCGGCGAGAAGCCGGCCGCGTCGGTCACGCTGCTGACCACCTTCCTGGACTTCAGCGACACCGGCATCCTCGACATCTTCGTGGACGAGCCGATGGTGGCCTACCGCGAGATGCAGCTCGGCAAGGGCGGCCTGCTGCCCGGCGGCGACCTGGCCTCGACCTTCAGCTTCCTGCGGCCCAACGACCTCGTGTGGAACTACGTGGTGGGCAACTACCTCAAGGGCGAAACCCCGCCGCCGTTCGACCTGCTGTACTGGAACAGCGACGCCACCAACCTGCCGGGCCCGTTCTACGCCTGGTATCTGCGCAACACGTACCACGAGAACAAGCTGGCCAAGCCCAACGCGCTCACCGTGTGCGGCGAGAAGGTCGACCTGGGCAGCATCGACATCCCGGCCTACATCTACGGCTCGCGCGAAGACCACATCGTGCCGATCGGCGGGGCCTATGCGTCCACGCAGCTGCTGCCGGGCAAGAAGCGCTTCGTGATGGGCGCGTCGGGCCACATCGCCGGCGTGATCAACCCGCCCGCCAAGAAAAAGCGCAGCCACTGGATCCGCGACGACGGCAAGTTCCCCAAGACCCAGCCCGAATGGCTGGGCGGCGCGCAGGAGCATCCGGGCAGCTGGTGGACCGACTGGGCACAATGGCTCAAGGGCAATGCGGGCAAGCAGATCCCCGCGCCCAAGGGCTACGGCAACGGCAAGGCCTACAAGGCCATCGAGCCGGCGCCGGGCCGCTACGTCAAGGCGAGAGCCTGAGCTGCGGACACCCAGAACACCTCGATTTCAAATCACTTCAACGGAGATCCTCATGGAAGACATCGTCATCGTTTCGGCAGCACGCACGGCGGTTGGCAAGTTCGGCGGCGCGCTCGCCGGCATTGCGGCCACCGAGCTGGGCGCCATCGTCATCAAGGAAGTGATTGCGCGTGCCAACCTCAGCGCCGACCAGGTCGGCGAGGCCATCATGGGCCAGGTGCTCGCGGCCGGCGCCGGCCAGAACCCCGCGCGCCAGGCATGGCTGAAGGGCGGCGGTACCAAGGAAACGCCGGCGCTCACCATCAACGCCGTGTGCGGCTCGGGCCTGAAGGCCGTGATGCTGGCGGCCCAGGCCGTGGCCACGGGCGACAGCGAGATCGTCATTGCCGGCGGGCAAGAGAACATGAGCATGGCGCCGCACGTGCTGCCCAACTCGCGCAACGGCCAGCGCATGGGCGACTGGAAGATGGTCGACACCATGATCGTGGACGGCCTGTGGGACGTCTACAACCAGTACCACATGGGCATCACCGCCGAGAACGTGGCCAAGAAGTTCGGCATCGACCGCGCCGCGCAGGACGAGCTGGCACTGGGCAGCCAGACCAAGGCCGCCGCCGCGCAGGACGCCGGCAAGTTCAAGGACGAGATCGTCGGCGTGAGCATTCCGCAGAAGAAGGGCGACCCGGTCGTCTTCGACCAGGACGAGTTCATCAACCGCAAGACCAGCGCCGAAGTGCTGGCCGGCCTGCGCCCCGCCTTCGACAAGGCCGGCGGCGTGACCGCGGGCAATGCCTCGGGCCTGAACGACGGCGCCGCCGCCGTGATGGTCATGACCGCCAAGAAGGCCGCCGCGCTCGGCCTGAAGCCGCTGGGCCGCATCGCCAGCTATGCCACCGCCGGCCTCGACCCCGCCATCATGGGCATGGGCCCGGTGCCCGCGTCGACCAAGGCGCTGCAGCGCGCCGGCTGGAAGGCCGCCGACCTCGACCTGCTGGAAATCAACGAAGCCTTCGCAGCACAGGCCTGCGCCGTGAACCGCGAAATGGGCTGGGACGTCAACAAGGTGAACGTGAACGGCGGCGCCATCGCCATCGGCCACCCCATCGGCGCGTCGGGCTGCCGCATCCTGGTGACGCTGCTGCACGAAATGCAGCGCCAGAACGCCAAGAAGGGCATTGCCTCGCTGTGCATCGGCGGCGGCATGGGCGTGGCGCTGACCATCGAACGCTGATCACAGGGCGCTTGCGCCCTGTGGGTGTTGCCGCTCAGCGCGACATCGACGGGCGCAGCGCCATCGCGGCGCGCCAGCGCAGCAGCTCGGGGTGCTGTTCCCCGGGCTTGACCCGCACCACGCGGGCGAAGTCCACCGCCACCACGGCGGTGATGTCGGCCAGGCTGAACTGGTCGGCGGCAACGAAGTCGCGGCCGGCCAGCCGCGCATTCAAGGTCTCGAAGAAATGCTGCACGCGCGCCTGGCCGCGCTGTGCCAGCTCGGGAATCTGCGCGTAATTCACAGGGCCCGGCAACGCCCGGCCGGCCATGGCCGGCGAGCCGTTGCGCAGCGTCTCCGCAATGGCCAGCAAGCCCTCGAATTCGATGCGCCAGTTCCAGCTGGCGATCTCCGCCTTGTCCTGCGGCGTGCGGCCCATCAGCGCCGGCTCCGGGTAGCGGGCCTCCAGGTAGGCCGCGATGGCGGCGTTGTCGGTGAGCAGCGCGCCTTCCCCGGTGCGCAGCGCGGGCACCGTGCACTGCGGATTGATCTCGCGGTAGGCGGCGCCCAATTGCTCACCACGGGCGAGGTCGACCTGCACGGTGTCGTGGGCAATGCCCTTTTCGGCAAGCAGGATGCGCGCGCGCCGCGGACTCGGTGCGGTGGCGCAGTCGTAGAGAATCGTCATCGTCTGTTCAACTCCTGGAACACATTGCATGAATGGCACGACCTCCACGGCCAGCACGGCCGCCGTAGCCGCTTACACGCCGCCCACCGTCTGGTCCTGGAACAAGGAAAGCGGCGGCCGCTTCGCGAACATCAATCGCCCGATCGCGGGTGCCACCCAGGAGAAAGACCTGCCGGTAGGGAAGCACCCGCTGCAACTCTATTCGCTCGCCACGCCCAACGGCGTGAAAGTGACGGTCATGCTCGAGGAATTGCTCGCGCTGGGCCACACCGGCGCCGAGTACGACGCCTGGCTGATCCGCATCAACGAGGGCGACCAGTTCGGCAGCGGCTTCGTGGCGGTCAACCCGAACTCCAAGATCCCCGCGCTCCTGGACCGCGGCGAGGCCACGCCGGTGCGCGTGTTCGAGTCGGGCGCGATCCTGCAGTACCTGGCCGAGAAGTTCGGCGGCGCCTTCCTGCCGGCCGAGCGCGCGGCGCGCGCCGAATGCCTGTCGTGGCTGTTCTGGCAGATGGGCAGTGCCCCGTATCTGGGCGGCGGCTTCGGGCATTTCTATGCCTACGCGCCCACGAAGATCGAATACGCCATCGACCGCTTTGCCATGGAAGTGAAGCGCCAGCTCGACGTGCTCGACCGCCGGCTGGCGCAGAGCCGCTACCTGGCGGGCAACGAATACACCATCGCCGACATGGCCGTGTGGCCCTGGTACGGCACGCTCGCCAAGGGCCAGCTGTACGAGGCGGGCGAGTTCCTGCAGGTGGGCGAGTACAAGAACGTGCTGCGCTGGACCGACGAGATCGCGCAGCGCCCCGCCGTGCAGCGCGGCCGCATGGTCAACCGCGCGTGGGGCCAGCCCGACAGCCAGCTGCACGAGCGGCACGACGCCGGCGACTTCGACACGCGCACGCAGGACAAGCTCGGCACGCCGAGCTGAGCCATCCACAAGGAGCCCACCCATGAGCGACAACATCCTGGTCTTCTACGGCTCCTACCGCTCCGACCGCATGGGCGTGCGCCTGGCGGACTACATCGTCAGCGCGTCGCGCGCGCGCGGCGACAACGCGCAGCTGGTGGACGCGAAGGAGGTCGACCTGCCCATGCTCGACCGCATGTACAAGGAATACCCCAAGGGCACCGCGCCCGCGGCCATGGAAGCGCTGGCCGAGAAGATCCGCAGCGCCGACGCCTTCGTCTTCGTCACCGGCGAATACAACTGGGGCCCGCAGCCGGGCCTGAAGAACCTCACCGACCACTTCCTCGAAGAGTGGTTCTGGCGGCCCGCGGCGGTGGCGAGCTATTCGACGGGGCGCTTCTCGGGCGTGCGATCGGGCACGGTGTGGCATTCGATCCTGTCGGAGATGGGCATGGTCGTGGTGTCGAGCACGCTGGCGGTCGGCCCGATCTCGCAGACGCTGGACGCGGCCGGCAAGCCCACGGGTGCGGCCGGCGAATCGCTGGAGCGCTCGTTCGGGCGCTTCGCGGACGACCTGGCCTGGTGGACCGAGGCGGCGCGGGCGCAGCGCGCGCGCAAGGCGCCGCCTTATTGACCGAAAGTACCAGCGTCGGCGCGTTGTTCACCGCCCAATTTTTGGGCAATGTGATTAATACCTTTATAAAACAACGACTTGCGTTGCTTTTACAAGGCTCCTCATGAGTTATCCCCAAAGTTGTGCACTGAAAATGGGGACGACATGGGGTTTTCCACGATTCAAGTCCAAGTGGCTGAGCCGACCGCGCTTTTTGGCGGCCGTATATCGTGAAAAAGTACTCCTCGTACGCGCTTTCGGGCTTGACGGCACCGTTTAGGCTGCCAAGGTTGTTCACCGCTCAAAAATTGAGCAAACTAAGGAATACCCTTATGGAACAACAACTTATATGTGTTTTACAAGGCTCCTTATGAGTTACCCCCAAAGTTGTCCACGGAAAATGGGGATGGACAGGGAGTTGTTCACCAAACGGCCGCAAGTGCCTGTTTTCGGGTGATACCGCCTACTTGGGCTGTTCGGCCTGCTCTTGGGCCTGCTGCCCGGCGTAGTGCCGGCACAAGGTGTCGACCAGCGCCTGCGCATAGACCGGCAGCGCCGCCCGGTTGCGCACCAGCAGGTAGCGCTCGCGCACGCACCACGCGTCGCCGAGCTCGATCAGCGCGAGCTGCATGCTCTCCTGGTTGCGCCGCGCCGCCGACTCCGGCACCACCCCGATGCCCACGCCGCTACCGATCATCCGGCACATGGCGTCGAAGCTGCCGAGCTGGATGCGCAGCTTCTGCCGCTTGCCCAGGTTGTCGGTGATCTGCGCCAGGAAGGCCTGCAGCGTGCTGCCTTGCTGCATGCCGATGGCGTCTTCGTCGAGCGTCTCGGCGAACGAGATCTTGCGGCGCTTCGCGAAGCGGTGCCCGCGCGCCGTGACCAGCACCAGCCGGTCGGTGCTGAAGTGGATCGACTCCAGCCCCAGCGTGTCGACCCGGCCCGCGACGATGCCGATGTCGGCGCGCCCGTCGAGCACGCCGCGCGGAATCTGAGCATTCGGTTTTTCCTGAAGGTCGACGTTGATGCGCGGGTTGTGCGCCAGGAAGCCCGGCAGGATTTCGGGCAGGAAGTCGGTCACGGCCGTGGTGTTGGCGAACACGCGCAAGTGCCCGCGCAGGCCGCCGCCGTACTCGAGCAGGTCGGCGCGCAGCTGCTCGGTCTGGTGCAGCACCAGCCGCGCATGGTGCAGGAAGGCTTCGCCCGGCGGCAACAGCCGCACGCCGCGCGCTTCGCGCTGCAGCAGCTGCAGGCCGGCCTGCGTTTCCAGCGCCTTGATGCGCGCGCTGGCCGCCGCCAGCGACAGGTGCTGGCGCTCGGCGGCGCGCGTGAGGTTGCCGAGTTCGGCCGCGGCCACGAACAGGCGCAGGTCGGTCAGGTCGAAAAGCATCGCGTGATGGTAGGGGCCGGGCGGGCCCGAGCCTTCGGAATTGCAGAAGGCTGGGTTTTGAAATCGCAGATTGCGCGCGGGAGGAGGGCGCCCGACCATGCGGGCCATGGAGACAACACACATGAGATTGCGCGCATTCGCGCTGCTGGCCTTCGCCGCCGCAGCCACCCTGGCCGCACCCGCCGCGGCCAACGCCGACACCTACCCCTCGCGCCCCGTCACGCTCGTGGTGCCGCAGGCCGCCGGCGGCACCAACGACATCGTCGGGCGCCTCGTGGGCCAGAAGCTCGGCGAGGTGATGAACAACGCCAGCGTGGTGGTCGACAACCGCCCCGGCGCGGGCGGCAACATCGGCACGCAGCTGGTGGCCAAGGGCCCGAAGGACGGCTACACGCTGCTCATGACCATCAGCAGCAGCCAGGCCATCAACCCCGCGCTGTACAAGAATCCGGGCTTCGACCCGGTGAAGGACTTCAGGCCCGTGGGCCTCGTCGGCGCGGTGCCCAACGTGCTGCTGGTGAACCCGTCGTTCCCCGCGAAGAACCTGGCCGAGTTCCTGAAGCTCGCGCGGCAGAAGGGCGCCAACTACCAGTACGCCTCGGCCGGCAACGGCACGCTGAACCACCTGCTCGGCGAAATGCTCAACAGCATGGCCGGCATCTCGCTGCAGCACGTGCCCTACAAGGGCGTGGCGCCCGCGCTCAACGACGTGCTGGGCGGGCAGCTGCCGATCGTCTTCGCGAGCCTGCCGTCGGCGCTCGCGCACATCAAGGCCGGCAAGCTGCGCGCGCTGGCCGTGAGCGGCGACAAGCGCTCCCCGGTGCTGCCCGACGTGCCCGCCATTGCCGAGGCCGTGCCGGGCTACAACGGCACGCTGTGGATCGGCCTGTTCGCCCCCGCGGGCGTGCCCGCCGACGTGCTCGCCACCCTGCAGGACGCCACGCGCAAGGCGCTGGCCTCGAAGGACCTGCGCGACAAGCTCGACCAGCAGGGCGTGGAAATCGCCGCGCCCACGTCGCCCGAGCAGTTCAGCGCGCTGCTGCAGGGCGACCTCGCCAAGTGGGCGCGGATCGTCAAGGCCTCCGGCGCCGCGGTCGACTGAATCACACCCCCCATGAACGACAACACATCCGCTCCCCTCATCGACAACGACGCGCTGGCCGCGCTGCAGGCCTGGCAAGGCCGCAGCGAAACGCTGGCCGACGACATCACCGCCGCGCCCGTGCGCGCGCTGTCCGCCACGCTCGACCGCGACGATCCGCTGCCGCAGGCCGGCACGCCGCTGCCCGCGCTGTGGCACTGGCTGTACTTTCTGCCGCACCACCGCCAGTCGGAAATCGGCGAGGACGGCCATGCCAAGCGCGGCGGCTTCCTGCCGCCCGTGCCGCTGCCGCGCCGCATGTGGGCCGGCGGGCGGCTCGCGTGGGAGCCGGGCAATCCGCTGCGGGTGGGCGACAAGGTGGAGCGCACCTCGACCATCGCGTCGGTGACGCACAAGGCCGGGCGCACCGGCGAGCTGGTGTTCGTGCTGGTGCGCCACGAGGTGCGCAACGAACGCGGCCTGGCGCTGACCGAGGAGCACGACATCGTCTACCGCGCCGCCGCCGCACCCGGCGAGCAGGCGCCACCCCCCACGCGCGCCGCCAGCGACGCCGCCTTCAGCCGCGACATCGCGCCCGACGACGTGCTGCTGTTCCGCTACTCGGCGCTCACCTTCAACGGCCACCGCATCCACTACGACCGCCGCTACGTGACGCAGGTCGAGGGCTACCCGGGCCTGATCGTGCACGGCCCGCTCATCGCGACGCTGCTGGTCGACCTGTTGCGCCGGCAGGTGCCGGGCGCGCAGCTCGCGCGCTTCGAGTTCCGCGCCGTGCGCCCGACCTTCGACACCGCGGCGTTCCGCGTGCACGGCAAGCCCGCTGAAAGCAGCAGCGAGGGCAACACAGACGGCAACACAGACGGCAAGACCTTCACGCTCTGGGGCGAAGACGCCGACGGCTGGCTCACGATGCAGGCCACGGCCGTGCTCGCCTGATTCCGGAGAACACGCACATGACAAGACCCCTGGACGGCATCACCGTCATCTCGCTCGAACACGCCATCGCCGCGCCGTTCTGCACCCGCCAACTGGCCGACCTGGGCGCGCGCGTCGTCAAGGTGGAGCGCCCCGAGGTGGGCGACTTCGCACGTGCCTACGACGCCCGCGTGGGCGGCGAGGCCTCGCACTTCGTGTGGGTCAACCGCTCCAAGGAAAGCCTCACGCTCGACCTGAAGCAGCCCGCCGCGCTGGCCGTGCTGCAGGAGCTGCTGGCCGATGCCGACGTGCTGGTGCAGAACCTCGCGCCCGGTGCCGCCGCGCGCATGGGCCTGGGCGCCGAGGCGCTGCAGGCGAAGCACCCGCGCCTCATCGTCTGCGACATCTCGGGCTATGGCGACGACGGCCCGTACCGCGACAAGAAGGCCTACGACCTGCTGATCCAGAGCGAGGCAGGTTTCCTGTCGGTCACGGGCACGCCGGACGATCCGTGCAAGTCGGGCAACTCCATCGCCGACATCGCGGCGGGCATGTACGCGTACACCGGCATCCTGGCGGCGCTGCTCCAGCGCGGCAAGACCGGCAAGGGCTCGCACATCGACGTGTCCATGCTCGAGTCGCTCGCCGAGTGGATGGGCTACCCCATGTACTACGCCTACGACGGCGCGCCGCCGCCGCCGCGCAGCGCCGCCTCGCACGCCACCATCTACCCCTACGGCCCGTTCCCCGCGGGCGATGGCGGCACCGTGATGCTGGGCCTGCAGAACGAGCGCGAGTGGCGCGCGTTCTGCGAGAAGGTGCTGCTGCAGGCGGGGCTCGCGAGCGACGCGCGCTTCGACAGCAACGCGCGGCGCAACGAGCACCGCGAGGCGCTGCGCGCGATCATCGTGCAGACCTTCGGCGCGCTGAGCACGGCGCAGGTGCTGGAGCGGCTCGACACGGCGCATATCGCCAACGCGCGCATGAACGACATGGCCGGCCTGTGGGCGCATCCGCAGCTGCAGGCGCGCGAGCGCTGGCGGCAGGTGGGCTCGCCGGTGGGGAACATTCCGGCCCTGCTGCCGGCCGGGCGGCAAAGCGCCTTCGACTACCGCATGGACCCGATTCCGGCGGTGGGCGAGCACACCGACGCCATCCTGCGCGCGCTGGGGCGCAGCGCCGCGCAGATCGAGGCGCTGCGCGAGGCGAAGGCGGTATGAGCGACGAGCCAGTGGCACGTCTTGCACCTCCAGCACCTCCCGCACCCCTCGCATCGCTGGCGCTCGCACGTGCCTTCCTCTTCGTGCCGGCCGACCGGCCCGAGCGCCACGCCCGCGCGCTGGCCACCGGCGCGGGCGGCGTGATCGTCGACCTCGAAGACGCCGTCGCGCCCGACCGGAAGCAGGCTGCGCGCGAGCAGCTGGCAGCCTCGTTCGCCACGCTGGCGCCGCCGCAGCGTGCGCGCCTGCTGGTGCGCGTGAATGCGGCCGACACGCCGTGGCACGACGGCGACTGCGCGCAGGCCGCCGCGCTCGTGGCGCAGGGGCTGATCGCCGGCGTCGTGCTGCCCAAGGCCGAGCGCGCGGCCGACCTGGCGCGCCTCGCGCGGGCGATCGGCCCGCAGGGCGTGCTCGTGCCGCTGATCGAGTCGGCCGCCGGCCTCGCGGCCGCCGATGAACTCGCCACCGTCGCGCAGGTGCTGCGGCTGGCCTTCGGCAACCTCGACTTCCAGGCCGACCTGGGCTTGGCCTGCGGGCCCGACGAGGCCGAGCTCATGCCCGTGCGCCTCGCGCTCCTGCTGGCCTCGCGCCGCGCGGAACTGCCCGCGCCCATCGACGGCGTCACAGCCGACTGGCGCGACGCCGCGCGGCTCGCGGCCGACACGGCGCGCGCGCGGCGCGGCGGCTTCGGCGCCAAGCTGTGCATCCACCCCGACCAGGTCGCGCCGGTGCAGGCCGCGCTCGGCCCGACCGCCGAAGAGCTGGCCTGGGCCCGCCGCGTGGTCGAGGCCATCCGCGCGTCGGGCGGTGGCGTCGCGAGCCTCGACGGCCGCATGGTCGACGCGCCCGTGGTGCGGCTGGCCGAACGGCTGCTCGCGCTCGAACACCCCTAGCCCGCAGACATCCATCAACCCCGAAGAAGGAGACAAAGAAGTGAACAAAGAAACGAACGAAGCAGCGAAAAAAGCCGCGAACAACGCAGCGAACAAGGAAGTGCAGACGGCGGCAACCCGGCGTTTCAAGACCGCCTTGCTCGCGGCCTCGGCGAGCGCCTGCCTGCTGGGCTTTCAAACGCCCGCGGCCGCGCAGGCCGCATGGCCCGACAAGCCCATCGTCATGGTCGTGCCGTACTCGGCCGGTGGCCCCACCGACGTGGTGGCGCGCATGCTCGCGATTCCCATGGGCAAGTCGCTGGGCCAGACGGTGATCGTCGAGAACACGGTGGGCGCGGGCGGCACCATCGCGCCCACGCGCGTGGCCAAGGCGGCGCCCAACGGCTACACCATCCTGATCCACCACATGGGCATGGCCACCGCGCCCGCGCTCTACAAGAAGCTCAACTACGACCCGCTCAAAGACTTCGAGTACGTCGGCCAGGTGCTGGACGTGCCGATGACGCTGCTCTCGCGCAAGGACTTTCCGGCCAGCAACTACCAGGAGCTGCTGGCCTACGTGAAGGCCAACAAGGACAAGGTGACGCTGGCCAACGCGGGCGTGGGCGCGGTGTCGCAGCTGTGCGGCCTGCTGTTCATGAACCAGATCGGCGTGCAGCTCACGACCGTGCCCTACAAGGGCGCGGGCCCGGCGCTCAACGACCTCATGGGCGGGCAGGTCGACCTGCTGTGCGACCAGACCACGCAGACCGCGCCGGTCATCAAGGACGGCAACCGCGTGAAGGTGTTCGGCGTGACCACGCCCAGGCGGCTGTCGAGCATGCCGAACATTCCCACGCTCGACGAGCAGGGCCTGAAGGGCTTCGACGTGAAGGTGTGGCACGGCATCTACGCGCCCAAGGGCACGCCGCCGGCGGTCATCGAGAAGCTCAACGTGGCCCTGCGCGCCGGCCTTCAGGACGAGATGGTCAAGCACCGCCTGGCCGAACTCAGCTCCGAGATCGTGCCGCTCGACAAGCAGACGCCTGAAAGCCTGCGCACGCACCTGGCGGCGGAGGTCGACAAGTGGGGCAAGGTGATTCGCGCGGCGGGCGTGCAGGCCGACTGACGGCCCGAGCCGGCCCCGAGCCGGCCGCGAACCGGCGGCGCTGAACCGGCGCTGAACCAGCCCCGAACCGGCGCCGAACCGGCGCCGAACCCCGCTCATCGCATGGCCCCGATGCAGGAGCGGGCGTCGTTCGATCGGCTCAGCGGGAGCGCGTGATCTTTCGCAGTGCCTCGATGTCCAGCACCGTGACCGCGTTGTAGTCCAGTGCGATGGCGCCGGTTTCGGCCAGCGACTTGAGTTCCTTGTTCACCGTTTGCCGCGTGACCTGCAGCACCCCCGCGAGGTCTGCCTGCGTCACCTTGAGCCGCTGCCTGGCGTGCCCTGCGGCAGTGCTGCCGTACAGCCGCGACAGCCGCTCGATGGTGGCTGCAAGGCGCTGCGGGAACGGTCCGATCACCTGGCCGAGCAGCGTGTCGAGCATGTCCCGGTGTTGCCGCAGCAGCATGAGCGCCATGTCTTTCCACAGCGCCGGTTCGCGCGCGAGAACCTCGAGCAGCCGCCGCGTGGGCATGTGAATGGCCACCACCGATTTGCTGTGCGCGCTGAAGTCGTGCACCGACTGGTCCTTGCCGTCGAGCGATCGGGCGAGGCCGACCACCGAGCCCGGCCCGATGAAGGCGAACACCGCGCGAGTGCCGCCCGGCGGCGTGCGGCCCATCACCATGCGGCCGGAAACGATGGCCAGGGTTTCAGGCTCGTCGGTTTCGGTGGAGAAGGGCGAACCGCGTTCGTGGTGCCCCAGGCGTGAATGGGCCAGCAACTGGCCCATGGGCGCGGCGGGCCACGTCGCGAAACCTTGCGTGATGCGCAAGGCGCGCTCCATCAATGCCTTGTCTTCGATGGAATTTGCAGGGGCGATGACGGTCCTCGTTGTGTTCGTTCGCAATGCGGCAAGCGGCGACCGAGATCGACCGAAGCGCGTGCACTGGTGCGTGCGTGCGTGTCGTTGCATCGCGAATCAGTCTATGGGTGCGGCGTCGAAATCAATGTGACGGGCAGTGGGCATACATCACGCTTCAAAAAGCCGCCGGGCTCGAAAAGTCACCTTTAAGACATTCGACGAAATATTGACCGGCCGCTGTCAAAAGCACGGCGATACATTCCGCTCGCTTCATCACTGAATGCCGTTGCCGCTCGATGCATCGAGGCCGGGTTTCACCGCGGTCGATGCGCCTTTCTCTCGAGAAAGTCCGGGCATTTTTTTCCACGAAATCAAGCACACGCCGCAAGGCGCGCGTGAGCCTGCGCGCCTGTCGTCACCGCCTTTCACTACCGAATGCCATGAACAAGTCCTATTGCTCGATCTGGAACGAATCTCTCGGGGCGTGGGTTGCCACGTCCGAACTCACATCCGCGCGCGGCAAGCGCAGCAGGTCGGGGCAGGGAATGGCGAAGCTGGAAGCGGCTGCAGCGGCCATCGGCATGACGGTGGGCGTCGTGGCGGCGCTGGCGATGTCGGAGCCGGCGTGGGCACAGACGCAGGGCGCGGTCATCGGAACGAAGGACGGTGCGATAGGTGCCGGCTCCGTCGGGATCGGTTCGAGAGACGGGCAGTACGCGCTCCCGAGCATGAGCGGTGCGGACCACTCGGTAGCGATCGGCAACGGCACGGTGGCCGGGGGCCTCAGTGACACGGCGATCGGTACCTTGGCCAAGGCGACTGGAGAAGCTGCAACCGCGCTCGGGGTCGGCGCCCAAGCGAACGGCCAAGGCGCTTTCGCCGGAGGAAACCTGGCCTTGGCCAGCAACGCCAATGCAACGGCGATCGGCAGCACCAGCAATGCGGCTGGCGCGGACTCCGCAGCCCTGGGTTCTGGCGCGATTGCCGCTTCCAGCGGTTCGGTTGCGATCGGCCAGGGCTCCAACGCCACCGGTACAGGTTCGATTGCAATGGGCGTTGGAGCCCGAACGACGGCCAGTGGCGGCACCGCGGGGACGTCGAAGATCAACAACGGGGTTGCGATTGGTTCGAACACCAACGCGTCTGGTACCAGTGCGGTGGCCATTGGCGACGGTGCCCGCACTTCGAACAGTTTCAGCATTGCCATCGGCTACAAGTCGGTGGCGCTTGGTGACGATCTGCCATCGGGCTCAACACCTTCGTTTGCTTTCGGCAATCAGGCAGAGGCCCATCTTGGGGGGATGGCATTGGGGAATGGCTCCGTAGGCAGGGGAACGAGGGCCGCCGCAATCGGCGCCAACGCTGAGGCCACGGGAACCAACGCGTTGGCCGTCGGCACGGTAGCCAATGCCGCATCCGCAGGGGACATCGCCATCGGCGAACTTGCCATGACCGCCCCATCGAATGCCACAGGCGGGACCGCGAATCTTGCTCTCGGGCAGCGAGCGAACGCTGGCTTCGCTGCGTTGCGCACGGGCGGCAACGTCGCCATCGGAATCCAGGCCAACGCCGCTGGTGGCAATGCCTTGGCTGTCGGCTTCGATACGCTTGCGTCGGGCGTGGGTTCGACAGCGCTTGGCACCAATGGCTATGGCGGAGCGAAGGCTTTCGGCGCCAATGCGATCGCCATCGGTGGGCAGTCCGGCGTCGTCGCGGCTGCGGCTTCCGGCATTGCCATCGGCCGCGGCGCGCAGGTCAGCGGCGCCTTCGGCATCGCCCAGGGCGACGGCATCGTCAGCGGCGCAATGGGGAAGAACGTCGCCATCGGTTCATCGGGCACGACTGCGAACTCGCGCACTGACGAAGGTGGCGCCGTGGCCATCGGTCTCGGCCAGAATGCCCAGGGCGATGGTGCCGTGGCCATCGGTGACCCGGGCACCATCATCGGAGATGGGGCTGTAGGGGTCGGTAACGGCAACAATGCCTTTGGCAATGGTGCCATTGCCGCTGGTTATCGGAACGCTGCCAACTCGGACAGCTCACCGGCGAACGGCACGCTGGCGCTGGGCGCCAACAACAACGCGAGCGGGCAGGGCGCTGTCGCGTTGGGCAACAACTCCAATGCAACCGCTGAGGGCACGCTCGCTTTCGGGGATGGCGCAAACGCAACCGCTTCGAATGCCATCGGACTCGGGACGGGGGCCAAGGCTTCGGGGACTTCAGGCGTTGCCATTGGCGCCAACGCCAACGTCACTGCTGGCAACGCAGTCGCGCTCGGCAAAGGCGCCAAGGCAACGGGTGTGTCCGGCTTGGCGATGGGCAACAACGCCAACGCCGTCTCCTCAAATGACATGGCGTTCGGTGAGAGTGCCTTGGCTACCGGTGGCGGCGCCAAAGCCCCCGCACTGGCCTTCGGCGCTAGCGCCAATGCCGTCGGCAGCGGTTCCCTGGCGCTCGGGGCCATCTCGAATGCCGCGGGGAAAAACTCTGCCGCGTTCGGCTATAGCGCGTCCACAGGCGTCAACGCGGAAAACAGTCTGGCGGTCGGGGCCCGTGCGAACGCTACAGGAAATCGCAGCCTGGCCATCGGCTCGGGTGCGGATGCCAGCGGCGATTTCTCCTCGGCCATCGGCCGCACGGCGAATGCCTCTGGCGCCGGCGCCACGGCGATTGGCACTAACTCCGTCAGTGGGGCCGCGGGGCTTTCGGCCAATTCGATCGCTATCGGGGGACAGTCCGGTGTTGCCGCAGCTGCAACCTCCGGCATTGCCGTCGGCCGCGGCGCACAAGTCAGCGGCGCCTTCGGCATCGCCCAGGGCGATGGCGCAACGGCGGCATCGAATGCTGTGGGTGTGGGTGCGAACGCCAACGCCGCAGGGGTCTCGGCGATCGCTGTCGGCCAAAGCGCCAATGCGCTCGGCCTCGATGCCATTGCCATCGGCAACGCCAGCAACGCGACCGGGCAATCGGCCGTTGCCATGGGCGTGGGCGCCAAGGCAGCCTATGCCAGCAGCGTTGCGATCGGCTCGGGCAGCGTGACGGGCGACGCGGCGCCCACGGGCGCGGGATTCATCACCGGCACGGCGGCACCTGCGTCCGAGGTCTCGGTCGGCTCGTCTTCGGCAGGGCGTCGCATCACGAACGTGGCCGACGGTGCCGCGCCGCAGGACGCCGTGACCGTCGTCCAGTTGAGCACGGGCCTGAGCACGACCAACAGCAGCATCGGCAGCCTGTCGACTTCGACGTCAAGCGGGTTGAGCACTGCAACGAGCAGCATCAGCAGCCTGTCGACCTCGACCTCGTCGGGTTTGAGTACCGCAACCAGTGGCATCAACAGCCTGTCCACCGGCCTGAGCACGGTGACGAACGGCGTGAACAGCCTCTCGACGGGCCTGAGCACGACCAACAGCGCCGTTGCCAGCTTGTCGACCTCGACTTCCACCGGCATCAACAGTCTTTCGACAGGTCTTGGTAGCGCCACCAGCGGTATCAGCAGCCTGTCCACCGGCCTGAGCACGACCGACAGCAGCGTCAAGAGTCTCTCGACGTCGACTTCGAGCGGCTTGAGCACCGCGACGAGTGGGATCAGCAGTCTCTCGACCGGTCTGAGCACGGTGACCAGCGGCGTCAGCAGCATCTCGACGGGCCTGAGCACGACCGATAGCGCCGTTGCCAGCCTGTCGACTTCGACGTCCACTGGCGTCGCGAGCCTCTCGACAGGCCTCAGCACGGCCGCCAGTGGCATCAACAGCCTGTCGACTGGTCTCAGCACTGCGACGAGCAGCGTCGGCAGCCTGTCCACCGGTTTGAGCACCGTGAGCAGTGGCGTCAACAGCATCTCGACCGGCTTGAGCACAACCAACAGCGCCGTTGCCAGCCTGTCGACTTCGACGTCCACCGGTGTCACCAGCCTCTCGACTGGCCTTGGTACTACCAACAGCACCGTCGCCAGCCTGTCGACCTCGACGTCAACCAGCACCACGAGTCTCTCAACAGGACTGAGCACTGCCAACAGCGGCATCAGCAGTTTGTCCACGGGGCTGAGCACTGTGACCAGCGGCGTCGACAGCCTGTCCACCGGCCTGAGCACGACCGACAGCAGCGTCAGGAGTCTCTCGACGTCGACATCGACCGGCTTGAGCACCGCGACGAGCGGCATCGGCAGTCTGTCCACTGGCTTGAGCACAGTGACCAGCGGCGTCAACAGCATCTCGACCGGCTTGAGCACCACCAACAGCGCCGTTGCCAGCTTGTCTACCTCGACATCCACCGGCATCACCAGCCTCTCGACGGGCCTGAGCACCGCGACCAGCGGCATCAGCAGCCTGTCCACCGGCCTGAGCACAACCGACAGCAGCGTCAAGAGTCTCTCGACGTCGACTTCCAACGGCTTGAGCACCGCGACGAGCGGCATCAACAGCCTCTCGACCGGCCTCAGCACCGTAGCGAGCAGCGTCGGAAGCCTGTCTACGGGCCTGACCACGACCAACAGCAACCTGGGGACGTTGAGTTCGTCGGTCAGCTCGATCTACAACACCGGCACGAAGTATTTCCACGCCAACAGCACCGGCGTGGACAGCCAGGCCGTGGGCGCCGACAGCGTGGCCATCGGGCAGAACGCGATCGCCAACGGCGACAACAGCGTGGCGATCGGCAAGGACGCGCAGACCACCAAGCCCGACAGCGTTGCGCTGGGCGCGGGCTCCAACGCCAGCGTGGGCGCGCTGGCGAGCTACGACGCCTTCGCGCTGACCAGCAAGCAGAAATCGTCGGGCGAAGTGAATGTGGGCAACCGCCAGGTCACGGGCGTGGCCGCGGGCAGCGAGGACCAGGACGCGGTCAATGTGCTGCAGGTCAAGACCGTGACTGCATCGCTGTCGAGCAGCCTGGGCACGGTGACCAGTGGCATCTCGAGCCTGTCCACAGGCCTGAGTTCCACGAACAGCAGCGTCGGCAGTCTGTCGAGTTCGACCTCGACGGGTCTGAGCACGACCAACAGCAGCGTGGCGAGTCTTTCGACTTCGACGTCCAGCGGCTTGAGCACGGCAGCCAGTGGCATCAACAGTCTGTCGACGGGTTTGAGCAGCACCTCCACCGGCATCTCCAGCCTGTCCACGGGCCTGAGCACCACGGACAGCAGCCTGGCCAGCCTGTCGACTTCGACATCGTCAGGTCTGAGTACCGCGACCAGCGGCATCTCGAGTCTTTCAACTGGCCTCAGCTCGGCGAACAGCAGCGTCGGCAGCCTGTCGACGTCCACCTCGTCGGGTCTGAGCACGGCGACCAGCGGCATCTCGAGCCTCTCGACCGGCTTGAGTTCGACGAACAGCGGCGTGAGCAGCTTGTCGACCTCGGCGTCGTCTGGCTTGAGCACCGCGACCAGCGGCATCTCGAGCTTGTCAACGAGCTTGAGCGCGACGACCGGTGGCATCGCCAGCCTGTCCACGAACCTGAGCACCACGGACAGCAGCCTGAGCAGCCTGTCGACTTCGACGTCATCGGGCCTGAGTACCGCTGCAAGCGTCATCAGCAGCCTGTCGACTTCCACTTCGAGTGGCCTCAGCACAGCGACCAGCGGCATCTCGAGTCTGTCCACCGGACTGAGCACCACAGACAGCAGCTTGAGCAGCCTCTCGACTTCGACCTCCTCAGGTCTGAGTACCGCTTCAAGCGGCATCAGCAGCCTGTCGACCTCCACATCGAGCGGCTTGAGCACAGCTGTCAGCGGGATCTCCAGCCTGTCTACGGGCTTGAGCAGCACGGACAGCAGCTTGAGCAGCCTGTCAACGTCGACCTCATCAGGCCTGAGCACGGCGGCCAGTGGCATCTCGAGCTTGTCGACGGGACTGAGCACGATAGACAGCAGCGTCAGCAGCCTGTCGACGTCCACCTCGTCGGGCCTGAGCACGGCGACCAGCGG
>NZ_FOWL01000015.1:70887-156884 GCF_900115445.1 Variovorax sp. OK605
GCCGCTAGCGGCATCAACAGCCTCTCGACTTCGACCTCGAGCGGACTGAGCACGGCGACCAGCGGCATCTCGAGCTTGTCGACGGGTCTCAGCACCACGGACAGCAGCTTGGCCAGTCTGTCGACTTCGACATCGTCGGGCTTGAGCACTGCCACGAGCGGTATCAACAGCCTCTCGACTTCGACGTCGAGCGGCTTGAGCACTGCGACCAGTGGCATCTCGAGCCTGTCCACGGGCCTGAGCACCACGGACAGCAGCTTGGCCAGCCTGTCGACCTCGACGTCCTCGGGCTTGAGCACTGCGACCAGTGGCATCGCAAGCTTGTCGACGGGTCTCAGCAGCACGGACAGCAGCCTGGCCAGCCTGTCGACCTCGACATCGTCAGGTTTGAGCACCGCCACGAGCGGCATCTCGAGCTTGTCTACCGGCCTGAGCACGACGGACAGCAGCGTCAGGAGCCTGTCGGCCTCGACATCGTCAGGTCTGAGCACTGCCGCGAGCAGCATCAACGGTCTGTCGACCTCGACCTCGAGCGGCCTCAGCACGGCAACCAGCGGCATCTCCAGCCTGTCCACCGGCCTGGTCGGCGCGATCAGCGGCATCGGCAGTCTTTCGACCGGCCTGAGCACCACCGGCAGCAATGTCGGCAGCCTGAGCACGGCGGTCAACACCATCTACAACGCCGGCACCAAGTACTTCCAGGCCAACGCGACGGCACCGGGTGCCGTGGCCAGCGGGCAGGAGGCCGTTGCGATCGGCCCGCTGTCGAGCGCCAGCGGCGACAACGCGTTGGCCGTCGGCAAAGGCGCCAACGCGGCGGCCCACGCAGCCGTGGCGATGGGTTTCGGTGCGAAGGCCATCGAGGCGAACGCCATCGCCGTCGGCACCGGCGCGTTGGCCGCGGCGGACTCGCAAGCCATCGGTGCCAACGCCCGTGCGGGCGGCGGCGGCGCCGCGCTGGGCGACGGCGCCGATGCGGGCGGCACGCCGCTGAGCCAGGCCCCGAACGTCTCCAGAGGCACGGCCATCGGGTTCAACGCCGTGGTGCAACACACCGGCGGCGTGGCGTTGGGCTCGGGCTCGGTGGCGTCCACGGCCGCTGGCGTGGCGGGCTACGTGCCGCCAGGCGCCAGCGCCGGGCAGGTGGCGGCGGTCAAGGCCACCACGAGCACCCTGGCCGCGGTGTCGGTGGGCGATGCGGCCAAGGGCCAGTACCGCCAGATCACCGGCGTGGCGGCGGGGACGGCGGACAGCGACGCGACCAACGTGGCGCAACTCAGGGCGTCGGCGAGCGCGGTCAAGGCCGGCAGCGTGCAGTACGCGCAGAACCCCGACGGCAGCCCCGACTACAGCCAGGTCACGCTGGGCAACGCTCAGGCGCCGGACGGCACGCGCATCGGCAACGTGGCGCCCGGCGTGCAGGGCACCGACGCGGTGAACATGAACCAGCTGGCGGGCGCGGCGATGGCCGGCGCGGCCTACACCGACGCGCGCGTCAACCGGGTCGGGCAGGCGGTGCAGAACGTGGCCAAGCGCTCCTACGCCGGCGTTGCCTCGGCGATGGCAATGGAAAGCGCGCCCTACATCGCGGGCAAGTTCACCTACTCGGCCGCCATGGGCACCTACAGCGGCCAGTCGGCCATCGGCGTGTCGGTGCGCAAGACGGCGGAGAACGGTCGCTGGAGCGTCACCGGCGGTGTTTCCGCGGCAACGGCCGGAACGATCGGCTTTCGCGTCGGCATCACCGGCGTGTGGGAATGAACGGCGATCGAACCCTCATGGCCATCGACACACCACATCACCCGAACCCGAATATGACGAAAACAACGACTCCGGGCCGCCTCGCGGCACTGGCGGCGAGCGCGGTGGCGTTCATGGCCCTGCAAGCCTGCATGTCGAACCCGAGCAAGGACATCGGCGACGAGGGCCAGGTGCGGCAGGCTGTCTTCCCGGACCCGGCCAGGGACGCCTGGATGAAGGAGGGGGCGTTCGTGAACACGGACGACCTGCGAGCCATCGGACCCGGCCTGACAAAGGAACAGCTTCGGGGCCTCGCAGGCGCGCCGCATTTCGGCGAAGGCCTGGGCGGTGTGCGCGAATGGGACTACCTCTTCGAGCTTCGCACGCGCGACGGCGCTGCCGCGAAGTGCCAGTACAAGGTTGTCTTCGATCGGGCGTCTCTGGCGCGGAGCTTCCACTGGAAGCCCGCGGCATGCGCCGACCTGCTGGCCAGGGAGCGGGCCGGTCCGCCCAGGTGAGCGTCTGTGCCGCGCGGACCGTGCCGGTCCCGGTGGCGGCGCCCGCCCGCAAGTTCGTGCCCGGCGCCACCGGCGCGGCGGCTCAGGCGGAGGTCTCTTGCGCCCGCAGCGTTTCGTCGAACAACGCAAGCAGCTGCCGCGCGAACACCTCCATGTTCTTTGGCCGGTCGGTGCCGCCGTTCTCGATGGTGCGGCTCACCGTGACCGCGCCGACGATGGCCAGGCACACGTGCCCCGGCGCGTCGCCGTACGGGCTGCCCGCCGGGCCGGCCGCGCCGCTTTCGCTGATGCCCCAGCTCGTGTGGTGGGTGTCGCGCACCCGGCCCGCGACCAGGCGCGCATAGGGTTCGGTTTCTCCGCGCAGGCCGGTCATGTCCTCGGCGGTCAGGCCGAGCAGCGCGCGGCCGGCGCGCCGCGAATAGACGACCGCGCCGCCGCGGAAGTAGGCCGACGCGCCCGGCACGGCGAGCAGGGCGGCCGACACCAGCCCGCCGGCCGAGGACTCGACCACCGACACGGTCTGCCCGCGCGCGCGCAGCGTCTCGCCCACGCGCGCGGCGAGAACGGCCAGGGGTTCAAGCAGGGGAACGGGCAACGGGGTGGTGTTCATGCGGTCTTGCCGAAGGGTTTGCCGGGGCGCTTCACATAGGCCGGCGCGCGCTCGTGGCTCGCGGTACTGCCGTATACCGTGTCGGCCGGGTAGTACTCGGCCTGCAGCTGCACCTTGGCCGCGGCTTCCTCGCCCGCGGTGTGCGCGATGAAGGCCAGCATCAGGTCGGTACCGGCCGATACCCCCGCCGAGGTCCAGACGTTGCCGTCCTGCACGAAGCGCTGCTCGACCACTTTCACGTCGCCCAGCGCGCGCAGCCGGTCGAGCGACCCCCAGTGGGTGGTCGCGGTGCGGCCCGAGAGCAGGCCGGCCGCGTGCAGCACGAAGGCGCCTGTGCATACCGACAGCAGCGCCTTGCAGCCAGGTGCCTGGTCGGCCAGGAAGCGTGTCATGGCCGGGTTGTCGACCTCGCGGCGCGTGCCCATGCCGCCGGGCACGAGCAGGTAGTCCAGCGGCGGGCATTCGCCGAACGATACGTGCGGGTTGACCGACAGGCCCTTGGCGCAGACCACCGGCTCGCGCTTCTCGGCCACGATGAGGCAGTGCGCCGGGCCGCCGGCCAGCTTGCTCCACATGGTCAGCATTTCCCAGGGGCCGACGAAGTCGAGTTCCTCGACGTCGGGGAAGACGATGATTCCGAAACTCATACTTTCGAACTCCTTGGTAAAGACCGGTGCGTGGCCGATGCATGGCCGTGCGAGCAGCCGTTTCGGCGACGCCCGCGCAAGAGCGTACACGCGAGGTGGAACCAACGCGGCAGTGCGAGTACAAACGGGTGGACAGAGGCCGGACACGGGGCCGCTTCGTGACAGCTGGTTGCAAGCTTGGCTCAGTGTTTTCCTCAGAGGGCCATGGCCTGAAACTCGCTAGAGTGAAGGCGGCCGTTCAGGCTTTTGCTACGTACATAAAGGAAATCTCATGAGCAAGAAAGTTGCATATGTCACCGGGGGCATGGGTGGCATCGGAACAGCCATCTGCCAACGCCTGCACAGGGACGGGTTCACCGTGATCGCCGGTTGCGGCCCTACGCGCGACTACGCCAAGTGGCTCGCCGAACAGAAAGCCGAAGGCTTCGATTTCCACGCGTCGGTCGGCAATGTCGGCGACTGGCAATCCACCGTCGAAGCGTTCTCCGCCGCCAAGGCCGCGCACGGCGCCATCGACGTGCTGGTGAACAACGCCGGCATCACGCGGGACCGCATGTTCCTCAAGATGACGCCCGAGGACTGGAGCGCGGTGATCGAGACCAACCTGAACAGCATGTTCAACGTCACCAAGCAGGTGGTGGGCGACATGGTCGAAAAGGGCTGGGGCCGCATCATCAACATCAGCTCGGTGAACGGCGCCAAGGGCCAGGCCGGCCAGACCAACTACTCCGCGGCCAAGGCCGGCATGCACGGCTTCACCATGGCGCTGGCGCAGGAGCTCGCGAACAAGGGCGTGACGGTGAACACCGTGAGCCCGGGCTACATCGGCACCGACATGGTCAAGGCCATCCGCCAGGAAGTGCTCGACAAGATCGTGGCCACGATCCCGGTCAAGCGCCTGGGCGAGCCGAGCGAAATCGCTTCCATCATCTCTTGGCTCGCCACCGACGAAGGCGGCTACAGCACGGGGGCCGACTTCTCGGTCAACGGCGGCTTGCACATGCACTGAGGATGCTGACCCGCACCTGAACAAGAAACCCGCCCTGGCGGGTTTTTTTGCGCCCGAAACGCAGCCGGTACGAATGGAGAGAAGGCGATGCCGGCTTGAATTTTTCAATCCTTCCGGAGGCACCATGGAACACACAACAAACACACCTGCCAAGAAGCTCCCGATCTACCGCTCCCTCTACGTGCAGGTGATCACCGCGGTGATCATCGGCGTGCTGCTCGGCCATTTCTATCCGGCGGCCGGCGAGGCCATGAAGCCGCTGGGCGACGGCTTCATCAAGCTGATCAAGATGATCATCGCGCCGATCATCTTCTGCACGGTGGTGGTGGGCATCGCCGGCATGGAAGACATGAAGAAGGTCGGCAAGACCGGCGGGCTGGCGCTGCTGTACTTCGAGATCGTGAGCAGCATCGCGCTGCTGGTCGGCCTGGTGCTGGTCAACGTGCTGCAGCCCGGCGCCGGCATGAACGTCGACCCGGCCACGCTCGACACCAAGGCCATCGCCTCGTACACCGGCCCGGGCAAGATGACCGGCACGGTCGACTTCATCCTGAACATCATTCCCAACACGCTGGTCGACGCCTTCGCCAAGGGCGAGATCCTGCAGGTGCTGCTGATCGCGGTGCTGTTCGGCTTTGCGCTGCACCGTTTCGGCGGACGCGGCACGCTGGTGTTCGACGTGATCGAGAAGGGCTCGCACGTGCTCTTCGGCATCGTCAACTACATCATGAAGCTGGCGCCCATCGGTGCCTTCGGCGCCATGGCCTTCACCATCGGCAAGTACGGCCTGGGCAGCCTGTTCTCGCTGGGCAAGCTGATGGGCACGTTCTACCTGACCTGCCTGCTGTTCATCTTCGTGGTGCTGGGGCTCATCGCGCGCTTCCACGGCTTCAGCATCTGGAAGTTCATCAAGTACATCAAGGAAGAGCTGCTGATCGTGCTGGGCACCTCGTCCAGCGAGTCGGTGCTGCCGCGCATGATGGAGAAGATGGAGAACCTGGGCGCCAACAAGACCTGCGTGGGCCTGGTGATTCCCACGGGCTACTCGTTCAACCTCGACGGCACCTCGATCTACCTGACGATGGCGGCGGTGTTCATCGCGCAGGCCACCAACACCCACATGACCCTCACGCAGCAGATCACGCTGCTGGCCGTGCTGCTGCTCACCTCGAAGGGCGCCGCGGGCGTCACGGGCAGCGGCTTCATCGTGCTGGCGGCCACGCTGTCGGCGGTGGGCCACGTGCCGGTGGCGGGGCTGGCGCTGATCCTGGGCATCGACCGCTTCATGTCGGAAGCGCGCGCGCTGACCAACCTGATCGGCAACGGCGTGGCCACGATCGTGGTGGCCAAGTGGACCAACGAGCTCGACGAGAACCGGCTGCAGGCCGCGCTGAACAACGAGACCTGGGTCGAGGCGCAGGAGCCCGAGGCGCTGGACGCGGCGCGCAGCAGCAAGATGGCCGGCTGACATGAAGGGGTAGGCATCGTTCCTGCAAAATGCGGCGATGCCCCACAGCGTTTCCCTCATCAACACGATCGCCGCCGGCCTGGGGCTGGCGCTGGTGTTCGGATTCCTGGCGACCAAGTTGCGGTTGCCGGCGCTGGTCGGCTACCTGCTGGCCGGCGTGATCATCGGCCCGTTCACCCCGGGCTTCGTGGCCGACGCGGGCATTGCCGCCCAGCTCGCCGAAATCGGCGTGATGCTGCTGATGTTCGGCGTCGGCCTTCATTTCTCGCTCGACGACCTGCTGGCCGTGCGCAAGATCGCGCTGCCCGGCGCGCTGGCGCAGATCGGCGTGGCCACGCTGCTCGGCGGCGGCCTGGCCATGTGGTGGGGCTGGAGCCCCGGCGCGGCGCTGGTGTTCGGGCTGGCGCTCTCGGTGGCCAGCACGGTCGTGCTGCTGCGCGCGCTCGAGAGCCTGGGCATCCTCGATTCGTTCACCGGCCGCATCGCCATCGGCTGGCTGGTGGTCGAGGACCTGGCCATGGTGCTGGTGCTCGTGCTGATGCCGCCGCTGGCGGGCACGCTGGGCGGCACGCAGTCCGGCCCGGCCGATCCGCTGTGGCAGACGCTGGGCCTCACGCTGCTGCAGGTCGGCGGCTTCGTGGCGCTCATGCTGGTGGTGGGACGCCGCGTGTTCCCCTGGATCCTCTGGCAGGTCACGCGCACCGGTTCGCGCGAGCTGTTCACGCTGTGCGTGGTGGCCGCGGCGGTGAGCATCGCCTTCGCCTCGGCGGCGCTGTTCGGCGTGTCGTTCGCGCTGGGCGCGTTCTTCGCCGGCATGGTCATGCGCGAGTCGCAGTTCAGCCACCGCGCCGCGCAGGAGTCGCTGCCGTTGCGCGACGCTTTCGCGGTGCTGTTCTTCGTGTCGGTCGGCATGCTGTTCGACCCGTCGGTGCTCATCGAGCGGCCGCTGCAGGTGCTGGCGGTGGTGCTGGTGATCGTGCTGGGCAAGTCGCTCGCGGCCTGCGCGCTGGTGCTGGTGTTCCGCTACCCGCTGGGCACGGCGCTCACGGTGAGCGCCAGCCTGGCACAGATCGGCGAGTTCTCGTTCATCCTGGCCGGCCTGGGCGTGTCGCTCGGGCTGCTGCCGGTGGAAGGGCAGAGCCTGGTGCTGGCCGGCGCGCTCATTTCGATCGCCACCAACCCGCTGTGGTTCAGCCTGATCGGGCCGATGCAGAAATGGCTGCACGCGCATTCGTCGTTCGCGCGGGGGCTGGAGTCGCGCGACGATCCGCTGGCCGAGCTGCCCACGACCACCGAGGCCAGGTACCTGTCGCGCCAGGTGGTGCTGGTGGGCTACGGCCGGGTCGGCCGGCGCATTGCGGCCGAACTCGACGCGCACGACATTCCCTACGTGGTGGCCGAGCAGAACCGCGAGCTGGTCGAGAAGCTGCGCGAGGCGGGCACGCCGGCCGTATGGGGCGACGCGGCCGACCCGGCCGTGCTGATCCAGGCACACGTTGCGCGCGCCCGCGTGCTGGTGGTGGCCACGCCCGACGCCATGAACGTGCGCCAGATGATGGAAACCGCGCGTACGCTCAACCCCACCATCCAGACGGTGATTCGCAGCCACAACGAACACGAGGCGAAGCTGCTCACGCAGGAGACTTCGGCCACCGTGTTCCTGGGCGAGCATGAACTCGCGCAAGCCATGGCGCGCGACGTGGTGCAGCGCGCCGTTTCCATGGCCGTGCCGGCTTGAAGACGCCGGCCTCTTCGTTTTCAGAGGTCTTCGATCACCAGGGTGCGGTAGCGCTGCGCAATGGAATAGGGCACGGTGCGAACCAGCTCCATCAGCCGTTCGGCCGCCGCGCCGTCCCTGGTCTTCACCAGCAGGCCGGCATGGCCTTCGCGGGCCAGCTTGGTATAGGCGCGTACCGTGGCCGCATCGGTGCCGGCGGAGGGCAGCGGGTCGTCGGAGGTCTTCACCGTCGGCGAGATCTCGGCCAGCACCGTCTGCGGGGGCAGCAGGTAGACCTCGTCGCCGCTCATTCCTTTCTCGATCAGCTGGTGGCCGATGCGGTCGGCATCGCCCGGGTCCGGAAACATGACGATCGAGTAGCCGGTGGGATAAAAGGCTCCACCGATGGTCGCCCGCATGCGGGGTTCCAGAGTGAATTGCTTCATATGGCCTCCTGTGTCCTGAAAAGGTTCTCTGACGGTCCCTGAAATCAACATTAGGTCGTGCCGCGGGCAGGCTCTGTAGGAGAAGCCCGGAAGCTGTCAACCGGACGCGTCCTCTACCCATTCACCTATCACCACCCCATCTTCAATCCCATGGCCACACCGAGAAACGTCGCGCTCACCGTCCATGAACTGGAGGCGGGTGAGTTCTATTGGGTGATCATGGAAGCGGTGGACGACCGGCCGGACATGCCCGATTCGCCCCATGCCGACGCTGCCGCCACTGCCGGCGCTGCCGCAGGCACCACCGGCACGCCCGGCGAAACCTCCCACGTGTACGTGCCGCTGGAAGCCGCCCACGAGCCCTACGCCACCTACTCGAACGCGCTGGTGGCCGGCGTCGCCGTGATGCGGCGGCTCTTCGGCACCGACGGTGCCAAGGCCGGCTCCCTATAATTTCGCCGGTTCGGTGTGCCGGTTCTTCCGGCGGCACCGATCCAAACGGTTCGAAGGTGCCCCGCCCGCCATCCCATGGCGCCGGGGTTAAACGGGAAGCAGGTGCGCCGCGTCATTGCCGATGCGGTCATTCCTGCGCTGCCCCCGCAACGGTCAGCGGATCGGAAATCCTCCAGCCAGCGCCTCCTCGGGGAGGCCGGCAGCCACTGCGCTTCGGCGTGGGAAGGCGAGGGTTTCTGCCGCGGCGCGCACTGCCTCAGTGCGCGCCGCGGCGCTCCGCAAGCCCGGATACCGGCCTTCGCAACCGCCTTCGGACGCTGCGGGAGTGCGTGTCCGGGCCTGCCGCCTTTCGCGCTTGCGCGGACCGCCGCAGTCCCTTCGCCTCTCCCGCTTCGTCCTTCATCGGTCGGGAGCCTGCGGGGACGCAGGCCGGAGGGGACATCTCATGGGTCAGGCATCTGCAGCCGCGCGCCATCGCGCGCGCTTGGGTACGCGCGCACCGCGGCATCGGGCACGTCTTTCGGGCTTTTCGGGTCTGTCAGGCCTTTCAGGTCTTTCGCTCGGACTGGGCCTGGCTTTCGGGCCTTCCGCCGCCTTCGCGCAACCGGGTGAAGCGGGAGGAGGCCAGAGCCTCAAGCCGGTGCAGGTCGAGGCCGAGCGACGCACGCCGATGGCCATCGACGAGCCTTCGTTCACCGGCAGCCGCCTGGGCCTCACGCCGCTGGAAACACCGGCCAGCATCGAGGTGCTGACGGGCGACACCATCCGCGCGCGCGGCGACGTGTCGGTGATCGACGCGGCCACCCGCGCCACCGGCATCACCGGCTCGCCCGGGCCGGGCAACGGCGGCACCGCGATGGCGGCGCGCGGCTTCCTGGGCCACGGCTCGGTGATGCAGCTGTTCGACGGCACGCGCATGTACGCGGCCGCGGGCACGGTCACCTTCCCCTTCGACACCTGGTCGGTCGAGCGCATCGAGGTGCTGCGCGGCGCGGCCTCGGTCATGTACGGCGAAGGCGCCATCGGCGGTGCCATCAACGTGGTGCCCAGGAAGCCTACGCGCGGCCCGATCCAGAACGAGGCGCTGCTCACGCTGGGCTCCGACGCCACCCGCCAGGTGGCCTTCGGCAGCGGCGGGGCGATCGACGACAAGCTGTCCTACCGCTTCGACATCAGCCACCGCCAGAGCGACGGCTTCATGCAGCGCGGCGAGGCCGAGAGCCTGGCCGTGAGCGCGGCCGTGCGGCTCGATGTGTCGCCGCAGCTGCAGTTCACGCTCTCGCACGACGAAGGCCGGCAGTCGCCGCAGCGCTACTACGGCGTGCCGCTGATCGACGGCCGCCTGAGCAGCCAGACCCTGCGCCAGAACTACGACCTGGACGACTCGGAAATCAAGTACCGCGACAAGTGGACCCGGCTCGACGCGCAATGGACGCCCAACGCCGCCGTCACCGTGCGCAACCAGCTCTACCGGTTGGAGAGCAAGCGCCACTGGCGCAACAGCGAGACCTACACCTTCAATGCCACCACGCGCCGCGTGACGCGCGGCGACTACCTGGAAATCGGCCACGACCAGGAGCAGATCGGCAGCCGCACCGACGCCACCTTCAGGCACAAGCTGTTCGGCCTGGCCAACCAGGTGCTGGTGGGCTTCGACGTGAACCGCATCGACTTCACGCACTCCAACGACTCGCCCTACGGCGGCCGTTCGGTGGTCGACCCGTTCGTGTTCACCCCCGGAAACTACGCGTCGCCCGTGGCCTACACGCCGCGCTACAGGACGAAGACCGACACCTACGCCTTCTTCACCGAAGACAAGCTGGCCTTCAACGACCGGTGGTCGGTGGTGGGCAGCCTGCGCTGGGACCACGCGAAGATCGCACGCAGCGACCTGCAGAACGCGGCCAACAACCTGGACAAGACCTTCGTCTACGGCACCGGCCGCCTGGGCGTGGTGTACGCGCCCGACGCGTCGCAGTCGTTCTATGCGCAGGTGGCGCGCGCGGCCGATCCGTTGACCTCGCTCGTGAGCACGTCCTCCACGCAGGCGCCGTTCGAGCTCAGCACCGGCAAGCAGGTCGAGGTCGGCTACAAGCGCCAGCTGGCCGGCAACCGCGGCGCCTGGACGGTGGCGGCCTACCGCATCGAGAAGAACAAGCTGCTGTCGCGCGACGCCAGCGACCCCAACAAGACGCAGCAGATCGGCCAGCAGTCGTCCGAAGGCGTCGAGGCCACGCTCGACCTGGCGCTCACGTCCACGCTGAACCTGGAGGCCAACGTGGCCAAGCTGCGCGCGCGCTATGACGACTTCGACGAGGTGGTGAGCGGCAAGCTGGTCTCGCGCGCGGGCAACACGCCCACCGGCGTGCCCGAGGAAGCGGCCAACCTGTGGCTCAACTGGCGCTTCCTGCCGCAATGGGAAGCCGCCTTTGGCGTGCGCTACGTCGGCCCGCGCCAGGTCGACACGGCCAACACCCGCAAGATCGGCTCGTACACCGTGGCCGACGCCTCGGTGAGCTGGCAGGCCAGCCCGTCGCTGAAGCTGGCGCTGCGCGCCTACAACCTGGCCGACCGCAAGTACCCGGTGTCGTTCTCGAACAGCGGCAACCAGTGGCTGCTGGGCCGTCCGCGCTCGTTCGAGCTGTCGGCGCTGGTCAACTTCTGAGCGGGACGGGACTTTCGCATGACCTCCGCATGGCGCCGCGCCTGGCCGCGCATCCGGCACTGGCTCTACTGGACGCACCGGTGGCTGGGCATCGGCGGCTGCCTGTTGTTCGTCATGTGGTTCGTCTCGGGCGTGGTGATGATGTACGTGGGCTATCCCAACCTCACGGACGAAGAGCGGCTGGCCGGGCTCGCGCCGCTGCGCTTCGAGCAGGCGCAGGTCTCGCCCGCGGCCGCGCTCCATGCGCTGCCGGAAGACCTGCGCGGGCTGCCGCCGCGGCGCATGGGGCTGGAGACGCAGGGCGGCACCGACCCGCAACCGGTCTGGCGCATCGTCGATGCGCGCGGCGGGCGGCACACCCTGTCGGCGCGCGACGGCCGCGTGCCCGGCCCGGTCGATGCCGCGCAGGCCGAAGCCATTGCGCGCGCCTTCTCGGGCCGGCCCGGCGCGCGCTGGGCCGAGACGCTCGAGCGCGACCAGTGGACCGTGCCGCAGGGCCTGAACCCGCTGCGCCCGCTGCACCGCATCGAGGTCGGCGACGCCGCCGGCACCGAGCTGTACGTGTCACAGCGCAACGGCGAGGTGGTGCGCGACACCACGCGCTCGGAGCGCTTGTGGAACTGGCTGGGTTCCGTGCCGCACTGGATCTACTTCACCCCGCTGCGCGCCGACCCGCCGCTGTGGCATGAGGTGGTGGTGTGGCTGTCGGCGGCGTGCATCGTCTCGGCCGTCACGGGCATCGTCATCGGCATCCTTCGGGTGCGCCTGCGGCGCAGGTTCCGCAACGGCGCGGTCACGCCCTACACCGGGTGGATGGCGTGGCACCACATTGCCGGGCTCGTCGGCGGCTTCTTCGTGCTGACCTGGATCGTCAGCGGCTGGCTGTCGATGAACCCCAACGGCTGGTTCCAGCGCGGGCCGGGCGATGCGGCCGCCATGGCGAGCTACACCGGCGCCGGCGCGTCGCCGTTTCCGTGGCCGCCCGCTGCATGGCCGGCCGGGGAGGGCGATGCCGCGCCGCGCGAGGCCGTGCTGCTGTGGTTCGACGGCCGGCCGCTGCTGCAGCTGCGCGACGCCAAGGCGCGCGTGCGCGTGGTCGATGCCGCGACTGGAGCGCCCGCGTCCATCGCCAAGGACGACATCGTTCGCGCCGCCTCGCGCCTGCGCCCCGGCGCCGCCATCACCGAGGCCACGCTGCAGACCCGCGAAGACTTCCACTGGTATGGCCACCACCGCGAGCGCATCGTGCCCATCTGGCGCGTGGAGTTCGACGACCCGGCGCGCAGCCGGGTCTACATCGACCCCGCGAGCGGCCAGGTCGCCGGCAGCAACGACCGCAACACGCGCCTGCGCCGCTGGCTCTTCAATGCGGCGCACAGCCTCGACTTTCCCTGGCTCATCCAGTACCGGCCGGCCTGGGACCTCGTGGTGTGGCTGCTGTCGATCGTCGGCGCCGTGGCATCGGCCAGCGGCGTGGTGATCGGCTGGCGCCGGCTGCGGCCCCGGCCGACGGCCGCCCCGAGAACGCAAGCGAGAACGCGGGGCTTGCCCCAGCGCTCATGACAGGGGCTTGCGCGAGCAAGCCCATCCACCAACAATCAACTTTCGCACTGCGGTGCAACACAGGAGGTGCCAGATGCACATCGAACCCGGTCTCGTCGACGGATCCAAGATATTCCTCAGCTACGCCACGGCGGCCGCCGCGCTCGCGTACACGGGCAAGGTGGCCTTCGACAGCCTCATGAAGGACGGGCCCGCCGCCCTGGTGCTGCGCTCGGCCATTGCCGTGGCACTGGTGTTCTGCTTCTTCGAGGTGCTGCCGCATCACCCCGTGGGCGTGTCCGAGGTGCACCTGATCCTGGGCACCACGCTGCTGCTGGTGTTCGGCCTGGCGCCCGCGGCCATCGGGCTGGCGGGCGGGCTGCTCATCCAGGGCCTGTTCTTCGAGCCGCAGGACATTCCGCAGTACGGCATGAACGTCACCACCCTGCTGGTGCCGCTGTTCGCCACGGCCGCGCTGGCGCAGCGGATCATTCCCAAGAACGTGGCCTATGTGGACCTGAGCTACCAGCAGGCCTTCAAGCTGTCGGTGGCCTACCAGGGCGGCATCGTGGTGTGGGTCGGCTTCTGGGCGCTCTTCGGGCGCGGCACGGGGCTCGAAAACCTGAGCCAGATCGCCAGCTTCGGCGCGGCCTACATGACGGTCGTGCTGGTCGAGCCGCTGGTCGACCTGGGCGTGCTGGCCGCCGCCAAGGGCTGGCGCCGCCTGCAGGGCTCGGTCTTCGTCGAGCGCCGCCTGTACGGCAGCACCTGACCCGCGGCCGTCGCCGGTCTCTCGGGCATGGCCCGGGCGGCGCGGCGCATCTCTGGAAAAATCCGAAGCTGGCGCGCCGTTGGGCGACCGGCTCCTGCTCCCCGCATCTCCTGCTCACCATCTCCCGCCTGTTTCCCATCGGCCATCGGCCATCGGCCCTGGGCCCCCGGCGCCTGAAAGAACACCTCCATGACCCAAGCAAGCAACGCCAAGATCCCCGTCACCATCGTCACGGGCTTCCTGGGCAGCGGCAAGACCACGCTGCTGCGCCACATCCTCGGTAACGCAGAGGGCCGCCGCATCGCGGTGATCGTCAACGAGTTCGGCGAGCTCGGCATCGACGGCGAGATTCTTCGCGGCTGCGGCATCGGCTGCGACGACGACGGCAACGAGCGCGCGGGCGCGCTGTACGAGCTGGCCAACGGCTGCGTGTGCTGCACCGTGCAGGAAGAGTTCCTGCCCGTGATGCTGCAGCTGGCCGAGCGCCGCGGCGACATCGACGCGGTGCTCATCGAGACCTCGGGCCTCGCGCTGCCCAAGCCGCTGGTGCAGGCCTTCCAGTGGCCGGACATCGCGAACATCTTCACCGTCGACTCGGTGGTGACGGTGGTCGACGGCCCGGCCGCAGCCTCGGGCCAGTTCGCCGCGAACCCCGAAGCGGTGGACGAAGCCCGCCGCGCCGACCCCAACCTCGACCACGAGTCGCCGCTGCACGAGCTGTTCGAAGACCAGCTCTCGGCCGCCGACCTGGTGGTGCTCAACAAGACCGACCTGATGGACGACGCCACGCGCGCGCAGGTCGAGGCACTGGTGCGCGAAGAGCTGCCGCCCGAGGTGAAGATCGTCGCCGCCACCGAAGGCAAGCTGCCGCTCGCGCTGCTGCTGGGCCAGGGCCGCGCGGCCGAGGCCACCATCCACCTGCGCGAAAGCCACCACGACCACGAGGAAGACCATGACCACGACGAGTTCGACTCGCTCGTGATCGAGCTGCCGCCCGTGGACCGCGACAGCCTGCTGGCCGTGCTCGCCAGGCTGGTCGAGCAGCACACCATCTACCGCGTGAAGGGTTTCGTGGCCGTTCCGGGCAAGCCGATGCGCCTGCTGGTGCAGGGCGTGGGCCGCCGCTTCGATCACCACTTCGACCGCCGCTGGCGCGACGGCGAGGCGCAGCGCACGCGGCTCGTGTTCATCGGCGAAGACCTGGACGAGGCCGCGCTGCGCAAGGCGCTGGACGAGGCGAGCGCGGTCGCGGCCTGACGCGCCTGATCGATGCACCTGCTGAGCACCCAACCCGGCCGCTTCGTCGAGGACGACAGCGTCGTCACCCGGCTCGACCAGACGCCGGGCGACATCGTGGTGCTCAGCTCGGCCGACACCACGCTCGCGCTGCTTGCCGCGGCGCGCACGTCGCTGGCGGCCACCGACCCGGGCTACCCGTCGCTGCGGCTGGCCAACCTCATGTACCTGCGCCAGCCGGCCTCGCTCGACCTGTACATCGACGAGGTGCTGCAGCATGCGCGCGTGGTGGTGGTCGACCACCTCGGGGCGGAATCGGCCTGGGCCTACGGGCTGCAGCAACTCGAGAAGCTCGCCAAGCGCAAGGGCCAGCAGCTCGCCATGTTCTCGGGCGACCTGCAGGAAGACGAAGACCTGCTCGCGCGCGGCACCGTGCCGCGCGCGGTGAGCCGCCAGCTGTGGCAGTACATGCGCAGCGGCGGCGCGGGCAATGCGATGCAGTTTTTGCGCTCGGTGGCTTTCCATGGCCTGGGCCATGGCGAGGCGCCGCTGCCGCCGCGCAGCCTGCCGCAGGTGGCGTTGCATGTGCCGGGCGGCATGGCCGCCGCGCACACGGTGGGGGGCATCGACGACCTGCGCGCCGGGTGGCACGCGGGTGCGCCGGTGGTGGCGCTGGTGTTCTACCGCTCGCACCTGCAGTCGGGCAACACCGTGGCCTTCGACGCGATGGCCGCGGCGTTGAGCGCCGAAGGGCTCAACCCGCTGCCGGTCGCGCTCGATTCGCTGAAAGACCCGCTGTGCCTGTCCGTGCTGCGCGAACTGTGCACCGCGCATGACGTGCAGGTGGTGCTCAACACCACCGCGTTCGCCGCGCTGGGCCAGGGCGCGAAAGACGAACAAGGCGAAGGCCTCGCGCTGGCCGGCGACGCGCCCGTGCTGCAGGTCATCGTGAGCGGCGGCAACCGCGAGGACTGGCTGGCCGACAGCCAGGGCCTGCGTCCGCGCGACATCGCCATGCAGATCGCGCTGCCCGAGATGGACGGCCGCATCGTCACGCGGGCCGTGAGCTTCAAGGGCCTGTCGCACCGCTGCGAACTCACGCAGACCGAGGTGGTCAACTACCAGCCCGAGCCCGACCGCGTGGCCTTCGTGGCCGAGCTGGCGCGGCGCTGGTGCCGCCTGCGCAGCCTTGGCGCCGAAGACAAGCGCGTCGCGCTGATCCTGGCGAACTACCCGGGCAGCGAAGGCCGCATCGGCAGCGGCGTGGGGCTGGACACGCCGGCCTCGGTCATCGCCATCCTGCGCGCGATGCGCTGCGAGGGCTATGTGCTGGGCGAGGCCGATGCAATGCCGGAAGACGGCGACGCGCTCATGCGCAAGCTGCAGCAAGGCATTGCCAACGACCCCGCGCAATGGGCTTCGCGGCCCGCGTGGCAGAGCTACACGCTCGCCGACTACCGCGCGCGCCTGGCGGCCTTGCCCGAAGGCATGGCCGACGCCATCGACGCGCGCTGGGGCATGCCCGAGCAGGACCCGATGGTGCGCCAGGGCCGCTTCATGATCGCCGGGCTGCGGCTGGGCCGCGTGTTCGTCGGCATCCAGCCCGCGCGCTCATTGGGCGCGATCGGCGCGCAGGGCGCAGCCGACTACGCGAGCTACCACGACGCCGAGCTGGTGCCCCCGCACAGCTACCTCGCGTTCTATTTCTGGCTGCGCGAAGTGTTCGCCATCGACGCGGTGGTGCACGTCGGCAAGCACGGCAACCTCGAATGGCTGCCGGGCAAGAGCCTGGCGCTGTCGCAGGCCTGCTGGCCCGACGCCATCCTCGGGCCGCTGCCCAACGTGTACCCCTTCATCGTGAACGACCCGGGCGAAGGCGCGCAGGCCAAGCGGCGCACGCAGGCGGTCATCGTCGACCACCTGATGCCGCCGCTCACGCGCGCCGAGAACCACGGGCCGCTGCAGGACCTGGAGCGCCAGGTCGACGAGTACTACGACGCGCTGCTGGTCGACGCGCGCCGCGCCAAGGTGCTGCGCGCGCAGATCCTGGCGGCGGTTCGCGCGCAGCACCTGGTCGAGGAACTGGGCATGCCCGGCGCGGAAGACGACGCCGTGCTCGCGCGCGTGGATGCCTACCTGTGCGAGCTGAAGGAAACGCAGATTCGCGACGGCCTGCATGTGTTCGGCGCGTCGCCGCAACAACGCCTGCGGCGCGACACGCTGCTGGCGCTGGCCCGCTTCCCGGCGCTGGACGGCGCGGGCGCGAACGCCGGGCTGCTGGGTGCGCTGTCGCACGACCTGCTGCCGGGCGAGCACTTCGACCCGCTCGACATCGACGCGGCAAAGCCGTGGCAGGGCGCGCGCCCCGCGCTGCTGCAATCGGTCAGCGTCGATGCATGGCGGCACCACGGCGACACGCGCGAACGGCTGGAGCTGCTCGCGCAACGGTTGCTGGAAGAGGGCGCGTGCCCGCCGGACCTGCCGCGCACGGCGGCCGTGATGGGCCGCGTCGCGCACAGCCTGGCGCCCGCGCTCGACGCCTGCGGCGCGCAGGAGCTGCTGCAGCTCTCGCGCGCGCTGCAAGGCCGCTTCGTGCCGCCCGGGCCGAGCGGCTCGCCCTCGCGCGGCCGGCCCGACGTGCTGCCCACCGGGCGCAATTTCTACGCGGTCGACACCCGCGCCATTCCCACGCCCACCGCCTGGATGCTGGGCCTCAAGTCGGCCGCGCAGCTGGTCGAGCGCCACCTGCAGGAGCATGGCGACTACCCGGTGGCCATGGGCCTGTCGGTGTGGGGCACGGCCACCATGCGCACCGGCGGCGACGACCTGGCGCAGGCCTTCGCGCTGATCGGCGTGCGGCCCAAGTGGGCGCCGGGCAGCCAGCGCGTGGTCGACTTCGAGGTGCTGCCCACGGTCGGCATCGGCCGCCCGCGCATCGACGTCACGCTGCGCATCTCGGGCTTCTTCCGCGACGCCTTTCCCAACGCCGTGCAGATGTTCGACGCCGCCGTGCAGGCCGTGGCCGCGCAGGAAGACGAGGACGCCGAGCGCAACCCGATCCGCGCGCGCATCCTGCGCGAAGCCGCCGCGCTGCAGGCGCAGGGCGTGGCACCCGAAGCCGCCCGCCTGCAGGCCGGCTGGCGCGTGTTCGGCTCCGCGCCCGGCAGCTACGGCTCGGGCCTGCAGCCGCTGTTCGACCACGGCACCTGGCAGACCGACGACGACCTGTCGAAGGCCTACGTCGGCGGCAGCGCGCATGCCTACGGGCAGGGCAGCGACGGCGTGCCGGCCACCGACGCGCTGGTGCGCCGCCTGCGCGCCATGAACGTGGTCATGCAGAACCAGGACAGCCGCGAGCACGACCTGCTCGACTCCAACGACTACTACCAGTTCCAGGGCGGCATGGCCGCTGCCGTGCGCCACCTGAGCGGCCGGCAGCCGGCCATGTACCACGGCGACCACGGCAACCCGCAGGCGCCGCGCGTGCGCACGCTGAAGGAAGAAATCAGCCGCGTGATCCGCTCGCGCGTGGTCAACCCGAAGTGGATCGACGGCGTGAAGCGCCACGGCTACAAGGGCGCCTTCGAGATGGCCGCCACGGTGGACTACCTGTTCGGCTTCGACGCCACCGCGCGCGTGGTCGGCGACCACCAGTACGCCATGGTGGCCGACGCCTACGTGCTCGACGACGCCACGCGCGACTTCGTGCGCGAGCACAATCCGCGCGCGCTGCACGACATGCTCAGCCGCCTGCTCGAAGCCATGCAGCGCGGCCTGTGGCAGGAGCCCGGCGACTACAAAGACCAATTGGAAAATCTGCTGCTCAACCAGGAGCAACAGATGGAAGGAAGCCCCCGATGACCACTGCCGCCCCGATGCCGGTGCCGTTCCCTTTTTCCGCGATCGCGGGCCAGCCGCGGCTGCGCCAGGCGCTGCTGCTGGCGGCGGTCGATCCCGCACTGGGCGGCGTGCTGATCGAAGGCCCGCGCGGCACCGCCAAGACCACGGCCGCGCGTGCGCTGGCCGAGCTGCTGCCCGGTGCGCCCTTCGTCACGCTGCCGCTGGGCGCGAGCCTCGAAAGCCTGGTCGGCACGCTCGACCTGGGGCAGGCGCTGGCGGGGCACGAACTGAAGTTCGCGCCCGGCCTGCTGGCGCGCGCGCACGGCGGCGTGCTGTACGTGGACGAGATCAACCTGCTGCCCGACGCGCTGATCGATTCGCTGCTCGACGCGGCCGCCAGCGGCGTGAACGTGGTGGAGCGCGACGGCATCTCGCACCGGCATGCCGCGCGCTTCGTGCTGGTGGGCACCATGAACCCGGAGGAGGGCACGCTGCGCCCGCAGTTGCTCGACCGCTTCGGGCTGTGCGTGCAGCTGCGCAACATCGAGGACGCGGCCGAGCGCAAGGCCATCGTGCGCGCGCGGCTGGCCTTCGATGCCGACCCGCAGGGCTTCCGTGCGAAGCATGCGCAGGAAGAAGCCGAGCTGGCCGACGCGCTGGTTCGTGCCCGTGCGCGGCTGGCCGATGCGTCCGCGCTGCCTTACGGCGATGCGGTGCACGAGGCGGTCGGCGCGCTGTGCATCGAGGCCGGTGTCGACGGGCTGCGCGCCGACCTGGTCATGCTGCGCTCGGCGCGCGCGCTCGCGGCATGGGAAGAGGCGGCGGCCATCGCCGTCGACCATGTGCAACGCGCGGCCGAGGCGGTGCTGCTGCATCGCCGCAAGCCCGGATCGGCCAGCGCACCGCCGGCGGCTGCGCCCATGTCCGCGCCTTCGGCGGCGCCGCGCAATGCGCCGCCGAAGGGCTCGACCGGCGCCGCTGATGAAGACTGGGGCGCCATGCCGCCCGAGCCCGTCGGCATCGAGCGCGTGAAGCCGCTGCGTCCGCTGATTTCCGCGCAGCAGCAGGCCGCCCCAAAAAAAGCCTGAGCCTCCGGGACACCGCACCCGCTGGCGCGCGCCAGGGTGAACGGAGGCAGGGCACGCAAAGGGACGCATGGCACGGGGCCGCGCCGCAAGGCACGGCCTTCGACTGGCCGCGCACCTTCGCGGCCCGCGGCGCCGGCGCGCTGCGCGCCGAGCACCTGCGCCATCGCCCGCGGGAGGCGCGCAGCGGTGCGCTGCATTGCTTCCTGCTCGACTGCTCGGCCTCGATGCGCGACGACGGCAACCTCGCGCGCGCCAAGGGCCTGCTGCTCGCGCTGATGCAGGAGGCCTACCAGCGCCGCGACCATGTGGCGCTGCTGTGCTTTGCCGGCGAGGTGGTCGAGCTGCGCCTGCCGCCGCGCCGCGCCAGCGCCTGGAACGACGACTGGGTCGCGCCCATTGCGGCGGGCGGCGGCACGCCGCTGGCGCTGGGGGTGCTGCGCGCCGAGCAACTGCTGGCGAAGAGCGAGTCGCGCCAGCGCTGGCTGTGGCTCCTGACCGACGGCCGCACCGGCGAAAGCCCCGCGCGGCCCGAAGCGGCCGACGTGGCCTGCGTGGTGGACTTCGAGGCGGCGCGCGTGCCGCTGCACCGTGCGAGGCAGCTTGCCGAGCGCTGGGACGCGCGCTACCTCACGCCGGATTCGGCGGCCTGAGGCGCGGGCCCCAGCGCTGCTTCAGGCCGCCCGCTCGGGCGTGTGCGGACGGGTGGCCCGAGACGAAATGCATGGCCGGTGCTGCCCGAGGGCTGTACGGCGCTGGAGCGGGAAAGTTCGGGTACCGTGCGGCATGCTTTTGAAACCCTGCTTCCTGGCCCTTGCGTTGACCCTGGCCGCGCCTGCCTTCGCACAGCCGGGGCCATCCGCGCCACGCGCATTGCCCGCGCCGTCGTTGCAAGGGGAGGACTGCAAGGCGCAGGAGGCCTTGCTCGAGCGCGACATGGACCTGGCCCGCTCCCGGGGCCAGATGCTGCGCCGCCGCGAGCTGGCCGATGCATTGGGCACGCTGCAGGCGCAGTGCAAGCTGCCGGCCGTGGCGCAGGGCCGCGAAGCGCGCATCGAACGGCTGGAGCAGGACATCCGCATGCTGCGCTCGGAGCTCGAGCAGGCGGAAGCGCAATTGCGCACGCTGCGCGCCGAACCGCGCTGACGGCCCCGCCGGAGCGTCAGGACGCGGTCGGTCCGGCTTCCTCCGCCACGGTGTCGGCCGGCGCCAGCATCGTTCCGCGGCAGCCCGGCGCGCCGCAATGGCAGGGGTACTTCGACGGCGGCGAGCCGTCGTCGGCCGTCAGGGAGTAGTCGATGAACAGCTCGTCGCCCGCGTCCACTTCCATCAGCGTCTGGAACCTCAGCACCAGCTCGCCGCTTTCGTCGTATTCCTCGACCGCCTCGCAGTTCGGCTCGCACGAATGGTTCAGGTGCCGCGTGGCGTTGCCGCCCTTGGCGCCGTCGATGGTTTCCTGGTTCGTCAGCGTGAACAGGTAGGTGAGCTGGTCGTCCCACACCTTGGTGGCGATCTCGGCCTTGGTGTAGCGGCGGCCTTCGTAGAGGCCCAGGAAGGCCTCGGCCGGCAGGTCGCGCGTGGCGAAGGCGCCGAGGCCGTGCACGCCGCTGGGGCCCACCCGCACGAAAGGGGTGGACGAGGTTCGCTTGTGATGCTTCATGGGGAAAGAGGGAAAACGGTGGGGGCGTCGGGCGCAGCCTGAAGTGTCAACGCCATTTCGACCTGGCGGATGACCGGCGCCGCGCCGCGCGCGGTAACAGCACGAAAAAAAGGACTGCCGCAGGGCTCGTCGACCAGCCGCCAGCGCACGCCGGGGCGCGCGAGGGCCAGCATGTCGAGCAGCCGGTGGGCCGCGTCTTCGCCGACGGCGGCCGCGTCGAGCAGCACGCCCTGCGGGTCTTCCGGGCGCGGCAGGACGGCATAGGCCAGCGTGGCCGCGCCTTGCCGCACGCCGAGCGCCAGCGCGCCTTCGCGGGCGATGGCGTCCTGCACGGTGGGCAGCTCGCGGCGCCACGTCGGGCGGCACAGGGCGCTGCAGGCGTGGTGCACGGCGGCCAGCGTGGCGGCGTCGAGCGCATGGGCGGTCGCGGGTGCCGGGGCGCGGGGTTCGGCGGTCCACTCGAGCACCTCGAGCGTGCGGAGCGCCTCGAAGCCGGCCTGCCGGTACAGCGCGCGGGCCGGGTTCTGCTCGATCACCTCGAGCAAGGCCTGCCGGATGCGGGCCTGCGAGAAGGCCGCGACCTGCGCGCCGATCAGCTGCTGGCCGAGCCCTTGCCGCCGGTGCGAGCCGGCGATGCCGAAGCCCGCGAGGTACCCGCGCTCCCCGCGGCGCCCGGCCAGCGAGATGCCGCAAGCCTGGCCATCGGCCGCCACCAGCACGCGCGACAGCGCCAGCTCGACGCCGGCGCGCCGCAGGTGGCGCTCGAAGCGCTGCGCGTCGAACGCGATCGGCACGAAATAGCCTTCGTAGGCGCGGTTCCAGAGTTCGGTGAGTTCGTCCCGCCCGAAGTCCGACGCGGGAACCGCCGCAGTGCCCGCCACCGTCATGCCGCCGGGATCGTCACGAGGAACCGTGTGCCCTGGTCCGCGCAGGACGTGACCTGCAGCGTGCCGCCATGGCCGGCGACGATTTCCGATGCGATGTACAGGCCCAGCCCGAGCCCGCCGCCGGGCTTGCTGTGCGCGGGGCGCCAGTAGGGCTGGAAGATCTTGGCCAGGTCGTCCGGCGGGATCGGCGTGCCGCCGTTGGTGACCGAGAGCACGAGCTTGTCGCCCTCGATGGCGGCGCGCACCGCAATCGGCCGGTCGGGCGCGCCGTGCGTCACCGCATTGCCGATGAGGTTGGACAGCACCTGCTGGATGCGCCCCTGGTCGCAGCGCACCGCGCCGTTGATGGCGATGTCGTCGCGGATGTCGAGCTGTGGGTTGGCCGCGCGCACCTCGTCGACCACGTCCTTCAGGCCCGAGGCCAGGAAGTCGGCCTCGCGCAGGCTCAGGCCCATGCCCGAGCCCAGGCGCACGCGCGCGAAGTCGAGCACGTCGTCGATCAGCCCCGACATGCGCCGCGTGCTGGCCTTGAGCCGGGTGCCGAGCTTCACCAGCTCGGGCTCCGACTCGCGGCGCACCAGCAGCTCGGCCGTGGCGCCCACCGCCGACAGCGGGTTGCGCAGGTCGTGGCCCAGCACGGCGATGAACTGCTCGCGCAACTCGGCCGTGGTGCGCTCGGATCGCAGCGCGCTCTCGGTGCGCTCCTGGCGGTCTTCGTTCTCGAGCTGGCGCGCGATGAGGTCGGCGAAGGCGGTGAACATCGACACCACGCGCGCGTCGGACAGCACCGCCGGGCGCGGGTCGATGGCGCACAGATTGCCGAAGTAGTCGCCGTTGCTGTGGATGATGGGCACCGAGATGTAGCTCTCGATGTTGTACATGCGCGGCGTGTGGTGGTCGAAGTACACCGGGTCGGTGCTGGCGCGGTCGATCACCACCGGCTCGCGCGCTGCGCGCGACTCGCTGCACAGCGTGGTCTCCACCTTCAGCTGGCCGCCGGGCAGCAGCCCGAACTGGATGTTGTCTTCCACCGCGCAGGCGGTCCAGGTGCCGTCGGTCACGCGGGCCACGGCGGCAAAGCCCATGCCGGTGTTCTGGCAGATGATCTTCAGCAGCGAGGGCACCGCGCTGATGCGCCCGATGGCCGCCACGTCCCGCGCGATGGCTTCGGCGGAGTCGACGAGTTCAACAAGGCCGGGACGGTCGGAGTGGTCGGGGCGGTCGGAAGGGGCGGAGCTGGGCGTCAAGGTAAGTCAATGGTACGACAGGGCCCGCAGCCTGTGGGGCCGTGCCAGGGCGCTCAGGGCTTGCCATCGCCCAGCGAGGCCAGGCAAGCCACGATGGCGTCGGCCGCCTCGTCCAGCCTCGGGCCGGGACGCATCATCAGGTCGAAGCGCGCCGAGGCGAAGCTGCAGACCCGCCCGCGCTGGATGGCCGACATGGCCGACCAGCCGGGGCGCCCGGCCATGGCCGAGATCTCGCCCAGTGCCGACACCATCAGCACGTCGGGGTTGGCGCGCACCACGAACTCGGGGCTCATCTTGGGGAAGGGGCCGAGCGTGCCCGGCACCGCATTGCCCAGGCCCAGGCGCGCCAGGGTCTCGCCGATGAACGAGCTTTCGCTGGCCGCCGCCATGCCGCCGTGCACCTCGAAGTACACGCGCCGGCCCTGCCAGCCGGCCGGCACGCGGGCGCGCGCGGCGTCCAGCCCGGCGTCGAGCTTGCGCCAGAAGGCCTCGCCCGCGCCGGGGCGGCCAGTGGCGCGGGCCACGGTCTCCATCACGCGGCGCATGTCGGCATGGGTCTTGGCGTCGAGCGCCAGCACCTTCAGCCCCAAGCGCTCCAGCGGCTCGGCGGCGCGGCTGCGCGGGCGCAGCAGCACCAGGTCGGGCTTGAGCGCGACGATGCGCTCGATGTTGGCGTCGTCGATGCCGCCCACCTGCGGCAGGCCCTTCACCGAGGCCGGCCAGTTGGCGTGGCGGTCGATGCCCACCAGCCGGTCGCAGGCGTCCAGCGCGCAGACGGTCTCGGTCAGCGAAGGCATCAGCGACACGATGCGCCGCGCCGGCCCCTGCAGCTCGACCGTGGTGCCGCGGTCGTCCTCCAGGCGGATGCCGGGTGCGGCCTGCGCCGCCGGCCCCAGGCCTGGCGCCAGGAAGGCGACGAAGGCCGCTGCCTTCGCAACCCGGCGGGCGGTGGCGGACAGCGGCTGGCGCCAGTTCGGGGCGGGGTTCGGCAGGGCGGCGGAGGTCATCGGCGGCAGGAAAGAGGGCCGCGCTATTGTCGCGGCGTCTGCATCCGCAGCAGGCGCGCCGCTTCTTCCATGCGCGCGTCTTCCACCTCGCGCAGCACGTTGCCCAGGTCGACCGGGCCGCTCTCGCGCACGAAGGTGCCCGTGAGCTCGGTCTCGGGGCGCAGCAGGCCGCGCTCGTACAGCTGCCAGATCTCGTCGCCGTAGTGCGTGCGCAGCAGCGCGGGTTCGTACTGGCCGAAGAAGTTGCGCAGGTTCTCCACGTCGCGCAGCAGCATGCGCCGGGCGTGGTTGTTGCCCGCGGCGTCCACGGCCTGCGGCAGGTCGATGATGACGGGGCCGTCCTCGGCCAGCAGCACGTTGAACTCCGAGAGGTCGCCGTGCACCACGCCCGCGCACAGCATGCGCATCACCTCGCGCAGCAGGCTGGCGTGGTGGCGCAGCGCGTCTTCGGGCGAGAACGCCACGTCGTTCAGGCGCGGGGCGGCATCGCCGTTGGCGTCGGTCACCAGGTCCATCAGCAGCACGCCTTCGAGGAAGTTGTGCGGCGTGGGCACGCGCACGCCGGCGGCGGCCAGCCGGTAGAGCGCATCGACCTCGGCGCTCTGCCAGATGGCCTCGGTCACCTGGCGGCCGAACTTGGTGCCCTTGGCCATGGCGCGCGCCTCGCGGGTGTTCTTCACGCGGCGGTTCTCGGTGTAGTCGACGGCCTGGCGGAAGCTGCGCTTGTCGGCCTCCTTGTAGACCTTGGCGCAGCGCGTCTCCTCGCCGCAGCGCACCACGTAGACCATGGCCTCCTTGCCGCTCATGAGCTGGCGCACGACGGTGTCGATGAGTCCTTCGTCGATCAATGCCTGCAGTCGTTGGGGCGCTTTCATGGGCGTTCCTCCTGTGTTTCTTGTTGGGTTGCCATGGGGTTTGCCGGCCGGGTCGGGCTGGCCTGGCGGGTCGAGAGGAATGCGCTCAGGCGCTCCCTGCCGACCTGGTACGCCCCATCATGCCTGTGCGGTGCAAAGCCCAATTGCCGGTTGATGGCGAGCATGGGCGCATTGACCTCGGCGTTGCTGCTCACGGCCAGCGTCACCTGCGGGTGGCGCTCGCGCACGAGCTGCAGCATCGCGGCCTTCACGCCCTTGGCCAGTCCCTTGCCGCGCCAGCGGCGCGCCACGGCGGTGAGGTTCTGGTACATGCGCTCGGGGAAGCGCGGGCTCCAGTTGGCGTCGCACACGGCGGCCACTTCGTCGTTGCCGTCGAGCAGCAGCACGAGCAGGTGGTCGCCGCCGCGCTGGTCCAGGTCGGCATACCAGGTGTGGTAGCCCTCCAGGTCGTAGCGCAGCGGCGGCCGCTCGAGGTTGCCGGTGGGCGCGTCGTCCAGCAGCGCGGACAGCGGCGCCATCAGCGCGGCCAGCCGCTCGAAGGGCACGCGGCCTGCGTGCACCTCGGCGCGCAGGCCGTGCGCGGGCGCGAAGCCTTCGGCGCGCCAGCGGGCGAGCGCCTGCCAGTCGAGCCCGGCAAAGGCCATGCGGTTCTCCACGCTGCGGTACTTCTGCGTGGCGCCGATGGCCTGCAGGAAGGCATGGCCTTCGGGCAGGTGCGTTCGCAGCGTTGCCACGCGCTTGCCGTGCGCATCCATCAACGCCAGCAACGCATGCAGCAGGGCGGTGGCCACGCCGCGCCGCTGGTGCGCGCGCAGCACGCCGCCCCATGCGTCGATGAAGGGCGCGAAGGCTTCGCAGTCGGGCGTGCCTTCGCGGCGAAAGCTCGCATTCAGGCTGCCCATCAATTCACCGTGCGGGCCGACGGCCAGCATGCGGTGGGAAACGTACAGCGGGTCTGCCCTGAGCACGTTGTGCCGGGTGTCGGCATCGTTGGGCACGGGCTCGCCCGGATGGTCTTCCTCATGGCGCAGGCGCCAGTACGCGAGGGCGCGGCCCCAGTCGGCTTCGCTCGCGCGCTGGGGATCGAAAACAGCGGTCACGGTATGCCGCGCATGTGCGGCACGGGTTTCAAGCATGGTGGGCCTTGGCTCGACAAAATGAACGGGGCACCGCCGGCACATGCGTGCGGGCGGCGGCGTTTTTTTTGAAAAGGAGCGGCTTGGGGCGAGGTGCTCGCGAAGGCCGAAAGGCTCCGCGGGGCAGACCGACGACGCGACGAACGCGCGAACTACAGGTTCGGAGTCAGTTCAGCACAGGCCCGACAAACCGCACGTTGGTAGGGGCTTGAATTGCAGTGTCTTCCATTGCGCACCTCCGCTTTCTGTGTGGTTGTCGAAGCGACGAATGTAGCGGCCTTGCCCTGCGCTGTGAAGCGGCGTGTGGTTTTTGGCGCAGCCCGGCACCGTCGGCATGCCTTCAGTTCTTCATGCCGTGCACGAGCGCGGCCAGCGCCGAAGACACCACCACCGCCGCGATGAAGTTGCCCCAGCCGGTCTTGCGCCGCAGGAAGTTGCCGACGAACACGCCGCCCGTGAGCAGCCAGATCAACGGGCTCGATCCTGAAAGGAACACCGAGACCACGTAGAGCGCCTGCACCATCATGCTGAAGATCCAGGCGATGTGGGAGGTGGGGCCTGGCGCGGCGGGTGCGCCGGGCACAGCAGGTGCAGCAGGTGCAGAGGAGGTCGGCGCGGCTGGCCTTGCGGACGCCGGTGGCGCCGCCGCCGCGGCGGCCTGTGCCCGCGCGGCTTCGCGCTGCGCCTTCTTTTCCTCGGCGATCTGCTCGGCGGTTTTCTCCAGCACCGGCGCGCCCGCTTGCGCGGGCTGCCACCATGCCGGCCAGGGTGCCTGGCCCGCGGCGGACTGTGCGCGGAAATGGCCCGCGGGGAGCTTGCGCTGTGCGGGCGGCTGCGCGGCCGGTGCCGCCGCAGGTGCGGTTGCCGCTGCGCCGCCCTTGTGCCTGTCGGCCAGCGTACGCACGCGCTGCAGATAGGGCGCGCCGCGCGCCGGGTCGGCCATCGCGATGAAGTTCGCATAGCCGCGCAGCGCGCCGATCACGTCGGTGTTGCCGTTCCATTGCAGGCCCTGCGGCCCGTGGCGTTCGGCCTGGTGCAGCACCGCGCGAAAGCGCCGCAGCGTGTCGCGGTCGGTCGAGAGCTTGTCGTTCACCACGATGCCCGTCACGTGCTGCTGGCGGTGCCGGCGCATCACCTGCTGCTTGTCGGGGTGCACCGTGAGGCCTTCGCTCGCCACGATCTGCTTCACGCGCCACAGCAGCTTGCCGGCGTCGCGGCTGTGCGCGGGGTCGGCCGAGAAGGTCAGGTCGTCGGCATAGCGGGTGTAGCGAAAACCCAGCTTCGCCGCGCTCGCGGCCAGCCGCGCGTCGAGCCGGCGGCACAGCAGGTTGGTGAGCATCGGGCTCGTGGGCGCGCCCTGCGGCAGCACGCGTTCGCCGCGCGCGACGAAGTAGCGCCGGCCGTCCAGCTGCACCTCGTCGGTCGGCGCCTCGGTGCACACCAGCGCCAGCAGGCTCGCTACCTGCGAGGAGTAGCCGAGCTGGCGGAACACGCCGCGCACGCGGCGCATGCCGATCGACGGAAAGAAGTCCTTCAGGTCGAGGTTGATCACCACGTCCTGCCCCACGTGCGGCGCCGCGTTGCTGAGGATCGAGCGGCCCGGCAGGAAGCCGTGCACCGCCTCGTGCACCGGCATCTTCGCCAGGATGTTGTCGAGCACCCAGTACTGCGCGCGCTTCATGCGCGGCATGGGCGCGGAGATGTGGCGCTCGCCGCCGCTCTTCTTGGCGATGGTGAAGCGCTGGTAGTGGCTCACGCTGGCCACCTCGCGGTGCCAGGCCAGGAAGCGCAGCTCGCCCAGGCCGATGCCCATGGCCTGCGCAAGATCGCTCGCCACGTCCATGGCGGGCAGCGCGTTGCGCGCCAGCGCCTGGCTGTCGCTGTGCGCTTCGTTGAGGCCGCCCGACACGCCGTCGCCCACATAGAGCAGCTCGCGCTGGCGCCGGTCGTGCCAGGCCACGGCGCGCGCATGGCGGCCCTGCGCCAGGCGCTGGCGGGTTTCCTCGCGGCGCTCGCGGGCCTTGGCCATGCGCTCCTTGCGCATCATCTTCAGCGCGCGGTCGCGGTCCTCGATGCCGCGCAGCTCGTCGCCGAGCTGCGTCAGCGCGCCTTGCAGTTCGCTCTCGCGGCGGATCAGCTGCACCTCGACCGAGGGCTGCGCCGCGTCCTGCGGCCAGAAGCCCAGGCGCTGCATTTCCTCGAGGATGACTTCCTGCTTCGAACCCTTGCGGATGCGCTCGTACAGCTGCTCGCGCGTGAGGGCCGAGTCGGGAATGGAAGAGGCGGGGGGAGACTGCATGGTCATGGGGTCATGGCGCTGCGCCACCGGCCGATGCACTGCTGGAAAAAATTGCGAACGAAGCGGGAATCTCGTCGAAGAGCCTCGGGACTGGAGGGCTCCACTCGACGCCGTACACGCATGGTGACGCCGATGAGTTTCGAGGAAGCCGCACTGTTGTCGCGTCACCATGCGTGTACGGCACAGTGAAGAGACGTCCAGTGACGCTTGGGAAGTGCTGTGTGCGAGGGTGGCGATACGCCACCCGGATTGCAAGAGCCTTCCCGCTCCGTTCGCAAAAAGCAGTGTATCAGCCGATGCGTGCGGTCCTTTCCTGATCTGTCGTCGTTTTCGTTGCGGCGCCTGCCATGTCCAGCATGCCCTGCATGTCGGGCGTGGCCGCGAGGCGCAGCGCCAGCATGTGTTCGCACGGCCCCTTGGTCATGCGGTGGCGCACGAAGTGGCTGCACTGGCAGTCGCCCGAGGCCACGCGCTGGTCTGTGTCCAGCTGCAGGCCCACCAGGTATTCGCGCTCGCCCGAGGCGCCCTTGCACTTGCCGCTGAGCGCCAGGCCGCCGTCGGCGCGCGCCTGCGTCTTCACGTTGGCGATGCGGCGCGCCTGCACCAGCGCGGCGGCGGCTTCTTCCTCGGGGCTGGCGTAGCGCAGCTGGTCCATGGGCAGCGGCTCGCGGCTCAGCTCGCGCAGGCGCCACACGCCGTGCGCCAGGTCGTACACCACGCGCCCGGCCTGCACGTAGCCGCCGAGCGCGGCGTCGACCGTGAGCGTCGACAGGCCGGTGGCCGCCGCAAGTTCGGCCGTGGTCGCGCGCCAGCGTTCGCCCAGCGCCGCGAACACGCGCAGCTGGCTGTCCTGGTCGACCGTGTGGCGCGGCTGCAGCAGCTCGAAGTGGCTGTTGCGCGACCAGTCGTTGGCGGTCCAGCCCGAGAGGCCGAGCGTGAATTCCATGTCGGGCAGCTGCGCCACCCAGAAGCTCGGCATGCCGGTGCCCAGCAGGTGCACGGTGAAGCCTTGCGCCACCGGCACCAGCCGCTCCAGTTGCAGCAGCCGGCGCCGGCCCCACACGCGGATGTCGGTGTCCGACGTGGCGCTGTGCGTGGAGCGCGGGCACACCAGCTCGTGGCCCCAGGGCTCGAACAGGATGCGCACCGGCTGCCCCGGCCGCAGGATGAAGCGCAGCGAGCGCGGCCCCACGCGCTCCTTGCGCCGGCGCAGCACCAGGCAGATGTTGTGGATGTCCATCGGGTGCAGCTGCAGTCGTTGCGCGGGCAGCAGCGTCGCGCTGCTGACCTGCAGGAAGCCGCGCACCCAGCTGTCGGGCACGTCGATCTTCGGCTCGTGGAAGGCCGGGTCGTTGTCGCTCTGCACCTGGAAGCCGCCGGGGTCGATGGCCAGGCGCGTGGCCTTGTAGTCGCGGATCTTCTGGAACTCGTCGTACAGCGATTCGGAGTAGTCCACGTTGGTGGTGCCGAAGGCGTGGTCGCTCACCCGGTCGAAGGCCTCGTGGCTGCACGAGAACATGCCGTAGCTCGACTCGTCCTGGCTGAAGCACTCGAAGAACACGCGGTCGGGGTGCACCGTGATGACGGGGTCGAGCACGAACCACGCTTCGCGGTTGACCTTGTAGATGTGGTCGAAGTAGCGCTTCTGCGCGCCCATGAAGGGCTGCAGCACGGCCTGCTTGCGCTTGCGCAGCTCGCCCAGTTCCTCGCGGATTGGCGCCATCTGCGCCTTCAGCGAGTCGCTGCGCGCCATGAACTGCGCGAGCAGCTCGCTCTCCTGCCCGGCCAGCCATTCGAGGTAGGCGCTCTTGTCGCGCGGCTGGAAGCGCAGGTCGCCCACCACCACGTCGTGCAGCGCGGACATGCCTTCGCGAAACGGCAGGTGGCGGTTGACGTCGGCCACGAAATGCACCGGCGCGCGCAGCGTGTCGGGTGCGAACTGCAGCGCGGTGCTGTCGGCCGTGTGCTGCGCGCCGGAGTGGCCGAAGTAGCGGTACTGGAATCTCATGCGGCGTTGCCTCCGGCGGGTGCCGATGTGGCTGGGGGTGCCGATGCCGATGCCGATGCCGCTGCGGGTGCGGGTGCGCGGCGCGGCGCCACGCTGCGCACCGGCGCGGTCTGCAGCGGGTTGTCGAGATCGGGGAAGGCTTCCTGGATGCTGCGCAGCCCCGCCACGTACTGCGCGCGCTCGGTGATCGCGCCGGTCACCACCTGCCGCGCGAACACGCGCGCCACGATGCGTGCGATGTCTTCTGAGTGCGCCGCCTGCGCGGCCAGGAACTGCATCACGCGCGCCTTGGCCAGCCGGCCGCGGTTGGCCTGCGACAGCACGCTGAGGAAGTAGGGCTCCAGCCGCGCGAGCACCTCGGGCTTCTGCCCGGCGGCCGAGGCCAGCCAGTTGGTCACGAACAGCTGCATGCCGGGCGAGGGGTGCTGGCTCAGTTGCAGCATGTAGGTGGTGACGTCGGTCACGTCGAAGTGGGTGGTGAGCAGCTCGCGGCCCAGGCGCTGCGCGCCCGGGTCCTTGTGGTCGCACAGGCGCACCAGCAGCGAGGGCGTCCATTGCTCGGCGCCGCCTTGCGCGGCGAACCACTGGCGGGCCCAGTCGCGCGCGTCGTCCCAGCGGCTGTCGAACATGCGCAGCGCGTCGCCCAGTTGCGCCAGCGTGCGCTGCGGCTGCGCGCCGAGCTGCTCCATGGCCCAGCGGCGCGCGGCGGCGGTGTCGACCAGGCCCATGCTGGCGGTCTCCAGCACGCTGAAGCCTTGCGCATCTTGCTGCGGCAGCAGCCATGCGCCCAGGCGCTGCGCGCCCTTGCTGCGCGCCTCGAGCAGGCGCAGCGTGACGGCCGGCTCGCCTGCGCGCGTGCGCGCGGCCAGCGGGCCGCACAGCCATTGCAGCAGCGCGTCGAACACGCCCTCGGCGGCTTCGGCGCGGAACAGTTCGTCGCGCAGCATCGGCATCAGCGCGGCACCGAAAGCCGGGTGCTCGGGCAGCAGCTGCGCGAGCTTGGGCGCGACGGCCGCGCGCACACTGGGCATCGGGCTGCTGCAGAAGGCGGCGAAGAGTGCGGGCTGCGCGACCAGCGTGGCGTCGGGCAGGGCGGTGAAGAGCCGCACGCCGGCGCCGCGCAGGCGCGCGTCGTCCGACTGCAGCAGGCGCGTGAGCACCTCCACCGGCAGGCCGTGCACCGAGGCCGGGTGCAGCAGCAGCCATTCGGCGGCCGTGGCCACCACGTCGGCGGCCGGGTGTTCGAACAGCGCGAGCAGCTCGGGCAACGGCGCCTTCGCGGCCGCGCTGCGCAGCGGGCCTTGCAGCGCCCACTGCACGTTCTCGCAGATGGCGCCGAGTTCCGGCGCCTCGGAATCGCGTGCCTCGAGCCAGGGCTGCAGCTCGACGCACAGCGCATCGAGCACCGAGAGGTTCGCCGCGGCGGCCTGCAGCAGCAGGCGCGAGGCGCGGCGCACTTCGGCATCGGCCGAGGTCAGCAGCGTCAGCAGCAGGTCGACCTGCTGGCTGTACAGGCCGGGGTCTCGCGCGATGCATTCGAGCGCGAGCGTGCGCGCCTCGGCCAGCGGCGAACCCAGCAGCGCGGGCAGCCAGGGCAAGGCCGGCGCGCCGGCCGCGATGCGTGCCTTGGCCAGCGCAAGCGCGAAGCGCGCGGTGTCGTCCCAGGGGCTGGCCAGCAGGCGCGCGACCTCGGGCGTCTCGAGGGCTTCGCAGAAGGGCTTGTTGTCCTGCAGCGCGCGCGCCGCAAAGGCATGCACCGCGGCGCAGCGGCCCTGCTGCATGAGCTGCAGCAGCGCTTGCGGGTGGCGGTCCCAGCGCTCGGGCCAGGCTTCGGTGCGCTCGGTGCGCCGCTCGGGCAGCGGCGTGTGGCGGCGCCAGCGCAGGCCGCCGCGCTGGGCTTCCCATTCGGCGTCGTGGCGGTGCAGCAGCTGCATCAGCACCAGCCAGCGACTGTAGGGGCCGGTGTGCCAGCTGCGGGGTTCCTCGGTCCAGCGCGATTCGCGTTGCTGGCCGGCGGTGCCCGCGTCGGCGTCGTCGGCCGCGAGCAGCACGCCCATGGCCAGCTGCAGCCAGCTCGGCTCGTCGGCGGTGCCCGCCATGGCGAGCCGGCGCAGGTTGCGCCAGGTGCGCCGGCGCAGGTAGTCGCGCGTGCGCTGGCTGTAGGCCAGGCGGCTGTCGGGCCGCACGACTTCCTTGGCGATCTCGAGGTAGCGGCCGTTGGCCTGCGCCCAGCGCCCGCCGGCGCGGTAGGCCGCGCGCTGCGTTTCCAGGCGCTGGTGCAGCACGCCGAGCAGCACGTAGTCGCCCGCGAACTCGGCACCCTTGTAGAGCCGGCGCCAGGCACGGAAGCTGCCGGCCGCGAGCTGCAGCGTGGGCGCGATTTCCAGCAGCGCCTTGTGCGCGAGGCCGTCGGCACCCGCGCCCTGGCCCTCGAGCAGCGACAGGTCGAACAGCTGCTCGACCCACGCCGCGTACTTCAGGCCGTTCCACAGCGCCGGGTCGCCCAGGTGCTGCTGCAGCCGCGGCAGGGCCTCTTCGACGGGCAGTTCCTGCATGCCGGCCCAGGCGCGGCGCAGCGCGGCGGGCCAGTCGTCGACGATGCGCGCGGATTCGCTCGCGCGCGTGCCGGCCGGCCAGAGGTTCAGCGCCGCCCAGCGCGCGGCACGCGTCACCACCGGCGTGCGGCCGCGCTGCGACAGCTCGCGCATCGCCTCGAACGCGCCCGCGTCGCCGCAGCGGCCGATGGCCCAGGCAATGCAGTAGTCGAGCATCGGCTCGCCGGTTTCCAGCAGCTCGACGAGCCGCGGCACCGCCGCAGCCAGCCGGCGCTCGCCGATGCGCCACACCACGCGGCTCTGGCGCACCGGCGGCAACAGGCGCCAGGTGTCGGGCGCGAGGGCGGCGAGCAGCACCGCGTCGCCGGGGTGTGCCACGTGTGGTGCGGCAGGCGCTGCCGCCATGGCCATTGCGGCGGCGGACGGCAGCGGCGTGCCCTCGATCGCATAGCCCTGCGCCATGTGTGCCGCCACGGCGCGCTCGAACGCGGCGGAGGCCGGCTCCAGCGGCAGCGGGGAGGGCGTGTAGACCGTTTCCTTCCACTGCTTGCCGTCGGTGCTGATGCTCAGGTGCACCACATGCAGTGCGGGGCCCGGTGCTTCCGGCAGGGCGAACAGTTCCACGGTGCAGAAACCCGTGGCGCCGAGGGCGCCCGGCTTCATGCGGATCAATATCTCGGAGCGAATGCGCTTCACGCGGAGGCCTCCCTGCCTTCGGTTGGGTGCTTGTTTTTTTGTATCGCCGCGCATCTTAGCGGCGGTTGATGGCGGGCATGCGTGTGTAGCATCGCCGGCTCGCATCCACGCCGCATGAATGCCTCGCACGAGTGCCCGCATTCATCCGATCGCGCGTAGAGATTCTTCTTAATCTTGTCTTCACACCCGCACATGGCGAACACGGAACAGGTCTCCCAGTCGAGCTTTCTCTACTTCACGGGCCAGGGCTCGGACAAGGTCTACCAGGTGCACCTGCGCCCCAAGGACGAAGGCTGGGTGGTCGACTACGGCAACGGCCGGCGCGGCGGCACGCTGGCCACCGGCACCAAGACCAGCAGCCCGGTCGCCTTCGAGGCCGCGCTGAAGATCTACGAGAAGGTCGTGAAGGAGAAGACCTCCAAGGGCTACACGCCCGACCAGTCCGGCGCGCTCTACACCTCGAGCGACCTGGCCGGCCGCATGAGCGGCGAGCTGCCGCAACTGCCCACGCTGATCCTCGAGGAGCAGGTGGCGCGCTACTTCGACGACCCGGGCTGGGGCCTGCAGGAAAAGGCCGATGGCGAGAACCGCATCCTGCTGATCGAAGGCGAGAGCGTGCGCGGCACCAACCGCCGCGGCCTGTTCGTCGACATTCCGCAGGCCTGGGCCGGCGGCGCGCAAGTGCCCGCGGGCCGCACCGTGATTGCCGGCGAGCACGTGGGCGAAGCCTTCCTGGCCTTCGACCTGCTGGAGCTCGACGGGCAGGACCTGCGCGGCGCGCCGTTCATCGAGCGCTTCGGGCACCTGCAGAAAACCGCCGCGCGGGTGCCGTGGATGGCGGTGCTCGCGCTCGAGCTCAGCGCCGAGGGCAAGCGCAACCGCGCCGCGCAGCTGCTGGCCGTGCACGGCGAAGGCTATGTGCTGAAGGCGCTGGACGCGCCGTTCAGCGCGGGCCGCAGCACCAGCAGCCTGAAGTTCAAGTTCAACCAGAGCGCGACCTGCGAGGTGATCCGCGTCAACGCCCAGCGCTCGGTGGCCGTGGGCCTGCGCGACGAGGCGGGGACCATGATCGACCTGGGCAACGTGACCGTGCCGCCCAACGAGGTGCTGCCGCCGGCGGGCACGCTGGTCGAGGTGCGCTACCTGTATCGCTACGCGGGCGGCAAGTTCGAGCAGCCGGTCTACAAGGGGCAGCGGCCCGACATGACGCCGGCCGACGCGGTGCTGTCGCAGGTCACGCGCATCAAGGACCGCAGCGCCGTGCCGGAAGACGAAGAGGCCTGAAAAGCTCTGAGGGGCTCGAAGCGCGGGCCGCCGCGCATGGCCCAGTCGCCTTCGCCATTCTTGGCCCTGTCCGCGGCTCCGCCGCCGGCCTAAGCTGTCCCGCATGAACATCTTGCAGGACGAGCGATGAGTGAAATCGTGTTTTTGGCGGGCGCCACCGGCGCGGTGGGAACGGCGCTGATCCCCTTGCTGACCGGCGCGGGCTACACCGTCTACGGCAGCACGCGGCGCGCCGGCCGCGCGGCGGCGCTGGAAGCGCAGGGCGTGCACCCGGTGGTGGTCGACGTGTTCGATGCCGAGGCCTTGCGCGCCGCGCTGGTGCGCATTGCGCCGTGGGCCGTGGTGCACCAGCTCACCGACCTGCCCAAGGACCTCGACCCGGCGCGCATGGCCGAGGCGGCGGCGCTCAACGCGCGCGTGCGCACCGAAGGCACGCGCAACCTCGTGGCCGCCGCACAGGCCGCGGGTGCGAAGCGCCTCATCGCGCAAAGCATCGCGTGGGCCTATGCGCCCGGCCCCAGGCCCTTCACGGAAGACCAGCCGCTCGACATCGATGCCCAAGGCCCGCGCCGCGTGAGCGTGGGGGGCGTCGCGGCGCTGGAGCAGGCCGTGCTCGGCGCGCAAGGCCTGGTGGGCACGGTGCTGCGCTATGGACAGCTCTACGGGCCCGGCACGTCGACGGCCGAGCCCAAGGGCGCGATGCCGCTGCATGTCGAGGCGGCGGCGCGGGCGGCGTTGCTCGCGTTGCAGCACACGACGGGCGGTGTCTTCAACATCGCCGAAGACGGCGCGGAAGTCAGCAGCGAGAAGGCCAAGCGTGCCTGGCGCTGGGCCGCCAACGCATCGCGGCCCTGAACCTGAACCGGCGCCGGTCTCAGGCGAATGCGCCGGGGGCTCGGTTGCGGGTCATTTCCAGAACTGCCACCGCGGCTTCTTCGGCACGGCCGGCTCGTTCGCTGGCGTCACGGCCGGTGTCAGCTTGCCGGCGATGTTCGAAATGCGGCCGAGTTCGTCGAAGCTGATGTCGACATGCCCTTCGCCCGCCCTCGTGGCGCGGATGGCACCCGTGCCGGTCGCGGTCGCGTCGAACCCCTGCTGTTCGAAGAAGCCCGTCACCAACCGGCGATGGTCGATCTCGAATTGCGAAATCACTTCCATCAGCACCGTGCCGACACGCGCCAGCGGCACGGGCGCCAGCACCTGCGCGGGCACGTCGTCGAGCAGCATGAAGAGCGCGCCGCCGTCGTAGGGGGCGCGGTAGTAACAGCGCCCGCCCTCGAGGCCGCTGCAGGTCATGGCGATCATGTGATCGGTGACCGTGCCCAGCGGGACCGTCGCTTCGGTGAAAGCGGCGATGCCCTCGGTCTCGCCACGCTGCCGCATGCGCACGGCCGCCTCGGTGTACTGCGGCGGAATATTGCTTTGCGCATTGGCCCAGATCCAGAGCCACGTGCCGGGCTCGAAGGCATGCGAGCCCAGCAATTGGACGCGGTATTCCAGGTCGTTGCCGAAGCGCAGCAAGCCCTTCTGGATGTCGAGGCCCCAGGCGCGCTCACCGATCACATCGCCCAAGGCCATTTGCCTGGCGAGCGAGGAAGCTGCGTGGTCCGCGAAGTGGTCCTGCAATGTGCTCATGTCGATCTTTCCCTGATATCGGTTTTTTCGTGGTGCGGCACGGTACGGCACAGTGCGGCGCGTGGCGGAGTGCGGCGGCCTACCGCACCTTCTCCCCGTCGCGCACTGACTCCACCGCCCCGTTGAAGAACCGCACGATGCCCAGGAAGTTCCCTTCGCCGCGGTCGTACGTCCAGTCTTCCATCGGCACGCATTGCTGCGTGACCACCTGCTGTGGCGGGCCGCCCGGGTACTGCGAAGGTATCCACACGACCTGCGGGCGCGGCACGCAGACGAAGTCTCGCGACACCGGTTCGCCGCATCTCTGCACCACCGAGAACCTGGAGTCGCCCACGCCCGAGAGCCGGCCGCCGCAGCTCAGCGACTGGGCCGACGCGCCGGCGCCGAACGTGGCGGCGGCCAGCAGCAGGAGGGCGCTTGTAGCGAAGGTGTGCATGGGCGGGCGTTGCTTCGTGAACAGTTCACGACTTTAGCCGGGCGCGCGTTCATGGCCCTTGCCGGCCCCCGTGTCAATCGGAGAATTCTTGCCCGCCCCCTGCGATGACACCGAGCCCGCCGGGCGCCTGCAGTCCGCAAAATCCTGCGATGACCCGTGCCCCAGAGCCCGAGGCATTCACCAGGAGACAAACAACATGAATTCCCTGCACCAGTGGCTGCGCGTGCTGCGCGGCGTGGCCTTGTGGGCCCTTGCGGCTTCCACGCTCTGTGCCTTCCCCGCACTTGCCGCCTACAACCAGAGCCTCACGCGCACGCTCGACGCCGGCCAGATCTACGGCAAGGCCGCCGCCAACAACACGCAGGCCTTCCTCGGCATTCCGTTCGCGCAGCCGCCGGTGGGCAACCTGCGCTGGCGCGCGCCGCAGCCGCCCGCGCCGTGGAGCGGCTCGCGCGCGGCCACCACGCTGGCCGGCATGTGCGCGCAGGTCGGCAACCCCTTCGGCGAGCCCGACCCCGCCACCTTCGGCCTGCCCGTGGGCAGCGAAGACTGCCTGTACCTCAACGTGTGGCGGCCGAACTCCAGCGCCGACAACCTGCCGGTGTTCTTCTGGATCCACGGCGGCAGCAACACCAAGGGCTCGGCCAAGGACCCGACTTACGACGGTGCCTACCTCGCGCAGAAGGCCAACATGGTGGTGGTGACCGTGCAGTACCGCATGGGCATGCTCGGCTGGCTCAACCATCCGGCGCTGAAGACAGGCAACGCGCTGGACGACTCGGGCAACTTCACCACGCTGGACCTGGTGCGCGCGCTCGACTGGGTCAAGGCCAACGCGCGTGCCTTCGGCGGCAACCCGCAGCAGGTGACGGTGGCGGGCCAGTCGGCCGGCTGCATCAACACCTGGGGCCTGCTGCAGTCGCCGCTGGCCGAGGGCAAGTTCCACCGCGCGGTGTGCATGTCGGGCATTCCCAATGCGTACCCGCCGGTGGTGGGCACGCTGGCGGCCGAGTCGCTCATCGACAACCTGCTGGTCGACACCGGCCGCGCCTCCACGCTGGCGCAGGCGGCCGCGCAGCGCGCCGGCATGGGCCAGGGCGACACCGCCGCGCTGCTGCGCAACGCCAGCGCCGCGCAGATCATGAAGTTCACGCCCAGCCCCGTGGTGCCCGGCCACTTCACCGACGGCACCGTGATCCGTGCGGCCGGGCTGCCGGGGCTGCTGCTGGGCAACTACAACAAGATGCCGCTGATGATCGGCTCCACGCACGACGAGGGCTCGTACTTCGCGTTCCTCTTCGGCATGGGCCAGCCCACGCAGCAGGAGTTCTGGAACCTCGGCAACTTCGCGCCGCCCGGCGCCGTGACCTTCGACCAGCTCATCAAGCCCGAGTGGCGCCCGGTGTACACGCAGACGCACGAGGTGCTGACCTATGCCATCGACAACGTGATCGACAACGTCATTCGCGTGCTGCGGCTGCAGAACGGCGACATCTACCGCTACAACTACAACTGGGACGACACGCCGCAGCCCTGGAAGGACACCTTCGGCGCGTTCCACGCCATCGACGTGGCCGCGCTGTTCGGCAACTTCGTGACCGACCAGCCCAACTTCATGCGCTTTGCCTGGAGCCCGGCGAACGCCACCAGCCGCAAGGCGCTGTCGGACAAGTTCATCGACTACACGGCCAGCTTCGCGCGCTACGGCGCACCGAGCCGGCTGTTCGACGGCAAGACGCCGTGGAACAACTGGACCAACTTCGTCTGCCTGCTGTGCAGCAAGCGGATGGTGTTCGACAACCAGTCGGCCATGTCGCCCGACGACTACCTGTTCTTCTGGCCGCGCTACACGCTGCTGTCGCCGCAGCAGCGCGACTTCGTGCTCCAGCAGGTCGACTTCAACGCGCTGCCCGAGTCGGTCGACCCGCTGCGCAGCGGGCCGCGCTGAACACACCCCGGCCGTTCACCGTCCACCGTGTGGCGGGCGGCATCGAACACTCCGGCTATTGCACCAGGCCGTGGCGCACCGCGTAGAGCACCAGCTCGGCGGTGCTGGCCACGCCCAGCTTGTCGAGGATGTGGGTGCGGTGCGTGCTCACGGTCTTCACGCTGATCAGCATCTCCTCGCCGATGACGGTGAGCGACAGGCCCTTGAGCATCATCAGCATGATCTGGTGCTCGCGCACCGTGAGGCGCTGGTGCGCGGGGCGGTCGTCGCGGCCTTCGAGCTGGCCGCTCACCAGCGGCGCGGCGCGCGCGCTCAGGTACTGGCCGCCGCCGGCCACGCGGCGAATGGCGCGCACCAGCTCGGCGGGCTCCGCGTCCTTGGCGATGTAGCCGCGCGCGCCGCCCTGGATGGCGACCAGCGCGTACTGCTCCTCGGCGTACATCGACAGCATCAGCACCGGCAGCGCGGGCTGCACCGCACGGATCGACGCCAGCACCTCCAGGCCGTTGCGGCCTTCCATGTTGATGTCGAGCAGCACGACGTCGAAGCGCCGGTGGCGCACGTGCTCCAGCGCGTCTGCGCCGTTGGCGGCCTCGGCCGCGGTGCGGATGTCGGCCTCGTCGAGCAGAAGGCGCTGCAGGCCCGAGCGAAAGATCGTGTGGTCGTCGACCATGAGGATGTCGATCATTCGGCTTCCTTCGATGGCCTACAGCAGCGGCGCGCGCAGGCTCAGGCGCGTGCCCTGGCCCAGCGCCGAAGCGATGTGCAGCTCACCGCCGATCTCGCGCGCCCGCTCGCTCATGCTCAGCAGCCCGAGCGCGCTGCCGCCGGGCGCGGCGGTGTCGAAGCCGCAACCGTCGTCGTGCAGCGCCAGGTGCAGTTGTTCGTTCGCCACCCGCAGCGTGACGGCCACGTGGCGTGCCTTCGAATGGCGCGACACGTTGGTCAGGCCCTCCTGGAAGATCCGGTACACGGCCATCGTGCGCCGCGGCAGCAGGCGCAGCGTGTCCGCTTGCGCGTCGAGGCTGTGCGGCACGCCCGAGCGGCGCGTGAACTCGCGCAGCTCGTTGGCCAGCGCCGCCGACAGGTCGAGATGGTCGAGCGCGCTGGGGCGCAGCGCCTCGGAGATCTGCTTGACGGTGTCGATGGTCTGCTGCGTGAGCGCGATCAGGCCTTGCGTGAGCGCCTGCATCTCGGGGCTTTCCGCGCGGCGCTGGATGCGGGTCGCGTCCATCTTGATCGAGGTGAGCATGCCGCCCAGCACGTCGTGCACGTCGCGCGCCATGGCCAGGCGCTGCTCCTCGAGCTTGTTGGCGGTGTAGGCGGCCAGCGCCTGCAGCTGTTCGCGCGAGCGGCGCAACTCTTCTTCGTTGCGCACGCGGTCGGTCACGTCCACGCCCACGCCCATCACCGCCGGCCGGCCGCGGTAGGTGATGCGCGAGCCGTGCACCTCCACCAGCCGCACGCCGCCGTCGCGGTGCATGCCGCGCGTGATGAAGTGCATGCTCGGCGGCGAGCTCGCGAGCCGGTCGCGGATGCGCGAGCGCACCACCTCCAGGAAGTCGGGCGGCACGATCTGCGCGAGCGACATGCCCGTGACCTCTTCGGCCGTGTAGCCCGCAATGCCGGCCCAGGTGGCGTTGCTGTAGACGAAGCGGTCGTCCTGGATCACGTAGATGCCCGCGACCATCTGCTCCACGAGGGTGTGGAAGGAGAGGTCGGGCAGGCTGCTGCGTTCGGGATCGGTGAGGTCGGTCACGTCTGTCGCAAGGCGCGCGTAGCGAGGGGCGTGGGCATGATAGGGCGGCGCTGCGCGCCTGCGGCGGCCGGTTGCGGGTTTGCGAGCAGCGGGCTTGTCTGGAGGAGAGGGCGGAAGATTCCTATGGCCGCGCGTCGGGCAGTCGCCGCAGCGCCGGGTAGGGGTTGATCGCAACGCCTTGCCACCAGTGCTTTTCCGGCCCCAGCACGAACACGGCGAAGTGAAGGTGCGGCGCATCCGCGCTCGCGTTGCCCGTGCTGCCGACATAGCCGATGAGGTCGCCCCGCTTCAACGCCATGCCCTCGCGAATGCCTTCTGCATACCGGTCGAGGTGCGCGTAGTAGTAGGCCAGCTTGCCCGAGGGGTCGAACTGGTAGACCGTGATGCCGCCGGGCACGCTGTTGAACAGCTTGACCAGCGTACCGTCGTCGGCCGCGCGCACCGGCGTGCCGCGCGGCGCCATGATGTCTAGCGCTTCATGCGGCCCGCCCGAGCGGCCGTCGGCGAAGGTGTCGCGCAGCGCCTGCGGGCGCACGCCGTCGACGGGCATGGCGAGCGGGCGGGCATCGAGCAACGCCGTTGCGTCTTGCGTTGCCGCCGGCTGGGCCATGGCGCACGAGGCCGACACGACCAGGCCGAACGCGCAGCCCGCCAGCCTGAACATGGCGCCGTGCATGGCCCGCGCGCTCAGGCCTTCACCTCGACCGCGAACCCCGGCTTGGCCAGTTGGGCCACGCGCGCGGCGTTCCAGTTGGTCAGGTGGATGCAGCCATTGGTTTCCTCGTGGCCCACGCGGTCCGGCGCCGGCGTCCCGTGGATGCCCCAGTGCGGCTTCGACAGGCCCATCCAGATGTCGCCCACCGGGTTGTTCGGGCCCGCCGCCACGTCGACCTTCTGCGCATTCGCCGGCACGCCCTTCTTCAGAAGGGCGGGGTTGTAGGTGAAGGTGGGGTTCTTCACCTCGCTGGTGATCTTCATCTTGCCGAGCGGCAACGGGTCGAGCGGCCCGCCGATGCTGATCGGAAAGCCGGCCAGCGGCTTGCCCGCGCGGTCGAGCACGAAGAGCATGTGGTTGCCCTTGTCGATCTCGATCGACTTGGCCGCCGAGACCACGCCGGCGTCGGCGCCGGTCGTGGCGTTGACCACGACGATGGTGTCGCCGGCGGTGAAGCCCGAGCCCTTGTTCAGGTCCTTGAGCAGGCGCGGCGACATGTGGTTGCGCTCGGCCAGGGCCTCGTGGATGTTCTCGTAGTCGAGCGACTTGAGCTTGGCGCGTTCGGCCATGTCCTTCGGCGTGGCGGTGAACGGGCCTGCCGCGTCTTTCTCGGTGATGGTGTAGGCCACGAACAGCGGGGCGCTGTCTTTCGTCAGCGCGTCCCAGGTTGCCGCGTCGACCTTGCCCGTGGTCGCGATGCCGCTGGCTTCCTGGAAGGCCGTGACCACGCGGCGCATGTTGGCGCCGAAGCCACCGTCGATCTCGCCAGGGGAGAACCAGGCGCGGTCGAGCAGGATCTGCGCGCGGACCACCGCCGCGCCGCGCGTGCCTTGGGCGAGCGTCGGGGTGCTCTTGGCGGCCTCGAGCTTCTCGATGCTGGCGCTGGCGGATGTGGAAGCGGGAGCGGACGCAGACCGGGCAGCCCATGCGGCCCAGGGCGTCAGCAAGGCGGCCGTTGCGGCCGAGCTCGCCAGGAAGAACCGGCGGGAAAGCGTGGAATGCGGCATGTGGTCTCGATGGGAAGAAGTCCAGGCTTCAACCTAGCCACGCGGCGCCCGTCGCCTTGTAGTCTGGCGCCGGCTCGCGGCTTAGGTTCACACCCCATGGTTCGCGGGCCCGTGCGGCCGTCTTCAGGGGCGCTTCTAGATGCACTCCTGGAAGCGCTGCGCCGCCGAGGTCTGCCCGCCGGGCGGCAGCGCGAGCGCAATGCCGATGGCCGTCTGCGCGCCCGGCCCTGAGAGTTTCTTGAAGACGATGTTGCGCGCCACATGCCGCGCCGCGACCGAGGGCACCAGCGCCACGCCCAGGCCGCTCTCGACCAGGCTGATGAGCGTCTGCACCTGCACCGCCTCCTGCTGCACGTTGGGAATGAAGCCCGCCTGCTGGCAGGCCAGCAGCGCCGCGGCGTGCAGGCCCGGCACCTCCATGGCGCCGTACATCACGAAGATCTCGTCGGCCAGGTCGGCCAGCGTGAGCCGCCGGCGCCGCGCCAGCGGATGGTCGACCGACAGCGCCGCCATGAACACGTCGCGCTCCGCCGGAAAGATGCGCGCCTTGCAGGCCCGCCCGATGGGAAAGCGCACGAGGCCCACGTCGACGTCGCCGTTCTCCACCATGCCGACGATGCGCGCGGTGGTCGATTCGGCCAGCTGCAGGTGCACCCCCGGATACCGCGCGCGAAAGCTCGGCAGCACGCGCGGCATCAGCGCATAGGTGGCCGAGCCCACGAAGCCCACGCGCAGCGTGCCCGCCTCGCCGCGCGACGCCGCCTGCGCCGCCAGTGCGAACTGCTCGCTGTGGAACACGGCGCGCCGCGCGTTCTCCAGCGCCGCCGCGCCGGCCGGCGTGAGCTCGGTGCCGCGCCGGTTGCGCAGGAACAGCGGCACGCCCACCTGCTCCTCGAGCCGCCGTATCGAGGCCGACAGCGGCGGCTGCGCCATGTGCAGCCGCTCGGCCGCGCGGTGGAAGTTGAGCGTCTCGGCCAGCGCGATGAAGTGGCGAAGTTGGCGTGTGTCCATGATCTCCAAAAGGTATCACAGGGCGGAAATTTGATATTGGACGGCAGCGCTGCACTTTTTCAGAATGGGCGCCAGGAGACAACCAGACGATGCTTCCCCTTCAGGGTGTGAAAGTGCTCGACCTCTCGAGCGTGGTGTTCGGACCGTTGGCGAGCCAGACGCTCGCCGACTACGGTGCCGAGGTGATCAAGATCGAGCCGCCCGAGGGCGACTCCACCCGCCACACCGGCCCGGCCGCCGAGGCCGGCATGTCGGCCGTGTTCCTGGGCAGCAACCACAGCAAGAAGAGCGTGGTGCTCGACCTCAAGCGCCCGGCGGCGCGCGAGGCGCTGATGGCGCTGCTGGCCGATGCCGACGTGTTCATGCACAGCATGCGGCCGCAGAAGCTCGCGCCGCTGGGCATCGACCCCGAGACGCTCACCGAGCGCTTCCCGCGGCTGGTGTATGCCGGCCTGCACGGCTTTGCGCAGGGCGGGCCGTATGCGGGGCGGCCGGCTTACGACGACGTGATCCAGGGCATGTCGGGCCTGTCCGCGCTCATGGAGCAGCAAGGCGGCGAGGCGCGCTACCTGCCCACCATCGCGGCCGACAAGACCTGTGCGCTGGTCGGCGCGCAGGCCATTCTTGCGGCGCTGTTCCAGCGCGAGCGCACGGGGCGCGGCTGCTTCGTGGAAATTCCGATGTTCGAGACCATGGTGGCCTTCAACCTCGTGGAGCACCTGTACGGCCGGCACTTCGAGCCGCCGCTGGCCGCCGCCGGCTACCCGCGCGTGCTCACGCCGTGGCGCCGCCCGTGGCGCACGGCCGACGGGCACATCTGCATGATGCCGTACACCACGCAGCACTGGCAGCGCTTCTTTAACGAGGTGGGCGAGCCGGCCGTGGCGAGCGACCCGCGCTTCGCCGACATGGCGGCGCGCACGCGGCACATCGGCGAGCTGCTGGAGCTGGCCGGGCGCTTCGTGGCGCGCGGCACCACCGCGCAGTGGCTGGCCACCTGCGAACGGCTGGAGATTCCGGCCGCGCCCATCAGCCGGCTCGACGACCTGCCCGACGACCCGCACCTGGTGGCAACCGGCTTCTTCACCGAGCTCGACGACGCCCGCATGGGCACCGTGCGCTTCCCCGGCGTGCCCGTGAAGTTCAACGGCACGCGTGCGCCGGTCGGCATGCCGCCGCGCCTGGGCGAGCACACGCGCCAGAGCCTCGAGGCCGCGGGCCTGTCGGCCGCGCAGGTCGAACAGCTGATCACCGACGGCGCCGCGCGCGCTCCTTCTTTCAACGCCACCCCGGAACCGACACGATGAACGCACCCGCAGACCGCTCGCCCGAATTCGCCACGCTGCCCCGCCTGGGGCAGGGCTTCGTCTGGCAGGACCTGGCCGTGGGCCAGCGCCTGCGCACCTTCCGCCGCACCGTCACCGAGACCGACCTCGTCAACTTCATCGGCGTGACCGGCATGCTCGAGGCGATCTTCATCGACGCCGGCTACGAAGGCAGCGCCATCGCCGGCCGGCCGGTGCCCGCCGCGCTCACCTACACGCTGATCGAAGGCTTCATCCTGCAGACCATGATCCAGGGCACCGGGCTCGCCATGCTCGAGCTGGTGCAGAAGATCCACGCGCCGGTGCGGGTGGGCGACAGCATCGAGGCCGTGGTCGAGGTGACCGGCATCCGCCCGACCTCGAAAGGCGGCCGCGCCATCGTCGATTCGCGCATCGAGGTGTTCAACCAGCACGGGCGCTGCGTCATGCACTACGACGCGCGCCGCCTGCTCGCGGGCCGCGCGGACACGGCTTCCTGATTCCGGCAACCGCGGAACGAATTTCAAAAACAGCAACGGAGACAAGAAGACATGCAGATCACCACCTCGGCTACATCGGCTACATCGGCCAACTCGGCCATTCGACGCGCTGCCCATCGGCGCACCTTCACGCTGGCCACCGGCGTCGCATTGCTCGGCTTCGCGTTCGCGAGCCCGGCCGCCTTCGCGCAAGGCCCCGCTGCCTACCCCGTCAAGCCCATCACCATGGTCGTGCCGTTCCCGCCCGGCGGCCCGACCGACCTGGTCGCGCGCGTGCTCGCGCAGAAGCTCGGCGAGCAGATGGGCCAGAGCATCCTGGTGGACAACCGCGGTGGCGCCAACGGCAACATCGGCGCACAGGTGGTGGCCAAGGCGCCGGCCGACGGCTACACCATCCTCTACAACACCTCGTCGATCACGCTGAGCCCGGCGCTCTACAAGAGCGTGTCCTACGACGTGCAGAAAGACTTCGCCCCCGTCGCGCTGGTGGCCGTGGTGCCGCTCGCGCTGGTGGTGCACCCGTCGGTGCCCGCCAACAACGTCAAGGAGTTCGTGGCCTACGCCAAGGCGCATCCGGGCAAGCTGTCGTACGGCTCGGCGGGCAACGGCAACGTCACGCACCTGGGCGCGTTCCAGTTCGTGCAGGCCAACGGCATTGAGGCCACGCACGTGCCCTACAAGGGCAGTGCGCCGGCCGACGTCGACCTGGTGGGCAACCAGATCCAGTTCATGACCGACACCGTCAACTCGGTGATGGGCTTCGTGCGCGACAAGCGCCTGAAGATGCTGGCCGTGACCACCGGCAAGCGCATGTCGCTGTTCCCCGGCGTGCCCACGCTGGCCGAGTCGGGCATGCCCGGTTTCGAGGTGGGCGCATGGCAGGGCGTGATGGTGCCCGCGGGCACGCCGCCGGCGGTGGTGGAGAAGCTCAACGCCGAGATCGTCAAGGCCCTGAAGTCGCCCGACGTGCGCGAGCGCCTGGCGCTGCAGGGTGCCGAGCCGCTGGGTTCCTCGCCGCAGGAGTACGGCGACTACGTGAAGAAGGAGCTGGCCCGCTGGGCCGGCGTGGTCAAGGCCACGGGCGTGACGCTCGATTGAAGGAGAGATGCACATGTCCTTCAAGCCCCGATTCATCGCACCCCTGCTGGCCCTGGCCGCCGTGTTCGGCACCGGCCACGCCGCGGCGCAGGCCGCGTCCGACTTCCCATCGAAGCCCATCAAGTTCGTCGTGCCGTTCCCGCCGGGCAGCGGCACCGACACCTCGGCGCGCTACTTCAGCCGCAAGCTCACCGAGCTCACGGGCCAGCCGGTGGTGGTCGAGAACAAGCCCGGCGCCAACGGCTTCATCGCCGTGAAGGCGGTGCTCTCCGCACCGGCCGACGGCTACACCGTTTTCGTCGGCAGCAACTCCACGCTCGCGGTGAACGTGGCGCTGTTCAAGGCGCTGCCCTACGACCCGGTGGCCGACCTGTCGCCGCTCACGATGATGATGCGATCGCCCGCGCTGCTCGTGGTGCCCGGCAACTCCGAGTACAAGACGCTGCCCGAGCTCATTGCGGGCGCCAGGGCCAAGCCCGGCGCGCTCAACTACGGCGCGGGCTCGGCCGGCTACCAGCTGATGTCCGAGCTCTTCAACGACGCGGCCAAGGTGCACACCGCCCACGTGCCGTTCAAGGGCGCGGGCGAGGCGGCGATCGCGGTGGTCTCGGGCACGGTGAACATGGCCTTTGCCGAGATCACCAGCGTGCAGGAACTGGCCAAGTCGGGCAAGGTGCATGCGCTGGCCGTGGCGGCCGACAAGCGCGTGCCCGCGCTGCCCTCGGTGCCCACGGCCAGCGAGGGCGGCCTGCCGGGCTTTGCGGCCTACACCTGGGTCGGTGCGATGGTGTCCTCGAAGACGCCGAAGGCCGAGACCGACAAGCTGGCCGCCTTGCTCACCAGGATCGAACAGATGCCCGAGACCCGCGAGTTCTACGAGCGCATCGGCGCCGAGGTGATGCGCGGCGGCCCCGAGGAAATGCGCGCCTTCCAGGCCGCCGAGATCCAGCTGTGGAAGCGCATCGCGGTCAAGGCCAACGTCGAGCAGCAATGAGCGAGCGCCATGAGGAGCCAGCCATGAAGAAGCAGCCCGCCGCGGGTGCGCTGTCGCACATTCGCGTGCTCGACCTGTCGCGCGTGCTGGCCGGCCCCTGGGCCAGCCAGACGCTGGGCGACCTGGGTGCCGAGGTCATCAAGGTCGAGCGGCCCGGGCGCGGCGACGACACGCGCCTGTGGGGCCCGCCGTTCCTGAAGGACCGCGAGGGCGCCGACACGCGCGACTCGGCCTACTACCTGTGCGCCAACCGCAACAAGAAGTCGGTCGCCATCGACTTCACCACGCCGGCGGGGCAGGCGCTGGTGCGCGACATGGCCAGGCGGTGCGACGTGGTCATCGAGAACTTCAAGGTCGGCGGCCTCGCGCAGTACGGGCTCGACCACGCGTCGCTGCACGCCGTCAATCCGCGCCTGGTGTACTGCTCCATCACCGGCTTCGGCCACACCGGGCCGTATGCCGAGCGCGCGGGCTACGACTTCCTCATGCAGGGCATGGGCGGGCTCATGAGCATCACCGGCCGCGCCGACGGCGAAGAGGGCGCGGGCCCGGTGAAGGTGGGCGTGGCGCTCACCGACATCCTCACCGGCCTGTATGCGAGCACCGCCATCCTGGCCGCGCTGCAGTCGCGCGACCTCACGGGCGTGGGCCAGCACATCGACCTGGCGCTGCTCGACGTGCAGGTGGCATGCCTGGCCAACCAGGGCATGAACCACCTCTACGGCGGCTCGCCCCGGCGCATGGGCAACGCGCACCCCAACACCGTGCCGTACCAGGACTTTCCGACGCAGGACGGCCACATGATCCTGGCCATCGGCAACGACGGCCAGTTCGGCAACTTCTGCCGCGCCGCCGGCCACGCTGAATGGGCCGAGGACGCGCGCTTCGGCACCAACGCCGACCGCATCGCCAACCGCGTGGCGCTCATCGCGCTCATGCGCGCGCTCACCGTCACGCGCACCACGGCCGAGTGGATCGCGCTGTTCGAACAGGTGGGCGTGCCCTGCGGTCCCATCAACACCATCGCCGACGTGTTCGAAGACCCGCAGGTGAAGGCGCGCGGCACGAAGATCCACATGACGCACCCGGTGGCCGGCAAGATCCCGCTGGTGGCCAGCCCGCTGCGCATGTCGCAGACGCCGGTGCAGTACCGCCACGCGCCCCCGCTGCTGGGGCAGGACACGCAGGACGTGCTGCGCGACCTGATGGGCATGACGCCCGAGGCCGTGGCCGATTTGATGCAACAAGGAGTGGTGCAATGAGTGCATTGACCTCGCTGTCGATGACGGCGATTCCGCCCGAAGACGAGGCGCTGCGCGCGCCCGTGCGGGCCTTTCTGTCCGACGCGCTGGCCCATGTGCCGGCGCATGTGCGCGCCAAGTCGTGGTCGGGCTACGACAGCGCCTTCAGCCGTGAACTGGGCCGGCGCGGCTGGCTCGGCATCACGCTGCCCAAGGCCTACGGCGGCGGTGGCCGCAGCGCCTTCGCGCGCTACGTGCTGGTGGAAGAGTTCCTGAACTTCGGCGCGCCCGTGGGCTCGCACTGGATCGCCGACCGGCAGAGCGGTCCGCTCATCCTGAAGTACGGCACCGAGGCGCAGAAGCGCTTCTACCTGCCGCCCATCTGCCGCGGCGAATCTTTCTTCTGCATCGGCATGAGCGAGCCCAACGCCGGCTCCGACCTGGCCAGCGTGCGCACCCGCGCCGTGCGCACGGCCGAGGGCTTCACGCTGAACGGCCAGAAGATCTGGACCACCAACGCGCACCACTGCCAGTACATGATCGCGCTGGTGCGCACCTCCGGCGACGCGCAGGACCGGCAGAAGGGCCTGTCGCAGGTCATCGTCGACCTGTCGCTGCCCGGCGTCACCGTGCGGCCCATCACCGACCTGTCGGGCGACTCGCATTTCTGCGAGGTGTTCTTCGACAACGTGGCGCTCGCACCCGACGCGCTCATCGGCGAGGAGGGCAAGGGCTGGGAGCAGGTCACGGCCGAACTGGCCTTCGAGCGCAGCGGACCCGAGCGCCTGTTCTCCAGCATCGTGCTGTTCGACGAATGGCTGGCCTTCGTGCGCACCGAGGCGGGCCGCACGCCGGCTGCGGTGCGGCTGGCGGGCAAGATCCTGAGCCAGCTCGCGCCGCTGCGCGCCATGTCGCTGGCCGTCACCGAGAAGGTGGCGCAGGGCGGGAGCCCCATCGTCGAGGCGGCCCTCGTGAAAGACCTGGGCACCGGCGTGGAGCAGCTCATTCCCGCGGCCATTGCCGACGACCTCCATGCGCGAGACGGGCAGGACATACCGCTCGAGTTGCTGCGCACGCTCGACTACGTGACGCAGGTGGCGCCGTCGTTCTCGCTGCGCGGCGGCACGCGCGACATCCTGCGCGGAATGATTGCGCGCGGCCTCGGCCTGCGCTGAAAGGAACCCGGACGATGGACGAGATCTACATCGACGCCCTGCGTGGCGTGCTGAGCGACCGCTGCACGCTGCAAGCCGTGCGCGACATCGAAGGCGGGCAATCGCCCGAGGCGCTGTGGGAGGCGATCGAGGAATCGGGCTTCGCCGATGCGCTGCTGCCGGAGGCCGAGGGCGGCGCGGGCCTTTCGCTGGCCGAGGCGTTTCCCTTGCTCGAGCTCTGCGGTGCCTTCGTGGTGCCCGTGCCGCTGGCCGAGACCATGCTGGCGCGCGCGCTGCTGGCCCAGGCCGGCGTGCCGCGGCCCGGCGGCAGCATTGCGCTGGCGCAAGGCCGCATGCAGGGCGACGGCACGCTGGTGTGCGACCGCGTGAGCTTCGGCCGCGTGGCCGACTGGGTGCTCGCGGGCGTGGGCAAGACCTGCCTGCTGCTGCCGGCGGACGCAGCCACGCGCACCGCTGCGGTGTCGGCGCTGGACGCCACGCTGGCGTGGCCGGCATCGGCGCAGGCCGGGGCGCAAGCGGTGCCGGGCGTGGCCGACGTGCGCGTGCCGCTGGCCTGCGTGCTGGCCGCGCAGCTCGCGGGCGCGCTGATGAGCGTGTTCACGCGCACGCTGCAGTACGCCAACGACCGCAACCAGTTCGGCCGGCCCATCGGCAAGTTCCAGGCCATCCAGCACCAGCTCAGCGTCATTTCGGAACATGCCTTCGCTGCCCGCATGGCGGCGCAGATGGGTTGCAGCACCGACCGCCTGCGCGTGGCCATCGCCAAGGCCCGCACCAGCGAGGCCGCGCTCGAGGTGGCGGCGCTGAGCCATTCGATCCACGGCGCCATCGGCTTCACCGAGGAGTTCGACCTGCAGGTGTACACGCGCCGCCTGCACACCTGGCGCCAGGCCGGCGGCTCGGAGTCGTACTGGCACGACGTGGTCGGCGGCGAGCTGGTCGACCGCCGCCAGGGCCTTGCGCTCGACCTCGTCCGCGACACCACCGACCTTGCCTGAAAGAGAACACCCATGACCACATTCCTGAAGACCGAGCGCGACGGCGCCATCCTCACGCTGACCATGAGCCAGCCCGAGACCCGCAACGCGCTCACGGGCAACAGCGCGGTCGACGAGATCGTGCAGGCCTGCGCGCAAGTCACGCTGGACCGCGGCATCCGCGTGGTGGTGCTCACCGGCGCCGGCCCCGTGTTCAGCTCGGGCGGCAACGTGAAGGACATGCAGCGCTACGAGAAAGAGGGTCTCTCGCCCGAGGTCATCCGCGAGGAGTACCGCAACGGCATCCAGCGCCTGCCCAAGGCGTTGTACAACCTCGACGTGCCCGTCATCGCAGCGGTGAACGGCCCCGCCGTGGGCGCGGGCATGGACCTGACCTGCATGTGCGACATCCGCATCGCGTCGGAGAGGGCGACCTTCGCCGAGAGCTTCGTCAAGGTCGGCATCGTGCCGGGCGACGGCGGCGCGTGGCTGCTGCCGCGCGTGGTGGGCATGTCGAAGGCCTCGGAGATGGCGTTCACCGGTGACGCGCTCGACGCGCAGGAGGCGCTGGCCTGCGGCCTGGTGTCGCGCGTGGTGCCGCATGAAGCGCTGATGGCAGAGAGCCTGAAGCTCGCGGCGCGCATTGCCGCCAACCCGGGCGGCGTGCTGCGCATGACCAAGCGGCTGCTGCGCGAAGGCGAACGCAGCACGCTCGAATCGCTGCTTGAAATGTCGGCGGGCTACCAGGCGATCGCGCACATGACCGGCGATCACCGCGAGGCTGTGCGTGCGTTCGTCGAGAAGCGGCCGCCGCGGTTTGAGTGAGGGGGCGGCTCTTCCTTCAGCGCGCCGCAGAGGTTCGGGCGATGCGCTCCCGATGGGAAGCCGGTTTCAGGGGCGCTTCTGCAGTTCCTTCATCAGCTTGTCGGCGAGGAAGAACATCGGCGTGCGAGGCTCGTCCTTGCAAGCCTTGTCCAGCCAGGCCGAAATCCTGACGGCCGACGGCAATGCCACCGCCGTCTTGGGGTCGGCGTAAGCGTGGGTCATGTTCGCACCCGAGAGATAGCCTTGCATCCAGGTGACGGTGAGGTATTCGTCGACTCTTCTGGTGGCGTCCCGGTTAGCTGCCCGCGCAGCAACCCACCGGTCGCAGCTGTCGTCATCGGTTGCGATGCCCACGACGACATCGTCGCCGGGCGCGATCGCCGCGTTGGCGGCTCCGGTCGTCAGGAGAGTGATTGCAAGGACGGCGGCGGCAAAGAGGTGTGGATGGGTCATGCGCAGATTTTCCCTGATGCCCCGACGAGTTCTACGCGGCAGTCGCCGGCCTCGCCGCTGCCGCGTCATTGGAACTGCTCAGCTCACCGCGCAGCCCATGTCCGCAAGCAGCCAGGCAGCACATGCCTGTGCACAGCGCTCGCATCAAGGCAGCGGGCGAGAAAAAACGTTCACCAGGCTGCCGTCCGGGTCCCGCAGCAGCAGCGAGCGGTTGCCCCAAGGCATCGTCGTGGGTTCCTGAACGACCTCGGCGGAAGTCGGCAGCGACGGCAGCAAGGCATCCACATCCTCGACCTCGAATTCGAGAATTGCCGAGCGGTTGGCTGCCGCGGGCGCCGCGCCCGCGTTGAAGCGCTGGATCAGTTGCTGCGCGCTGATCGCGAGTGTCGCGCCGGGCAACCGCAACTCGCAGAAGCCGTCGGCAAGATGCATGGCGGGCACGCCGGACAGGCGGGTGTAGAAGGAGGCGAGACGTTCGACGTCGTTCGTCACAAGGCGGACCGAGGCAAATTTCAAGGGGGTTCTCCCGCTGTTGGAATGAGCCGCGAGTCTAGAAAAGCACGCTGTCAGATTCCGGCAGTATGGTGAGCCCGCTGGCCGCGAGCGTTCGGCGCCATTCGTACAGCAGAATCTCCCGCCGCCGCGGCGAAGGCTCGTCCAGCGGCTCCAGTTCAACGATGCGGTCGGCATGGAAATTCCGGAAGTCGCCGCGCAGCTCGCACCAGGCCGCCAACACCCGCGCCTGCTCGAAATACACCACGGCGAATGGCCAGATCACCCGGTGCGAAACCGCATCCTGCTTGTCACGGTAGGTGAGCTTCAGCTTGAGGCCGTCACGTATCGCCGCGCGCATCGGCTCGAGCGCCGCGGCGGTCGACACCTGTCGCAGGCTGGTGCCCACGAGCAGCGCGGAGGTTTCCAGCTCGCGCCGCAAGGTGCGGGGAAGCACGGCGGCGATGCGCGCCGCGGCGTCGCGTGCGCCCGCCGCAAGGGCCGGGTCACCGCGCTCGGCCACCCAGCGCATGCCCAGCATCAGCGCCTCGATCTCGACCGAGCGAAACATGAGCGGCGGCAGCACGAAGCCAGGCTTGAGCACATAGCCGAACCCCGGCTCCCCGTCGATCTCGGCACCTTGCGCCTTCAGGCTCGCGATGTCCCGGTACAACGTTCGCAGGCTCACGTCCATCTCGCGCGCCAGCGCCTGTCCGCTGACGGGCCCGCGCTGGCGACGCAGGACCTGCATGAGTTGCAAGAGACGTTCGGATCGCGACATCGCGCGATGTTAGGGCAGTGGAACAAGCGTCCGTTCTCAGGCACTTCAGTCGGCGTGGCGGGCGACAGCAATGGCGCGCGACGCAGTCACTGCGGCTCAGCCGCGATCGAAGAAAACCCCCACGCAGAGCGCCACGCCCGCGACGTAGAGCAACCAGGTCTGCGCAACTGCATAGGGATAGAGCATCAGCGCGACGCCGAGCCATCTGCTGCGCCGGCGGCCGGCGCGCTTTCCGCGGCGGTACACGGCGATTCCGATGAGGCCGAAGAGGACGGCCCCGAAGATGTACGCCGGGCTCGGGAGCGAGATGCCGAGCGACTGCAGTGTCTGCAAGCTGTCCATGGGTGTCAGGCCAGGAAGGTGGAGGGTACTGATCCGCGCGCCCGTGGCGTGATGCCGGCCACGAGCAGGCGTTTCGACCGAGCATCCCGAACGGGCAAAGAAAAACCCGCCGGAGCGGGTCAATGACAGCCCCCGAGGGAGGGAGGAGGAGAAGAAAAGCGGGCTGCCGGGGAACAGTGTCTGTTGTGGAACTTAGGGGAGACTTAAGTGGATGGGCGATCGGTATTGGCGCGGGGGGAGAGCCGTCATGAGCCGTCTCGCATCCCGACAGCCCGCGGCAGCCGCCGTGCCCCATCGCAGGCCCGGCGTTTCCGGTGGTCAGTGGCAAGTAAGCAGCAGGTAGGGACACTGCCGCATCGGACGGCCCGTGCCGTCCTCAGGAGGCCAGATGAAAAGCGCTACTTTTTGCTTGCCCATGGCCGCCGTCGCCGGCATCGGCTTTGCGCTCCTCGTGCATGCGCCGATCGGGAATGCGCAGCAGACCCAGGGGCCTTCCGAGGGCAAGGGATCGAGCACGGCGGCGCTTGCAAGCATCGATCTCGCGGCGGAATTCGAGGGCGGCTTGGGGCGTCAGCTTCGAGCGAGGCTCGTGACGATCGAACCGGGCGGGCACACCGCGTTCCACAGTCACACGGATCGCCCGACGTTGGAGTACGTCGTGCAAGGCGACGTCGTCGAGATTCGCAACGGCGTGGAGATTGCGCATCACCAGGGCGAAATGGTTCGCGCCGCCCACGATGTGTCGCATTGGTGGGAGAACCGGGGAACGGTGCCCGTGCTTTTGCTGCCGGTGGATGTCTTCAGGCCTTGAGTGCGCGGCACGAGGTGCCGATCGGCGCTGCGTCACGCAAGCTCAGGCCCGGCGCCGCCTCGGATCGGGAAAGCGCTCCCTCAGCGCCGGCGTGGGCCACGCCTCGTCGGCCGACGAGCTCAGTCCTGCCAGTGTCCACACCGCGTCCGCGTCGCGCCGTTCGAGGTCGCGCATGAGGCTGGCGAGCGCCTTGCTGTCTTTCAGCCGGTCGGTCTCGGCAAGGTCGCTGCGCAGCCAAGGCTCGGCATCGGCCGCATCCGGCAGGCCCTGCGTGCGCAGCAGGATGTGGCCGGGAAAGCGCTGCGCGACTAGCGCCTCGAAGGCTTCGTAGATCGGGCGGTAGCGCTCGCCGATGGCCGCGATCACGGCCTCGCGCCGGCTCGCCAGGCGCGACACGGCGCTGGCGTTGTCCGTGACGAGGTAGGGGTAGGTGGCGTCGGGCCCGAAGTCGTCCAGGCATTCGTCGCGATCGGCCGCGGCGTCTCCGTCGCCGATGTCGTACCCGTCGATGAAGCGCGCATGCCGAATGTCGCTCTCGCTGAACATGGCCCGCCAGAACAGCGGGAAGAAGGCGTTGGCCTCCAGCTCGGTGCCGTCGCCGAAGAAGCCTTGCCATTCGTTGCGGCTGCCCTCGGGCATGCGGGGCAGGGCCGAGCTGGACAGGTAGACAGGGTGTGACATGCGTTGCGCTCCTCTGTGTGTGCCCACCGGGGGGCGAGCGCGATCTTACGGACGGGGCGCGGCGATTACAGCTTTGTCATCTGGCTGTCGGGCAAGCGGTGGATTGGGTTTCTAGAGTGCGATGCGTGCCGCTGCTTTTCGCTCCTTTCCCACTCCTTGCATTCATTGCCGCTCACCAGGAACACCATGAAACACGCACTCCGCACCTCCGCGCTCTCGACCTTGCTCGCCATGGCCGCAGCCGGCGCCGCCGCATCGGGCTCGCATGCCGACGCCATCGGTGAACCCGGCGTGCCGGCCAAGGCCACGCGCACGGTGCAGGTCGACATGACCGACGGCATGCGCTTCACGCCCGCCGATGTTCGCGTGAAGCAGGGCGAGACCGTGCGCTTCGTGGTGAAGAACGCGGGCCAGCTGAAGCACGAGCTGGTGCTGGGCACCGAGCAGAGCCTGAAGGCGCATTACGAGGCCATGAAGAAGAACCCCGAGATGGAACATGCCGAGCCGAACATGGTGACGCTGGCGCCGGGCAAGACCGGCGAGGTCGTCTGGCGGTTCACGCACGCGGGCAAGGTCGATTTCGGCTGCCTGCAGCCGGGCCACTACGACGCGGGCATGAAGGGCGCGGTGACCGTCGCGGCCTTGCCCGCAGTCGACCGCCGGTAGCGTGCCAACCGGAAGCCGCCACTGCGCCCCGCCGCATGCAAACGGCGGTTGAAGAGGGCCGGAAGAACGGCCGCGATTGTTTCCGTCGCATGAACACCGCGGTTCTTTTTGCCTAGGGTTTTTACCTAACCAGCGGCGCACAATTCATCCCATGGACCAGCCCTTCAGCTGATCCAGGTAGCAAGAAACCTAAACCAATTGAAGGAAATCCAAATGACCGCCTCGAAGCTCCTCTCCGCCATCTCCATCGCCCTGCTGGCCGCCGCCGGTGCCGCCCATGCCGAAAGCTATGACGGTGTGCATCAACTGACCTCGGCCACCAGCCGCGCCGACGTCGCCAGCCAGGCCGTGGTCGCTGCACGCAGTGGCAACCCCTACGCCGACGGCGCCAACCAGGGCCCGGTGCAACTGATCGCCTCGACCACCAGCCGCGCCGCCGTCCGCGCCGAAGCCGTGGCCGCCGCGCACAGCGAGAACCCGTACGCCGAAGGCGTGACCTCGCGTGTCGCCCCGGTGCTGGCCAGCGGCCTCGACCGCTCCAGCGTGCGCGCCGCAGCCCGCGCCGCTGCACGTGGCGACGCGCTGCCGCTGTAAATTCGCCGACGCTGCCTCGCCTTGCCGGCGAGCGCAGGCGAACGAACAAAGGAAAAGCCGGACCCTGCGAAAGCGGGGCCCGGCTTTTCCTGTCTGTGAGGCAGAGGAGGTTGAAGAGGGAGAGGAGGGAGAGAGCTGGGAGCGGTGCCGCCGTCTCAGGCAACCCGCTCTTCGATCGGCCCCACGCGGTCCGGATAGAACGCCACGTGGTCCTTGATCTGCGAGACCGGGTCGTACGGTGCTTCGTAGGTCCACACCGCATTCACCGAGCGTTCGCCGCCGGCCGGAATGCTGTAGTAGTTGCACTCGCCCTTGTACGGGCAGTACGTGGCGTGCGACGTGCGCTCGAGCAGCGCCATCTTCACGTCCTTGCGCGGGATGTAGTGCACGGTGCCGAAGTGCGACTCGCGCAGCGTGAGCGCCTCGCGCGTGTCGGCGACGACGCACCCGTCGACCGACACGATCACGCGCAACGGATTGAGCGAGATGTTGATGGCATGGTCGGGGCCGGGGGTCTTGATCGTGCGTTCTGGCGTAGCGAACATAGGCAGGCTCCTTCGTTCAAGTCGGGCTGACGCAAGCATCGGCGGATGCGCATCTTGCCGCGATGGCGCAACGGTTTGAAGCCCCCTCGTAATCGGCCCATTGGCAGCATGGTTAAAGGCCGGATGGCCATCGGAATGGCTCTGGAAGCCTTTCGACCGCATTTTGAGATTCCGGACTGGTGGCTTCGCTGGAGCGCAAGCGCGCGCTCCCCTGCGAGGCTTCGGATACACCGTGGGCCGCCTCGTGGCCCTTGTTTCCTTGTGTTGCACTTCAGCCGTCGGCGAGCCGCAGGCCCACCGTGCCGCCGACGACCAGCGCGATGCAAGCGAGCCGCGCCGCGGACAACGCCTCGCCGAAGAACAGCACGCCCATCAGCACCACGCCGACCGAGCCGATGCCGGTCCATACCGCGTAGGCCGGGCCGAGCGGCAGGTAGCGCAGCGCGCGCGCCAGCAGGTAGATGCTGACGAGCGCGGTGAGCACGCCGACAACCGACGGCACGGGCCGCGTCCAGTCTTCCGATTGCTTGAGCGCGGCAGCCATGGCGATCTCGACGAGACCGGCCGCCAGGAGAAATACCCAGCCCATGAAAAAAACTCCTTCGATGTTGTCGGGGTGCAAGGCGCAACCCGATAATTCCGGCCCAGGCACCGGGCCGCAAGTACGCACCTTTTGGTAACCATGGAAAAGCCAGGCATGCCGCCGAAGAATTCCGAAGCTGTGGCAGAGAGCACCCTCGACGAAGCCCCCGCCGACGTGTGGAACGCCGGCTGCCCCTCGCGCCGCGTGCTCGCGCTCGTCGCCAACAAGTGGGCGCTGCTGGTGATCCCGCTGCTGCGCGGCAAGCCGCGGCGCAACAACGAACTGCTGCGCCAGGTCGGCGGCATCTCGCAGAAGATGCTCACGCAGACCTTGCGCGACCTGGAGCTCAACGGGCTGGTGCTGCGCGAAGATCGCCAGACGGTGCCGCCGCACGTCGAGTACCGGCTCAGCCCGCTCGGCCTGTCGCTGAGCCGCACGCTCATCGCGGTGGACCGCTGGGCCGAGGCGAACCATGCGCAGATCGATGCGGCACGCCGCCATCGGTGATACCTTCGCGCCAAGACCCGAGCGACCATCGAGCCACCCCGCGCGCCCCCTCGAAAGAACCGAAGTGAAGAAGCACCTCAAGCTCGCCGCGTTCCTGCTTGCCGGCCTGTTCTCCAGCCTCGCGGCCCTGAGCGCCTGGGCGCAGGAGTGGCCCTCGCGGCCCGTGCGCATCATCGTGCCCGCGCCCGCGGGCAGCTCGCTCGACCTCATCGCGCGCACCCTGGCCGACCGCCTGCGCGTGATGTGGAAGCAGCCCGTGGTGATCGAGACCAAGGCCGGCGCGGGCGGCCTGATCGGCATGGACGCGGTGGCCAAGGCGCCGCACGACGGCTACACGCTGGGCATCGGCTTCAACGGCCCCATCGCCTTCGGGCCCTACATGTACGCCCGCATGCCGTATGCGCCCGCGCGCGACCTGGTGCCGATCGTGCTGACCACCTCGCAGCCCAACGTGCTCGCGGTGCAGGCCGACAACCCCGCCAACACGCTCGCCGAGTTCGTCGACTGGGCCAGGAAGCGCGGCGACCGTTTCAGTTATGCGTCGGTGGGTGCGGGAAGTTCGTCGCACCTGACGATGGAGCTGTTTCGCAGCGTGGCGCACATCGAGGCGGTGCACGTGCCGTACGCGGGTTCGCCGCCCGCGGGCCTGTCGCTCGCGGCGGGCGACACGCAGGCGCTCTTCACCGTGGCGCCCGCGCTGCTGCCGCTGATTCAGGGGCACCGCGTGAAGCTCATCGCCGTGACCAGCGCGCACCGCTCCGAACTCATGAAAGACCTGCCCACCGTGGCCGAGTCGGGCTACCCGGGTTTCGAGTCGCTCGCATGGAACGGTTTCTTCACCGGCAGCGGCACGCCCGGCGAGGTGGTGCGGCGCATCAACGCCGACGTCAACACCGTGCTGAAGGAGCCGGCCGTGCGCGAGCTGCTGGCCAACCAGGGGCTGGTGGCGGGCGGCGGCTCGCCGGAAGAGTTCAGGGCCTTCATCGACAGCGAGGGCCGCAAGTGGGGCGCGACCATCGCCAAGATCGGCATCCGCCTGGATCAGTGACACTCGCGGCGTTCGCGCACATTGCCGTCCCACGCATTTCAGGAAAAAACATGGACACCTTTCCCGACGACATCTACACCGAACCCGAGCCCGACCCGCACACGCTCGCCAACCTCGGCCCGCTCACGGGCCTGGCGGGCATCTGGCTCGGCACCTCCGGCCACGACGTGAGCCCGAAGGCCGACGGCCCCGAAGCCGAGGCCTACATCGAGCACGCGGAGTTCCAGCCCATCGACGCGCAGACCAACGGCCCGCAGATCTTCTACGGCCTGCGCTACCACCTGCGCATCGTGAAGCCCGACGACGTGGAGACCTTTCACGACCAGGTCGGCTACTGGCTCTGGGAGCCCGCCACGGGCGCGCTGGTGCAGACGCTGTCGATTCCGCGCGGCCTCACGGCCATGGCCACGGGCCATGCGAAGGCCACCGACCGCAGCTTCAGGCTCGAGGCCGTGCGCGGCGGCGAGACCAACGGCATCCTGGCCAACCCATTCCTGGAGCACGCCTTCAAGACGCTGCGCTACACCATCGACGTGTCGCTCAACGCCGACGGCAGCTGGTCCTACGAGCAGGTGACGGTGCTGAGCGTGCGCGGGCAGGCCGAGCCCTTCAGCCACACCGACCGCAACACGCTGCGCAAGATCGGCGAGCCCACGCCGAACCCTACCGCGGTGGCTGCGATGGCGGCGATCGCGCGGCAGGTGCAAGAGGTGCAAGACGCTCAAGAGGTGCAGAAGAAGGCCACCGGCGCGGCCAGCATGGACGCCGAGGCCGAGCCGGCCTGAACCCCGCGAACCCCGCGAACCTTGCTCAGGCCCGCAGCGCCGCCTCCACGTCGGCGTGAAATCTGGCCGAGCACCACTCGGTCGCACCGAAGTACAGCGACGGCTGCGCACCGCTCGCCAGCGTCGACTGTGCCGACACGCCGAGCGCGAAGTCTTCGTCGAGCGCACCCCAGAACGAGGCCACGTTCTTGCGCCAGTGGTTCTGCGACTTCTCCGTCTTCGGCAGCTCCGGAATCAGCGTGCTCGCGATCACGCGCGAGCGGCCCGGCGACTCCGGCAGCACGGTGAAGGCGTTGGCATGGTCGCCTTCGTGCAGGATGAAGGTCGCCGGAAAGAAGAAGTAGATGATGTTCGAGTGCGGCCCCACCCGCCACTCCTGCGAGGGTGTGCCGCGCAGGCTTTCGATGCTGCGCTTGGGCAGGAAGAGGCGGTGGTGCTGGCGGTCGTGGTCGGCCATCAGCAGGTTGTCGTAGAAAAGCGCCGCGATGCTGTTGCGGTGCGCGTACTGGAAGTGATAGGTCTCCAGGTTCGCCTCGAACGGAATCTTCCAGTTGGCCGCGTTGTCGAACGCGTGCTCGTGAAAGGGCTGCCAGCTGTCGTAGCCCCAGGAGCGCAGGTCGGCGCCGAAGCGGCCGAGCCAGGCGCCGATGTCGATCGTGGTGCTCTCACCCTCGGCCACCGCGCGCGGAATGGCCCACACGAAACCCAGCGCTTCGGCGACCGGCACGCGTGCCAGGCTGCACGCCGAGGCCGGCGCATGCGGAAAGTCTTCTTCCGCGGGGCGGCCGCGCAGCGTGCCGTCGAGCGCATAGGTCCAGCTGTGGTACGGGCACACGAGCGCGCGCTGGCTCGACGCGCCGGGCGGCTTGAGCCGCGCCCCGCGGTGGCGGCAGGCGTTGACGAAGCCCGAGAGTTTGCCGTCCGGCCCGCGCACGAACAGCAGCGGCAGGCCCGCCACGTCGATGGCGAATGAATCGCCCGCGTTCGCCAGCGAGGCCGAGGGGCACAGCGCGAGCGGATGGCGCCTGAAGATGCGCGCCACCTCCTGTTCGTGGCGCTCCGGGTCGAGGTAGCGCGACACCGGGCTCACGGCCGGCTCGCCGCGCTCGCTGCCGCCGGTGTCGATGAGCGCGAGCGCGCGCCGGATCAATGCGATCTGTTCTTCATGCTGCATGCGCGTGTGCCATCGAAGTGGCCTCCGTGGGGTCGTTTGGGGGGACGGACGGGATGTGGCGTGGTGCGGCCATTGTGGCGAGCGCCGCGCCCGGTGGCTTGCTTCAACTGGTCACGCGCGGGCGCGGCCCTGCGATGGCAAAGCCGGGTTTGCCGGCTTCATCAAGAAAAGAAAGGGAGCACCGATGAACGACTTTCCACTGCGCATGAATGCGCCCGAAGGCCTTGTGCTGCAGCACATCTGCATGGCCGAAGGGCGAGAAGATCGGCGCCGTCGTTCACGACCCGTACGTGTACTCGGTGAACACGCGCCAGCAACTGCCGGATGGCGCCTCAATCCAGCCGCAGCGACCCCAGCCGCGCCACGATCAGGTCGTGCAGCGTCTGCGCCGCCACCGACAGGCTGCCTTCGCGGCGTTGCACCAGGTACAGCGTGCGCGTGAGCGCGGCCACCGGCAGCGGGCGCGTCACCAGCGTCTCGCGCTGGAAGTGGAACAGCGTGAGCGCGGGCACCACGCTGATGCCCAGCCCGGCTTCGACCAGCCCCATGACGGTGGCCAGGTGCTCCACCTCGAACACCGCGTTCAGGCGCTGCGGGTGCAGCGCCGCGTCCAGCGCCTGCCGCACGCTGCTGTTGCGCGCCATCTGGATGAAGGGGTAGGGCGCGATCTTCTTCACCGTGAGCCGCGGTTCGCGTGCCAGCGGATGGTCGGCGCGGCACACCAGGTGAAAGCGGTCGCTGCAGAGCTTGCGCGCGCGCAGGTCGCTGTCGGCGGTGCCGCCGGCGCGCGAGGCCGCGAGCGCGAAGTCGGCCTGGCCGCTGCGCACGTGGGCAATGCAGGCGTCGGAGAGCGCGTCGTCCAGGTCGATGCGGATGCCGGGCCAGGCCTGCATGAACTCCGCGAACACCGCCGGCAGCCAGCCCGCCGCGAGCGAAGGCAGCGCGGCCACGCGCACGCGGCCCGTGCGCCGCTCCACATGGTCGGCAAGGTCGCTCAGCGCGCTGCCCATGTCCTCGAGCAACCGGCGCGCCGAGCTCTCGAACAACCGGCCCTCGGGCGTGAGCTGCACGCTGCGCGTGTCGCGGTCGAACAGGCGCGTGCCCAGCGCATCCTCGAGCGTGCGGATGAGCGCGCTGAACGCGGGCTGCGACAGGTGGCTCGCCTGCGCGGCGCGGGTGAAGTTGCGCTGCTCGGTCAGCGCGAGAAAGGCGCGCAGCTGCCGCGTGGAGAGGTCGGGCGTCTTTCTCATGGCGTCTTTCCGATGAGGTATGTGGGAGGGTTCGGCTATTTGAAAAGCAGATCAATCGATCCGTATTTTCGATTTTACGGATGACGGGGCGCTGCCTACAGTGCACGCCAATGAACTCCATTGATCCGTCCAGGCTGTTGATCGGGTGTGCCGCCGGCTTCTCGGGCGACCGCACCGACGCCGCCGGTCCGGTGGTCGACACGCTGATCGCGCGGATGGCCGGCGCGCCCGCGGGCCAGCGCGCCTTCCTGATCTTCGAGACGCTGGCCGAGCGCACGCTGGCACTGGCCCAGCTGCGCCGCCGCGACAACCCCGACGCGGGCTACGAGCCGCTGCTCGACGACATGCTGCGCCCCGTGCTCGCGCGCTGCCTGGCGCACGGCATCCGCATCGTGAGCAACTTCGGCGCGGCCAACCCGCGCGCGGCCGCGCGGCACATCGCCCGGATGGCGCGCGAGCTGGGGGCCGGTGCACCGCGCATCGCGGTGGTGGAAGGCGACGACCTCTCGGGCCCCGAATACCGCGCGCTGCTGAACCAGGCGCTGGGCACGCAGATGGACGGCATCCGCATGGTCAGCGCCAACGCCTACATCGGCGCCGAACCCATTGCCGCGGCGCTCGACGCGGGCGCGCAGATCGTGGTGTGCGGCCGCGTGGCCGACCCGTCTCTGACGGTGGGGCCCGCCATGTCGCACTTCGGCTGGCGCGCCGACGACTGGGACCGCCTGGGCCGCGCCACCATGGCCGGCCACCTGCTCGAATGCGGCGCGCAGGTCTGCGGCGGCTACTTTGCCGACCCCGGCTACAAGGACGTGCCGGGGCTGGAGGCGGTGGGCTTTCCCATCGCCGAGATCGACGCGGACGGCCGCTGCACCATCGGCAAGGCCGACGCCACCGGCGGGCTCGTAAACGAGGCGACGGTGAAGGAACAGCTGCTCTACGAAGTGCACGACCCGGCCGCCTACCTGACGCCCGACGTGGTCGCCGACATCGCCGACTCCGAAGTGCGCGCGCTGCCCGGCACCGAACGCGTCGAACTCTCGGGCGTGCGCGGGCATGAGCGCCCGGGCAGCTACAAGGTCAACGTCTGCCATGAAGGCGGCTGGCTGGCCGAGGGCGAAATCTCCTACGCCGGCCCGCGCGCCGAAGCGCGGGCGCGGCTCGCGGCCGACGTGCTGCGCAAGCGGCTTCAGGGCCTCACGCTGCGCGTGGACCTGATCGGCGCGCTCAGCATCCTCGGCGACGACGCCGGCCGCGCGCTGGCCGCCACGCCCGACAGCGGGCTGCGCGACGTGCGCCTGCGCGTCGCGGCCACGCATGCCGAGCGCGCGCAGGCCGAGCGGCTGGGGCGCGAGGTGATGGCGCTCTACACCTGCGGCCCGGCGGGCGGCGGCGGTGTGCGCACCGCGCTCACGCCGCGCCTGAACACGCTGTCGTGCCTGCTGCCGCGCGAAGCGGTGCCGGTGCGTTTCGAAATGCTCGACGCGGAGGCGCTCGCATGAACACCACCGACACCACTAACATCAACGACACCGATGACGCCAACTGCGCCGCGGACACCATCGAAGTGCCGCTGTACCGCGCCGCGCACGGCCGCACCGGCGACAAGGGCGACCGCTCCAACATCAGCGTGATCGCCTGGCACGCCGACCTGTATGCCGTGCTGGCCGAGCAGGTCACGCCCGAGCGCGTGGCCGCGCAGTTTCGCTACCGCGCGCCCTCGCGGGTGCAGCGCTTCTTGCTGCCGAAGCTGCACGCGATGAACTTCGTGCTCGACGCGGTGCTCGACGGCGGCGTCAACGACGCGCTCAACCTCGACACGCACGGCAAGTCGCTGTCGTTCCTGCTGCTGGACATGCCCGTTCGCGTGCCGCGTTCGCTGGAGCCCTTGCTGGCCGGGCCCTGACGCGCCTTCCCTTTTCCCACCGACCCATTTCCATTTCATCCCATACGGAGACAAAAAAATGAAGCGATTTCCCCTCACCGTGCTGACCGCCGCGCTGGCCCTGGTGCCGCTGCTGGGCCACGCGCAGGCCTTCCCCGAGAAGGCCATCACCTTCGTCGTGCCGTTCGCGGCCGGCACCGCCACCGACCAGATCGCGCGCGCGCTGGGCAACCAGATCGCCACCGAGACCAAGCAGGCCGTCATCATCGACAACAAGGCCGGCGCGAGCGGCTTCATCGCCTCGCAGGCCGTGGCCAAGGCGCCCGCCGACGGCTACACGGTGCTCATCACCACCAACACCACGCACGCGGCCAACGAGCACCTGTTCAAGAAACTGCCCTACGACCCGGTGAAAGACTTCGCACCCGTTGCCGCGCTGGGCAAGGGCGGGCAGATCATGGTGGTGAACCCCGCGTTCCCCGCGAAGAACGTGGGCGAGTTCATCGCGCTCGCCAAGAAGGACCCGGGCAAGTACAGCTTCGGCAGCGGCAGTTCGTCGAGCCGCATGGCCGGCGAGCTGCTGCAGCAGATGGCCAACATCAAGCTGCTGCACGTGCCCTACAAGAGCAACACGCTGGCCGTGACCGACCTGCTGGGCAGCCAGATCAACATGATGATCACCGACACGGCCACTGGCCTGCCGCAGGTGAAGGCCGGCAAGCTGCGCGCGCTGGGCGTTTCCAGCTCGGCGCGCTCGCCGCTCGCGCCCGACGTGCCCACCATTTCCGAAGCCGGCGTGAAGGGCTATGAAATGGGCTACTGGTTCGCCGCCTACGCGCCCGCCAAGACGCCGCCCGCCGTGGTCAAGCGCCTGAACGAACTGCTGGTGAAGGCCGCGAAGAGCGAGGCCGCCAGGACCGCCTTCTACGAGCCGACCGGCACCGAGGTGTTCACGGGCTCGCCCGAAGAGCTGGGCAAGTTCCAGGCGGGCGAGTCGCAGAAGTGGGGCCGCATCGTGAAGGCGGCGGGTATCGAGGCCGAATAAGGTCGAACAAGGCTGAACGCTCAGCCCCGGCTTGCGGCCGGTGCGCTGTGCACCGCGAAGCCTGCCTGCCCCGGCGCAATGTCGGGCCGCAGGGTGAGCGCGGGAATCTCGTAGTCGCCGGCGTTCTGCTGGCGAAACGGAATCGGGTCGGCGGTGAAGAGCGTGTCGAGCCGCTCGCCCAGTTCCCCGGTGATGCGCGCGTACGCAGCGGCATCCACCTTGTGCGTGCGATGCACCACGTACGGCGGCATCACGTCGAAGCCGGGGTAGTACAGGATGCCGTGGTGAATGGGAAACAGCAGGTCGTTCATCGGCCCGTTGATGCCGCGCGGCGCGTAGTGCGACTCCCAGCCGCCGGCCGTCACCACCAGCATGGCGCGCTTGCCGGCCATCGTGCCTTCGCCGAAGCGGTCGCCCCAGTGCGTGTCCGAGTGCTCGCCCACGCCGTAGGCGAAGCCATAGGCATAGATGCGCTCGACCCAGCCCTTGAGGATCGCGGGCATCGAGTACCACCACAGCGGAAACTGCAGGATCACCGCGTCGGCCCACAGCAGCTTCTGCTGCTCGGCGGCAACGTCGGCCGTCTGCGTGCCGGCTTCGAAGGCGTGCAGCGAATCCATTGAAGGGTCGAAGCGCGCGGCGGCGTCGCGCGCGGGAAAGTCGTCGGCGTCGAGCGCGGGCTTCCAGCGCATGGCGTACAGGTCGGATGTGCGCACGGTGTGGCCGGCGGCCGCGAGGCGTTCGGTCATGAAGCGGTGCAGCGCGCCGTTGAGCGACGCGGTTTCGGGATGGGCGAGGACCAGCAGGATGTTCACGGTTTTTGCAGGGGTTCGAGTGAAGATGGCCTCAGGTTAGGTGCCGTGGCGATATATTGGAAATGAATAGTTTGAATCCCAGGAATTGCCATGAACAATTTCAGCCGCCTCGACCTGAACCTGCTGGTGACGCTCGACACCCTGCTGGCCGAGCGCAACGTGACCCGCGCCGCCGAGCGCCTGAACCTGTCGCAGCCCTCGGTGAGCGTGCAACTCGCCAAGCTGCGCGAGGTGTTCGGCGACCCGTTGCTGGTGCCCGCGCAGCGCGGCATGCGGCCCACGGCACGCGCCGACGAGTTGCGCGAACCGCTGCGCGAGGCGCTCGCATCGCTGGGCCGCGCGGTGGCGCCCACCCAACCCTTCGATCCGGCCGAGGCGACCACCACGTGGCGCGTGGCAGCGGCCGACTATGCCGAGTCGGCCATCCTGCTGCCGGCGCTGGCCGGGCTGCGCGCCGAGGCGCCGAACACCCGGCTGGCCGTGGTGGAGGCGGTGCCGTCACGCATGGCGCGGCAGCTGGAGCAGGCGGAGATCGACCTGTTCTTTCACACCAGCGTGGGCGCGCCGCCCGGCTTGCACCGGCGCGTGCTGTTCCACGAGCGCTACGTGCTGGCCGGGCGGGCAGGGCACCCGCGTTTGAAGCGGCGGCCCACGCTCGCGCAGTTCTGCGCGCTGGAGCACGTGGTGGTGTCGCTGGGCGGCGGCGGCTTCGTCGGGCCGACCGACGACGCGCTGGCCGAGAAAGGGCTCACGCGGCGCGTGGCGCTGTCGGTGCCGCACTTTCTTTTCATGATGTCGGTGCTGGCCTCCACCGACATGGTCGCGATGCTGCCCGAGCGGCTCGCGCGCGGCGCACCGGGGCTAAGGGTGGTGGAGGCGCCGCTGGAGGTGCCGGGCTACGAGATGGCGATGCTGTGGCACGAGCGCCGGCACCGCGACCCGGGGCACCGGTGGCTGCGCGAGCGGATCGCGGAAAGCTTGTGAAGACCTGCGGGCCGATGCGCCACGGCAAGGAAAAGCTTCGAGCGGGATTGCCCGGGGTTCAATGCAACTCGATGGTCTGGCGCAGCAACCCCGATGGCTCGGCACTCGGCCCGACGAGGATCTCGACTTCGCCCGCCTCGAACAAGGGCTGCAGGTCCGGCCCGAGGTAGCGCAGCTCGGCCACCGGCAACTGCAGGTTCACTTCGCCGGCTTCGCCGGGCATCAATCGCAGCTTCGCGTAGCCCTTGAGTTCCAGCAGCGGCCGGGTGACACGGCCCAGCTTGCCGCGAACGAACAGGAAGACCGTTTCTTCAGCCTCGCGCGCGCCCACGTTGCGCAGACCGACGCTGATCTTCAGCGTGTCCTGCTCGCTCACGCGACGCGGCTCGACCTGGAGCGCGTCGTAGACGAACCGGCCGTAGCTCAGGCCGTGGCCGAAGGCATACAGCGGCGAATTCTCGACGTCCTGGTACCTGCTCGTGAAGTAGTCGGCGGCGTTCATCGGCCGGCCGCTGGGACGCTGGCCGAAGTAGACCGGCACCTGCCCGACGGCGCGCGGCCAGCTCATCGGCGTGCGGCCGCCTGGCGTTGCCCGGCCCGTGACCACGTCGGCGATCGCATGGCCGGCCTCGGTGCCGAGGAACCACGCAGCGAGCAGCGCATCGGCGTGTTCGGCCAGCCAGGGGACGACGAGCGGGCGGCCCGAGAACAGGACGGCGACGACGGGGATGCCCAGCGCGTGTGCACGCGCGATCACCGCTTCGGCCAGGGCCTGTTGACGGCCGGGGAGTGCGGGCGTGGCACGGCTCGCCGCCTCGCCGCTCATCGTGGCACGCTCGCCCAGGCACAGCACGACGGCGTCGGCGCCATCGCACAGCGCGACGGCCGCTTCGATGCCGCTGTCGTCGACGCCCCCGATGTCCTCGATGGCAACACCGGGCGCATGCCGTATGTCGGCCTGCGGCAGCGCGGCGCGCAAGCCGGCGAGCACGCTGGTGGCCGGCTCGTGTTCGCCGGCGCCCCACCACGGGCCCTTCATCTCGGTGGTCGCGTCGGCCAGCGGGCCGATGACGCACAGGGCCTTTGCCGCAGCGGGCAAGGGCAGGGCGTCTTGCGCGTTCTTCAGCATGACGATGGCCTTGCGCCCGGCCTCGCGCGCCAGCGCGCGCCGCTCGGCGACAACTGCCGCGGCCTCCGGTGTCGCGCCGCGGCGGTAGGGGTCGTCGAACAGGCCGAGCTGCTCCTTGAGCCGCAGCACGCGGCGCACGCTCGCGTCGATCTCCTCGATCGTCACGCGTCCCTGCTCGAGCGCGACAGGCAGGCCCTTGCGGTACGCGTCGGCCATCATGTCGATGTCGACGCCGGCCTTCAGCGCCAGCACCGCGGCGTCGACGAGATCGGCCGCGACGCCGTGCTTGATCAGCTCCGCGATCGCGTTGTAGTCGCTGACGATGACGCCGTCCCAGCCCATCTCGCCGCGCAGCCAGTCGCGCAGCAAGGGGATGTGCGCCGTCATCGGGACGCCGTTGAGATCGGTGAAGGCGGGCATCAGCGTCGCCACGCCGGCGCGCACCGCCGCCGCGAAGCCCGGCAGGTGCACCTCGTGCAAGGTGCGCTCGGAGATGTCCACGGCGGCGTACTCGCGCCCCGCGGTGACGGCGCCGTATGCGACGAAATGCTTCGCGCAGGCGGCCAGCGACTCGGCCGACGACAGGTCGGCGCCCTGGAAGCCGCGCACCTTGGCCTGCGCGATGCGTGCGTTCAGCCAGGGGTCTTCGCCGGGGCCTTCCGCGGTGCGGCCCCAGCGGGGATCGCGCGACACGTCGAGCATCGGCGCGAAGGTCATCGCCAGGCCGTCGGCCGCGCCTTCGCGCGCGGCCTCGCGCGCCGTGCGTTCCCAAAGGCCGTCGTCGAAGGTGCCGGCCTCCGCGAGCGGGATCGGAAAGAGCGTGCGGTGGCCGTGGATGATGTCCAGGCCGATCAGCAGCGGAATACCGAGCCGCGACTTCTCGACGGCCAGCCGCTGCATCTCGTGCGTCGGGCCGGCGCCGACCATGTTCAGCAGGTTGCCGACGGTGCCGTCGACGATCGACTGCGTGGAGTCTCCCGCGAGCACCGGTCCGGTGACCGTGTAGCCGGAGGCAGTCATCGTCAGTTGACCCAGCTTTTCGGCCAGCGTCATCCGGGCCATGAGGGAATCGATGCGGCTCATCAGGGATTTCGAATAGAACCCAGGGGCCCTAATGATGGCATGCTGCGGGGAACCGTCGGCCACATGGGGCCGATGATCCGGTGAAACCAGACGTGACACCCGGAACGAGAACGAAAGGAGCCGTTCGTGCAGAAGGAAGACAGGAACCCTAAGGCACTGGCAGCACTGCCCGATGAAGCCTTGATCGACGCCGTGCAGCGGCAGACCTTCCGCTATTTCTGGGACGGTGCGGATGCCGCCAGCGGCCTGGCGCTCGACCGCCGCACGCTCGTCGGCGCCACGGGCGAAGACCTGGCGGACGAGAGGGTCGCCATCGGTGGCACGGGCTTCGGCATCATGGCCATGATCGTTGCGGTGGAGCGCGGCTGGGTCACGCGCGACGCGGCGCTGGAGCGCCTGGGACGCATGATGGAAGCACTCCTGCGCGCCAGGCGCTACCACGGCGCCTTTCCGCACTTCATGGACGGGGCGAGCGGCGAGACGATCCCGATGAGCCCGAAGGACGACGCGGGCGACCTCGTCGAGACCTCGTTCCTCTGCATGGGCCTGCTCTGCGCGCGCCAGTACTTCAGCGAAGACACGGCCGTGGCGCGCCGCTTGCGCAGCGACATCGACACGCTGTGGCACGGCGTCGAATGGAACTGGTTCACCCAGGGCGGACGGGACGTGCTGTATTGGCACTGGAGCCCGAACCACGGCTGGGCGATGAACCACGAGGTGCGCGGCTGGAACGAGTGCCTCATCACCTACCTGATGGCCGCGGCCTCGCCGCGCCATGCGATCGATCCGAAGGTGTACCACCGCGGGTTTGCGGCGGGGCCGGACTTTCTCAACGGCCGCTCGTACCACGGCATCGAACTGCCGCTGGGCCCGCCGAACGGCGGCCCGCTGTTCTTCACGCACTACTCGTTCTGCGGCCTCGATCCGCACGGCCTGAAGGACCGCTACGCCGACTACTGGGACCTCAATTGCCGCCACGTGCGCGTCAACCACGCGCACTGCGTCGCCAATCCGCGCGGCCACAAGGGCTACGGCGAATCGTGCTGGGGCCTGACCGCCAGCGACGACCCCGACGGCTACCTCGCGCACGATCCGAACAACGACAACGGCACCATCTCGCCCACGGCCGCGCTGTCCAGCCTGCCGTACGCGCCCACCGAGGTGATGCGGGCGCTGCGGCATTTCCTCACGGCGCATGGCGAGCGGGTGTGGCGCGACTACGGCTTCGTCGATGCGTTCTGCGAGGACCGGGGCTGGTTCGCCAACACCTTCCTTGCCATCGACCAGGGCCCGATCGTCGTGATGATGGAGAACCATCGCACAGGCCTGCTGTGGAAGCTGTTCATGAGCGTGCCCGAAGTGCAGGCCGGGCTGCGCGCCCTGGACTTCAGCAGCCCGCATCTCGGGCCGTCCGCACTGTGAGCTTCGGCGTGGCGAGCCCGCAAGACCCGGCTTTCGAGTCCTGGCTCGACAGCCAGCTTTCGCGTTCGGCGAGTGCGATGCTGACGAGCATCTCGCCGCTGTCGATCGTCAAGCACCGCGCGGGCTTCGGCCAGACCATACGGCCGATTGCTGGCGCCATCGTCGCCTCGCCCGTGCTCGGCAACTACGACCCGGACCCGGACTACTTCTTCCACTGGTTTCGCGACTCCGCAGTCGTCATCGATGCGCTGCGCCTGCTCTACGCCGAGCGGCGCATCGGCGACGAAGCCCTGCGGCATCTGCGTGACTTCACCCGCTTCAGCCTTGCCGTGAACGGGCTCGACGGCCGCACGGTGGCCGCGGTGCAGGACCGCAAGGCGCGCGTGGCGCCCGAGTTGCTGCAGTACCTGCGCGAGGACGACGACCTCTCGGGTGCCTACGCCGATGCCGTCGTTGCCGAGACCAGGGTGAACCCCGACGGCACGCTCGACGCGCTGCGATGGGCGCGCCCCCAGCACGACGGGCCGCCGCTGCGTGCGTTGGCGCTGCTGCGCTGGGTGGCCGGCGGGCACCTCGACGCGGCGCTGCAGGCGGAGGTCGCGCCGCTGATCCGTTTCGACATCGGCTTCACGCTGCGCCACTGGCGCGAGCCGTCCTACGACATCTGGGAAGAGGAGCTCGGCCACCACTACTACACGCTGCGCGTCGCAGGGGCCGCGCTGGCCGAAGGCGCCGCGTGGCTGGAAGGGCTGGGCGACTCGGCGCAGGCGCAACGCTGCCGGGAGGAGTCGCAGGCCGTGCGACAGCTGCTCGACGGGTACTGGGCAGATGAACGAGGCGAAGGCGAAGGCGATCACGACGCGGCGCGCGGCTACTACCGTTCACGCGTGCTGGCGGACGGCCAGCCCAGCCCGAAGGCACTGGACATCGCGGTGATCCTCTCGGCGATCCACAGCCTCGGCACCGAGCCCGCGCATGGACCGGCCGACCCGCGCATGCAGGCCACGCTGGCGCGGCTCGACGCGCTGTTCGACGCGGCCTATCCGATCAACCACGGCCGTGCCGCGGGCCGCGGCGCGGCGATGGGGCGGTACGCCGGCGACGTGTACTGCTCGGGCGGCGCGTACTACTTCTCGACGCTCGGCGCGGCGGAGTTCTGTTTCCGCGCCGCGGCCATGGCCGGCCATACGAGCGGAAAGACGGGCAGCGATGCACGTCATTCGGCCCAGTGGATCGAACGCGGCGACGCCTACCTCGCCACCGTGCGCGCCTACACGCCGGCAAGCGGCGACCTGTCGGAACAGTTCGACCAGCACAGCGGCGCGCAGACCTCGGCAAAGCAGCTGGCCTGGAGCCACGCCGCGTTCATTTCATGTGTCTCGGCGCGCCGCATCGCGGCCGCCGCCTGCCAGGCGCCGCGATAGCGATGAGCGAGCGACCGGAGAACCGCGTCGAGCCGGCGGCAAGGACCAGCGTCTTGCGCCAGGTCAGCGAGTTGCTCGGCGCCTTGCGCGTGTCCCCGGTCGCGAAATCGCTTGTCGCGCTGATGGGCGCGATCATCGTGGTCGTTGCGCTCACGGCGTACGGGCAGATCGAGCTCAACAGCTGGAACAAGCCTTTCTACGATGCGATCTCGCGCCGCGACCTGAGCGAGTTCGTCGTGCAGGTGGGCGTCTTCGCGGTCATTGCGGGCGCGCTGCTGGTCTTGAACGTCGGGCAGCGGTGGCTGGGCGAAACCCTGCAGCTGAAGCTGCGCGAGGCGGTGGTCAACGACCTCGTGGGGCTGTGGCTGCAGCCACGCCGGGCGTTCTGGCTCCAGGCCAGCGGCCCGATGGGCGCCCACCCCGACCAGCGCATGCACGACGACACGCTGAAGCTGTGCGACCTGTCGGTCACCCTCGGCGTGGGGTTGCTGCAGGCGGCGATGCTGTTCGGCAGCTTCGCGAGCGTGCTGTGGGTCATCTCCAAGGACTTCAGCCTCTTCTTCGACGGCAAGGACCACGTGCTGCCGGGCTTCATGCTGTGGGCGGCAATTGCCTATGCGGTGGCCGGCTCGCTGGTCACGTACTGGGTCGGCAACGGCCTGATTTCGCGCAACGCCGAGCGCTACGCGCGCGAAGGCGAGTTGCGCTTCTCGCTGACGCGCATCAACGAGCATCTGGACGGCATTTCGCTGGCGGGCGGCGAGGGCGACGAGAAGCGCCGCGTCGCCACGCATTTCGGCGACGTGCTGCGCGCCACGTCGCGCGTGGTGCTCGGGCTGACCAACCTGACCTGGGTCACCGCGGGCTTCGGCTGGGTCACCATCATCGCGCCGACGCTGGTGGCCTCGCCCCTGTACTTCTCGGGCAAGGTGTCGTTCGGCGGCTTGATGATGGCGGCCGCGGCCTTCACGCAGGCGCAGTCGTCGCTGCGCTGGTTCGTCGACAACTTCAGCATCATTGCCGACTGGCGCGCCACGCTGCTGCGTGTGTCCGACCTGCGCCGGATGCTGGCGTCCGACCTGGAGACGCAGGCGGGCGGCAGCCGCATCGCCTATGAAGAAGGCGAGGCCGGCGCGCTTGCGATGGACGCGCTCGAGGTCCGCTCCTGGAGCGGCCACGACCGGCTGGACGCCCCCGGCCTGGTGGTGCACCGCGGCCAGCGCGTGCTGATCCTCGGCACGCCGGGCACCGAGAAGACCTTGCTGTTCCGCGCGCTCGCGGGCCTCTGGCCCTGGGGCTGTGGCACCGTGCGCCGGCCCGCGGGCGAGACGATCCACTACATGCCGCGCGGCACGCCCTACATTCCCCGCGGCACGCTGGCCGAAGTGCTGTCGTATGCGATGGAACCCGCGAGCTACCCCAGGGAGGCCATGGTGGCCGCGCTGGCGAGCGTGGGCCTGCAGCGCCTGGAACCCTTGCTGAACCGGACGGGCCGCTGGGAGAGCGAGCTCAGCATGGACGAGCAGCTGCGCCTGGGCTTCGCCCGCGTGATGCTGCAGGCACCGCCCTGGCTGGTGATGGACGAAGCCTTCAGCGCGTTCGACGACGACACGCTCGAACTCATCGTCGGCGTGCTGGGCAAGCTCACGCACACGGGCATCGTCCACATAGGCTCGGCCGGCGGGGCGCACGACCGGCTGTTCACGCAGGTGGTGCATCTGGTCAAGGCGCCCAGCGCCGCGCCCGAGGAGCAGCGAGCATGAGACACCCCGAGTCGACCGTCAGCCGGGCGCGCCGGGCCCTCATGCGGCTGATGCTGGCGCTGCCCGCGTGGGCCGGGGCGGCCGCGTCGGCCGGGGCGGCGGATTTCGGCTTCCGCCCGCCGCCCGATCCCGACGACGCCACCACGGCGGACCTGATGCGGGACCTGGCCCAGCGCATCCTGCCGGTCTACCAGGAGGCGGAGACCGATGTCTTCCTGGCCAACGTGACCGCCTTGCAGATCGTCAGCGGCGCCTACCGTGCCGCCTCCGACAGCAGCGGCTCGCTGCGCAGCCGCCGCCAGGGCAAGCCCTTCGACGGCCTGGTCGAGCGCGCGATCCTCGACGGCATCTATGCGCGCGCGCGCATGCTCGAAGCGGACGAGCACGTCGGTTTTGCCGACGCCTACGCGCGCTCGTTCCGGGAACTGGTGTCGCCGCTGGACAACGTGCAAGCGCAGGCCATCATGGCGCGGCTCGAAATTCCGCCGGCGGCGTACAGGGAGCCGCTGCGCCAGGCTTTCGATCTCTGGCGCGCGAAGGGCAGCCTCCCGCAGGACGATGCGCTGGCGCTCGTGCGAACCTGGCTCTCGTACCAGTCGCGCCGCAGCTTCAACGCGCTGCTGCCCGAGTTGTTCGCGGCGGAGAACGGCATCCGCTACGTGGCGGAAACCGGCATCAGGATTCCCGTGCGCGCGGGCGTCATCCACGCGAACCTGGTGCGGCCCGGCCGCGCGAGCGGCGCCCTGGCGACGCTGCTGCGCTTCACGCTCGACCCCGCCGAGGACGACGCCCAGCGCAGCGCCGCCAAAGGCTACGTCGGCGTCACGGCGTACGTGCGCGGACGCACGCCCGACGGCAAGGGCGCCGTGTGGCCCTTCGTTCACGACGGCGAAGACGCCGCCGCCGTCATCGACTGGATCGCCCGCCAGGCGTGGAGCGACGGCCGCGTGTGCATGCTCGGCGACGGCTACTCCGGCTTCGCCGCGTGGGCCGCCGCGCGCAGGCGGCCGGCGGCACTGAAGGCCATTGCCACCATCGCGCCGATGGCGCCGGGCATCGACTTTCCGATGGCCGGGCAGATCTTCCGCAACGCCATGGTCCGCTGGGCGCAGGAGCATGCGAGCGGCGAGCCCGTGCGGGCCGGCGCTGACACCGGCACTGGCACCGACGTCGATGCCGACCCGGACGCGATGTGGCAGGCACTCGACGCGCGCTGGCACCGCGGCAACCGTCCCTACTGGGACGTGGACCGCGTCCTGCTGGGCAAGCGCAGCAGGCTGATCCGTACCTGGCTCACGCACCCGAGCCACGACCGCTACTGGCAGAAGTTCCTGCCGTCGGCGGAGCAGTTCGCGCGCATCGACATCCCGGTGCTGAGCTTTGCGGGCTACTACGGCGGCGACGCCGGCGCGCTCTACTACCACCACGAGCATCTGCGCAACCAGCCGCAGGCCGACACCACGCTGCTGCTCGGCCCCTACGACGCGGCCTCGGTGCGGCTCGGCACGGCGGCCAGGCTGCGCGGCTACACGCTCGACCCCGTCGCGCGCGTCGACCTGCCCGAGCTGCGCTACCAGTGGCTGGACCACGTCCTGCAGGGCGCGAACAAGCCTTCGTTGCTGGCGGACCGCGTCAACTACCAGGTGATGGGCGCGGACCAGTGGCGCCATGTGCCGGTGCTGGACGCGCCGCAGCGCAGCCAGGCCCAGCTGCGCCTGTACCTCGACACCGCAGAGCGCGACGAGCCGCACCGCCTGTTGCCGTCGCCGTCCGAAGGCGGTGGCGGTGGCGGTGGCGGTGGCAATGCGCGGCTGTCGGTCGACCTGGCCGACAGGCGCGACGTGCGCGACCCGTGGCCCGACGCGCTGCGCATGCAGCAACTGCCGGCGCGCAACAGCATCAGCTTCGTCAGCGATCCGTTCCCGGACGGCACCGAGATCTTCGGCAGCCTGCGCGGCGTGTTCGACATCACGCCCTCGCGGCAGGACGTGGACTTCAACATCTCGCTGTACGAGCAGACCGAAAGCGGCGAGTACCAACTGCTGTTCGACCCCTACGACTTCCGCGCCAGCTACGCGGGCCACCGCGTGCGCCGCCGGCTGCTTCGGGCCGGCGAGCGTCAGTTGCTTGCGTTCACCGTCGAGCGCGTGACGGCTTGCAGGCTTGCGGCGGGCAGCCGCATCGTGCTGGTGATCGGCCTCGACAGGCGGCCCGACCGGCAGGTCAACTACGGCAGCGGCAAGGACGTGAACTCCGAAACCATCGCCGACGCAAAGTGGCCGGTGCGCGTGCGCTGGCATGCGCGCAGCTACATCGAGATCCAGACCGGCAAGGCTTGAGTGCTCAGGGTGCCGCTGGAGCTTGGTCGTCCGCGGTGCCGATGACGACGCCTTCACAGGGCGCCAACACCAGGAGCCCCTCGATGGACTCGGCGCGCGCGGCGTCGGTCGATGCCAGCACGATCGGCTGGCGCGGCATCAACGCCGGTGAAATCGGCGCCGGGGTGGCGCCGAAGTTGAGCAGCACCACCAGCCGCCGTCCCTCGAAGTTGCGCGCATAGGCGAGCACGTCGCCCTCTGCTTCGAGCGCTTCATGGTCGCCCCGGTTCAGCGCGGGCTGCGCGCGGCGCAACGCGATGAGCTTGCGGTAGAGCGCCAGCATCGACCCTTCGTCACCTGATTGCGCCTGCACGTTCTGCGTGGGCCAGTCGGGCGCCAGGCGCAGCCACGGCGTGCCGGTCGTGAAGCCCGCATGCGCTGCGTCGCTCCACTGCATGGGGGTTCGCTCCGGGTCGCGGCCCAGGCCCATGCCGGGCTTGTTCTTCTCGAACGGGTCCTGCACTTCACCGGCAGGAATGGGGACGTCGGTCATGCCGATCTCGTCGCCGTAGTAGAGCGTGGGCGTGCCGCGCAGCGTGAGCAGCAGCATGGCCGCGAGCCGCGCCATCCGCGGCCCGACGCGGCTCGCGATGCGCGACTTGTCGTGGTTGCCCAGCACCCAGTTCGGCTGGGCGCCGGCGGGCAGGGCGGCTTCGTAGTCGCGCACGAAGCGGCCGATGCGCGCCGCCTGCCACTCGGTGGCAATCAGCTCGAAGTTGAAGGGCAGTTGCACGCCTTCGAGCACCCCTTCGGCGTTGCGTCCGTAGTAGGCGACCAGGCGCGGCAGCGGCAGGTAGAGCTCGCCGATCAGTACGCGCGAGGAGCGTGCGTCGCTGAACGCGTCGACCACGCGGCGCATCTCGGCCACGATGGGTTGCACCTCCGGCAGGTCGGTGTTGTAAAGCATCTGCAGCCGGAGAAACGGGTCCTGGCCCTCGACGAAGTCGGGGTTCGGCGGGTTGTCGCGGAAGTCCGCGTCCTTGACGATCTGGGAGAGCACGTCCACCCGGAACCCGTCGACGCCGCGCCGCAGCCAGAAGCGCAGCACCTCGTACATCGCGGCGCGCACGTCGGGGTTGCGCCAGTTGAGGTCGGGCTGTTCCTTCAGGAACGAATGGCCGTAGTACTGGCCCGTGGCCGCGTCGAAGGCCCAGGCCGGGCCGCCGAAATTGCCGAGCCAGTTGTTGGGCGGCCCGCCGTCCGGCGCCGGGTCGCGCCAGATGTACCAGTCGCGCCGCGGATCGCTGCGTGCGCTGCGGCTCTGCGCGAACCACGGATGGCGGTCCGACGTGTGGTTGGGCACGAAGTCCAGGATGATCCTGAGCCCTCGTGCGTGCGCCTCTTGCACCAGCGCATCGAAGTTGTCGAGCGTGCCGAAGCGCGGGTCGACGTCGCAGAAATCGGCGATGTCGTAGCCGAAGTCCGCCATCGGCGAGGGATAGATCGGCGAGATCCAGACGGCATCGACGCCGAGCGAGACCAGGTGATCGAGCCGGGCGCGGATGCCGTCGAGGTCGCCGATGCCGTCGCCGTTGCTGTCCTGGAACGAACGCGGGTAGACCTGATAGACGATTCCGTACTTCCACCAGTCGTCGGCTGACATCTTGATCCCCTCATGCCCGGTGTCGGGTGGGGCCATTGTCTACAGAAAGGAAAGTGCGCGGGGCACCGCTGCGCCACAACGCGGCGGCGCGGGTTGTCGCCGCCTGCCGCCCATTCGGCTCAAGGCCGAGAGCGAGGGGTTCCTTCTTCGGGGTCGAACATCGCGATGCCGCCAAGGGCCGCCGTCGACGGCTCCTCGTTCTGCAGAACGTCCCAGTGCTCGGCCAACTTGCCACCCTTGATGCGAAAGACATCGACCACCACCTGCGGTGCCTCGGCCCAGCCGCGGATGCGGCCGTGGATGGCGACCAGATCGCCTTGCGCGACGGCAAGGCCGGGCTCGTACCAGACGGTGTTCGACAGGCCGGCGACAAGCGCCTCCAACGCGTCGCGGCCCTGTGCGATGTTGGGGTTGTGCTGGACGTAGTCCGGCGCGTAGAGGCGTCGTACCGCCGATGCGTCATGACGCTGGAACAGCGATGTCATCGCTTCGAGCACCAACGCCTTGTTGCGTCGAGGACGGTCATCGAAGACCACGTCGGCAGGCCGGGTGACGGCCACTGTGCCGGTCAACCGCATGAACTGGCCGCTTGGCAGCGTGGCATACGAGTGCACCAGGCCACGGTCGTGGTCCTGGACATTCGTGACGGTCGCGCCGTTCTGTTCCTGCCAGCTCACGGCGAAGATGCTGTTGCCGAGCGGCACGACCTGGATGTCGACGACCTCGGTCCGCGCGAACGGCCCTTCCTTGATCTCGAACTTCAGTTGCGAGGTGGACAGCAGCGTCAGGCTGACCTGGAAGTCCGGATAGGAGACATCCATTTCCTGCCCGACGGGAAAACGATCGATCGACAATTTCGGAGTCCTTCTGAATCTGATGATGAAAGGCCCGGGTGAGCTGTGTAGCCCGGGCCGACCGCCGCACCCTGGTGCGACGGACGTCCTGTTCTGTTCGGTGAAAGGGGGATGACGAGGCTCGAAAAAAGCGGTCCGCGTCGTTCGGGAACGCAGGCGCCCCGAATCTCCACCCCCCGCTCGAATCACCCAGCGCTGGCAGGCACGGGCGTGTTGAGCAGTTGCTGCTCCCAGAGAAACGCGATGCCGCTGCCGCCGGCATGCTGCGTGATCACCTTGGTCAGCTCGACGGCCTGCTCGGTGCGCGCCCAGTCGCGCTGCCATTCGGCCGCCAGCGCCATCCACGTCATCATGTTGGCGCCGGCCGCGAGCATGCGCTGGATGGCGACCTGGTGGGCCTCGACCGACACGGCGCCCGAGGCGTCGGTGATCACGGTCACGTCCCAGCCTTCGCCGAGCGCCTGGATGGTCGGCATCGCGACGCACACCTCGGTCCACAGCCCGGCAATGATCAATTGCTTGCGGCCCGTTGCCTTGACGGCGTTCACCACCTTCGGGTCTTCCCAGGTGTTGATGAACGTGCGGTCGATCACCTCCTGGCCGGGGAACACCTCGGTGATCTGCGGGAACAGCAGGCCCCCGCGGTCGGCGATCACCGTCGTCAGGATGGTCGGCACGCCGAAGGCCCTGGCCGCCTTCGCCAGGCCCGCCGTGTTGTTGATCACCATCTGCGGCTCGTGGCTGTTCACATTCGCGAGCTGGTAGGGCTGGTGGTCGATCAGAACGAGGACCGAGTCCTCGGGGCGAAGCAGCGAAGCGAGGCCGTTGCGAAAAGTCATTGATGCATCCTTTGTTGCGGTTGTGAGCGAAGTGGTCGCCGGAAACATGCGTGTTCAGCGACGTCGCCTGCCCGCAGTATTGCGTTCCGCATTCGGGTGCGGTAGTACCATCTTGCGGCGATCTGTGTCGCGTTATGAGGAACGCTGGATGGACATTGAAGACCTTCGAACCTTCGTGGAAGTTGCCAATTCAGGGGGCATTTCGCCGGCCGCGCTGCGGCTCGGCGTGTCCAAGTCGATGGTGAGCCGCCGGCTCGTGCGGCTCGAAGGGGAACTCGGCGTGCAGCTGCTGGCGCGGTCCACGCGCGGCGCTTCCCTCACGGAAGCCGGGTCGACGTTCCAGGAATACGCCGCCAGGATCTGCGCCGAGATCGAGGTGGCCAAGGAAACCATCTCGCCCGCCGGCGACCTGAGCGGCCGGCTGCGGATTGCCGTGCCGCTGACTTTCGGCCCCAGCTACTTTGCGCCCATGCTCGCGGAGATGGGGCGGCGCCACCCGGGGCTCCACATCCAGACCTGCTACAGCGATCGCTTCGTCGATCTCATCGGGGAAGGTTTCGATTGCGCGATACGGGTCGGCTATCTGCAGGACTCCAACCTGATTGCAAGGCGCGTCGGCCCGATCTACGGCAAGCTCGTTGCGAGTCCGGACTACGTCGAGGCGCATGGATCGCCCGAGACACCGGAGGCGCTGCTCGAGCATCAGGCGCTGATGCAGGGAACCGAGGCATGGCAGCTGATGGATGGCGACAAGATCGTCACGGTGCGCCCCCGGGGCCGCTTCAAGGCCGACAACGGCACGGCCTTGCTCGCCGCCGCGGCAGCAGGACTGGGCATCGCCTACTTGCCCGACTGGCTCACGCACGAGCATGTGGCTTCAGGGGCGCTGGTGCCCGTCATGACGCGCCACCCGCCGCCGCCGGCAGGGGCATACGTCATCCGGCCGTCGGGCCAATATCCGGCGCGGAAGATCCGCGTGCTCACCGAGCTTCTGATCGAGTATTGCGACAAGTCGCCGCAGCCCGGGGAAACTGCCGCCGGTTGAGTGGTGAGCCGGCATCGCCGTTCGAAGCCGGCGATGCAAGGCACCGCCCGCATCGCCGCTCGCTGCGGCAGGGTCGTCGGGTGCGTCAGGCGCGAACTTCACGCGGGTCCGCGCACCGACCCTGCCGCTCATGCCCCGTCAGCCGGGGCCCGCCCGCGTCAGGCGGCCGGTTGCAGTTCAGCCGCACATTCCTGGAACAACTCCGCCGCCTCGCGTGCCAGTTCGGCTGCGATCCAGAGCACGTTTTCCAGGTGCTTCGGTCCGTCGCCTGTCGTCCATTCGATGCCCTCGCCGTAGCAGCACCACAGCAGCGATCTCAGCTGCTCCAGATTGCTTTCGAGGAGGTCCACCGCGCTGGGACCGGCGGTGTCCGCGGCGGTGGTTGCTGCGGCAGATGTGGCAGATGCGGGAGGTGCCGGCGTGGGGCGCCGGGCCATAATTCGTTTAGCCATGTGGTGTGCTTTCTTTCAAAGTTGTTGCACGTCATGTGGTCAGACGGTTGGGGTGCTGATACGCCCCGGCCGTCGCCTTTTCTGCTTCGCATTCGCCCCGATGCGTGTGGCACCGAAGGCCCGCCGCGAAGCTTGCGGCTCATCCGTTCGAAATGCTGTGTGTGATGCCTTCCTTGCCCACTGGGTGGGGCTTTGAGTGTCTGGGGCATCCACTGTAGAGAGGCACGGCGCGGGCAGCGAAACCGAATGCGCTAGTAAGTCTCGAATTGCGCGACTCAATGGTTGCCAAATGCCGCCGCCGACGCAGGCGGCGACGAGGCGAGGGCACCGCCGCCCATGGCCGCACTCGCAACGGCATAGACCATCCGTCGAATGCCCAACAGCCGATGCCCGCCCTAGCATCCGCAACGTTGCCGCCCACCCCGACGTCTCCGATGAAACAGCTCGCCTTCTTCGCTGCCACGGCCTTGCTTTGCCTGGCCGCCTTCGCCGCCGAACCCGCCAAGGACCACCCGCTGGTCGGCCGCTACGAAGGCGCCGTGCTCGACGGCTACAAGGCCGCTGCCTACGACGAGGTCGGGCTCATCAAGGAGCCGTTCCAGAACTGGGCCGGCGGCAAGCCCGAGCTGCTGCAGGTCGAGGGCAAGGTCACGCTGTACCTCTACCGGCTGCCCAAGGAGCGCTCGCTGCTCGAGGTGCAACGCAACTACGAAGCCAGCTTGAAGGCCAAGGGCTTCGAGGTGCTGTTCACCTGCGGCACGGCCAACGCCTCCTGCTACAAGCCGCGGCCCAACAGCGTGGACACCAACACACCGTACGACTTTGCGCTGGCCTTCGACAACCCCGAGTGGCCGCGCCTGGGCAGCCGCGGCGACTACGCGCGCAACTACTTCGGGGTGAGCGGGCGCTACCTGCTCGCGAAGAAGACCGGGCCCACGGGCACGGTGTACGCGAGCATCGCGCTGGCCGAGCACAACGCCGACGTCGGCAACCACGCCTTCGTGCGCGTGGTCGAGACCAAGGCGATGGAAGACAACAAGATCGTGTTCGTCGACGCCACGGCCATGCAGAAGAGCCTGGCCGAGACGGGGCGCGTGAACCTGTACGGCATCCTGTTCGACCTGGACAAGGACGTGATCAAGCCCGAGTCGCAGCCCACGCTCGACGAGATGACCAAGCTCATGCGCAACAACCCGCCGCTGAAGCTGTCGGTGGTGGGGCACACCGACGCGCAGGGCGAAGCCAGGCACAACGACGACCTGTCCAAGCGCCGCGCGCTGGCGGTGATCGGGGTGCTGGTGAAGGCGGGGGTCGATCCGCGCCGCTTCACCACGCGCGGGGCAGGGGCCTCGGAGCCGGTGGCGCCGAACGACAACGACGCGGGCCGCGCGAAGAACCGGCGCGTCGAGCTGATCCGGCTCTGAGGCCGAGCTTCAGCTCTTCAGCTTTCTAGCTTTTCAGCACGGCGAACAGCGTCGCCCAGTTGCCCGGCGCCGCGTCGATCAGCGCGTTCAGGTGCAGCTGCAGGCGCGCCGCCACTTCCTGCAGCGGCATGCCGTCGGCCAGCGGCGCCTCGCCGGCGATCTGCGAGATCCACAGGTCGGCGTCTTCGGAGCCGGCTTCTTCGGGCACTTCCCACCCGCCCGCCGCGCCCAGCAGGTAGCGCAGGTGGTACTCCACCGTGAAGCCGGGCTCGGGCGTGCCTTCGCGCCGCACATGGGCCAGGCGGGCGAGGGTGGCCGCGAGCATGCGGCTGTCGAAGCTGCGGCCGTCGTCGTTGCTGCACAGCTCGGAGCCTTCGCGTGCAAAGCCGACCAGCGCTGCCCAGTAGGCCTTGTCGTGCGTGCCGTCGCGCTGCGCCATGTGGCGGCTGGCAAAGCGCGCCATGAGCACCGGGTCGGCCATGAGCGGCGACAGCACGAGGTCGCTGCGGAAGTCGAAGCCGAAGAAGTACATCGTGCCGTCGAGCGTGAGGGCTTCGATGGCGCCGACGTGGCCGTCGCGCCCGGCCAGCGGGGCGGGCACGCCGGCGCCGGCTGCGTCGCCTGCGGCGGCTGGCACCGCTGGGGCGGCGGCCGGAGATCTTTTCTTGAAGAAGTCGAACATCCGAAGATCCTTTGGCGAGATTTCAGTGCCCCGCCATGTTCGCAGCTTCTTCAGGTCACGGGCACGCTGGTTTCCTTCAGCACCCTCAGCACGAAGTGCGATTTGCTGTGCCGGATGCCGGGAATCTTGTAGAGCTTTTCGCGCAGCAGCCGTTCGTAGTCGCGCGTGTCGCGCACGGCAATGCGCAGGTAGTAGTCGTAGTCGCCGGAGACCAGGTAGGCCTCCTGGATCTCGGGAATGGTGGCCAGCGTGCGGCCGAAGTCGTACAGGGCTTCGTCGGTGTGGCTCTCCAGCGTGACCTGCACGATCACCGAGTCGTGGTAGCCCAGCTTGGCTGCGTCCACGTCCACCGTGTAGCGCTTGATGACGCCCGTGGCCTCCAGTTTCTTGATGCGCGTCCAGCAGCTGGTGGGCGACAGGCCGACCTCGTTGCCGATCTCCTGCAGGGTCTTGCGCGAGTCCAGCAGCAGCACGCGAAGGATGGCCAGGTCGGTCTTGTCGAAAGATCCTTCGAAAGATCCATCGTCGTTGCCAAGGATTTGCCGATTGATTTTCATGAATCGCGCCTAAAGAGCCAAAAGAAAGAAGCATATTTTGCGCCGAAACCGGAAGAATTGACGGCATGCGACTGCTCGACCTACCCCTCACGAACACCCTGTCCCTTCACCCGGAAGCGCCGGCGCGCATCCGCAACGGCGCCGAGGCCCTGCTCGACACGCTGGTCGAGTGCGGCGTGGACACCATCTTCGGCTACCCCGGCGGCGCCGCATTGCCGCTGTACGACGCGCTGCACGGCGAGCCGCGGCTGCGCCATGTGCTGGTGCGCCACGAGCAGGCGGCCGTGCACGCGGCCGAAGGCTATGCGCGCAGCACGGGCCGCGTGGGCGTGGTGCTGGTGACCTCGGGGCCCGGCGTGGGCAACACCATCACCGGGCTGCTGGACGCGATGAGCGACTCGGTGCCCGTGCTGTGCATCAGCGGGCAGGTGGCCACCGCCGTGATCGGCACGCAGGCTTTCCAGGAGAGCGACGCGCTGGGCATGTCGCGCTCGGTGACCAAGTGGAACAAGCAGGTGCGCTCGGCCGACGACGTACCCGCGCTGGTGCGCCGCGCGCTGGAGATCGCATCGGGCGGCCGCCCCGGGCCGGTGCTGCTCGACGTGCCCAAGGACATCCAGCTCAACCGTCTGGGCCACGCGCCGCAGTCCGATGCCGCGCCGCTGCGCGCGCTGCGCACCAGCCGCTCGGCGCTGCCGCCCAAGGCCATGATGCAGCGCGCGGCAGACCTGCTTTCCACCGCGCGCCGCCCGGTGATCTACGGCGGCGGCGGGCTGGTGAATTCGGGCCCCGCCGCGTGCGAGGCCTTCACCAGGCTCGTGAACCTGATGCACGCGCCGTGCACGCTCACGCTGATGGGGCTGGGCGCGTTTCCGGCGTCGGACGCCAAGTTCATCGGCATGCTGGGCATGCACGGCATGCTCGAAGCCAACCTGGCCATGCACGAGGCCGACCTGGTGGTGTGCGTCGGCGCGCGCTTCGACGACCGCGTGACCGGCAAGCTCGACGAGTTCTGCCCGCATGCGCGAAAGATCCACATCGACATCGACCCCGGCAGCATCAACAAGGTGGTGCAGGTCGACGTGCCGATGGTGGGCGACTGCGCGGTGATCCTCAACGGCCTGCTGGAGCTGCTGCCGGCCGAGGGCTTCGCACCCGAGCGGCTCGCGCCGTGGTGGGCACGCATCGAGCGCTGGCGCGCCGAAGACTGCCTGGCCTTCACGCCGCGCGAGGACGCGATCTTGCCGCAGCAGCTGATGTCGTCGCTGCAGCGCGCCATCACCGCGAGCGGGCGCGACACCATCGTGTCGACCGACGTGGGCCAGCACCAGATGTGGGCTGCGCAGTACCTGCGCTTCGACAGCCCGCGGCACTGGCTCACATCGGGCGGCGCGGGCACCATGGGCTACGGCCTGCCGGCGGCCATCGGCGCGCAGATCGGCCACCCCGAGTCGATGGCCGTGTGCGTGAGCGGCGACGCGTCGGTGCTCATGAACATCCAGGAGCTGTCGACCGCGGTGCAGCACCGCGTGCCGGTGAAGCTGGTGCTGTGCAACAACGGCTACATGGGCATGGTGCGCCAGTGGCAGGAGCTGAACCACGGCAACCGCCTGAGCCACAGCTGGAACGAGGCGCTGCCCGATTTCGTGGCGCTGGCCAAGGCTTTCGGCTGGGGCGCGCGCCGGGTGACCGACCCGGCCGATCTCGAAGACGCACTGGCCGAATGCCTGGCGAGCGAGGGGCCGTTCTTCCTCAATGTGGAAGTGGCTGCGCAGGAGAACTGCTTCCCGATGATGCCGTCGGGGCATGGGCACCACCGGGTGATGCTGGCGAAGGACCGGTGGTACGAGGAGGCTTGAGGGGTTCTTTGTCTT
>NZ_FOWL01000015.1:157164-157375 GCF_900115445.1 Variovorax sp. OK605
CCCTCTCCCCAAGGGGAGAGGGGGCAATACCCCACGCGCGCTGTGTGGTGTCGTGTCCCCGGCCTTGTCCCCTCTCCCTCTGGGAGAGGGTCAGGGTGAGGGCATCGGCCTCACAACATCGCGCGGCCTGGATTGCCGCTCACCCTCACCCCAACCCTCTCCCCAAGGGGAGAGGGGGCAATACCCCACGCGCGCTGTGTGGTGTCGTGTC
>NZ_FOWL01000015.1:157385-173924 GCF_900115445.1 Variovorax sp. OK605
CCCTCTCCCCAAGGGGAGAGGGGGCAATACCCCACGCGCGCTGTGTGGTGTCGTGTCTCCGGTCTTGTCCCCTCTCCCAGAGGGAGAGGGAGTAAGACCTCGCGTCGCGTTGTGTTGTGCCATGTCCCCGGTCCTGTCTCTTTCGAGAGGGGCAGAACCTGGCGCAGCGCTGAGCCTTCTGTCTTGTTCCCTCTCCCTCTGGGAGAGGGTCAGGGTGAGGGCATCGGCCTCACAACATCGCGCGGCCTTGATTGCCGCTCACCCTCACCCCAACCCTCTCCCCAAGGAGAGAGGGGGCAATACCCCACGCGCGCTGTGTGGTGTCGTGTCTCCGGTCTTGTCCCCTCTCCCTTTGGCAGAGGGCGTCATGCGCAAGGCAATGGCCTCATTAGTGGACAGATAAGTCTGAAATGATTTATCCTCCGCCCCATGGCAAGACCCAAAGCATTCGACCGCGAAACCGCCCTGGAGGGCGCCATCCCCGTGTTCTCCGATCTCGGCTACGACGGCACCTCCACCGAGGTGCTGCTCAACGCCATGGGCATCAGCCGCCAGAGCATGTACGACACCTTCGGCGACAAGCGCCGCCTCTACCTCGAAGCCCTGCAGCACTACGCGGCGGGCCATGTGGCCGAGCACCTGCGTGTGCTCAACAGCGCGCCTTCGCCGATGCGCGGCATCGAGGCGATGTTCGAGGCGATGGTCGTCAAGTCCACCCGCGCGGGTGAGCCGGGCTGCCTGGGCATTGGCGCGATCTGCGAATTCGGCCGCTCCGATGACGAGGTCTCGCTGCTGACCGACACCGCCGGGCGCACGCTGCAGGTGGCGCTGGAGCGCCGCGTGGCCGAGGCCAAGGCGGCGGGCGAAGCCGGTGCCGACGTGGACGTGCGCACCGCCGCGCAGTTTCTTGGCGCCACCTTGTCGGGTTTGAAGATTTCCGCGCGGGGAGGGGCTTCGGCCGACGTCCTGCGCGGGGTCGCCCGCCTGGCCATTCGAAGTCTGCGGTAACCGCCGCAGGCCATTCACGCAGCGCCCGCCCGGGCGCATTTTTTGGCTCTATTCTGGATCGATTGATCCAATAAAAAGGAAGTACATCGTGTCGAACACTCTCTCGAGCAAGGTGGCCTTGGTCACCGGCGGATCGCGCGGCATCGGCGCGGCCATCGTGCGGCGACTCGCACGCGACGGCGCGGCCGTGGCCTTCACCTATTCGGCTTCGGCCGACAAGGCGCAGGCGCTGGTGAAGGACATTGCAGCCGCGGGCGGCAAGGCGCTGGCCATCCAGGCCGACAGCGCCGACGCCGGCGCGGTGCAGCAGGCCGTGGCGCAGACCGCCGAGACCTTCGGGCGCCTCGACATCCTGGTCAACAACGCCGGTGTGCTGACGCACGGCACGGTCGACGACTTCGCCATTGCCGACTTCGACCGCATGGTCGCCGTCAACGTGCGCGCGGTTTTCGTCGGCACGCAGGCCGCGGTGCGGCACATGGGCCAGGGCGGGCGCGTGATCAACATCGGCAGCGTGAGCGCGGAGCGCGCCGGGCTCGCGGGCGCGGCGGTGTACAGCATGACCAAGGGCGCGGTCGCCTCGCTCACCAAGGGGCTGGCGCGCGACCTTGGTGCGCGCGGCATCACGGTGAACGCGGTGCAGCCCGGCCCGACCGAGACCGACATGGCCGCCGAGGAATACCGCGACTGGCTGCGCACGCTGATGGCGCTGGGCCGCATGGGCCAGGACAGCGAGATCGCCAACATGGTGGCGTTTCTCGCGGGGCCCGAGTCGAGCTTCGTGACGGGCGCGGCGCTGACGGTGGACGGCGGCTATCTGGCCTGACCGGGCCTGACCGGGCCGGGCAGGGCGCCTACGAGTGCCCGTCCACCCGCATCTGGAACAGGAAGTACGGCGGTATGCACGCGCCGTGCCCTTCGGGCTGGCCGTCGGCCTGCGCGCAGATGTAGTCGTCGCGGCAGGCCTGCCCGGCCGAGCAGCTGCGCAGGTTGCCGGGGCGCGAATGCCTGGCCAGGCATTCGCCGAAGGGTTTCTTTGCGGCAAGGCAGCTGTTGAAGTCGCTCAGGATGGCGATGCCGCCGCAGGTGCCGTTCTTGTCGGCGGGGTCGCAGGGCCCCGAGCACATGCCGCCCGGGAACCCGACCGACGTGGTCTCGCACACCGAGGCCGCGCCTTCGCAGGCGATGCGCGGCTGCTTCTGCGCGCGGTCCAGCCACGGGTTGGCCGACTGCGTGATGCGCGTGGGTTCGCAGCGCGCGCCGACCGTGGCTTTGCCGGGCGCGGCGTCGGGCTCGTCGGGTTCGCCGGGTTCGGCCAGCGGGCGGAACGGATCGGGCCGCGGCGTCGAGAGCGCGGCGCGCACATAGATGGCGCGGCGCGCCAGCTCGTCCTGCACATGCGGTGAATGCGGCACCGCGAGCGCGTTGCCCGTGGTGAAGGTGCGCGAGGCGCCGCGCCGGTCGACGCCCAGCAGGTGAAAGCCCGCGACGGCACGGCTCTGGTGGCAGCCCGCGCAGCTCAGGTCGTCCAGGCGGCGCAGCACGGCCTGCGGCGATGCCAGCGTGCGGCTGCCTTCCACGGCCTTCCATTCACCGGGCGCGAAAACTTGCGCGAAGGGCTGGTTGGCGAGCCGCTCGAGCCCGCGCGGCGCGACAGAGATGGATTCGGTCGCCAGGAACTTCTCGGGGATCTGCAAGGTGGCTTCGTCCAGCGCCCGCAGGTTGGCGGGCTGCTGCAGCCACTGCTGCAGCTCCTTGCGCAGCGGTGCATCGGCCTTGAGCTTCGCGACGTCGGGCGTGTTTTCCAGCGGACCCACGTCGAAGCTCTTTGCGCTCGCGTTCCAGCGGAAGGCGCGCAGCATGTATTCGGCATGGCCGCCCAGGTCGGGCCGCACGGCGGACGGCCAGCGCACGCTTTGCAGGTTGGTCGTGACCTGAGAGATGCGGGCGGGCGCAAGGCGTTGGGGCGCGAGCGGTCCGTCGGCCGATACCAGCCAGCGGCCGGTCGCTTCGTCGCTCATCGAGGCCTGCGGCGGCTGCCAGCGTTTCGCGGCTTCGGCGCAACTTCCGTTGGCATTAGGCGCATCGCCGCGCAACTCGACGTTCACCGTCATGGGCAGGCGCGACTGCATCGCTGGTGTGCGGTAGGCCAGCCGATAAACCAGCCGCGTTTCTCCGCAGGCGCCGTCCTTCTCCTGGAACGGCCGGCGGTCCATGCGGTTGGCCACGCCCACCAGTTCGAAGTAGGCGTCGGGGCTCGCGAGCCAGCGCGCGTCGAACAGGCGGTGCGGGTACTTCGAGATGCCGACGCCGGCCTGCTTGTCGCGCCGCTGGATGCCGGCAAGGCTCGCGCCGATCGGCTCGGTGACGGCGCGCCATGCTGGCGAGCGCATCAACGCCTGATTGGTCGCGATGCCGTCGGCGCCCGGCGTCTCGCCGAACCAGCGCGCGAAACCCGCGCCGGATTTTTCCGCGGCCTGCAAGGCGGCGGGCGAGGTGACGAGGAGCACCGGCGCGGGCGCAGTCGTGGCGGTGGTCGTGGCCGTGGCAGCGAGGGCGAACGCCAGCGCAAGACCGGCGGGCAGGCAGTGTTTGAAAAAATGCACGCGGACGATTGTGCCGCGCGCTCAGGCGTTTGCCCCAGGCTGCGAGGGCAGATGATCAGTCGGTGACCAGCGCCGCGTCGACCACGCGCACGCGGTGGTCGATGTAGTAGCCGCCGAACTCGGTGTAGCGCAACACGAGCCGTGTGCATGACGTGCAGCGGTACACGTCGCAGCGGTTGAAGGGGAAGTGCAGCACCGAGAGGGGCGCCTCGGGCGAATCGTAGCGCGTGCCCTTGGGGTGCGATTCTTCGAAAGTGGGCTCGTACAGCTCGGGGTCGCGCAGCGTGCCGACCTGCTGCATCAATGCGGCGGGCCAGCGCTCTTCGGTGATGCTTTCCCATGCGGTGGCGCCTTGAAGGCGGCACGGGCACGGTGACGCCGAAGGCGCCGATGCCTGCGCGAGTTGCCGCAGCGTGGCGGCGTCGAGCAGGAGGGGAGAGGGCGTGTTCATGCCCCGAGTCTGCTTCAACGGCGTGGCGAAATGTTCAGCTGCTTGCAGAATTCGTAGAAGGCCTCGAGCTGCAGCGACTTGTCGAACACCGCGTCCACACCCGCGGACAGCGCGCCTTCGCGCACCTCGGAACTCGCATAGTTCATGAGCACCACCGTGCGCTGGGCCGGCGACTTGTGCTCCTTCAGGTACTGCGCCACCGTCAGCCCGTTGCCTTCGGCCAGGAAGATGTCGATGACCGCGGCGTCCCAGCCCTCGGGGTTGTCCTTGAGCCAGTGGATGGCGTCGTCGGACGTCGTCGCGTTGCCGATGACATCGCATTCGCAAAAGTGTTGCAACCCGTCGGTCAGCGTGTCGGCGATCAGGGGGTTGTCTTCTATCAGGTAGATGCGGGTCATTGGCAGGGCCGGAAAAGCGCTCGTTCTCGTCGTTGTGGCTCGGCTTGTCTCGGGCCGAGGCGGTCATTTTCTCTGCGCAGGGGTGGTGCCGAGTCGGACAACGCCGCCATCTGGCGTAGATCCCTGCGCGTGGAGAGCCTCGGGCGATGCAAGGTCGCGGTTTGTCTGGAAAAATGGAAATCAATGACAACCGAACCAGCTTCATCCGCAGAACAACAAAGAAAACTCAGGGTGCTCCTTGTAGAGGACGACGCCGACACGCTGGCCGCCACGCTGCGTCTGCTCGAGGCCATGGGGCACTGGGCCACCGGCGTGCGCAGCGCCGAGGCGGCCATTGCGCGCTTCTTCGAAGGGGCTTTCGACGTAGTGATGGTGGACATCGGCCTGCCGGCGCTCTCGGGCCGCGACTTTGCCGAGCGGCTGCTGCGCGACCACCGCGTGCCGGTGGTCTTCGTGACGGGGCAGGCCGAGCCCGCCCAGACCCTGCCGGGCACCGCGTGGCTGCGCAAGCCCTACACGCTCGAACAGCTGGCGGCGGTGCTGGAAAGTTCGACGGCGCCTTAGGTCCGCAAGCCTCGTAGGCCCTTACGGCCCCTGAGCCCTGGGCCTTGGGCCTTGGGCGCGCGCATCACTGGCGTACAAGACCGCGCGGCGGGGTGGCCGTATCGTGCGGCGGTCTTCCACTTGCACACCTGCGATGCCGCTCTCTTTCACGCCCCCTTTCACTTCGTCCGGCCGCAGCGCGCTGGTGCAGGCGCCGCCATGGCACTACGCCGGCTGGCTGGTCAATGTTGCCTTCGCGTTCGATGCCGCGCGCGGCGCCACGCTGGTGCCGCTGGAACTCGGCGAGGCCACCGGCCAGGGCTGCGTGCACTTCGCCGATTGGCAGGCCTGCGGCGACGACGGCCATGAACTGCTCGACCCCGTGTACGCGCAGTACCGCGAGACCATCGTGGTGCTCGAGATCGATGCAAAAGAAGGCGAGGGCGCGCGCTTCTATTGCCCGCTGATCTACGTCGACCAGGACATCTCGATGCTGCGCGGCTGGCTGCAGGGCTGGCCCAAGAAGATAGGGCAGACCTGGGTCACGCGCAGCCTGCCGCTGATTCACCCGGCCGCCGCGCCGCTGTCCGCGGGCAGCCGGCTGGGCGCGAGCCTCAGCGTGAAGGAGCGCCGGCTGGTCGATGCCCGCGTCACGCTGACGGGCGAGAAGGCCGGGCGGCTGGGGTTTCTTTCGGCACCGACCATCGGCGCCGTCGGCTGGCCCGACCTCACGCAGCCTGAACGCGCGGCGGTGCCGCGCTACCTGCGCGCCGACATCATCGACCGCGTCGAGTCGGGCTGGACGGCCGGTAGCGCGAGCCTGCAGTTCCATGCGCACCCGGTCGAGGAACTGGCGCTGCTCGGCGAGGTGCGGGCCACGACCGCCAGCGCGGGGTGGATGGGCATCACCGTGCGCGGTGCGCTTGCTGCGTGAGCTGCAAGGCCTGCATGCCGCTACCCTTCGCGGAATGAAGCCGCCCGCCACCTCCCATGTGATCAGCCTGTGCATGGACGATGGCGCGCAGGTCGAGGCCATGTTCGCGGGCGACCCCAAGGCGCACTTCGACCTGCACTGGCACGCCGAGTGGAGCGTGGGCGCGATCCTGGAGGGGCGCTGCGAATTCACCTGCGCGGGCGAGCGGCAGGTGGCCGAAGCCGGCGACCTGGTGCTGATGGCCCCCTGCATGCTGCACACCGCCGGCGTGAGTGCGCAGGGCTTTCGCATGGTGATGCTGTATGTGCCGCATGCGTGGGTGGCTGCGCAACTCGGGTGGCCCGTTGCGCAGCGGGGCGAGTTGCGCCGGGGTGTCTGGAAGGACGACTTCACGGCGCGCGCATTGGCGCAGGCCGCGCTGTCGGAAGACGGGGGTGAGGTCGGGCGATTGCTTGCGCAGGTTCTTCGCGCGCAGACCGGCGACGCGCTGGTCGCCGTCGAACGGCAGATGGCCGACGCCCGCGTCGAAGCGGTCTGCCAGGCCCTTGCCACGGAAGATGCTTGCCGCATCGACCCGGGCGCGCTGGCCCAGCGGCTGGGCGTGTCGCGCGAGCACTTTCACCGGTTGTTCCGCGTCGCTGTCGGCATGACGCCCGCGCACTACGCCCGGCTGGCGCGCATCGGTCGCGCCAAGGTGTTGCTGCGCGAAGGCCAGACGGCGGCCGAGGTGGCGGTGCAGTGCGGCTTCACGGACCAGGCGCATTTTTCGCGGTGGTTCCGGCGCTGCTTTGGGGTGACGCCGGGGAATTACAGGGCTGTGCGGCAGCGTCCGGAAAGGGCTGAGTGAGAAACTCGGCGGCTTGCTAGCCTAATCTTCAGCCTTGGCCTGAACCCCAAATACGTCCACGGGAAACCGAGTTGCGGAAGAGAAGGCCATCTCCGTAGCGCCCATGATGGATTGGACGGGGGTTTCCAAAAAAATCCAATTAAGTCAGATACTTAGGGCCATGTTTTGCCGATCATGTGGCGGTAATGTGGCAAGCGTCGTCCAGTCGCTATTCCTTCACTAGGAGTTTCGATGCGGACGTTACTGCATCCTGCCGCTCAGTTTGTCGAGCGAGAATTTGCGCTCATCGGGCGAGTACGGCTTTAAACCAAAGTGCATTTGGCCGGCCTCGGCTAAGAGGCACCCGATAAGTGGCGAGAAAGGCCGGCATGCACTGCACGCCAAAAGGTCTCTGAGTCGAAGGGTGCGCGATCGTATGGGAAACGCTCTTCGGGCATGTCCTTGCCCAAAACTAATGGTGCATCTTTGGCGAAATCACTCAAGGCAACAAGTGTGATTGCGCTTTTCCCGAAATCAACCTGACTTTGATGAAAAACACCTCTTTCTACCGTGTAGGTTTCACTTTTACTACGAGAAATATCATTCGTGTGAAGGATTGAAACTTTTCGATCTGTTTTTGCTATTTCAGAGTTTTCGTCGTTATAGGATACGCTGTAAACTGAATAATCTTCTCCAGCCGTTGTAGTATATTGAATGTCACGGATCGTCCCCTCCAGTACCAAGCTAGATAAATGGTATGTATGGGTGTGGATTGGCCAGTCGGGATTTTTCGTTCGTCTTTCGCTTTCCGGCCAGTAGTGAATTCTCAAATTAAGTTTGCCGACATTATTTAGGATTAGGCACGAAGAGAACCCAAGTGGATGCCACAGCGGCTTGCATTCTCGTTGTAGTACATCAAAGTTTTCTGTCAAGTAAGTAAGCTGGCTGGCGACGTCAATTTTCATAAGGATTCCTTGACTTCTTACAGCCTTCCAAAATTGCCCCGGGCTTGAGACGCTTACACAGCGCAACCATATCGGCTTGAGTAAGAACACTGATAACGTCAGCTTCGTTCATTTCTGCCAACTGAATTCCGTGTCTCATACCTCCGAGGTCAAGGGGGTCGGCTTGATCTCTTGCAGTCTTCATTTGCAATTCAAAATGCTTTGCAGTGAAGTGATCTTTTGTGATTTTTAGTGCAGGGCTGCGGCGATCCTCAACAGTAAGAATCATCGCATGATCGTTTGAATCGATCCGAATTGGATCAAACGCTTTACTTAGGTAAATATCGATTTGCATCCCGGTGTTCGCGGCGTACCAGGCGGCAATCACGATTGTAATTAGTACTTCAATCGCGACTGTATCGGCGTCATACTGAGTACCCTTGTCAATGCCGTTAATGCTGCCACGATAAACTGCATGCTTTTTACACAATTCGCCATCTCTAGGGTCGATCAAGCATGTGGTGATGTGTACGTTTTGTTTATGGGCGAGTGCGGGAAGTACCCTGCCGCGTAAATATCTCCCAAAGTTCCCTTTGTATCGCCAGCGTCCCGCATTTGCCAGGAGTTTGTCAAATTCACTGGTTATCTTCTGTGCTGGGATTTCTTCGATTTCGCCTTTATCCTCACTTGGAATAAATGACAATATTAAGAAGAATGTGAAAATCGCGGTAATCAATGCCGACGAAATTGACTTTATTTGATCCAGTCCGATGTCAATAAGAGGCTGATTGAAAAAAAAGTGCGCAATAACTAAAAAGATGGCGTAAATTGCTACGATAAGGGCAAGAAATGTCCTTTTATGATGGCGCGCAAGTTTGAATATTTTTTCAATGTCCAATCAACGTTCCTCGATTCCTATATGTTTTAACGCAGGTCAGCAGTAGCCGGCTTCTGACTGTAACTGTTTGTGGCGTACTGACAAGCGAGAAGACCAGGATGGGTCGGGCGGTTGTGCATGGCGTCAGTTTTCGGTCTGAGCGCCCTTGTCCTTGAAAGGTAAACAGCCCGCGTATTGCGGGCTGTTTTCATCTACTGCGTAGTTGCTCTAGCTCTTTGCGGGCTGCTTGCTGGCGGCCGTCAAGATACTCTGCAAGGTCTTGGATACCTACTCCCTTCGGCGACTTCTGGCTGCTGGGGTCTGTGCGGACGAGGGGCAACATGATCTCTCCTCTAGCGCATTTCGCTGCAAGCTTTCTAACGTCTAGATGATTGAAGAAATCGCGCTGTACCCATTCCAACGGAATAACGGACCTGGCGTCGTATTGCGCCATTAGGAGAAAGAGTGTCTTCACAATCCGTCCACCTTGTTGAGCTGCGCCGTGATGTCATCGCTCGTCGTGAAGGTGAGCAACTGGCGCGAGGCGATGAGCGGGCCAAAAAGGGCCGCGGGAGTGCGACGGTTGTTGCGCTTCATGGTGCCGTCTTCGGGGTGCGCGCGATGAAGCGTGCGGTGGCCACGGCACGCTTCGCCTGCAGCTCAAGGAAGCGATTGCGAAACTGCTCTCGCCAGTCCTTCCACGTCGCCTCTTCACGCTCCTGGGTATTGAGCTGAATCCAATTGACAGGCGCGATGGGATTTGCGGAGTCGTCTCCCAGTGCGGGCCACGGGAGGTGCCGCGCTTGGTCATAGGCGGTGAGGTCGCGTCTCGCCGTCGCGAGCGCCTGCATATCGATTGTGCGAAGTAGCTGCTTGTGGCCGGCGAAGATAGTCAAGAGCTTAAAGTGCTCGCGCACGTTGTGCGCGTGCTCAGCCTCGAATGCCGTCCATGCGGCCACGCCTAACGTCATGCTGTAGGCGTTCACGGCTCGCTTGGCAGGGCTGATGAGGTCGTTGGTGTATGCCTCGTGAGCGTCGTCCATAAGCGCAGCCATTTGCACGAACACCGACGCGCCTGCGCGGTGCGCGATGTCGCAGCAGAGCAGGCTGTGCTCTGCGACGCTGTACGGGCGAACGGTGGCTCCGTTGAACTGATTAATGACGGCGAGGTGATGGGCCACATCGCGGATGTGGACGGGGCGGCCGCAAGGGGCGACGGCGGTCGGGCCGGCGAGGTGGTACTCGGCGCCAGTGCTGGCGATCATCCAAGTCATGCGCGCACCTCGTGTGAGGTGTGGTTGTTGCGGGAGCGAAGGGCGACGCGGTGTTCGTTGAATACACGCTTGAACGCGCCGCCGGCGGGATCGTCGAACGGGTAGGGGCAGGCAAAGCTCAACGAGTGGCCTTTCTCTGCCGCCTCCTTTGCTTCGCGCTCAATGCATGCGAGGGACACGATGGGGAAGTCCATAAGTTCTCTGGTGATGGGATTAGGCGGGCTGCTCCGTGCTGATGGCACGTGCGGGCAGCAGCTCGCATGAAGCGATGGCGGCGTGTGTTTCCGGGGACATTGCGCCAGGCATCGCGCGGGGGTTGGTGAGCACCAGACGCAGCGCGTCGCCGGCTTTGAGCGTGCTGTGTTGCGCGCGCCACGCCGCGGCGGCAGGTCCAACCCAACGCGTCACGTAGATCTCGACGGCGCGCGGTCCTTGGTTGTCAATGAGGCGCATCTTCAGGACGAACTCGCCGGCGTCAGACTTGTGTTCGCTCACTGCTGGGCGCCCCGGGCGGTCTTTGCCGACGAAGAAGGTGCCGGTGGTGGTCGTCGTCATGGCCTCACACCTCGCTGCTCGGCGCGAATGCGCTTGAAGGTCTTGCGGATACCTTCAGCAATGACGACATCGAAGAGGTGACGGTGCGCAAGGCGAAGCGCGTCGGCTACACGAAGACGCTGCTCGCCTTCATCGCCTACAACGCGGCGCACCGACGGCGCACCGACGGCGCATCGACGGCGCACCGACGGCGCATCGACGGCGCACCGACGGCGCATCGACGGCGCACCGACGGCGCATCGACGGCGCACCGACGGCGCAAGCAAGCGCTGTGGATGCCGACCGACGACGACCGCGACAGCTTTGTGAAGTCCGAAATCGAGCCCATGCTGCGCGACGTGACCGCGCTTAAGGCCGTGACGGTCCCGGGCAAGGAAGACACGATGAAGCTGAAGAGCTTCTTCGGGTCGGTCCTGCACCTGCTCGGCGGCAAGGCAGCACGAGCCTATCGCCGCATCACAGTGGCCGTCGCGATCCTCGACGAAGCCTCTGCCTTCGATGCCAAGATTGAGAAGTCCTCGGACCCGATCACGCTCGCGCGCGGTCGCCTCGAAGGCGCGCCGTTCCCGAAGCTGGTCGCAGGCAGCACCGTGCGCATCAATGACTTCGATCACATCGAGTACCGCGAGAAGAACGCCGACGTGCGCATGCGATACAACGTGGTGTGCCCGCATTGCGATGCCGAGCACCCGCTGCTGTGGGGCGGCAAGAAGGTGCGCCACGGCTTCAAGTGGGACGGCTACGACCATGACACCGTGCGCCACGCTGCCCGCATTGCCATGAGTCGATCACGCAGGCCGACTATCTGCGAATCTGGGACACGGGCGCAATGTGGGTCAGCGAGTGCGGCCGGTATCGCTACGACCATGACCTGCACGTCTGGACGGACGCGCAGGGCGTCGTCATCCGCGCGCCGCGGCATGTGGCCTTCGTCGAGATGTGGAGCGGCTACAGCCTCCAGCGCGCATGGTCCGACATCGTTCGCGAGTTCCTCGAAGCCACGACGAAAGCCAAGGCCGGCGACACGGCACCGCTCGAAGGCTTCATCAATGAGACATTGGCACAGTATTGGGAGGCCGTAGTCGAGCGCGCCGACGAGCACGCGCTCTCCCGCCGCGCCGAGGCCTATCGCCGCTTCACTGTGCCGTATGGCGGCCTCGTGCTGGTCACCGGCGTGGACGTGCAGGACAACCGCTTCGAGGTCGTGACCTGGGCCGTTGGACGCGGCGAGGAAATGTGGTGCATCGACTACAGCGTCATCTACGCCAACCCGGCCGATGAACGGGAGTGGGCCCAGCTCGATGCGTACCGCCAAACGATCTTTCAGCACGCCAGCGGGCAGGCGATGAAGATTGAAGCCATGGCCGTGGACACCGGCGGCCACTTCACGCACCAGGCCTACAACTACTGCCGACAGCGCGAACGTGAGCGCGTGTTCGCCGTGCGTGGCGACCCGCAGCCCAGCAAGATGGTGAAGAGCAAGGCCACCGTGCAGGACGTGAACTGGGGCGGCAAGATCATCAAGAAGGGCGTGCGCCTGTGGTACGTCGGCACCGACACGGCAAAGGACTTGATCTATGGCCGTCTGTGCGTCGAGAAGCCGGGGGCCGGCTACGTGCACTTCAGCAAAGACTTGCCGCACGAGTTCTACACGCAGTTGACGGCCGAGGCGCGTGTGCCGCTGCGCGTGGCCGGCGGCGAGGCCTATCGCTGGATCAAGGCGCCTGGCGCGCGCAATGAAGTGTTGGACTGCACCGTCTATGCAGTCTTCTGCACACACATGCTCGGCCTGCACCTCTACACCGGGAAGATGTGGCAGCGCTTGGAGTCCATCGTGCAGCCGCCGAACGGCGACCTGTTCGCGGGAGGCCAATAGCAAGGGGTACCGCCTGCCGATATTTCACGCGAAACGCAGGTGCCCGAGAGCGCGCCGGGAAATGTTCCACGCGAAACGCAATCGCTCGAAACCGCGCCAGTCGATGTTTCACGCGAAACGCATCCGAGCAAGCCGGCGTCCACGCCGGCGGCCGTCGAGCAGCCGACGCCAACACCGGCAGCGCGTCCACAGTCCGCTCCCACACCTGTGAAGCCGGCGCCTGCGCGCCGAACCATTCAACGCCCGTCACGACAATCCTTTTCCCCCAGATCATGGTGAACAATGCGAACAGAAACGACATCGTCCTCGACATCATCGGCCGACTGCAGGAAGCGCTCACCGCCGCAAGGGGGGAGCTAACGCCCGAACTTCTCAAGGGCGTGGAGACCAGCGTTCGAGCCGATTGGGGCGGGGACCGCGTGTTCATCGCGAAACGCAGCGGTGAAGGTCATAACAATCGCAATAGCCGTATCTTCCGAGACTACCTTGCTGGCGAACGGGTGAAGCTGCTTTCGCGACGGTACGAACTTTCCGAACGTCAGGTGCTTCGAATCATTAAAGCGCCTCGTCCGACCTCGCAGTGAGCCCTGCCGATGGAAACCCACATAGTGTCGTTACTGATGCGGCAACCGTTTGTCAGGATCCACGATTGCTGAGAAAACGGTCTCTATGCCGAGCCGGTCCATGAACATGCGTCTTCGCACCGCCAAGTTCAAATACTGAAGAAGCCCAGTCGCGGTCGTCGTATTCCGTTTCGTACATGTACATGCGCTGAAAAACTAATAGCTGCAATGGGCCCATTACGCAAGGGTTGTCTTTCTCGTCTTTAACAAGTCGATTGATTTCAAGTCGAGGCAGTCGCTGAGGGCTTTGTAGTTTCTGGGCAATACGGATCAACTTGAATGCTTGAGTTGGATTCGCTTTGACTACTTCTTCAACATGTCCGATTAACGCGTCCGATCGGAGGTGGCTGCCAGCAACATTTATGAATCCTGCTCCAATTGCCCTGAGCAACATTCCTATGGAAAGCCGAGTCATTTGTTCTGCCTGGTCGTCTGAAACAGCAGCCGTTCGTTTGATTTTTAAGGATATTGAGCGAATTAGTTCCTCACTGTCCTCATCAAAGAACGAATAAAATTCCCGTACAGCGCGCATCGCGCCAGTAAATATCTGGCTTACGGCGTCGACCTTAATGGCTTTTGGATAATTGGAATACTGATGCGTGAGCAGCGCTCCGGCGATCTCGATCGATTTTGTTAAGCCGACCATATTCTCAAATAAGCTTTTTTTTGTGGATGGTTGGTCTACCAAGCCATCGCCATGTTCTTCTCTATCTTTTCTTTGCGCAATTTCTTTTCGATATTCGCTTGGCTTTTGAGTTCTATGCTTGAACTGGGGGGCGTAAGCTATCAGGCGTCCAACTGCTTGCGCATCCTCTCTTGCGAGTGTTACTGGATTCCGATGCTGAAAATAGTCTTTTAGCGCAGATATGATGTGATCAAGAACTTCACTATTGCCACTGTGATGTGCCAAAAACAGAAGCGTATTTGCGCACTCTCTCACATATAGGTTTTCAACACAATATTTCAAATACTCACGAACCCCTGGGCGCTCGAGTGAAATGCTTGCGTACCGGCCCAAAAAATAATAGTACGAGTATGGATATGTAAATGAAATTCCGTCCGAGTCGCTGTCAATTAGTCGTGATGCCACTAAGACCTTTTCAAGCTCCACGGGATCGGTCTCTGTCCATTCATCCGAGTAGATTCGTACAAATTCCGTAAACTCGGAGCGACTGATGTGATGATTTAAGCCTTTGGTCTTTATGAACCAACTTAAATGAGTGCACGCTGCTATGTAAGCTGCTATGCCATCGGCCTTTACGCCACCTTTTGTCAATGCTCCGACAACCAGAAAATAGTAGTAGTGCGCAAAAGACGAATTGTGTAAATCTTTGCTCATCCCAGCTGCTGCAGCTTGAAGCAAGGAAAGTACATAGATGGGTACGGCGGGAGCTACGTGCTGTAGCTGGGCATTTTCAATTAGGGATTCCGCATCATCAATAAGCTTCAAAAGTTGATTCGGGCTTTGCGTCTCGTCAGATCCAATCGACATCCAACGCCTTACCAGCTCACCCCTCCGCTCGTAACCAAAAGGGGAAATTTGATATTGATCGAACTCGCTGAACGTTTGTGAAACTCCGCCTAAAAACTCCGCGAGCTCAAAGTTCTCTCCTACTGTGACAATGGTGCGGCCGTAAGTGCTGCTGAGAGCTGTAAGAGCTTCGACTCGTGCTTCATCGTTCAATGGGCAAAGATCAAAATCATCTATCAGAAGGAGCTTAAGCTCTTTGGAAGATTGCTGAATTTTGGTTAAATTTGCTGCCCCGTATTGTTCAATAATTGCGGTATTTTCGGTTTTTTGAAGTTCGGATGTTGATTTTTTTCTAATGTCCTTCCCTTTTATTAGTAGGGGCAATAGACCATTCGAGTGGCACACTTCAAAAATCCGATACAAAAGGCATGTTTTGCCGGACGCTTCTGTGCCAGTTAAAAGGACATTTTTTTGTAACTTTTTCGCATCCAGAAGCAGTTTGCTGCTTAGCTTCAGGGGTCGATTTGCGACGGTTTTTTCGCGCTTGTCAGTGCGTGAGTCTAAGTCTGGAAAGACATAGATGTCGGATAGGCTCACGCCTATGCCGCTGGGATGAGCCAATGAGGCTCCTGGATCGGTTATAACTTCGCGGAATTTTTCCGTAAGCGCTAGATCTGGGAGTGCACGTTTCGGGAGTGCCCTAAGCAGGCTCCACTCTGGCTGAAGAGCACTGGCCTCATAAACCGAATCAGACAAACTGTAAGGCGTATAGCGAAAGCGATGCGTCGAAATGTCAATTTCTATGATGTTAAAACCGGACCGCTCCGCATTTTCTCGCGCTTGCAATACAGCGCCTTCAATAAATGCGCATTCTCCGCTATCGACGTCATCAGTTAAGCGTGCGCCGCTTTCATGTTCATGGCCTGTTAGTACGATGTCCCCGAGCGCAGTAATGAAACTTCGAAATTTGTGATAATTGACTTGACCGTACCAATTGAAAGGATGATGTAGGGCGACGACGCGCAGATCACAGTCGGTAGACCTAAAATCCTTGAACTTTTCATAGGGGAAAATTAGGCCCCCTTGTTTTTCATGTATGGTAGACATCCATGATGCATTTAGAAGATCTATAAAGATTTTCTTTCCGTTGATATCAAGTTCGTGCGTGTGCCACAGTGGATGAGTAAAGCGCGGCGCACTGGGCTGCAATGAATTTTTAAACGAAAAAAAGTTGACTTGTACGCCGGTTGCAATAGAAATAATGCTGTCAGGAATTTCGTTGGCGCGTTTTTGCAAAGTGGCCAGCAAAATTGTTCTTGCTTCTTGATCGCCGGAGAAATCACAGTCGTGGTTGCCGGGGCTCGCAAAAATAGCTATCGGTGTTTCGGTCTGTTGACGAATTTCTTTAACAAGTTCGCCAAAAAATTTCTCGGCAAGCGCATATTCATTTTTTTGTCCGGATTGGGAAATATCACCCGTGACAATGATGATGATTTGTTCTGCGCCCCGAAGGTGAGAATTTAGTGCTGCGGAGATGGACGGCGTTCGATTTAGAATGTGGTCGCTTTTTTCCTTAATATGGATATCAGTAAGGTGTAAAACAATTACGCTCATTCGGTATTCTCTTGGTATGTGCGGTCGCGCTTAACGTAGTCGATGAGTGGTACTAGCAGGCGTATTTCTAAACTCAGCGGGCGTACGGCTGGCTTGTAACATAAAGTTTTTGTTTGTCGCAACGCCTCGGCGACAGTTCGATGGCAAGCCATGGCGTAGTCGCTGAACGAAGTGACATGCAGCACCTTGTCGATGTCAGCATTGCACTTCCATAGTCCGGTCAACATTGACCAAAGGTCTGACCGTGACTATCGACATCTCCAACACCGAACCTATCTCCATCATCCCCGGCGATACCGTCAAGTGGGAATGAATCGCCCCGGATTTTGTGGAGGCTCAACACTCTGAGAGGATTGAGCCATGAAGAAGTCGAACAAGTTTTCACCTGAGGTGCGTGAGCGCGCGGTGAGGATGGTGCAGGAGCACCGTGGGGAGTACCCGTCGCTGTGGGCGGCGATCGAATCGATTGCACCGAAGATCGGCTGTGTGCCGCAGACGCTGAACGAATGGGTCAAGCGCGACGAGGTCGACAACGGCGT
>NZ_FOWL01000008.1:0-446963 GCF_900115445.1 Variovorax sp. OK605
ACGGCCAGGGCCGCACCGTGGACTTCAAGAACACCGTGATCGTGATGACGAGCAACATCGGCTCGCCCATCATCCAGGCCATGGTGGGCAAGCCTTCGGAAGAGATCAAGGAAGCGGTGTGGGACGAGCTGAAGAACTACTTCCGCCCCGAGTTCCTGAACCGCATCGACGAGACGGTCGTGTTCCACGCGCTGGACGCGAAGAACATCGAATCGATCGCCGCGATCCAACTGAAGGTGCTCACCGCGCGCCTGGCGAAGATGGACCTGGGCCTGGAAGTGTCGCCCGCGGCGCTGGCCGAGATTGCCAAGGTCGGCTTCGACCCGGTGTTCGGTGCGCGTCCGCTGAAGCGCGCCATCCAGCAGCGCATCGAGAACCCGCTCTCGAAACTGTTGCTCGACGGCAGCTTCGGGCCGAAGGACACGATCGAGGTCACGACCGACCCGATCCAGTCGCCGGGCCAGTTCTCGTTCACCAAGGGCGGGGAACCAACGGCGGCTGCTTCGGCCTAAGCTCGGATGATGAACTTCATTTTTCGCGTCATTCTTCTGCTCCTGGGGCTGGTTTTCGCGGCCAGCCTGGCCGTGGTGGTCATGCTGCTGGCGGCGGTGTGGGGTGTGCGCTACGCCTGGGGGCGCCTCACGGGCAAGCCCGTGACGCCTTGGGTCATGCGTTTCAACCCGCGCTCGGGCTTCGACAAATTTCGCCATGCGGCACAACCGGCCGAACCCACCGCGGCCGACGTGGTGAGCGCTCGGGCGCGCGGCGAGTCGGTGCGCAGCCCCATCGCCATCGGCCCCGCCGATGACGTGACCGACGTGCGGGCCCGCCCCGTGCGCGGCGACTGAGCCGCTGCCCGAACAGATCAGGCGCTGTAAAGCGCCTCGATCTCGCTGGCGCAGGTCTTGTAGATGCTGGCGCGGCGCACCTTCATGGTCGCCGTGACCTCACCGTCGTCATGGTCCAACTCTTTGGTCAGCAGATGAAAACGGCGGATCTGCGACACCTGCGCCAGCTTGCCGTTGCCCTTTGAAATCTCCGCGTCGATCAGCGCGCGCACCCGGGGCTCTTCCACCAGCGAGCGGAAATGCGTGAACGGAATGCGCGCCGCCTCCGCCCACTTGCCCACCGTCTCGCAGTCGATCTGCAGCAGCGCGCCGACGAACTTGCGGCCGTCCGCCACCACGATGCATTCCTTGATGAAGGAGCTGCCCTTCATGGTGTTCTCGATCTCCGAGGGCGTGAGGTTCTTGCCGCCGACCGTGATCATGATGTCCTTGAGCCGGTCGACGATGCGCAACTGCCCGTCTTCCTCGCGCACCACGTCGCCGGTGCAGAGCCAGCCGTCGCGGATCGACGCGGCCGTGGCCTCGGGGTTCTTGTAGTAGCCCTCGAACACCATGTCGCCGCGCACCAGCAGTTCGCCCGCATCGCCGATGCGGTGCTCGGTGCCTTGCGTCGGCAGGCCGACCGTGCCGATCTTCACGGCGTCGTGCCGGTGGCCGGCGATCATGCCGGTCGACTCCGTCAGCCCGTACACCTCCACCAGCGGCACGCCCAGCGTGCGAAAGAAGCGCACCACGTCCGCCGGAATGGGTGCCGCGCCGGTCAGCGCAATGTGCGCGCGGCGCAGGCCGATGAAGTTCTGCAGCGCGCGCAGCACGCTCCAGTAGGCGAGGGCGAAGCGCCCGCGCTCGGCCAGCGTCCATGCGGCGCGCGGCTTCTCGGCCAACGGCGCGCACGCCGCCATCGCGCGGGCGAACAGCAGGCGTTGCAGGCGCCCGGCCTCCTGCAGCACACGGCCCTGCTGCGGCTTGTAGAAGCCCGAGATGGTGTTGAACAGCGAGGTCTTGCCCGCGCCGTTGGGCCCGATCACTGCGGTGATGGAGCCCGGCGCCACGCTGAAGCCCACGTTCGTCAGCGCCTTGACGCCGCCGAACGCGAGCGTCAGCGCATCGACCTGCAGCACGGAAGCGGATGGCGCGTCAGGCATGGCTCGGAGCGTCGTTGTAAGGTCAGGGTTTGTGTCCAGCACCTCGAAAGCTACTGGTCCGTAAAATTCCTACTGGCGGGTAATGTCTACGTTCGTCGCATGGCGCGGCATCCGGACTTGCCCCGCCCGCACAAACCCCATGCCCCGTACAGCCACTGCCCCCCAGCCCACAGAACCCTCGCCGTGGGAGCCCGCCGGCAAGCGCGCCCAGCAGCGCGAGGTGAAGCGCCAGGCGGTGCTGCAGACCGCCGCGCGGCTGTTCAACGAGCGCGGCTTCCACGCCACCTCGCTCGACGACATCGCCGAGCGGCTGAACGTCAGCAAGCCCACGCTCTACTACTACATCGAGAACAAGGACCAGATCCTGCTGGAGTGCGTGAAGATCGCGCTCGCGCTCATTCAGGACGGCATCGGCGAGGTGCGCGCCGCGGGCGGCAGCGCCATCGACCAGCTCAAGGCCTGCATGCGCATCTACTCCAGCGTGGTCACGCAGGACTTCGGCATGTGCGTGATCCGCATCGGCGAAGACCCGCTGCCCGACCCGCTGAAGAAGGAGCTGCGCAGGCTCAAGGCCGGCATCGACGGCCAGTTCCGCCGGCTCATCGAGGACGGCGTGGCCGAAGGCTCGCTCGCGCCCTGCGACCCGAAGATGGCCGCCTTCATGCTGGCCGGCGCGCTGAGCTGGATCGGCCGCTGGTACCGCCCCGACGGCGACCTCACGCCCGACCAGATTGCCGACCAGGGCATCGCGCTGCTGCTCAACGGCGTGATCCAGAGACCGGCCGCGGCTCCAGCTGCGGCTGCCAGAGCCCGCAAGCCCGCCGCTAAAAAAGGAAAGACCGCATGACGACGACCGACGCCCCCTTGCTGCTGGCCCGCGACGGCGCGGTGGCCACGATCCGCTTCAACCGGCCGACCGCCCTGAACGCCATCGACGTGCCGATGGCCAACGCCTTCCTGGCCGCCGCGCGCGAACTGGCCGCCGACAAGAGCGTGCGCGCGGTGCTCATGAGCGGCGCGGGCAAGGGCTTCATGGCCGGCGGCGACCTCGGCGTGCTGAGCGCCGACCCGAAGCAGGGCGCGGCCGACCTGATCGATCCGCTGCACGAGGCGCTGACCGTGCTCGACCGCATGGACGCGCCGCTGATCGCGCAGGTGCACGGCGTGGCTGCCGGCGCGGGGCTGAGCATGATGCTGCAGGCCGACTTCGTGCTCGCCGCCGAAGGCACGCGCTTCAACCTTGCCTACGTGAACATCGGCACCAGCTGCGACGTCGGCGCCTCGTGGGCGCTGCCGCGGCTGGTCGGCATGCGCCGCGCGCTGGAGATCGCGATGCTCGGCGACACCTACGACGCGGTGGCCGCCGAACGCATGGGCCTGATCAACCGCGTGGTGCCCGCCGCCGAGCTGGAGGCCGAGGCGCTGGCGCTCGCGCACCGGCTGGCCAAGGGGCCGACCGTGGCGCTGGGCAACCTGCGCCGGCTGATGCGCGGCTCGCTCGGGCGCGACCTGGCCGGGCAGCTCGACGCCGAATCGGCCGCCTTCCAGGCCTGCGCCGCGACCGATGACTTCAGAATCGGCCTGGACGCCTTCTTTGCCAGGAAACCCGCCGCCTTCACCGGGCGCTGAATCCGTTTTTTTCAATCCCAGGAGACAGAGACAGATGACTTCACGCGACATCTTCGTGGTCGGCACCGCCCGCACCGCCATCGGCACCTTCGGCGGCGCGCTGAAGGACGTTCCGAACACCCAGCTGGCGACGACGGCGGTCAAGGCCGCCATCGAGCGCAGCGGCCTCACCGGCGACGCCATCGGCCACGTGGTCATGGGCAACGTGATTCCCACCGACGTGAAAGACGCGTACCTGAGCCGCGTGGCCGCCATCGACGCGGGCTGCCCGATCGAGACGCCGGCCTTCAACGTGAACCGCCTGTGCGGCTCGGGCCTGCAGGCCATCGTGTCGGCGGCGCAGGCCATTGCGCTGGGCGACTGCGAGATCGCCATCGGCGGCGGCTCGGAATCGATGAGCCGCGGCCCGTACTTCGACACCTCGGCACGCTACGGCGCGCGCATGGGCGACGCGGTGCTGGTCGACTACATGCTGGGCATCCTGCACGACCCGTGGGAGAAGATTCACATGGGCATCACGGCCGAGAACGTGGCCGCGCGCTACGGCATCACGCGCGAGCAGATGGACGAACTGGCCGTCACCAGCCAGCAGCGCGCCGCGGCCGCCATTGCCGCGGGCCGCTTCAAGGAGCAGATCGTTGCAGTCGAGGTGAAGACGCGCAAGGGCGTCGTGCTGTTCGACACCGACGAGCACGTGCGCGCCGACACCACCGCCGACACGCTGGCGAAGATGAAGCCCGCGTTCAAGAAGGACGGCCTCGTGACGGCCGGCAACGCCTCGGGCATCAACGACGGCGCTGCCGCCGTGGTGCTGGCCAGTGGCGAGAGCGTGAAGGCCCGCGGCCTGAAGCCGCTGGCGCGCCTGGTGGGCTATGCGCACGCCGGCGTGGAGCCCGCGTACATGGGCATCGGCCCGGTGCCGGCCACGCGCAAGGTGCTGGAGCGCACCGGGCTGAAGGTGAGCGACTTCGACGTGATCGAGTCGAACGAAGCCTTCGCGGCGCAGGCCTGCGCGGTCATCAAGGAGCTGGGCTTCGACCCGGCCAAGGTGAACCCGAACGGCTCGGGCATTTCGCTGGGCCATCCGGTGGGTGCGACGGGCGCCATCATCACCACCAAGGCGATTGCCGAGCTGCACCGCACTGGCGGCCGCTACGCGCTGGTGACGATGTGCATCGGCGGCGGCCAGGGCATTGCCGCGGTGTTCGAGCGCGTCTGAACGCGCTTGCGCCTGTTCAGGGCACACTTGCGGGCATGCTGCGTCCACCTCTGCTGATCGATCCCGACGAAGTCGAGATCAGTGCCATCCGGGCGCAGGGGGCGGGCGGCCAGAACGTCAACAAGGTGTCGAGCGCCGTGCACCTGCGCTACGACATCCCCGCAAGCTCGTTGCCCGCCGACGTGAAGGAGCGGCTGCTCGCCTTGCGCGACAGCCGCATCACGCAGGAAGGCGTGCTGGTGCTCAAGGCGCAGCAGCACCGCACGCAGGAAATGAACCGCGCCAACGCCCTCGCACGGCTGCAGGCGGTGGTCGACAGCGTGGCGACGCCGCCGCGCGTGCGCCGCGCCACCAAGCCGACCTACGGGTCGAAGCAGCGCCGGCTCGAGGGCAAGAGCCAGCGTTCGCAGACCAAGAGCCTGCGCGGGCGCGTTCAGGACTGAGCCGCGGCCGTCGCGGTGGCGGTGGTGGCGGCGCTGTCTCGCTGCCGCAATGCCGCGTCGAAGCGTTCGAGCCGCGCCTGCGCGAAGGCCGGGCGCTGCTGGATGCGCGCCCACCAGCCGGCCACGCGGGCGCAGCGGGTGGTCGACAGCGCATCGGGTGCCAGCTCGGCAATGCGCGCCACGAAGGGCACGGCGGCAATGTCGGCCAGCGAGTAGCCCGCGCCGACCAGCCAGTCGCCGCCTTCCAGCATCGCTTCCATCTTGTCGAGCAGCGCCAGCAGCTTGTCCAGCGCCGCGGCCTTTTCCTCGGCGGTGTAGGGCTGCCGCGCAATGCGCAGCCAGGCCTCGCGGCGCTCGGCCGTGGGAATGCGCGACAGCTTGTCCTGCAGCTGTGCGTCGCTCCACTGGCTCGCGCCGGGCTGCAGCGCGATGCTCCAGTTCAGCACCAGCAGGTGGGGCAGCGATTTTTCGTCGGTCCAGCGCACGAAGTTGCGCATCACCGCGCGCTCGTACGCATCGGCGGGCCGCAGCGAGGGCAGCGGATGCAGGTCGTCGAGGTACTCGCAGATGGTCGAGCTTTCGTACAGCGAGTGGCCGTCGTCCAGCCGCAGCGCGGGCACCACGCCGTTCGGGTTCATCGCCAGGTAGGCGGGCGAATGGTGTTCCTGGCGGCCCATGTCGATCGGAATGCTCTCGTAGGGCAGGCCTTTTTCGGCCAGGCACAGGCGCACGCGGCGCGACGCGCTGGACAGCCAGCCGTGATAGAGCTTCATGGGCGCTTCCTTCTGAAGAACGGGAAAGAGTGCGGGGTCAGGGCACGAGCACGACGGCGCCCGTGGTGGCGCGGTTCTCGAGGTCCTCGTGGGCGCGGCGCACGTCGGCCAGCGCGTAGCGGTGGCCCACCGCCAGCTTCACCTGGCCGCCGAGCACCACGTCGAACAGCGCCGCCGCGCCGCGCCGCAGGTCGGCCGGGTCGGCGATGAAGGTGCGCAGCGTGGGCCGAGACACGCTCAGCGACTTCGCATGCAGCCGCTGCAGGTCGAAGGCCTCGACGTCGCCCGAGGCGGTGCCGTAGTTGATGGCCATGCCCAGGGGGCGCAGGCAGTCGAGCGAGGGCAGGAACACGTCCTTGCCGACCGCGTCGTACACCACCGACACGCCCTTGCCGCCGGTGAATTCCAGCGTGCGCGCGACGAAGTCTTCGGTTCGGTAGTTCACCACGTGATGGCAGCCGTGCGCGCGTGCCACGTCCATCTTGGCCTCGGAGCCGACGGTGCCGATGACCGTGGCGCCCAGCGCGCGCGCCCATTGCGACAGGATCACGCCCATGCCGCCGGCCGCCGCATGCACCAGCACCGCCTCGCCGGGCTTCACCGCATGGAGCCGGCGCAGCAGGTACTCGGCGGTGAGGCCGCGCAGCAGCGTGGCGCCCGCCACCTCTTCGGAGATGCCAGGGGGCAGGGGCACGACGCGCTGGGCCGGCACGTTGCGCACCGCCTGGTAGGCGCCGGGATGGAAGTACGCCACCGACTGCCCCGTGTGAAGGGGCGCCTGGACACCCGGCCCCACGGCATCGATGACGCCCGCGCCCTGCGCGCCCAGCACCACCGGAAAGACTGTTGCCGCATGCGGCCCGTGCGAGCCGCGGCGCTGGTAGATGTCGGCAAAGTTCAGGCCGATGGCCGATTGCCGTATGCGCACCTCGCCCGGCCCCGGCTCGCCGACCTCGACCTCGGTGCGTTCGAGCACTTCGGGGCCGCCGTGGGCCCGGATGCGGATGGCTTGGGTGCGCATGGTCAGGCCTTGCTGGTGGATTTCTTCTTGCCCGCCGCGCGCTGCGTCACGGCCAGTGCGTCGGCCGCCACCTCCGGCGTGGCGACGGGCGCGGCCACCGGCACGCCGTGGGGCATGCTGGCAATGGCGTCCGCGTACACGTTGCCGCCGCTGGAGATGTGGCCGGTCATGGCGCGGCAGGCCGCATCCTCGTCGCCGTTGAGGATGGCCTCGAGCACCTGCTTGTGCTCCACCAGCGAGTTGCGGATGCGCCCCGGCCGGTCGAACAGCGTGCGCTGCGGATGCCGCATGCGCAGCCGCATGGCGCGCAGCTGCCGGGCCAGCACCTCGTTGAGGCTGCCGTCGTAAATGATCTCGTGGAAGCTGCGGTTGGCAATGCCGTAGAGCTCGGCGTCGCCCTTGGCGGCGGCGTCGCGGCAGTCCTGGTCGGCCTGCTCCAGCAGGCGGCGCTGCACCGCGGGCATGCGCCGCGCCGAGAGGCGCGCGGCCAGGCCTTCGAGCTCCATGAGTATCTCGAGCATGGCCACGTACTCGGGCAGCGACAGGCTCGCCACCACCGCGCCCTGGCGCGGCACGGTGGTCACCAGGCCGGCCGACATGAGCTGCAGCAGGGCCTCGCGCGCCGGGGTGCGCGACACCTCGAAACGGTCCATGAGCTCCTGCTCGTCGATGCGGGAGCCGGCGGTCAGGTGGCCGGAAGTGATTTCCGCCTCGAGGGCGGCGCGGATCTTTTCGCTGAGATTGATGCGTTGCGATGGGGGCATTGAGACGTCTCCGATGCGCTGGATTCTAGACATCATCGTGCACGCACATGGTTTATAAAAATACGTAGAAACGAGATATGTATTTTTATAGGCGACGTGAATACACTGAAAAAGAGCCGGCGCATTCCTCCTCAGATCCGGCCATGGAGACACTCATGCCACTGAACAGACGCCATTTCCACGCCCTGGCCGGCGCGGCCGCCGCTGCCGCCTCCGCACCCTGGCTGGGTGCCCAGGCCCAGGCTCAGGCCCCGTCCCAACCTTCGCTCGACGCGCTGCACGAGGCCGCGAAGAAGGAGGGCGAGCTCACCTGGTACATCGTGTACCTGCCCTCCGAAGACGCCGAGCTGATGTCGCGCACCTTCACCGCGCGCTACCCCGGCGTGAAGGTGAACGTGGTGCGCACCACCGCGCAGGTCGCGTTCCAGCGCCTCAACCAGGACCTGAAGGCGAAGACGGCCAACTGCGACGTGTTCTCCTCGACCGACATCGCGCACTACCTCGACCTGAAGCAGCGCAAGCTGCTCATGAAGTACCTGCCCGCGGCCTCCGCCGGCATGGACAAGCGGCTGCAGAACCTCGACCCCGACGGCTACTACCACGTGGCCAGCGTCGCGATGGTCGGCCTGATCTACAACACCGCCAAGGTGAAGCCGGCCGACGCGCCGAAGAGCTGGAACGACCTGGTCGACCCGAAGTGGCGCGGCCTGGCCTCGGTCGGCCACCCGGGCTTCAGCGGCTTCGTGGGCGTGTGGGCGATCGAGATGCGCAAGCTCTACGGCGACGGCTGGTTCAAGAAGCTCGCGGCCAACAAGCCGCAGGTGGGCCGCTCGATCATCGACACCGTGACCACCGTCACCTCGGGCGAGCGCTCGATCGGCGCGGGGCCGATCAACCTCGCGGCCATGGTCGCCGACAAGGGCAACCCGATCGCCATCGTCGCGCCCAAGGAAGGGCCGGTGCTCATGCTGTCGCCCTCGGCCATCATGGCCAACGCGCCGCACCCCAACGCCTCGAAGCTCTTCATGGAATGGCTGCTCGGCAGCGAAGACGTCGACAAGCTTTCCGTCGAGCGCTTCGGCGTGCCCAAGCGCGCGGGCGCCAGGCCGCGGCCCGGCGTGCTGGGCCTGGACGACAGCAAGACCGCGTTGCGCCCCGACCCCAAGGAGTCGGTGGACGGCGTGCCCGAAGTCATCGACCTGTGGCGCGATGCTTTCGGCGTCTGAAGCGGCCATGCCGCAACCCGCGCGCGCGGCCGTGCCCTCGCGCCTGGCCGACCCGGCGCTGTGGCTGTTCGGCGTGCTCATCGTGGTGCTGGTGCTGCTGGTGGCCAACCCGATCCTGCGGCTGGTGTGGGACAGCTTCACCGCCTCCGACGGCAGCGCCACGCTGCGCAACTACGCGAGCGCGCTCGGGCGCGCCCGCAACATCCAGGCGCTGCTGAACTCGCTCTACCTCGGCGGCGCGGTGACGGTGCTGGCGCTGGCGCTCGGCGTGCCGCTGGCGCTTGCCGTGTCGCGCACCAACATGCCGTGCCGCAACCTCACGCACATGGGCGTGCTGGCCGCGTTCGTCATGCCCAACTTCCTGGGCGCCATCGCGTGGATCCTGCTGGCCGGGCCGAACGCCGGCTGGCTCAACCGGCTGTGGCTGGCGGTGTTCGGCGGCTTGGGTGGGGAACGCGGGCCGTTCAACATCTTCAGCTTCTGGGGGCTGGCCTTCGTCATTGCGCTGTACACCTTCCCGCTGATCTACGTGTTCACCAAGTCGGCGCTCGACCTGATCTCCACCGAGCTGGAAGACGCGGCCTCGATCCACGGCGCGGGCAAGCTGCGCACGCTCACGCGGGTGACGCTGCCGCTGGTGATGCCGTCGATCGTGGGCGCGGCGATCCTGATCTTCCTGGAGTCGGTGGCGCTGTACGGCACGCCGGCGCTCATTGCCATTCCGGCGGGCATCAACCTCGCGACCACGCAGATCGTGTCGTTCTTCGAATACCCGCTGCGGGTGGAGCAGGCGGCGGCGTTCTCCATGCCGATCCTGGTGCTCACGGTCGCGATGCTCTGGGTGCAGCGCAGGCTGCTGTCGCGCAAGGGCTTCGTCTCGGTGTCGGGCAAGGGCGGCGAGCGCAGGCCCTTCGACATCGGCATGTGGAAGTGGCCGCTGCTGGCGTACGCCGCGCTGGTGTCGCTGCTCACGGTGGTGATGCCGCTGGCCATCCTGGTGCTGGCGTCGCTGTCCAAGGCCTGGGGCAAGGGCGTTGCGAGCGGCAACCTCACGCTGGCGAACTACCACGACATCTTCTTCCAGCAGCTGACGGTGCGCGAGGCCCTCGTCAACACGGTACTGTATTCGGGCGCCACCGCGCTGGTCTGCGTGCTCATGGGGCTGTGCGTGGCCTATGCGGTGCAGCGGCGCATCACGCCGTGGCCGGGCGTGGTGCAGTTCCTGTCGCTCGCGCCGGTGGCGGTGCCGGGGCTGATCCTGGCCATCGGCCTGTATGCGGCGTATGCGGGGCCGCCGTTCTCGCTGTACGGCACGGGCGCGCTGATCGTGGTGGCCTTCACCACGCGCTTCCTGCCGATTGCCGTGACGGCCTGCGCGGCGGCGGTGCGCTCGCTCAACCCCGAGCTCGAGGAAGCGGTGCGCGTGCTGGGCGGCGGGCGCATCACCGTGCTGGCGCGCGTGGTGTTCCCGCTGCTGAAGACCACGCTGGTGGGCGTGTTCATCCTGGTGTTCGTGATCTGCACCAAGGAGCTGTCGACGGCGGTGTTCCTCACCGGCCCGGCCTCCCGCGTGGTGTCGGTCCTCACGCTCGACCTGAGCGAGCAGGGCAACTACGAGACCCTGGCCGCGATGGGCGTGGTGCTGGTGGTGATCACCACGCTCGTGGTGGCGGCGGGCATGCGCGTCGCCGGGCGCGACTTCATGCTGCGGCGGCCCTGACGCAAGACGCACGGAACAAGAAGGAACCCCCATGTCCAAGCTTCAACTCAAGAACATCCACAAGAACTACGGCACCACGGCGGTGGTGAACGACCTGAGCCTCGAGCTGCGCCAGGGCGAGCTGGTCACGCTGCTCGGCCCCTCGGGCTGCGGCAAGACCACCACGCTGCGCATGATCGCGGGCTTCATCGAGCTCACGGCCGGTGCCATTGCCATGAACGGCCAGGAGATATCGGGCGCGGGCCGCACGGTGCCGCCCGAGCACCGCGGCATGTCGATGATCTTCCAGAGCTACGCGATCTGGCCGAACATGACCGTGGCCCAGAACGTGGGCTTCGGCCTCGATGTGCGGCGCACGCCGGCCGCGCAGGCGAAGCGCCGCGTGCACGAGATGCTGGAGGTGGTGCACCTGCAGCACCTGGCGCACCGCTACCCGGCGGAGCTCTCCGGCGGGCAGCAGCAGCGCGTGGCGCTGGCACGCGCCATGGTCGTGCGGCCCGAGGTGCTGCTGCTCGACGAGCCGCTGTCCAACCTCGACGCCAACCTGCGCGAGGAAATGGCCAACGAGATTCGCCGCCTGCACGACGAGTTCCGCTTCACCACCGTGTACGTCACGCACGACCAGTCGGAGGCCATGACCATCTCCGACCGCATCGCGGTGCTCAACCTCGGCCGGCTCGAGCAGATCGACACGCCCTGGAACCTCTACAACCGCCCGCACACGCCGTTCGTGGCGGGCTTCATCGGCCGCACCAACCTCGTGAGCGCGAGCCTGCGCGCGGGCCGCATCACGCTGGACGGGCTGCAGGGCGAAGTGCCAGTGGAGCAGGCCGCCGATGCCGCCGCCACCGGTGATGCGCGCGACCGCGCCGACGCGCGCGTGTCGATCCGGCCGCAGTCGCTGTACCTCGGCGAAGGCGCGCCGGTGGCGCCGGGCGCGCTGCCGATGGGGCCGGTGTCGGTGGTGTCGCGCACCTACCTCGGCGAGTACTGGGACTACGTGGTGCAGCCGCTGGGCGGCGGCGAAACGCTCAAGGTGCACGCGCCGCCGTCGAGCGTGCTGGAGATCGGCCACCAGTCGCAGCTGTCGGTGGACCCGCGCGGCGTGGCCGTGGTGAGCTGATGCGAACAAGAGAAACGGAGACGATGACATGCAACAACACCAGAATTTTCTACACCGTCGCAGCCTGCTCGGCGCCGCGGCGGCAACGGGCGCGCTGTGGTGCGCCAGGGGAGCAAGTGCCATGACCGAGAGCGAGATTTTTCCCGTCGTCGAGACCGCCAACGGCCGCCTGCGCGGCCTCATGTCGGGCGGCATCGCGGTGTTCAAGGGCGTGCACTACGGTGCCGACACCGCGGGCGCCAACCGCTTCATGCCGCCCGCGCCGGTGGCGCGCTGGGCCGGCGTGCGCGACGCCACGGCCTACGGCAACTACGCGCCGCAGATGCCGGCCGACCGCCGGCGCGCCTATGCCGACCTGATCATGTACGACCTGCAGCCCGGCGGCATGGGTGAAGACTGCCTGGTGATGAACATCTGGACGCCCTCGGCTTCGGCCAGCAGCGGCCATGCCGCCAGGCGGCCGGTGATGGTGCACCTGCACGGCGGCGGCTACTACGCGGGCTCGGGCAACTCCGCGCAGTTCGACGGCGAGATGCTGGCGCGCTTCGGCGACGCGGTGGTGGTCACGCTCAACCACCGGCTCGGTTCGTTCGGCTTCCTCGACCTGTCGGAGCTCGGCGGCGCGCGCCATGCGCAGTCGGGCGCGGTGGGCATGCTCGACATCGTGGCCGCGCTCGGCTGGATCAAGGAGAACATCGCGGCCTTCGGCGGCGATGCGTCGCGCGTGCTGGTGTTCGGCCAGTCGGGCGGCGGCCTGAAGACCAGCACGCTGATGGCGATGCCTTCGGCGCGCGGCCTGTTCCACCGCGCCGGCGTGATGAGCGGCTCGGCCCTGCGCGTGACGCCGCAGGACGCCTCGCGCAGGGCGGCCAGCGAATTCGTGGCCGCGCTCGGCATCGGCAAGGACCCGCTGCGCCAGCTGCAGTCGCTGCCGATGCACACGCTGCTGGCCGCGCAGGTGACGATGGAGGAGGCCGACCGCGCCAAGGGCGAGGCGCCGCGCTCGTTCTCGCCCGTGCTCGACGGCACGGCCATTGCGCGCCATCCCTTCGACCCCGACGCGCCGGCGCTCTCGGCCGAGGTGCCGATGATCGTGGGCACCGTGCTGGACGAGCGCGCCTACCGCATGGTCAATTTCAACCTCGACGAAGCGGGGCTGCTCAGGTTCGTGGAGGCCCGCGCGGGCGGCGATGCGCGCAAGGTGCTCGCGATGTACCGCGACGAAGACCCGGCCGCGTCGCCCTACGTGCTGCAGGCGCGCATCGACACCGACATGAGCTTTCGCCGCGCCGCGCAGGTGCAGGCCGGGCGCAAGGCGGCCGCCGGTGCGGCGCCGGCCTACGCCTACCTGTGGAAGATCGCCAGCCCGGCCTATGGCGGGCGCTACGGCGCGCCGCACGGCACCGACATCGGGCCGAGCCTGCACGACATCCGCAACGGGCTGAACGGCCCGAGCGCGGAAAACGTGCGGCTGGCCGACCAGCTGGCCGGCGCCTGGGTGGCGTTTGCCGCCACCGGCGACCCGAACAACGCGCGAACGCCGCGCTGGCCCGCGTACTCGGTGGCGCAGCGCGGCACGCTCGTCTTCGAGGGCGACAGCAGCCGCACGGGCGCGCAGGACGATCCGCGCAAGGCGTTTCGCGAGTACTGGGGGGCGCACTGATGAATGCCTTCACCGACCACGCGGACCACACCGACCACGCCAACCGTGGAGTGCCCGCCGCGATGCCCGATGCCCCCCGCGCCGAACTGCCGCTGTCCCGCTACAAGGTGCTCGACCTGAGCATCGCGCGCGCCGGCCCCACCGCCGTGCGGCTGCTGGCCGACTGGGGCGCCGACGTCACGCGCGTCGACCCGCCGTCGGACCGCGGCTCCGTCACCGGCCGCCGGCGCGGCTCCGACGAGCAGAACCTGCACCGCAACAAGCGCAGCGTGTGCCTGGACCTCAAGAAGCCGCAGGGCGCCGAGGTGCTGCGCCGGCTCATCGCGCGCAGCGACGTGGTGGTCGAGAACTTCCGCGCCGACGTGAAGGAGCGCCTGGGCCTGACCTACGAGCAGCTGCGGCGCCTGAATCCGCGCATCATCCTGGCGAGCATCTCGGGCTTCGGGCAGGACGGCCCGTACAGCGACCGGCCCGGCGTCGACCAGATCGTGCAGGGCATGTGCGGGCTGAGCTCTGTCACCGGCGAGCCGGGGCGCGGGCCGGTGCGCGTGGGCATCGCCATCTCGGACACCACGGCGGGCATGTTCCTGGGGCAGGGCATCCTGCTGGCGCTGCTGCACCGCGAGCACACGGGCGAGGGCCAATGGGTGCACACCTCGCTGCTGGAGAGCATGCTCAACAAGCTCGATTTCCAGGCCGCGCGCTACACGGTCGACGGCGAGGTGGCCGCGCAGCAGGGCAACTCGCACCCCACGCTCGCGCCCATGGGTACCTACCGCGCGCGCGACGGCATGATCAACATCGCCGCCAGCACCGACCGCATGTGGGCCGGCTTCTGCGAGGCGCTGGACGGGGGCTCGCTGCTCGCGCACCCCGACTACCGCGAGCCCGCTTCGCGCTTCGCGCACCGCGTGCAGCTCGACGCCGACATCAACGCGCTGACCTCGCGCTTCGACACCGCCGAGCTGGTGGCGCGGCTCAACCCGGCGGGCGTGCCCTGCGGGCCGATCTACGACATCGGGCAGGCATTCGAGGACCCGCAGGTCAGGCACCTGCGCATGACGCGCCCGGCCACGCACCCCGCGCTGGGCGAGCTGGCGCTGCTGCGTTCGCCGATCAACCTGTCGGCCTTCGCGCATCCCGAGCACTTTCACCACGCGGGCCCCGACCCGGGCGAGCAGTGCGACGCCTTGCTGGGCGAACTGGGCTACGACGCGGGCGCCATCGAGGCGATGCATGCCGCGGGGGCCGTGGCATGAGCGCGCGCATTGCACGCCGCCTGGCGCTGGCCACGCCGAAGATCGTGGCCGAGGTGGAAGACGGCGTGGGCTGGCTCACCTTCAACAATCCCGAGCGCCGCAACGCGGTGTCGCTGGAGATGTGGAAGGGCCTGGGCGATGCGGCGCAGGCCTTCGAGGCCGACCCCGAGGTGCGCGTCGTGGTGATGCGCGGGGCGGGCGGCAAGTCGTTCGCGGCGGGTGCCGACATCTCCGAGTTCGAGCAGTTCCGCGCCAATGCCGAGCAGAAGGAAGCCTACGGCAGGATCGCCGCGCGCGGCCAGCAGGGGCTCGCGCAGCTGAGCAAGCCGCTGGTCGCGATGATCGAAGGCTTCTGCATCGGCGGGGGGCTCGCATTGGCGCTGACGGCGGACATCCGCTTTGCCACCGCCGGCTCGCGCTTCGGCATTCCGGCGGCCAGGCTGGGACTGGGCTACGAGTACGCGGGCATCGCGGCGCTGGCGCGGCTGGTGGGGCCGTCGGCCGCGAAGGACATTCTTTTCAGCGCGCGCTTCCTCGCGGCGGACGAGGCGCTGCGCATCGGCCTGGTGAACACCGTGGTGGAAGACGGGCGGCTGGCCGAGACGGTGCGCACGTACGCGCTCGGCATCGCCGCCAACGCGCCGCTCACGGTGCACGCCGCCAAGGCGGCGGTGCGCGTGTTCGAGAGCTACTCGGCCACGCCCGAGGCCGACGCCCTCGCGCCGCTGGTCGACCGCTGCTTCGACAGCGACGACTACCGCGAGGGCCGCCGCGCCTTCATGGACAAGCGCACCCCGGTTTTCAAAGGACATTGAGCATGGACATTCCCGGACTGACGATCGACGGCGCGGTGGCGCGCATCACGCTGCGGCGCCCCGGGCAGGCCAACCGCCTGGAGCCCGACGACCTCGCGGCCATTGCGGCGCACATCGAGACGGTGAATGCACGGCCCGAGGTGCTGGTGCTCGTGCTGCAGGCGCAGGGCAAGTACTTCAGCAGCGGCTACGACATCGGGCGCATCGGCGCGTCGCGCCACGTGGCCTTCGACGAGGTGGTGAACGCGATGGAAGACGCGCGGCCCGTGACGCTGGCCCTGCTGCAGGGCAGCGTCTACGGCGGCGCGACCGACTTCGCGCTGGCCTGCGACTTCCGCCTTGGCGCGCAGGGCATCGACATGTTCATGCCGGCCGCGCGGCTGGGCCTGCACTTCTACCAGCGCGGGCTGGAGCGCTACGTGAGCCGGCTCGGGCTGGACAACGCCAAGCGGCTGTTCCTCACGGCCGAGCGCATCGACGCCCAGGAGATGAAGGCCATCGGCTTTCTCACCCACCTGGTGCCCGCGACGGAGCTGGCCGCGGCGGCGCAAGGGCTGGCCGGCACGCTCGCGGCGATGGCGCCCATTGCATTGATCGGCATGAAGAAGCACCTGAACCGCATCGCGCGCGGCACGCTCGACGAAGGCGAGTTGCGCGGCGACATGGTGCGCGCCGCCGAATCGGCCGATTTGCGCGAAGGCCAGCGCGCGTGGGCCGAGAAGCGGCCGCCGCGCTTCACGGGCACCTGAGCCGCTCAGGGTGCCGAGCGCACCCCGTGTTCAGTGGCTTCCGGTGGCCTTCAGGGGCTGGCCGGCGTGGCGAGCGGGGCGATGCCCGCACCGCCGCGCAAGCGCCGAACCTGCAGCCCCACGCCCACCAGGTACAGCACGAACAGCACGCCCGTGATCGCCTTGAGCGCGGGCGCGTCCGGGCTCGACAACACCGGCGCGCCCAGCGGCAGGCGCGTCAGCGTCTCGGTGAAGGCCGGGATCCAGTGGAAGAGAAAGCTGGCCGAGAACGCGATGGCCTCGACGTAGCGCGCGGACTTGCCGAAGAGCGCGCCGCGGCCCGCCAGCGCACCCACCGCGAGCGCCACCAGCGTGATAATGCCCAGCGCATGCGGCTTGCCGAAGCCGCCGTGCTGGAAGATGCCGAAGCCGGTGAGGCAGGTGAGCACGGTGGTCCAGACGAACACCCGGCCGAGGCCGGAGCGCATCGTGATCTCTTTGTAGCGCAACAGGGCCCAGAGCCCCGCTGCGACTGCGACCAGGCTGATCGCCGTGTGAACCGTGCCGAGGGACGTGAGTCCCAGCCATCCAGTGGGTGCCATGCGGAGCTCCTCGTGTCGTGGTGCGGCATTCTGGCGCGTTGCAATGAATTTGTGTGATCTGGGAGGAAATGAGTGCCAAAGACCCTGCTTTACCGGCTTGACACATGCGCCAAGCACAATCGGGGTCATGAGAAGGTTCTTTTCGCGTGTCCTGCTGTCCGCGCTTTTCCTGGCACCGGCCGCGGCACTCCTGGGCGGCTGCGGGCCGGACTCGGCACACGGCGCGAGCGCATCGGCAACCGGCGCGGCGGCCGAGCTCAAGTGGGAAGAGCTGATTCCCAAGAGCTGGGACCCGACCAGGCGCTACCGCAACATCAGCCTGGAGGCGCTGCGCGACAACGATCCGCGCGCGATCCAGATGCTCGACGAGATGCGCGCCGTCTGGGACAACGCGCCGGTGAACGTGGCGCTCGACGGCAAGCCCGGCAAGCTCGCGGGCTTCGTGGTGCCGCTGGACGCCACGCAGGACGGCATTCGCGAGTTCCTCCTGGTGCCGTACTTCGGCGCCTGCATCCACACCCCGCCGCCGCCCGCCAACCAGATCGTGCACGTGATCGCGCCCGCGCCCGTCAAGGGCCTGCATGCGATGGACACGGTGTACGTGAGCGGCACGCTGAAGGCGGCGCGCTACGCGTCGGCGGACATGGGCGTGAGCGGCTACGAGATCGCCTCGGCCGCGGTCGAGCGCTTCACGCCGAAGCAGCCGCAGTAGATCGCCGTACGGTGAGCCCCGGGGCGTGGCCGCCGCTCAGGTCATGCGCTGCGAGAGAAAGTCCAGGAACGAAGTGATGCGCGCCGACAGCTGCGTGTTGCGGTAGTACACCGCGTTGACGGGCTGGCGCACGTCCGCCGTCTCCTTGGCCAGCACCTGCACCAGCGCGCCGCTTGCGCGGTCGGCGATCGTCATGAAGTCCGACAGGCACACGATGCCCACGCCGGCCAGCGCCAGCTGGCGCAGCGTCTCGCCGCTGGAGGCCATCACCGCGGGCGCGATGGTCCATTCGTCGCCGTGCACGCCGCGCAGCGGCCAGCGGTTGAGCGACTCGGGCTGGGTGAAGCCCAGCAGCGCATGCCCGGCCAGGTCTTCCACCTTGCGCGGCTTGCCGTGCGCCTCGAGGTACGCGGGGCTGGCCAGCACGCGCAAACGGTGCGTGCCGAGCGGGCGCGCATGCAGCGTGGAGTCGCGCAGCGGGCCGATGCGAATGGCGATGTCGGTGCGCCGCTCCAGCAGGTCGATGGGCAGGTCGTCGGTGTCCAGCTCGAGGTCGATCTGCGGGCAGAGCTGCCGGAACTCCGGCACCAGCGGCACGATGGCGTGCAGCATGAAAGGCGAGGCCGCGTTCACGCGCAGCCGGCCGGCCGGCTGCTGGCGGCGCGCGGCCATCTGCTCCTCGGCGTCGTCGATGGCGTCCAGGATGGCGCGCGTGCGCTGCAGGAAGGCGGCGCCTTCCTCGGTGAGCTCGAGCCGGCGCGTGGTGCGGCGCAGCAGCGTGGTGTCCAGCTTCTGCTCGAGCCGGCTGAGCGCGCGGCTGATGCCCGAGACGGTCTGCGCGAGCTGCTCGGAGGCGGCCGTGATCGAGCCCGTGTCCACCACCGTGCGGAAGGCGACCAGTTCTTCGATGGTGGTTTTCATCGGCGGCGAGGGCTCGGGCGGGGATCAGACGGCGGTGGGCTCGTTCACCGGCACGTCGATGCGCGGCATCAGCGCTGCGAGCGCCTCGCCGTCGGTGCGGTAGCTGAAGAGCATCGGCCCCGGCGCCAGCAGGCCCGCGCGTTCCAGCACCTGCAGGGCCGGCAGCTTGAGGCCGCTCAGGTGCAGGCGCACGCCCTTGGCTTCCATCATCCGGCGGATCGAGCCGAACACCTCGGCGCCGGTGATGTCGATGCGGTTGATGGGCTGCGCGAACAGGCACACGTCGGTGAGCTCGGGCCGCTCGGCCAGCGCCACGGTGAGCGCGCGCTCGAGCGTGGAGGCCGAGGCGAAGTCGAGCTCGGCGTCCATGCGCAGCGCATAGAGCTGCGGCGCCAGCGGCGGCAGCTTCCACAGGTTGCGGTCGCGCAGGCTGCCGTCGGGGTGCAGGCCCACTTCGATGATGCGCGGGTGCAGGTGGCGATACATGTAGTGCGCCATGCTGGCCAGCAGGCCGCCCAGCACGCCCCAGTAGATGCTGGGCGCCGTTGCGATGGTCAGCACGAAGGTGCCGAAGGCGATGCCGGCCTCGATGCGCGACACGCGCCACAGCGCCTTGAAGCTCGCCGGCTTCACCAGCCCCAGGATGGCCGTGACCACCACCGCCGCCAGCACCGCCTGCGGCACGTGGTACAGCAGCGGCATGAGCCACAGCAGCGCGCCGGCCACCACCACCACGCTGAACAGCGTCGCCCAGCCGGTCTGCGCGCCCGCATACAGCGTGATGGCCGAGCGCGAGAACGACGAGCTGGTGGGAAAGGCGCCCGTGAAGCCCGAGGCCAGCTTGGCCAGGCCCTGGCCGATCAGGTCCTGGTTTTCGTTCCACAGCGTGCCGGCGCGCGCGTTGTCGACCTTGGCGCTCGACGCGGTTTCCAGGAAGCTCACCAGCGTGATCATCAGCGCCGGCAGCACCAGCGCGCTGAAGGTGCCCAGCGGCAGCAGGCCGGGCCAGTAGAACGAGGGCAGGCCCGAAGGCAGGCTGCCCACCACCGCGCCGCCGCGCAGCGCGTAGTCGACCCCCCAGCTGATGGCGGCCGCGCCGGCCACCAGCGCCATGGTGGTCGGAAAGCGCGGCAGCATGCGCTTGCCGAGCCACAGCACCGCGATGCTGCCCAGCCCGAAGGCGATGGCCACCAGGTCGGGCAGCGGCCCGCCTTGCAGCACCTGAGGAATGGTGCGGCCCGTGAAGCCCAGCAGCGCGGGCAGCTGCGAGATGGCGATCAGCACCGCCGCGCCCTGCGTGAAGCCGATGAGCACCGGCGAGTTGACCAGCCGCAGCAGCCAGCCGAAGCGCCCCGCGCCCAGCACGATCTGGATGGTGCCGGACATCAGCGTGAGGCACACCGCCATGGCCACCCACTCGTCGCTGCCGGCCACCGCCAGCGGCGCGAGCGAGGCGCCGACCAGCAGGCTGGTGAGCGCCGTGGGCCCGACCGACAGCCGCTGCGACGAACTGAACATCACCGCGATGAGCGCCGGGAACAGCGCCGCGTACACGCCCGTCACCAGCGGCATGCCGGCCAGCGCGGCATACGCCACGCCTTGCGGGATGACCATCAGCGCCACGGTGATGCCGGCCATCGCCTCGTTGCGCAGCAGCGCGGCGGAAGGGCGCGGCCAGGCGAGGCAGGGAACCCAGCGCGCGAGGCGCTGGCGAAGGGAGGGAGAGGGGGCAGCCGGGGTCATGGACGTTTGCGGGCGCACGAAAGCGCGCGAAAAAATGGCGGCAGGCCCGTGCGCGGTGCGCCGCGCGGGGAACGGGCGAGCCGCCTGCAGGGATCAGATCAGCGAAGTGGCGTTCTTCAGCACGTAGTCGCAGGCCTTGGTCTTGACCTTGGAGGACAGCAGCTTGAAGTTCAGCGTCTGGCCGTCGCCGCCCTTGAGCAGGCCCTTGGCGCCGCTGTTGAAGCCGGTTTCCTGCGGCTTCTGGCCGGTGATCTTGGCGAGCAGCTTGTCTTTCACCGAGGCCGCGTCGCCGCCCAGGTAGTTGTTCTTCACGCAGTACTGCAGCACGCCGGCCGCGTTGCCCATGGTGCTGGAGCCGATGGCGGGCATCTTGAAGCCGAGGTTGCCGAGCGCGGAGGCGGCACCGCCGCCTTGCGCGCCCTGCGTGGATTGCGCGTTGGCGCCGGCGGCTTCGCCGGCCTTTTCCTTCAGCTGGTCGAGCAGGTTGTTGGCCTGCGCCGAGGCGCCCGCGGCGAGCAGGGCGAGGGCAATGAGGGTGGAGCGAGCATGCATGGTGGTCTCCTGTGGGAAGCGGCCACCAGCATAACGGACGCGGCAGGGGGCGAAGACCGCCCGGGCTGCCTGTTTGTCCGCTTTGCCCTCCTGTTTCTTACTTGGTGCGCGCGGGGCGCTTCTCCAGCAGCGGCGTGCTCGTGCCCTGCACGCCCACCAGGCCCAGCACCGTCACCAGCGAGTTCTGCGCGCCCTTCCAGCCGTCGGTCACGTCGATCCATTCGCTCAGTGCATGGAAGCCGCCGGTCTTGCCGCCGCCGCCGATGATGATGGCCGGGATGCCCAGCGACATGGGCACGTTGGCGTCGGTGCTGGCGCCGGTCAGCAGCGTCTTGTGGCCGAAGGCCGTGTTCGAGCGCGTGGCGGCCTCGACGATCACCGTGTCCGACTGCGTGCGGCCACCCGGGCGGTCGCCGATGAGCTTGGTGCTCACGCTCAGCGTGGTCACGCCCCAGCGCTTGTTTTCCTCGACCACGGCTTCGTCGATGGCGGCCAGGATCTTCTTTTCGGTTTCGAGCAGCGGCGCCATCTCGTCGGAGCGGATGTCCACCGCCATGCGCGCGTCGGGCGCGATGGTGTTGACCGAAGTGCCGCCGCCGACCGTGCCGACCGTGAAGGTGGTCTTGGGGAAGGTCGGCGTGCGCACGTCGGCGATCTTGGCGATGGCGCGGCCCATGCCGTGGATGGCGCTGGGCACCTGGCCGAAGGCGCCGAAGCTGTGGCCGCCCGGGCCCTTGAAGGTCACTTCGTAGCGGTGCGAGCCGGTGCCCAGCATCAGCACCGTGCCTTCGGGCGCGGGCTCCAGGCCGACCATGCCGTCGATGTCGAGGTTGTCGCGGAAGATGGCCTTGATGCCGCGCAGGTTGCCGAGTTCTTCCTCGCCCACGTTGCCCACGAACAGCAGGTCGCCCACGGTCTGCACCTTGTTGTCGTTCAGTACCTTGAGCCACGACAGCAGCACCGACAGGCCGCGCGTGTCGTCGGAGATGCCCGGCGCATGGAGCTTGCCGTCGCGCTCCTTCACCTTCACGTCGGTGCCGGCGGGGAACACGGTGTCCAGGTGGGCCGAGATGAGCAGCTTCGGCCCGTTGCCCGTGCCCTTGCGCAGGCCGACCACGTTGCCTTCGGCATCGATCTTCGCGTCGGCCAGGCCCAGCGCCTTCATGCGCGCGAGGAAGGCTTCGGCGCGTTTCTGTTCCTTGAAGGGAGGGGCCTCGATCTCGGTGAGCATCTTCAGGTCTTCGACCGAGCGGTCGTGGTCGGCCTTGACTGCGTCCAGCAGTTTCTGGATGGCGGGCGAGGCCATCAGCTGGGTGTAGGCCTTGTCGACGTCGGGGCGCACCTGCGCGGGCGTGGCCGCGACGGCGCCGGTCTGGGCATGGGCGAGGCCGGCCGCGGCGGATGCGATGGCCAGCACGAGCGGGGCGAGGCGAAGGGACCGCAGAGGGCGAAGGGGCGCTGGACGAGACATGGTGGGCAGGAGTCCTGGGAAGTGAGACAAAAAACGGGCAAGGGGGCGCGCCGCCGGCGCGGCGTCGTCAGCAATTCTTGCGAGTGTGCTAGGCGCCTGCTCTGGTTTAATCTTAGGCGTCGTCAGTTTTTCTAACGACGCGCCCGCTTCATCTGCTTCACCTGCTTCACCCGCTTCAATCCACCCTCGTCAATCTTCCATGGTCACCATGCGCCGCCACATCCCCAGCACCCGCGCGCTGCTGATCTTCGACGCGGTCGCGCGCCACCACGGCGTGGGCAAGGCCGCGGAGGAGCTGTGCCTCACGCACAGCGCGGTGAGCCAGCAGCTGCGGCTGCTCGAATCGCAGATCGGCGTGCGGCTGGTGCAGCGCACCGCGCGCGGCAGCGAGCTCACCGAGGCCGGGCGGCGCTACCACGGGCAGATTGCCGGTGACCTGCTGCGCCTGCAGAACCACACGCTCGAAGCCATGGCGCAGCGCACCGACGGCCTGCGCCTGCTGGTGGGCGCGGTGCCGGTGCTGGCCGAAGGCTGGCTCACGCCGCGGTTGCCGGAATTCATTGCGCAGCACCCGGGCTGCAGCCTGCACCTGCAGGTGTTCCCGACCGGCCTCTACATGGACGACGTGCCTTTCGACGTGGGCGTGCAGTACGACGACGCGGTGTGGCCCGGTGCCAACGCGCAGCCGCTGATGGGCGAGTCGTGCGTGGCCGTGTGCTCGCCGAAGGCGAAGGGCCGCGCGGCCATGGCGCGCGGCGACTTCCGGGCCGCGCCGCTGCTGCAGCTGCGCACGCGCATGGGCGCGTGGGAAGAGTGGTTTGCCCAGACGGCGCATGCGCGCGCGCCGGACAACCTGGTGGCGGGCCACCGCTTCGACCTGTTCTCGTCGCTGGTTGCGGCGGTGCGCGCCGACCTGGGCGTGGGGCTGGTGCCCGAGTACTTCGTCGAGCGCGAACTGCGCACGGGCGAACTGGTGCTGGCCTGTCCGCACCGGGCGCCATCGAGCCGGGGCTACAGCGTGTTCGTGGCGCCCAGTCGCACGGACGATGCGCTGGTGAGCGCCTTCGTGGTGTGGCTGCGCGCGGCGGCGGCCGGGCCGCAGGGCTAGGCCGCGCGGCGGAACAGCAGCACGGAGTTCGTGCCGCCGAAGGCGAATGAGTTGCTGATGGCGGCTTCGAGCGACGGCGCCGCGGTGTCGCCGGGCGCCACCAGGTTCAGCGGGCACGCCGCATCGGCCTGCGCGCAGTGCGCGTTCGGCGGCAGTTGCCGGTTGTGCAGCGCCAGCACGGTGATGAGCGCCTCGATGGCACCCGCCGCACCCAGCATGTGGCCGTGCAGGGCCTTGGTCGAGCTGACGCGCAATGCGTCGAAGTCGCTGCCCCACACGTCGGCCAGCGCGTTGCGCTCGACCACGTCGCCGATGCGCGTGGCCGTGCCGTGCGCGTTGCAGTAGCCCACGTCGCGCGGCTGCAGGCCAGCCAGGCGCAAGGCGGTGCGCAGGGCGCGGGCCTGGCCCGGGGCGTCGGGTTTGGTGAGGTGGGTGGCGTCGCTGCTCAGGCCCCAGCCGGCCAGCGTGGCGTAGCTGCGGGCGCCGCGCGCGCGGGCGCGCTCGGCCGATTCGAGAATCAGGAAGGCCGCGCCTTCGCCAAGCGCGAAGCCGCTGCGGTCGGCCGCGAAAGGCCGCACCGCGCTGCCGGCTTCACCGGGCTGGAAGGTGGCCAGCGTCTGCATGGCCTGCCAGGCCACGACCACGCCGGGCACGATCAGCGCTTCGCTGCCGCCGGCAATGGCGATGTCGACTTCGCCGCGCTGCACCGCCTTGGCCGCTTCGGCGATCGCCGCGGACGACGAGGCGCAGGCCACGGAGTAGGTGAGCACGGGGCCTTGCACGCCCTGGCGCATGGCCACGTGGGCGGCCGGTGCGTTGGGCATGAAGGCCGGAATGGTGAGCGGCGACACGCGGCCGTTGCCGCGGTAGGCGGCCTCCAGCGCCGCCGCGCCGCCCATGCCGCAACCGGCGAAGACGCCGATGCGCTCGGGGTCGGCACTGCCGGCGGCCAGGCCCGCGTCGCGCATCGCCAGGTCGGCGGCAGCCACGGCCAGTTGGCTCACGCGGTCGACGCCGGCGAGCTGCAGCTTGGTGAACCAGCGCGTCTCGTCGAAGGCGACGGTGGCCGCGGCGGCAGGCTTGGGCAGGTCGGGAAAGACGGGCTGGATGGCCGAGCGGCCTTGCAACAGGGCCTCGAACAGGGCGCCGGGCTCGTCGCCGTGCGGCGCCACGACGCCCAGACCGGTGACGGCGACCTGGTGGTTCACGCTGTCTTCGCGGCCCGGACCTTGTCGACCAGCAGCGCGAGTTCGGCCAGGGTGTCGATGTTCGCGTCTTCGTCGGGCATGGTGATGCCGAAATGGTCTTCGATGGCGAAGAGAAACTCGGCGAGGGCGAGCGAGTCGAGCCCGCCGGTTTCCCTCATCGATGCCTGAGGGTCGAGCTTCGACGGTTCGATGCCGTACTTCTCGTGGATCAGGTCCTGCAATTCCTTCAGCGAACTCATCGTGCAATGCCTGTCGTCGTCATGTGCCGCTGATCGATCGCCACCCGTTCAGGGTGTGCCGTTGAATCGATCCCTTCCTCGTCGGCCAGTGGTGATTGTGATCAATGATTGCCGATGATATCCGCTCTCACCCGAGGGACATCCCTTGGCGGCGCTTTCCCGGCCGCCAGCGCAGCGAGGGCAACGCAAAGGCCAGGCCCAGCAGCGCGCCGGCCACCACGTCGAGCACCACGTGCTGCTTCACGGCCAGTGTCGAATAGGCGATGGCGGCGAACCACGCCCAGTTCAGCACGCGCCACATGACCGGCGTGCGCGCCTCGCGCAGCAGGTGCTCGACGCGGACGGCGGTGAAGATGGCCACGGCCACGTGCATCGACGGGCAGGCGTTGCCCGCCGCATCCACGCCCTGCAGCATCGCGAAGCCCGGATAGCCCGAGACGTCGATCGACAGCGGCGGTATCTGCGTCGGCCAGAAATAGAAGAGACCCAGGCCGGTCATGCACAGCCCCCCGATCCACAGCCCGTAGACCACCAGTTCCTTGAAGGTCAGCTGCAGCCCCGGCGCCACGCCCACGTACACCCACAGCGACAGGTAGGCGCCGAGCGTGTAGGGCTGGAACGGAATCAGGTGGTCCAGCGCCGTGAGCGGCATCACCGCGACCGGGAACGCCGGGTTGCGCAGCAGGTGGAAGTAGCCGATGAAGAAGAGCCACGTGAAGACCGTGGTGCCCATCGCCTTCAGCAGGAAATGGCGGCGCATGCGCAGCCAGATGTCGGCGGTCCACGTCGAAGGCCGGGCCTCCGGCGCCATGTGCAGGGGAATCTGTGAGTGCATGGTGTCGAGCGCGATCTTGCCAGAGCGGCGTGGCGCGCCGTCCAGTGCGCCGTCCGATGCGACGTGGGCGCCCCTGTGAACGCCCCGCCGCTTCAGGCGGTGGCGGCGCGCTTGCGGTGCTGGAACGAGGTCGGCGAGCGGCCCGTGGCCGCCTTGAACATGGCGCAGAAGGCGCTGTCGGTGGCGTAGCCGCTGGCCGCCGCCACCTGGCTCACCGCCATGCCGCGCGCGAGCAGCGGCAGCGCATGCGCCATCACGGCCTGCTGGCGCCATTGCTGCCAGCTCATGCCGAGCTGGTCGCGAAACAGGCGCGCCACCGTGCGCTCGCTGGCGCCGATGGTGGCCGCGCGTTCGGCCAGCGTGGCGCGGTCGGCCGGGTTGCGCAGCAGCGCCTCGCACAGCTGGCGCAGGCGCTTGTCGGTGGGCAGCGGCACGTCGATGCGGATCTGCGTGGCGCGCTCCACCTCGTCGACCAGCAGCGGCGCGATCATGCGTTCGCGCTGCGGCGCGTGCGGGTCGGCCGGCGGCAGGCCGTCGGGCGTGGTGTCGAGCGCGAGCATGAGCGCGCGCAGCAGCGGGCTGATCTCCAGCACCTCGCATTTTTCCCAGGTCGGCGCGATCCAGGCGTGCAGGTACACGGTGCGCAGCTCGGCGTCCTCGATCAGCGTGATGCTGTGCGGCATGTTGGCCGGCACCCAGAGCGCGCGCGAGGGCGGCACGATGTAGCTGCCGTCCTGCGTGCTCAGGCGGATCACGCCGCGGGTCGAAAAGGTGAGCTGCGGCCACGGGTGCTGGTGCAGCTCGACCAGCGTGTCGGCGCTCAGGAAGTGCTCCTTGGCGCGCAGCGGGCGCACCGCGTCGGGGGCGTAGAGGTGGGGCGTGAGCGGGCCGACGCTGTTCGCGGGGGCGGTGGCCACGCCGCGTGGCCTGGCGTGCTCCGCGGAGGCAGCCGCCGCGGTGGTCGCTGCGTTCGCAAGGTTCGCGGGGATCGCGGGGTTCGCGGAGGAGGTTGAGGCGGCGCTTGGCATGGTTTCGACAAATGTTGTCGCTGTATCGCCATTCTGCCGCGTCCCCGGCGCATAGCATCGCTGCCTGCCCCGGTTTTTTGTAGCAATCCATGTCCTCCACCTCCTCGACAGCCTCCTCGACCGCCGTTCCTCCCACCACCTTGCGCACCGACGCCAAGCTGATCGGGCTGGTCGGCCTGGCCCATGCGGTCAGCCATTTCAGCCAGCTCATCCTGGCGCCCCTGTTCCCCTGGCTCAAGGACGCGTTCAACGTGAGCTACGTCGAGCTGGGCGCGGTGCTCACGGTGTTCTTCGTGGTCTCGTGCATCGTGCAGGCGGCCTCGGGCTTCATCGTCGACAAGCTGGGCCCGCGCCCGGTGCTGTTCGTGGGGCTCGGCGCGCTGGGCCTCGCGGCCTTCGGCTATGCCGCGGCGCAGAGCTACTGGATGCTGCTGGCGTGCGCGGTGGTCGGCGGCATCGGCAACGGCGTGTTCCACCCGGTGGACTACACGCTGTTCAACCGCAAGGTGGCGCCCACGCGCCTGGGCCATGCCTACAGCGTGCACGGCATCACCGGCAGCCTGGGCTGGGCGCTGGCGCCGGCCTTCGTGGTGCCGATTGCCATCGCCTTCTCGTGGCGCGTGGCGCTGGCCTCGGCCGGCGCGGTGGCCATCGTGGTGCTGCTGGTGCTGTGGGTCTACCGCAGCGTGCTGTCGCTCGACGCGGCGGCGGTGCACAAGGCCACGGGGCAGGGCACGGCCGCGCAGGCCGGCGGCGACTTCGACTTCCTGCGCATCCCCGCCGTGTGGATGTGCTTCGGTTTCTTCTTCTTCTATGCCGCCGTGATCAGCGTGGTGCAGACCTTCGCGCCGGTGGCCGCGGGCCATCTGCATGCGGTGCCGGTCGCGCTGGTGGCGATGTGCCTCACGGTCTACATGGTGGCCAGCGCGGTCGGCATGGTGTTCGGCGGCTTCCTGGCGTCGGACCCGTCGCGCTGCGAGCGCATCGTGGGCGCGGGATTCGGCGTGGCGGCCACGCTGGCGCTGGTGCTGGCCTTCGCGGACTTCCCGCCGATCGTGGTGCCGGTGCTGTTCGGCGCCATGGGCTTCGTCTCCGGCGTGGCCGGCCCCTCGCGCGACCTGCTGGTGAAGAAGTCGACCCCGCCCAACGCCACCGGTCGCGTGTACGGCGTGGTCTACGCCGGGCTCGACATCGGCCAGGCCGTGGCACCGCTCGTGTTCGGCCGGCTGATGGACCACGGCCAGTACACCAGCGTGATCGTCGGCCTGGCGCTGGTGCAGGGCGTGCTGATTGCCAGCGCCTTCAACGTGCGCCGCGTGCGCCGCACGGCGCTGGTGCCGGCTTCGGCCTGAGACTGTTTCCCGCAGGGCGGCCGATATCATCGGCCGCATGCAAGCCTTGTATGTCTACGTGATCCTCGGCGCGGTGCTGGCGGGATACGTACAAGGCCTCTCGGGCTTCGCGTTCGGCCTGGTGGCCATGTCGGTCTGGGCCTAGACGCTGGAGCCGCAACTGGCCGCGGTGCTCGCGCTGTTCGGCGCGCTGACGGGGCAGGTGATCGCAGCGCTCACGGTCCGGCGCTCTTTCGACAAAAGCCTGCTCTGGCCCTTCGTGCTCGGCGGCCTGGTGGGCGTGCCGTTCGGTGTCTGGCTGCTGCCGCACCTCGACCTCGTGCTTTTCAAGCTGTGCCTGGGCGTGCTGCTGGTGCTGTGGTGTCCGGCGATGCTGCTGTCGCAGCACCTGCCCAAGGTGGCGTTCGGCGGCCGCGTGGCCGACGGCGTGGCCGGTGCGATCGGCGGCGCGATGGCCGGCATCGGCGGCTTCTCGGGGACCATTCCCACGCTCTGGTGCACCTTGCGCGGTTTCCAGCGCGACACGCAGCGCGCGGTGATCCAGAACTTCAATCTCTCGATGCTGATGGTGGCGTTCGCGATCCACCTGGCCAGCGGCAGCATCTCGCGCTCGACCGTGCCGCTGCTCGGGCTCGTGGCGCTGGCCGTCGCGGTGCCGGTGCTGCTCGGCGCGCGCCTGTACATCGGCATCAGCGAGGCGGCGTTCCGCAAGCTGGTGCTGAGCCTGCTGACCGCCTCGGGCCTGGCGATGCTGGCGTCGGCGGTGCCGGCGCTGTTGCAGCGCGGCTGACCGCAACGGATCGCGATCGATCGCAATCGGTCGCACCCCGCCGGGAACCTTTGCAGGCACCGGTCTTCCAAGCCGGGGCCGGGCGAGTTGCCCGTCTTGTTTTTTTGATTGCGGAGCGTCCCCCCGAAATGCGCCTTTGAGCCTCTCCTGATTCGCTGCGATGCAAGCCTTCTTGCATCGCTCCACAACGAACTCATCGGAGGGCCGCGCATGGCTCATCGCAAACGCATCGCGCGTCCGGCTGCAGGCCCGGACGCTTCGTTCTCTTCTTCCGCTCAAGGTTTCGCGCTCCGCCACGTGGGCCTCGTGCTGCCCGACGGGCGCGTGCTGTTCGACGACATCGACCAGACCTTCCCACCCGGCCGCATCGGCCTCGTGGGAAACAACGGCGCGGGCAAGTCGCGGCTCATGGCGCTGCTGGCGGGCCATGCCTGGCCCAGCGCCGGCGTGGTGCTGCGGCCGGCGCGGCTGGCGCATGTGCCGCAGCACATCGCAACGGCACCGGATGCCAGCGTGGCCGACCTGGCCGGCCTCGCGCAGCCGCTGGCCGCGCTCGCGCGCATCGAGGCCGGCAGCACGGCACCGTCCGATTTCGACGCCGCGGAAGGCCACTGGGACCTGTCGGCCCGCCTTGCCGCGGCGCTCGAAGCCGCCGGCCTTGTGCTCGCGCCGCATCGGCCGGCCGATGGCCTGAGCGGCGGCGAGCGCACGCGCGTGGCGCTGCTCGGCGCGTTCCTTTCAGGCGCCGACGCCTTGCTGCTCGACGAGCCCACCAACCACCTCGACGCCGGTGCGCGGCGCTGGCTGCGCGAGCAGCTTGCCGCGTGGCGCGGCACGGCCGTTGTCGCGAGCCACGACCGCGAACTGCTGGAGGGCATGGACCGCATCGCCGAGATCACGCCCGACGGCCGCCTGCGCACTTGCACCGGCGGCTGGACGGTCTACAGCGCATGGCGCGAGCGCGAAGCGGCCGCCGCGCAGGCCCGGCTCGACCATGCACGCACCGAGCGCGCCGCCGCCTTGCGCGAACTGCGCAAGCAGCACGACGCCCAACAGCGCCGCGCCGCACGCGGTGCGAGCTGGGCGCGCGAAGCCAACCTGGCGGCGATCCACGTGGGCCGTCTCAAGGACAACGCACAGGCCCATGCGGGCCGCGAGAACGAGCGCCAGCGCGACCAGCGCGAGTCGCTGGACAGCGCGGTGCGCGAGGCCGCGGCGCAGGTGAGGGCGGCGCCCGCGGTGGCGCTCGCGCTGCCGGCGTCGGGCGTTCCCGCCGGGCGCCGCGTGCTGCGGCTCGAAGAAGCGGTGCCCGCGCTGCCGCCCGATGCGCGGCCGCTCACGCTGTGCCTGCACGGCCCTGTGCGCGTCGGCATCACCGGCCCCAACGGCTGCGGCAAGACCAGCCTGCTGCGCATGCTCGCGGGCCGCCTGGCGCCGGCGAGCGGCCTTTGCGATGCGCCGCTGCGCTCCGCGTGGCTCGACCAGGGCCACGGCGCCGGCGCCGGCGACGCCCTGCCGCCCGCGCTCTGCGTGCTGCAGCAGCTGCATGCCCTGCGTTCGCCGCTGCCCGATGGCGACCTGCGCACCCGGCTCGCGCTGCTGGGCCTGGGCACACACACCGTGTGCCGCCCGACTTCCGGGCTCAGCGGCGGCGAGCGCTTGAAGGCGGCGCTCGCCTGCGCGCTGTGGGGCGGCCAGCCGGCGGAGATGCTGCTGCTCGACGAGCCGACCAACCACCTCGACGTGGCCTCGGTGCTGGCGCTGGAGCAGGCGTTGCGCGGGTTCCCGGGCGTGATCGTCGTGGTGTCGCACGACCCGCGGTTCCTGTCGGCGCTGGCGCTCACGCACCGGCTCGAGGCGCAGGGCCACAGCTGGGCGCTGCGCGATGTGCGGTAGTGACGTGGTGCCGCGTTGCTGAGGTGCCTACCGCGGCAGCGCCAGCGCGAACGGCAGGCTCACCACGCCGAGCAGCGTCGACAGCGTCACCAGCCCCGCCACGTACGGTCCGTTGTAGCCCATGCGCGCGGCCAGCACGTAGGCGCTGGAGGCTGTGGGCACCGCGGAGAAGGCCATCAGCACCGCGGCCTGCGTGGCGTCCAGGCGCAGCGCGTGCACCAGGCCCCACGCGACCAGCGGCAGGAACAGGTGCCGTATCGACAGCACGGAGACGGCCAGCACCTTGCCCGTGCCCAGCGTCGAGAACTTCATGCCCGCGCCGGCCGCGAGCAGCCCCAGCGCGAGCGACGCCGCGCCGATGCGCGTGAGCGTGGGCGTGGCCCAGTTGGGCACCGTGAAGCCCAGCACGTTGGCCAGCAGGCCGGCCAAGGTGGCGACGATCAGCGGGTTGCGCACCAGCTGGCGCACGAAGCCGGTCTGCGCATGGCGCGTCATCGGCCACACGGCCGCGATGTTGAAGATGGGTACGCACACGCCGATCAGCACGGCGATGAGCAGCAGGCCTTCGGAGCCCGCGAGCCGCTCGGCCAGCGCCAGGCAGATGAACGAGTTGAAGCGGAACGCCACTTGCGTGCTGGCCGCATGGTCGCGCCGGTCGATGTTGGACCCGAGGCCCGGAACATAGGGCAGCGCGTAGGCCATGGCAATGCCGCAAGCGCCGACGCACAGGCCCGCGGTCAGCAGGTTCGACGTGGCACCGAAGTCGAGCGGGCTGCGCACGATCGAGTGAAACAGCAGGACAGGAAAAAGAAAGTAGTAAACCAGGCTCTCGACCTGGTCCCACACGCGGCGGTCGAGGGCGGTGTAGCGGCACAGGAGCCAGCCGATGGCGATGAGGGAAAAGTCGGGGAAGAGCAGCTGGGCGTAGTTCACCGCTTCGAGGATAAACCCGCCCGACCATGGGTAATCCACAGCACGGAAACGAGCCTCCAGCCGCTAGCATCCGGGCTTCGTTTTTTTCGACAACAGTACAAGGAGTAATCGATGCAACGTCGTCAATGGAGCACGCTGGTGGGAGCTGCGGCACTGGCCGCGGTGGCGGGCCAGAGCTTTGCACAGGGCTATCCGAACAAGCCCGTGGAACTGAGCGTGCCGTTCGCACCGGGTGGCACGACCGACATCGTGGCGCGCGTGATTTCCGACCCGCTGGGCAAGGTGCTCGGCCAGCCGGTGGTGGTGATCAACCGCGCCGGTGGCGGCGGCATCGTGGGCGCGGCCGAAACCGCTCGCGCCACGCCAGACGGCTACAAGCTGGGCATTGCCACCGTGTCGAGCACGGCGGCCAACCCGGCCATCAACCCGAAGACGCCGTACGACCCGATCAACGACTTCACGCCGATCATCAACATCGCGGCCACGCCGAACATCATTGCGGTGAACCCGAGCTTCCCGGCGAAGAACTACGCCGAGTTCGTGGCCGAGCTGAAGAAGAACCCCGGCAAGTACTCGTACGCCTCGTCGGGCACGGGCGGCATCGGCCACCTGCTGATGGAGCTGTACAAGAGCCTGACCAACACCTTCGTCACGCACATCCCGTACCGCGGCGCGGGCCCGGCGCTGAACGACGTGGTGGCCGGCCAGGTGCCGATCATGTTCGACAACATCCCCTCGGCCATGCCCTTCATCACCAGCGGCCGGCTGATCCCGATCGTGGTGTCGGCGCCCCAGCGCCTGGCCGCGCTGCCCAACGTGCCGACCTTCAAGGAAGTGGGCCTGGAGCCGGTGAACCGCATGGCCTACTACGGCATCCTCGGCCCCAAGGGCCTGCCGAAGGAAGTGGTCGAGAAGATCAGCGCCGGCGTGAAGAAGGCCGTGGAAGAACCGGCGGTGCGCAAGCGCATCGAGGACACCGGCTCGCTCATCGTGGCCAACACGCCCGAGCAGTTCAGCGCGCAGATCAAGGCCGAGTTCGAGGTCTACAAGGGCGTCGTGAAGAAGCAGAACCTGAAGCTCGACTGAGCCCGCCGCGCCGGCCCGGGATTCTTCCCGGCCCCCCGGAAGCCGCCCGCATGCCGGGCGGCTTTTTTCTTTGCGGGCCCATTCTTTTGTTATCTTGCACGGCATGACAGAGGCCGCCACGCAGACACCCGACATCGACGACTTCATCGACGCCCTCTGGCTCGAGGACGGCCTGTCGAAGAACACCCTGGCCGCCTACCGCCGCGACCTCGCGCTGTTCGCGCAGTGGCTGCGCGAGCAGCGCGACGGCGCGGCGCTGGCTTCGGCGCGCGAGACCGACGTGCAGGCCTACATGGGCGCGCGCCTGTCGACCAAGGGCAAGGCCACCTCGGCGAACCGCCGGCTCACCGTGTTCAAGCGCTACTTTCGCTGGGCGCTGCGCGAGCGGCGCATCGTGGCCGACCCGACCATCCGGCTCATGCCCGCGCGGCAGATGCCGCGCGCCATCAAGACGCTGTCGGAAAAGCAGGTCGACGACCTGCTCGGCGCGCCCGACGTGCAGACGCCGCTGGGCCTGCGCGACCGCGCGATGCTGGAGCTGATGTACGCGAGCGGCCTGCGCGTGAGCGAGCTGGTGGCGCTCAAGGCCATCGACCTGAGCCTCAACGACGGCGTGCTGCGCGTGCTGGGCAAGGGCAACAAGGAGCGGCTGGTGCCGTTCGGCGGCGAGGCGCGGCGCTGGATCGAGCGCTACATCGACGACGCGCGCCCCGACATCCTCGGCGGCCAGCAGACGCCCGACCTGTTCGTGACCGCGCGCGGCGCGGGCATGACGCGCGTGATGTTCTGGATCATCGTGAAGAAGCACGCGGCCACCGCCGGCATCCACGTGCCGCTGTCGCCGCACACGCTGCGCCACGCCTTCGCCACGCACCTGCTGAACCACGGCGTGGACCTGCGCGCGGTGCAACTGCTGCTGGGGCATGCCGACATCTCGACCACCACCATCTACACGCACGTGGCGCGCGAGCGCCTGAAGCAGTTGCATGCCAGGCACCACCCGCGCGGGTGAGCCGCGAGCACCCTTGCACCTCGACCGGGGCGACCGGGGCGACCGGGTCGACCGGATCGGCTCTGCCGGCTGGAGCCTGCCGCGCGCGCAGTGGCGCGAGTTCCCCGCCGAAGGCTCGCACCTCGCGCGCTATGCGCAGGTCTTCGATGCCGTCGAGATCGACACCTCGTTCTACCGCCCGCACCGGCGCGAGACGTACGAGCGGTGGGCGGCCAGCACGCCCGCCGCATTCCGCTTCGCCGTCAAGCTGCCGCAGGCCGTCACGCACGAACGGCGGCTGGTCGATGCGATGGCGCCGTTCGAGGAATTCCTTGCGCAGGCCGGCGGGCTCGGCGACCGGCTCGGTGTGCTGGTGGTGCAGTTGCCGCCCAGCCTCGCGTTCGACGCCGCCGTGGTCCGCCGCTTCCTTGCGGCGATGCGGCGCCGGCATGCGGGCGCGGTGGTGCTCGAGCCACGCCATCGCAGCTGGTTCACGCCGCAGGCCGACGCGCTGCTCGCGGGCTTCGAGGTGGCGCGCGTGCTGGCCGACCCGGTGCTGTTCGACCAAGCCGCTGCGCCCGGCGGCTGGCCGGGCCTGGTCTATCTGCGGCTGCACGGCTCGCCGCGGCGCTACTGGTCGGCCTACGGCGACGCCCTGCTCGCTCGGCTCGCGCAGCGGCTGCGGCTTGCGACGGAGGAGGGCGCGCGGTGCTGGTGCATCTTCGACAACACGGCGGGCGGCGAGGCGGTCGGCAATGCGTTGACGCTGCGGCGTCTCCTGCAGAATCGTCGACCGATCCGAGGAGACACAACATGACCATGACCATGAATTTCAGCTTCGACAAGCTTTGCACCGGCCTTGCGCTGGCCGCCGCCACCGGCCTTGCCGCAGCCCAGGGCTTCCCCAGCGCCAAGCCCATTCGCCTGATCGTCGGCTATCCGCCCGGCGGCGGCATCGACTTTGCGGCGCGCACGGTGCAGGTGCCGCTGCAGGAGGCGCTCAAGCAGCAGCTGGTGGTCGACTACAAGCCCGGCGCGAGCGGCATGATCGCCGCCACCGAACTCACGCGCCAGCCGGCCGACGGCTACACGCTGCTGCTGGCCAACACCGGCCCGTTCGCCATTGCGCCGTACCTGCAGAGCAAGCCGCCGTACGACCCGATCAGGCAGTTCACGTACATCGGCCAGATCAGCCAGGGCAGCTACATCGCGGTGACGCGGCCCGACCATCCGGCCAGGAACCTCAAGGAGTTCGTGGCCTGGGCCAAGGGGCAGCCGGGCAAGGTCAACTTTGCGTCGGGCGGCAACGGCACCTCGACGCACCTGAACGGCGAGCTCATGAACCAGGTGACGGGCCTGGACATGACGCACGTGCCCTACAAGGGCAGCGCGCCCGCGGTGCAGGACCTGCTGGGCGGGCAGACGCAGATCCTCATCGACGCGGGCAGCGTGCTGCTGCCGCAGGTGAAGGGCGGCAAGCTGAAGGCGCTGGCCGTCACCGGCCCGGTGCGCGACCCGCAGCTGCCCGACGTGCCCACCGTGAAGGAGCTGGGCCTGGCGGGCATGGAAGCGGTCGGCTTCCAGGGCCTGGTGGGCCCGGCCAACATGCCGAAGGACGTGGTCGACAAGCTGTCGGGCGAGCTGGCCAAGGCGCTGGCGCAGCCCGACATCAAGGCCAAGTTCGCCACCGCGGGCGCCGAGGTGCATCCGCTCGGCCCTGCGGAGTTCGCGGCCTTCGTCAAGGCGGACAATGAGAAATGGTCCAGGCTGATTCGCGAGCGCAAGCTGCAGCTGGACTGATGCCAACCACGTAACCGATCACATGAATTTCCTAGCTTCCTCGAAGCCCTCGCGCCGCACGGCGACCCGACTCCTGGCCGCCGCGGCCCTGTGCGCCGCTTCCGGCGCGCACGCGCAGGCCGTTCCCAAGACCGTGCGGCTGATCGTCGCGTACCCGGCCGGCGGCGTCAGCGACGTGGTCGCGCGCGCACTCGGCGACCGCCTGGCCGCGCAGATGGGCACCACGGTGATCGTGGACAACCGCGCGGGCGCCAGCGGCGCCATCGGCATGGACGCCGTGGCCAAGGCCGCGCCCGACGGGGCCACGCTGGGCTTCTCGGCCATCAGCCCGCTGGTGCTGAGCCCGCACCTCGGCAAGCTGCCCTTCGACCCGTTGAAGGACGTGGTGCCGGTGGCCAGCGTGATGTATTCGCCGGTGCTGCTGATCGCCACGCCGGCCAGCAAGGCGAAGGACTTTCGCGCGCTGATCGACGACGCCAAGGCGCACCCGGGCGCGGTGCGCTGGGCCACGTCGGGCTCGGCGTCGCTGGGCCACATCGTGCTGGAGCAGCTGCATGCGGCGGCCGGCGTCGACATCACGCACGTGCCCTACAAGGGCGGCGGCCAGCAGCTGAACGACGCTATCGGCGGGCAGTTTGAAATCTTGTCGACCAACGCGAGCCCGACGCTGTCGTCGCACATCCAGTCGGGCAAGCTGCGCCCGCTGGCCGTGGGCGCACCGGCGCGGCTGGAGAGCCTGCCGCAGGTGCCCACGCTGGGCGAGCTGGGCTACAAGGCGGCCAACATCAACTCGCTGTTCGGCGTGTTCGCGCCGGCCGCCACGCCGCCCGCGCTGGTCGCCAGGTACAACGCCGAGATCAACAAGGCGCTGGCCAGCCCCGAACTGCGCGCCAAGCTCACGGCCACCGACAACGTGCCGACCGGCGGCACCTCGCAAGCCTTCGCCAAGGAAATCGCCAGCGAGTTCGAGAGCAACGGCCGCATCGTCAAGGCGGCGGGCATCAAGGCCGATTGAGCCTGCGGGGTCGACTGAGCGTGCTGACGCCCGGGTGACCCTGGCGCTTGTGGTTTGATTTCCCCTACCTTATAGTAGGTAGATGACAGCCGCTTCCACCGCCACCGCCACCGCCCTTGCCACGGGCAGTACCCGCGAGCAGATCCTCGCGGCGGCGCGCGGGTTCATCGAAACGCGCTCCTACCTGGGCTTCAGCTTCCAGGACGTGGCCGATGCGGTGGGGGTTCGCAAGGCCAGCCTGTACCACCACTTTGCGAGCAAGGAAGCGCTGGGCATCGCCGTGATTCGCGGCGCCACGCAAGGCTTCAAGGACTGGGACGCGGCGCGTGCGCGCGCGCCGAAGGACGCGCTCGAATCGTATTTCCGCATGTACCGCAACACGCTGAAGGCCGGCTCGGGCATGTGCCCGGCGGGCGCGCTGGCACCGGGCTGGGACGTCATCAACGACGAGTTGCGCCAGGCCGTGCAGGAGTTGCGCAACACGCAGGTCACATGGCTCACCGGTGTGCTGGGGGCGCTCGTGCCCGTGCGGGAGAAGGGCAAGAAGGGCCCTTCGGTCGCATCGCTGGCCGCCTATGTGTTCACGGTCTGCCAGGGTGCGCTGTTGTCGGCGCGCATGACAGGGCGCGTCGACGACTTCGACGACGCCATCGCGCAACTCAGGAGTTCACTGCCCGGCTGACCGCCGGGCCTGATGCGGGCACGTTCAGGCGTGCCTATTTTTCGACCTCATAGCCTACCGATTGGATGGTAGGTTTAGCCTGTTGGAGCACCCTCATGAAAGCCGTCATTTCCGCCTACGCCCGTTCCCCGTTCCACTTCGCGAAGAAAGGGGCCCTTGCCGAAGTGCGCCCCGACACGCTCGCCGCGGGCGTGGTGCGCGGCCTGCTGCAGCGCACCGACCTCGACCCGGCTCTGCTCGAAGACATCATCCTGGGCTGCGCCTACCCCGAGGCCTCGCAGGGCAACAACCTCGCGCGCATCGTCGGGCTGCTGGCCGGCCTGCCGCACGAGGTGGGCGGCATGACGGTGAACCGCTTCTGCGGCTCGTCGATGCAGGCCGTGCACATCGCCGCCGCGCAGATCGAGGCCGGCATGGGCGAAGCCTTCCTGTGCGTGGGCGTGGAGTCGATGACGATGGTGCCGCAGGGCGGCTTCAACTTCTCGCCCAACCCCGAGCTGCTGGAAACCACCGACGCCTACATCTCGATGGGCGAGACGGCCGAGAACGTGGCGCAGCGCTGGAACGTGAGCCGCGCCGACCAGGAGGCACTGGCCGTGGAGTCGCACCGCAAGGCGGCCGAGGCGCGCGCGCAGGGCCGGCTGGCCGGCGAGATCGTGCCGGTGCGCCTGGCCTCGGGCGACATCGTCGATGCCGACGGCTGCATTCGCCCGACCACCTCGGCCGAGGCGCTGGCCAACCTGAAGCCCGCGTTCCGCCCCGACGGCGTGGTCACGGCCGGCACCGCGTCGCCGCTGACCGACGGCGCGGCCGTGGTGCTGGTCACCAGCGACGCCTTCGCCGCGAAGCATGGCCTGAAGGCGCTGGCGCGCATCAAGTCGTTCGCGACCGTGGGCGTCGACCCGGCCATCATGGGCATCGGCCCGATTCCCGCGACCCGCAAGGCGCTGGCGCGCGCCGGTCTGAGCGCGGCCGACCTCGACGTGATCGAGATCAACGAGGCCTTCTCGTCGCAGGCGCTGGCCTGCATCCGCGACCTGGGGCTGGACCCCGCCAAGGTCAACCTCGATGGCGGCGGCCTGGCCATCGGCCACCCGCTGGGCGCCACCGGTGCGCGCATCACCGGCAAGGCGGCGTCGCTGCTGGCGCGCGAGAACGGCCGCTACGCGCTGGCCACGCAATGCATCGGCGGCGGGCAGGGCATTGCGACCATCCTCGAGCGCGTCTGATCGCCCGAGAATGACGCTCGTCACAACAAGGAGACTCTCATGGCCAAGCTGTACCTCGAAGACCTGAAGGTCGGCGACCGTTTCCAGAGCGCGGAACACACGCTCGACGCGGCGCAGATCAAGGCCTTTGCGCAGCAGTTCGACCCGCAGCCGTTCCACACCGACGAGGAGGCCGCGAAGAGCACCTTCTTCGCCGGGCTGGCCGCGAGCGGCTGGCACACGGCCGCGCTCACCATGAAGCTGCTGGTGGAGAGCGGCATTCCGCTGGCCGACGGCATCATCGGTTCGGGTGGCGAGCTGCAGTGGCCCAAGCCGACGCGGCCCGGCGACGTGCTGCATGTGGTGAGCGAGGTGATCGACATCGCGCCTTCACGTTCCAAGCCCGGCCGCGCGATGGTGACCATGCGCTGCCAGACGCGCAACCAGCGCGGCGAGGTGCTCCAGTACTTCACGCCGAAGCTGGTGGTGCACGCGCGGCCTGCGCAGGCTGTGTAGTCCCGCGCGGCCCTGCGCGGCCCCTGCGCGGTGCGGCGCGTTCAGCGCTTGTCCTGGGCCGCCTGGCTGGCTTGCGAGGTCGCCACCAGCTGGCGCAGCTCCTCGTCGCTGAAGCCGGCCCGCCCGCGCGCCTCGAGGTTGAACGGCGGCTTGTGGCGCGGCGCGTCGTAGCGCGCCACCAGCGCGGGGTAGGTCGCTTCGGCGTCGAGGCCCGCGCCGTCGCACAGCCAGCGGTACCAGTGGTTGCCGATGGCCACGTGGCCGACCTCGTCGCGCAGGATGATGTCGAGGATCTCGACCGCGCGCAGCGCGTCGGGCGTGTTCACGCGCTTGAGCTTGGCCTGGATGAGCGGCGTGGCGTCCAGCCCGCGCGCCTCCAGCGTGCGCGGCACCAGCGCCATGCGGGCAAGCACGTCGTCCTTCGTTTTCTCGCACATGTTCCACAGCCCGTCGTGGCCGGGGAAGTCGCCGTAGCGGTAGCCCATGCCCTGCAGGTGCGTGTGCAGCAGCGTGAAGTGCAGCGCCTCTTCGTCGGCCACGCGCAGCCAGTCGCGGTAGTAGGCCTCGGGCATGCCGTCGTAGCGCCACACGGCGTCCAGCGCGAGGTTGATCGCGTTGAACTCGATGTGGCAGATCGAATGGATCAGCGCGGCGCGGCCTTCGGGGGTGAAAGGCGAGCGCTTCTGCACCGCCGTGGCGGCCACGCGCGCGGGCTTTTCCGGGCGGCCGGGCACGCCGGTGTCGTCGCCGGGCGTGCGAATGGCGCCCGTTGCTATGGAATCGGTAGCGCCTTGCGCAGCAGCGGCGCGCGTGGCGGCTACTTTCTCGTCTGGATCTGTCAGGCGCAGCGCGGCCAGCGCGCTCAATCGGGGGTGCATCCCTACAATTCTAGTTTTGACCTTCTTTGACATTTCCGGAGACAAGAACAATGGCGCTCTACGAACTCGACGGTGTGGCCCCTCAACTGGGCGAAGGTGCATGGGTGGCCGACAGCGCGCAGGTCATGGGCAACGTCAAGCTGGCGGAGAACGCCAGCGTGTGGTTCGGCGCCGTGCTGCGCGGGGACACCGAGACGCTGAGCATCGGGCGCAACAGCAACATCCAGGACCTGTCGGTGCTGCACGCCGACGTCGGCTGCCCGCTGACCATCGGCGAGAACGTCACCGTGGGCCACCAGGTGATGCTGCACGGCTGCACCGTGGGCGACAACTCGCTGATCGGCATCCAGGCGGTGGTCTTGAATAACGCGAAGATCGGCCGCAACTCGATCGTTGGCGCCGGCAGCGTCGTGACCGAGGGCAAGGAGTTTCCCGACAATTCCCTCATCATCGGCTCGCCGGCCAAGGTGGTTCGCACGCTCGACGATGCGGCCGCCGCCCGGTTGCGCCAGAGCGCCGAGCACTATGTAGAGAACGCCCATCGCTTCGCGAAGGGTCTCAGGAAGATCGCCTGACCCCCCGGGTCGCAGGCACACAGAGAAAGAAAACGTTTTGAGCGAGCTGCACAAATTCCTGTTCGATGGCCTGCCGGTGCGCGGCATGATCGTGCGCCTGACGGATGCGTGGCAGGAGATTCTTGCGCGGCGCGCCTCCAACACCTCCACCGGCCCGTACCCGCCGCCGGTGGCCGAGCTGCTCGGCGAGATGACGGCCGCGGCCACGCTGATGCAGGCCAACATCAAGTTCAACGGCGCGCTGATCCTGCAGATCTTCGGCGACGGCCCCGTGAAGGTGGCCGTGGCCGAGGCCAAGCCCGACCTGAGCCTGCGCGCCACCGCCAAGGTGATCGGCGACCTGCCGGCCGACGCGCGGCTGCCCGACATGGTCAACGTGAACAACAAGGGCCGCTGCGCGATCACGCTCGACCCGAAGGACAAGCTGCCGGGCGCCACGCCGTACCAGGGCGTGGTTCCGCTGTTCGGTGACGACGGCGAAAAGCTGGGCAAGCTCAGCGACGTGCTGCAGCACTACATGCTGCAAAGCGAACAGCTCGACACCACGCTGGTGCTGGCGGCCGACGACAAGGTGGCCGCGGGCCTGCTGATCCAGCGCCTGCCGGTGAAGGGCGAGGGCAACCTCGAAGGCACCGCCGACAAGGACCACGACCAGGCCAACGAAGACCAGATCGGCCGCAACGAGGACTACAACCGCATCTCGATCCTCGCGTCGAGCCTGACGCGCGACGAGTTGCTCACGCTGGACATCGAGACCATTCTTCGCCGCCTGTTCTGGGAAGAAAAGCTGCTGCGCTTCGAACCGCAGGCCGGCCCGCAGGGCCCGCACTTCGCCTGCACCTGCGGGCGCGAGCGCGTGGCGCAGATGATCCGCGGGCTGGGCGTGGAAGAGGCCGAGAGCATCCTCGCCGAGCGCGGCGACATCGAGGTGGGCTGCGACTTCTGCGGCAAGCAGTACCGCTTCGACGCGGTCGATGCGGCGCAGCTCTTCAAGCCGCTGGGCGACCAGATTCCGGGCAGCCCGGTCGTCCAGTAACCAGGCTGGCATTGCGGGCCTGTGGGCCTTGTGGGCCCGCATGTTCCGGCGCTTGCGGCGCCTTCCTCGTTTCTAGCGCGCCGCGTCGTCGAAGCCGCTGAACGCGATGTCCGGCGCGCTGGTGTTGTGCTTGGACGGCAGGCTGCGCCCGAAGCGCACCTGCGTCGCCTGCAGCGTCTTCACCTCGGGCAAGGGCAGCACCTGCGGCGCGGCTTGCGGCGTGGCCTGCCAGCGCACTTCGCTCACGTCGGCGTTGTCGGGCGTCACGTACATCGAGCGCAGCACCGCGAAGGGCTGCGCGCTGGCGGTGGGCTTGGACAGCGTCACGTCGAGCGCGGTGCGCGTGCGGCTGATCTCGTCGACCCGCGCCACCGCGCTGCCGCCGTCGGTGAAGCGCACATGGATGGCCAGCGGACGCGGCACGATGCGGATCGACGCGATGTTCACCACCGGCCGCGCGGCCGCCTCGACCGGTCCGAGCAGGAACGACGAGCCGTACACGCCGTCGCCGAAGCGCGCGTCGGGCAGCGGCTTGAGGCGCCAGTAGCCGTCCGACGGGTAGAGCACGATGGCCTCGAGCGCCTTGCCGTTCTCCTTCTTGAACACCTGCAGCAGGTGAAAGCCGCTGTCCTTGCGCTTGCCCACCTGCACCGGCACGCGCTGCGCGCGCCAGAAGGTCGGCAGCGTCATGCCGACGATGCGCCACTGGGCGTTGTCCATCAGCACCACGGTGCGCTTGCGAAAGCGGTGCGCCGGGTCGGTCGGGTGCGCGCCGCCGTCGAAGTTGCAGCCCGAGAAGTCGGGCTTGGTGACGTCGTTGCCGATCTTGTCGATGTAGTCGGGCTGCAGCGCCTCGATGCGCATGTGGCGGATGCCGTCGCCGCGCAGCGTCAGCGAGACGTTGTCTTCCTCGGCGCAGGCGGTGGTGGTGGTGCCGTTCTCGACGGTGGCGGCCACCGGGGCCGCGAAGGCGGGCGCGGCCAGCAGCAAGGCGGTGGCAAGGGTGGCGAAGCCGGTGGGAAGCAGTGCGGCGGTCGGCAGGGGCATCGGGTCTCCGGTGAGGGGAAGCGACGGGGCGCGGCCGGACTTCAGTCGCGGCGCGCGATCAGATCGCTGAAGAGCTTATGTTCGCATTCCGGGTCGGAACACTTCTCGCAAGGCCATGACCATGAGACGGGCTTCGATTCGGACCCGCTTCGTGAGCCCGATGCACGCGCGCGGCCCTCGTTGCCCGCGATGGAATTGATGGCGTTCCACGCATTGGCCAGCCGCTCGCCGCCGCTGCCGTGCACCACGGCATACGACAGCCTGGCGCCGGTGAGCGCGGCGCGCACCAGCGTGTCGGTCGGCTGGCGCGCATGCGGGCCGTCGCGCATGTCGTCGGCCACCCAGGGCAGGTCGAGCGCGGTGAGCAGCGTGATGGCGTAGCGCCGTTGCGCGGCAAGGGCGGCCTCGTGGAGCGAGGTGTCGGCGAACAGCTGCTCGCTGTAGACCGCCGTCATGAGCGCGGTGGTGTCGGCCACCACCACGCCCGAGGCCGCGGCGGCAGCGATGCGGCGCGTCTGCTCGTCGGCGATGGCTTGTTGTTCGTCGGGACGTGGCGTGCGGCCTTCGCGCTCGCACCATTCGCGCAGGTACTCGCTCACCAGCGTGGTCGGCGTGCCGCGGTCCTGCAGGCGCTGCGCGATGGCGCGCGCGAGCTCGGTCTTGCCGGTGCTCTCGGCGCCCACGAGTGCAATCACGCAGCCGGCGGGCAGGCTGGGCGTCATGCGTGCACCGCCTTCGTTGCCGTGCCCGGCAAGCGCCGGTGCCACGCCAGGTAGCCCGCCACGCTGAGCACCGCGAACACCGTGTACAGGCCCACGGTGAGCCACAGGCCCTTGTGGATGAAGAGACCCACGCTCACCACGTTCACCGCCAGCCAGATCAACCAGTTCTCGATGAACTTGCGCCCGAGCAGGAACTGCCCGACCAGGCTCAGCCCGGTGGCGAAGCCGTCCCACCAGGGCACGTCGGTGTCGGTGAAGCGGCGCAGGAAGAGGGCGACGGCCGGCCATGCGAAGGCGCAGGCGGCCAGCGTGAGGGCAACGCCGCGCGGCGAGAGCCGGCTGACCTGCAAGGCGCTGCCGTCGGCGCGGTGGCCGCGCAGCCATTGCGCCCAGCCCCACAGGGCGACGAAAGCGAAGAAGACCTGGAGCGAGGCGTCGCCGTAGATGCGGGCCTTGGCGAACACCGCCATGTAGAGCAGCGAGCTGACGATGGCCAGCGGCCAGCCCCAGTGGATCTCGCGCATGTTGCAGCCGACCATGGCCAGTGCCAGCAGCGCGGCGACCAGCTCGAGCCAGCTGACGGGAGAGCCCCACAGCAGGAATGCGGGGGCCGAGAGAAGCTCGGTCATCAGCGGGAGCGGTCGTGAAGAAGGGGAGTCAGTGGGCGATCTGTACGAACACTTCGTTCGGCTTGACCATGCCGAGTTCCGCCCGCGCGCGTTCCTCGACCATCTCGAGGCCGTCCTTGAGGTCGTTGACCTCCGAGGTCAGGCGCTCGTTGTTCAGCGCGGCCTTGGCATTGGCGTCCTTCTGGTCGGCCAGCTTGGTGCGCAGCTGCGCCACGTCGCGCACGCTGCCGCGCCCGTTCCACAGCTGCCACTGCAGGACGGCCAGCAGGAGCAGCAGGATGATCGGTGGAACGAGGCGGGCGCGCATGACGCGGTCGGACGCAGTGCGTTTACTTCAGGTTGTAGAACGCGCCGCGGCCGGGGTACACGGCGATGTCGCCGAGGTCTTCTTCGATGCGCAGCAGCTGGTTGTACTTGGCGATGCGGTCCGAACGCGACAGCGAGCCGGTCTTGATCTGGCCGGCGTTGGTGCCCACGGCGATGTCGGCGATGGTGCTGTCCTCGGTTTCGCCCGAACGGTGCGAAATGACGGCGGTGTAGCCCGCGCGCTTGGCCATCTCGATGGCGGCGAAGGTCTCGGTCAGCGTGCCGATCTGGTTGATCTTGATCAGGATCGAGTTGGCGATGCCCTTGTCGATGCCCTCTTGCAGGATCTTGGTGTTGGTGACGAACAGGTCGTCGCCCACCAGCTGCACGCGCTTGCCCAGGCGCTCGGTCAGGTGCTTCCAGCCGTCCCAGTCGCCTTCGTGCATGCCGTCTTCGATGCTGATGATCGGGTACTTGTCGACCCAGTTGGCGAGCATGTCGGTCCAGCTTTCGGCCGTGAGCGACAGGTTCTCGCCAGACAGCACGTACTTGCCGTCCTTGTAGAACTCGCTGGCCGCGCAATCGAGGCCCAGGGCGATCTGCTCGCCGGCGGTGTAGCCGGCCTTGTCGATGGCCTCCAGGATCAGCAGGATGGCCGCTTCATGGCTCTCCACGCTGGGAGCGAAGCCGCCTTCGTCGCCCACCGCCGTGCTGATGCCGCGGTCGCCCAGGATCTTCTTGAGTGCATGGAACACTTCGGCGCCGTAGCGCACGGCCTCGCGGAAGCTCTTGGCGCCCACGGGGATGATCATGAACTCCTGCAGGTCCAGGCTGTTGTTGGCGTGCGCGCCGCCGTTGATGACGTTCATCATCGGCACCGGCAGCTGCATGCCGCCCATGCCGCCGAAGTAGCGGTACAGCGGCAGGCCCGACTCTTCGGCCGCGGCGCGGGCCACGGCCATCGAGACGGCGAGGGTGGCGTTGGCGCCCAGGCGGGCCTTGTTGTCGGTGCCGTCCAGGTCGATCATCGTGCGATCGAGGAAGGCCTGCTCGCTGGCGTCCAGGCCCAGCACGGCTTCCGAGATCTCGGTGTTGATGTTCTCCACGGCCTTGAGCACGCCCTTGCCGAGGTAGCGGCTCTTGTCGCCGTCGCGCAGCTCGATGGCTTCGCGCGAACCGGTCGACGCGCCCGAGGGCACGGCTGCGCGGCCCATGGTGCCCGACTCGAGCAGCACGTCGCATTCGACGGTGGGGTTGCCTCGGCTGTCGAGAATTTCGCGGCCGACGATGTCAACGATTGCACTCATCTTTTGTCTTTCTCTTTCTGTTCTCTTGGGCGGATAAATTGGGTCGCGGGAATCAGAGGCCTTCGACCGCGATCATGTTCATGACGGCGGCGCCGGCACGCGCTTCGCGTGCCTTGAGGTACTCGGGCGTGTCGTAGAAGGCCTTGGCCTTCTCGAAGCTGGCGAATTTGAGCACGACGATGCGGGTGGGCTTCCAGTCGCCTTCCAGCGGCTGCACTTCGCCGCCGCGCACGCACACTTCGGCGCCGTGCGCCTGCATGGCGGCGCTCGACCACTTCTTGTATTCCTCGTACTGCGTCGGGTTGGTCACCTCGACGTGGGCGATGACGTAGCCGCTGCTCATGCCACGGCCTTCAACGACTTGTTGGTGCTGCCGGCGCCCTTGTCCTTGTGCTCGAGCGCCGCCTTGATGAAGGCGTTGAAGAGCGGGTGGCCGCCCCACGGGGTCGACTTGAACTCGGGGTGGAACTGCACGCCCATGAACCAGGGGTGCACGTCCTGCGGCAGCTCGACGATTTCGGTCAGGTGCTCGCGCTGCGTGAGCGCGGAGATCACGAGGCCGGCGTTGCGCAGCTCGTCCAGGTAGTTGACGTTGGCTTCGTAGCGGTGGCGATGGCGCTCGGTGACCACGTCGCCGTAGATGCTGTGGGCCAGCGTGCCGGGCGTCACGTCGGAGCTCTGCGCGCCCAGGCGCATGGTGCCGCCGAGGTCGGACTTCTCGTCGCGCGTCTTCACGGTGCCGTCGCGGTCCTTCCACTCGGTGATCAGCGCGATCACGGGGGTGGGCGTCTCGGGGTCGAACTCGGTGCTGTTGGCGTTCTTCAGGCCGGCCACGTGGCGCGCGTACTCGATGGTGGCGACCTGCATGCCCAGGCAGATGCCCAGGTAGGGCACCTTGCCTTCGCGGGCGAAGCGCGCGGCCGAGATCTTGCCTTCGACACCGCGCTGGCCGAAGCCGCCGGGCACCAGGATGGCGTCGTACTTGGCCAGGCGCGAGACGTCCTGCGCGTTGATGGTCTCGGAGTCGATGTAGTCGATCTTCACGCGGGCATGGTTCTTCATGCCGGCGTGGCGCAGGGCTTCGTTCAGCGACTTGTAGCTGTCCGACAGGTCGACGTACTTGCCGACCATGGCGATCGACACTTCCTTTTGCGGATGCTCGACCTCGTAGACCAGGTCGTCCCAGCGCTGCAACTTGGCGGGCGGGGTGTTGATGCGCAGCTTGTCGCAGATCAGGCCGTCCAGGCCCTGTTCGTGCAGCATGCGGGGCACCTTGTAGATGGTGTCCACGTCCCACATGGAGATCACGCCCCATTCGGGCACGTTCGAGAACAGCGAGATCTTGGCGCGCTCGTCGTCGGGAATCGGGCGGTCGGCGCGGCACAGGAGCACGTCGGCCTGGATGCCGATGGCGCGCAGTTCCTTGGCGGTATGCTGGGTGGGCTTGGTCTTGAGCTCGCCGGCGGCGGCGATCCAGGGCACGTAGCTCAGGTGCACGAAGGCCGAGTTGTTCGGGCCGTTGCGCAGGCTCATCTGGCGCACGGCCTCGAGGAAGGGCAGCGATTCGATGTCGCCCACGGTGCCGCCGATCTCGACGATGGCCACGTCGACCTCGTGCGAGGTGCCGATGCCGGCACCGCGCTTGATGTATTCCTGGATCTCGTTGGTGATGTGCGGGATCACCTGCACCGTCTTGCCGAGGTAGTCGCCGCGGCGTTCCTTCTCGAGCACGGTCTTGTAGATCTGGCCGGTCGTGAAGTTGTTGGCCTTGCGCATGCGCGTGTTGATGAAGCGCTCGTAGTGGCCGAGGTCGAGGTCGGTCTCTGCGCCGTCATCGGTGACGAACACTTCCCCATGCTGGAAGGGCGACATCGTGCCGGGGTCGACATTGATGTACGGATCGAGCTTGATGAGGGTGACTTGGAGGCCGCGCGATTCGAGGATCGCGGCGAGCGAGGCGGAGGCGATTCCCTTGCCAAGGGAAGATACGACACCACCGGTGACGAAGACAAATTTGGTCATGCCAGTTCCGGACGCTGTGAATCCGGGCAGTGGGAAATTACGATTATAGGTGCGCCCTTTGCGGCACCTTGCGCCAAGGGCTTGTTGCCATTTGTTCGATGGCCTATGAGCAACAATACGGCCCATGCAAGATCTCGCCGGCAAACACATCGTTCTCGGTCTCACGGGCGGCATCGCCTGCTACAAGTCGGCCGAGCTGTGCCGCCTGTTCGTCAAGGCCGGTGCGACCGTCCAGGTCGTGATGACCGAGGCGGCGGAGCAGTTCATCACGCCCGTGACCATGCAGGCGCTGTCGGGGCGCACCGTCTACACCTCGCAGTGGGACACGCGCGAGCCCAACAACATGCCGCACATCAATCTGAGCCGCGAGGCCGATGCCATCGTGCTGGCGCCGTGCAGCGCCGACTTCATCGCGCGGCTGGTGCAGGGCCGCTCCGACGACCTGCTGAGCCTGATGTGCCTGGCCCGCCCGATGGATCGCATTCCGCTGCTGATCGCGCCCGCCATGAACCGCGAGATGTGGGCCCATCCCGCCACCCAGCGCAACCTGATGCAGGTGTCGGCCGACGGCGCCACCGTGCTGGGCGTGGGCAGCGGCTGGCAGGCCTGCGGCGAGACCGGCGACGGGCGCATGCTCGAGCCGGCGCAGTTGCTCGAGGACATCACGGCGTTCTTCAGCCCCAAGCTGCTGGCGGGGCACAAGGTGCTGGTCACGGCCGGCCCGACCTTCGAGGCGCTCGACCCGATCCGCGGCATCACCAACCATTCGTCGGGAAAGATGGGCTTCGCCATTGCCCGCGCGGCCCGCGAGGCGGGCGCCGAGGTCACGCTGGTGGCCGGCCCGGTGCACCTGCCGACGCCGCGCGGTGTCACGCGGGTGGACGTGCTGTCGGCGCAGGACATGCTCGAGGCGACCACCCGTGCGGCCGAGTACGCTAGCATTTTTGTAGCAACGGCTGCGGTGGCCGACTGGCGCCCGGCAACGCAGAGCGACCAGAAGATCAAGAAGGACGGCAGCGGCAAGACGCCGGTGCTCGAGTTCGTCGAGAACGCCGACATCCTGCTGACCGTGGCGCGCAGTGAGCGCGCCCAGTCCAGGAAGCTTTTCTGCGTGGGTTTCGCCGCCGAGAGCGAGAACCTCGTCGAGCACGCCAAGGCCAAGCGCCAGCGCAAGGGCATTCCGCTGCTGGTCGGCAACATCGGCCCGCTGACCTTCGGGCAGGACGACAACGCGCTGCTGCTGGTGGACACCCACGGCGTGCGCGAACTCCCGCGCGCGCCCAAGCTCACGCTGGCGCGCGAGCTCATGACCGAAATCGCCGCACGACTTCCCGACTGGAGGGTCTGATGAACCTGAATCCCCAATGGAACACGCCGCCGAACGGCGACTTCGCCCGCTACGTCGAGCGGCTGTCGGCGCAAGCCGCGCTGCCCAAGCGGGCCGCGCGAGAGGGTGAGCCCGGGCTCGACGTGGGCATGACCCCCTCACCCGGCCAGCAGGGGCCCGTGACGGCCGCCATGCAGCGCGCCGAGCAGCCGGGCATTCCCGGCATGCTCGGCTCGCCCAACGGCGAAGTGCCCAGGCGCGAACCCGGCTCCTTCGACCCCGCGCTGCTCAAGGTGCTGGGCGTCGTCGGCGCGCTGGTGTTCCTCGTGCTGTGGGCGGCCGGCGTGCCTTTCGGCGTGCTGGTGCTGCTGGCGGGCGCGACCCTCTGGCTCGGCAGGAAATTGAAGGGCGTGAAGCTCACCCCCGGCATCGCCAAGTGGCAGCAGGTGCTCGAGGAAGCGGCACGCAAGCAAAGAGAACAGCAACACAAGCAAGGCAGCAAGTAAGTGAAAGTCGACGTCCGTATCCTCGATCCGCGCATGGTGGATCAATTGCCCGCGTATGCCACCCCCGGAAGCGCCGGCCTCGACCTGCGGGCGTGCCTGGACGCCCCCATCACGCTCGAGCCCAACGGCTGGCAGCTGGTGGGCACGGGCATCGCGATCCACCTGGGCGACCCGGCCTACGCCGCGATGATCCTTCCGCGCTCGGGCCTGGGTCACAAGCACGGCATCGTGCTGGGCAACCTGGTGGGCCTGATCGACAGCGACTACCAGGGCGAGCTGAAGATCAGCGCCTGGAACCGCAGCGACACCCCCTTCGTGCTGAACCCGATGGAGCGGCTGGCCCAGCTGGTGATCGTGCCGGTGGTGCAGGCGCAGTTTCGCGTGGTCACAGAATTTGCACCCACGCAACGCGGCGAGGGCGGCTACGGCTCCACGGGCAAGCATTGAAGCTCGAGGCCGCGCGATCCGGTCCGGTCCGCTTGGTTAGCTCGGTCCGCCCGGTTCCTTAAGGCCACCTGAGTTTCCGAGCGGTAAAGACCGGAACTGCGGTGGCGCGCGGCGCTCGAAGGTTTCAGTGTGTGTTTTGCGTCATCGCGGCAAGGGCTGCGGCGTTAGTCACACGCAGGTGCATTCTTCGTGCACCGTTCTATCCGAGGAGCCTCTCAACATGAAGATTTCAATGCGCTTCGTTTCCGTCACTGCTTCCGTGCTGGCCGTGGCCACGCTCACGGCGTGCGTGGCACCGGCGCCGGTCTACCAGACCTCGCGCTATCCGTACCAGGCGCCCCCGCAGGCCATTCAGTACCAGGAAGCTTCCTACGTCGAATACGGCCACGTGGCCAACATCGAGGTGTTGCGCAGCGAGACCGCGGGCACCGGCACGAGCGGCGGCGGTGCCGTCGCCGGCGGCGTCATCGGCGGCGTGGTGGGCAACCAGTTCGGCCGGGGCAACGGCCGCGCCGCAGCCACCGCGCTGGGCATCGTGGGCGGTGCCCTGCTGGGCAACACCATCGAGGCACAGCAGAACGGCCCGCGTGCCTATGAAACCTACCGGGTGTCGGTGCAGACCGACCGTGGCGGCTACCGCGCTTTCGACGTGCAGAGCCCCGGCGACCTGCGCATCGGCGACCGCGTGCGCATCGACAACGGCCAGATCTCGCGCATGTAGCCGCAGCCCCTCGCGGGGAAGCGAAAAAGAAAAAGCCGGGCAATGCCCGGCTTTTTCATTGGCGCCCGCAGATGGTGTCGTCAGTGCAGCGTCTGGTTGCCCGGCGCCATTGGTGCCACCTTGAAGAAGCCCGTGCCCGCCGAGCCGCGGCCCACTTCTTCCTCCGTGGCTTCGCGCACCGAGCGCACCGTGATGTCGAGCCGGATCGCGATGCCCGCGAGCGGATGGTTGCCGTCGAGCACCAGGTGGTCGGGGTAGACCTCGGCCACCGTGTAGATCGTGTCCCGCGGGATCGCCTCGTTCACGCCCTTGGGCAGGGCGGAGCCGTCGAAGGTCATGCCTTCTTCTGTGCCTTCGGGGAATAGCGAGCGCGGCTCGAGAAACAGCAACTGGTCGTTGAAGTCGCCGAAGCCCTGCTCGGGTTCGACCTGCAGCTGCACCCGCGCGCCGGGCTCATGGCCCTGCAGGGCGGCCTCGATCACGTCGAAGAGATCGTCGCCGCCGACCAGGAATTCAACCGGTTCGTCGAGCACGTCCAGCACGTCGCCGAGCGTGTCTTTCATTGTCCAGGTCAAGCCGACCACGCATTGTTCAGAGATTTCCATTGCAGAATTCTCCCATGGAGATTACACAACCGCTGCCGTTGCTCGGCGGCCTGAGCGCCGCGCAGTTCATGCGGCGGTACTGGCAGAAGAAACCCTTGCTCGTCCGCCAGGCGATACCCGACATGGTGCCACCGATCGAGCGCGGCGAGTTGTTCGCGCTGGCCGAACGCGAGGACGTCGAGTCGCGGCTGATTCGGCATGGCAAGCCCGGCTGGTCCCTGAAGCACGGCCCGCTGGCCCGCCGGGCCTTGCCGCCGCTGAAGCAGGCCGCCTGGACGCTGCTGGTGCAGGGCGTCGACCTGCACCATGACGGCATCCACGAACTGCTGCGCCAGTTCCGCTTCCTGCCCGACGCGCGCCTGGACGACCTGATGATCAGCTACGCGAGCGACACCGGCGGCGTGGGTGCGCATTTCGACAGTTACGACGTGTTTCTGCTGCAGGCGCACGGCCGCCGCCGCTGGTCCATCGGCAAGCAGAGCGACCTGCGGCTGCAGCCCGGCGTGCCGCTGAAGATCCTCGAGAACTTCGAGCCCGAGCAGACCTTCGTGCTCGAGCCCGGCGACATGCTCTACCTGCCGCCGCGCTACGCGCACGACGGCGTGGCTGTGGGCGACGACTGCATGACGTATTCCATCGGCCTGCGTTCGTCGGCGCTGGGCGAGCTGGGCGCCGACCTGCTCGCGCGCATGTCGCAGGCCTACGCGGAAGACCTCGAGGACGCCGGCCCCGCCGAGCTCGCGCGCTACCGCGACCCGTCGCAGCCGGCCGTCGATGCGCCGGCCCGCATGCCCGCCGCGCTGCAGGGCTTCGCGCGCAAGGCCGTGGAGGCCGCGCTGCGCGATGCCGATGCGGTCAACCGCGCGCTCGGTGAATCGCTCACCGAGCCCAAGGCCAACGTGTGGTTCGGCGAGGGCGGCGAGATGCCCGAGGCACCGCGGCGCGCGGCGCTCGACCGCCGCACGCGCATGCTCTACGACGATCGCCACATCTACATCAACGGCGAGAGCTTCCGCGCCGGCGGCGCCGATGCCACGCTGATGCGCAGGCTGGCCGACCAGCGCGCGCTGGGTGCGCGCGAGCTCGCGCGCGCGAGCGAAGGCGCGCTCGCGTTGCTCGACGAGTGGTGCGAGGCAGGGTGGCTCCATGCCGAATGAAGACCCGGCGGCGTTGTTGAGCGAAGGGCGCTTCGACGGCCGCGAGGCCTTCGACACGGTCCTTCGCGGCGCGCTGTCGGCCGCGGCACAGCAAGGCTGGAAGGAGATCGTCTTCAGCGACCCCGACTTCGCCGACTGGCCGCTGGGCGAGCGCGCCAGCATCGAGGCCCTGCAGGCCTGGTCGGCGAGTGGCCGGCGCCTGGTGCTGCTGGCGCAGCGCTTCGACGTGCTCGAACGCGCGCATGCGCGCTTCGTGCCCTGGCGGCGCATGTGGGACCACATCATCGAATGCCGCGCCACCGGCAAGGCCCCGGGCGCCGAAGTGCCCAGCGCCATCTGGACGCCCACATGGTTCGTGCATCGCATCGACCCCGAGCGCAGCCGGGGCGTGAGCGGCACCGACGCCGCATCGCGCCGCGCGTTGCGCGAGACCATCGACGAGTGCTGGCGCCTCGCGCGGCCCGCCTTTCCCGCATCGACGCTCGGCTTGTAAGCCAATGCCGCGAATGCGGCCCTCAGACACATTCGCTCCGGAATGCAGGTCTAGAATTTTTTCGTTCCAGACCTTCATTGCCAAAGGAGATTCCATGAAGAAGTCAACGTCCGTCCTGGTTGCCTCGCTGATTGCCGCTGCCGCGCTCGTCGCCTGCGGAAAGAAGGAGGACGCCGCGCCGGCGGTTGTGACGCCGCCTCCTGCGCCCGTGACCGAACCCGCGCCGGCGCCTGCCGCACCGGCCGCCGCGCCTTCCGCCGACTCGGGCGCGATGGCACCGGCGCCAGGCGCTTCGTCGGCACTCGATGCCGCGAACGCAGCCACCGAGGCCGCGAAGAAGAACGAAGCGCCCAAGCAGTAGAAGCTGCCAGGCATCCGCCATGAAGAAAGCCGCCATGAGGCGGCTTTTTTTCGTGGCATCGGCCCCGCTGTTTCAGCCGGCTCGACTCACACGTCGAGCCAGGGTGAGCCCTCGGCCGCGGTGGCGGTGAGCATCTCGGCCTCTTCGCCGCCCAATGCCTCGGCCATCATCCGGCGCACGATCTCGGGCCGGTTGTTCTGTTCGCTGAGGTGCGCCGCAACCACGTGCCGCAAGCCGTCGTGCAACACGGCGCGCGCGATCTCCGCCGCGGCCGTGTTCGACAGGTGCCCGTAGTTGCCGCCCACGCGGTGCTTCAGGAAGGCAGGGTAGGCCGAGTTGGCCAGCAGGTCGCTGTCGTGGTTGAACTCGAGCAGCAGCGCGTGCACGCCGCTCAGGCGGGCCAGCACATGGGCCGTGGCGTGCCCGAGGTCGGTGAGCACGCCGAGCGTGCGATTGCCGTCGGTGCAACGCAGCTGCAAGGGCTCGCGCGCGTCGTGCGGCACGGTGAAGGGCTGCACGCCGATGTCGCCGACCGCGAACTCCGTATCGTCGCGCGCCAGGTTCAGCATGCCTTCGAAATCGCGCCCGCCCGTGGCGAGCCACGTGCCTTCGCTCATCCAGACGGGAATGCGGTTGCGGCGAGCGAGCGAATGGGCACAGCCGATGTGGTCGCCATGCTCGTGGGTCACGAAGACCGCATCGATGTCGCCGGCGACCAGGCCCGCTTGTGCGAGTCGCAGGTCGAGCTGCTTGAGGCCGAAGCCGCAGTCGACCAGAAGGCGGGAGGTGCGGCCGGCGCTGGTCGCTTCGACCAGCGCGGCATTGCCCGTGCTGCCGCTGCCGAGGCTTCGGAAGCGGAGCATGCGGGTTACTTCAGGTCGTCTGCGATGACCTTGACGATGCGCTCGGCGTTGGCCGATGCGACCGGTGCGCCAGCATCGTTGAGCACCGACACCGTCGAGGCTTCGCCCTGGCTCTTGACCGAGATGCGGAACTTGATCGGTGCTTCGTCCTTGGGCGAGCCGCTGAACAGCTTGCCGAAGAAGCCGGGCTCCTTCTTGTCGGGGTTCGGCGTCACGTAGCGCACGTAGTACACGCCGGCGCTGCGGTCGCGGTCTTCCACAGTGAAGCCGGTGCGGTCGAGCGCCAGGCCGACGCGGCGCCATGCGCGGTCGAAGCCTTCGCTGATCTGCACGACCGGCTGGCCGCCGACGTTGGCGACAGTGGCAGTCCTGGTCGGGGCGGTGGTGGCTGCCAGGATCTTCGACTGCTCTTGCGACACGCCGAGCTTGACCATCAGGCGGCGCAGGAATTCGGTCTCGAGTTCAGGGTCGCTCGGACGCGGCTGCCACACGGTCTGGTCCTGGCGCGAGTTGTTGTAGACCTCCTGCATGCCGCGGTGGCTCACGAAGATCTCGGTGCCGGTGGGCGTGCGTTCCAGGCGGGTACGGAAACGGTCGAGTTCGCCGGTCGAGTAGACCGAGTCGACCAGCTTGCCCAGCGTGCCGCGGATGATGTCCTGCGGCAGCTTGGCGCGGTTCTCGGCCCAGTCGGTTTCCATGATGCCCAGGTTGCGCTGCTCGGTGGTCAGCAGGAAACCGCTTTCCTGCCAGAAGTCCTTCACCGGGTCCCAGAGCTGGTCGGGCGAGCGGTTGATGACGATCCAGCGCTGCGTGCCCGAGCGCTCCATGCGCACGTCGCCGAGGGTGCTCACGGCAGTGGGCACGCCCGGTGCGTTGGCCACGCCGGCCTGGTAGGCGTTGGCGGTCACGGCGCCGCCGGGGACGGCGTAGCGGTTGTCGCGCGACAGCTGGGACAGGTCAGGCGGGACCTCGAGCGTCGGGGCCTTGCCGGCGCTCTTGTAGTCGATCTTGTCGCTCTCGAGGACGGAGCAGGCGGCGAGGCTGGCAACGAGGGCCAGCAGTGCAAGTCGCGAAAGGTTCTTCAACGTCTTCTTCCTTGTTGGAATGGTTCGGTCAATCTAGGGGCCGCAGTGCCCGCCCTCTCTGAGCACGGTTCGGGCAAAAGGTTGCTTAACCTTGCTGCGGCCGGGGGAAAGGCAGGTCCGGAACGGGTGCGGAAGCGCTCAACCCTTGAGCAGGCCGGTGGCGCGCAGGGCGCCCTCGACCGCGGGGCGGCTCGCTTCGCCGAGTTCGGTGAGCGGCAGGCGCAGGGTGCCACCGCACAGGCCGAGCCGCGCCATGGCCCACTTCAGCGGGATCGGGTTGGGCTCGACGAACAGGTTCCGGTGCAGCGGCATGAGCTCGAACTGGATCTCCATGGCCCGCTTGACGTCGCCCGCCAGCGCGGCCACGCACAGTTCGTGCATCTTGCGCGGCGCGATATTGGCCGTGACGCTGATGTTGCCCTGGCCGCCGCAGAGCATGAGCGCGACCGCGGTCGGGTCGTCGCCGGAGTAGACGGCAAAGTTCTTCGGCACGTCGCGAATGAGCCACTGGGCCCGCTCGATGTTGCCGGTGGCTTCCTTGATGCCGATGATGCCGGGCACCTGCGTGAGGCGCAGCACGGTGTCGTGCGCCATATCGGCCACGGTGCGCCCGGGCACGTTGTACAGCACGATGGGCAGGTCGCCCACGGCCTCGGCGATGGCCTTGAAGTGCTGGTACTGGCCTTCTTGCGTCGGCTTGTTGTAGTAGGGCACGACCTGGAGCTGCGAGTCGGCGCCCACGCCCTTGGCGAACTTGGCGAGCTCGATGGCTTCCTTGGTCGAGTTCGCGCCGCAGCCGGCCATCACGGGCACGCGGCCCTTGGCTTGCTCGACGGATACGCGGATGATTTCGCAGTGCTCTTCGACGTCGACCGTCGGCGATTCGCCGGTGGTCCCGACCACGCCGAGGCAGTCGGTGCCTTCGTCGATGTGCCAGTCGATGAGACGCCGCAGGGCGGGGTAGTCGACACTGCCGTCGTCATGCATCGGCGTGACGAGCGCGACGATGCTGCCTGTCAGTTGCTCCAAGGGGGAATCTCTTTGTCGGTGGACGAAAGCGCCGATTCTACTTACTCCGGGGCCCCGCCAGACAGCCGCCCCGGCCCCCTCAGTTTCCCTTAAGGAGGTGGCGGGGCGCCGCCGCGGCGGCTTCCAGGGCGGGCCGCACGGCCGCAATGCGCTGCACGAAGCGGGCCGGTTCGGCCATGAACCCGTCCTCGTAGGCCACCGCGCGCAGGCCCGCACAGGCCGCGAGCAGCTCTCCGGGCTGCAGCAGGAAATCGGGCCGCGAGGGCTTGCCGACGCTCTCGTTGCCCGCTGCGAAGGTCTCGTAGAGCAGCACACCGCCCGGCGCCACGGCGGCCACGATGTCGGCCATGCGCGCGCGCCAGAGGTAGTTGGTGACGACCACCGCGCCGAAGACCTGTCCGGCGAAGGGCCAGGCGCCCGACTCGATGTCCGCCTCGACGGTGCGCCCGAAGGCCCCCGCCGTCGCCAGCGCCTCGGCCGAGCGGTCGACCCCGGTCACCGCGTGCCCCCGGCCGGCGAACCACCGCATGTGGCGCCCGGCGCCGCAGGCCACGTCGAGCACGGTGGCCTCGGGCGCCAGCAGGTGCGACCAGCGGACCACCCATTCGGAGGGCGCGGACGGGCCGTGGACCGGCGCAAGCTCTTTCATTTCAACCGGACCTTCAGGCTTCAAGGGTTCAGGGATTCAGAAACACGACCAGATCTGGTCGACCAGCGTCACCAGGAACGCCGGGTGCACGTACATCGCGAACACGCCGCCCAGCACCGCCGCCGCGGCGGCAAGCCAGCCGGCGTGGACGATGTGCTGGCGCAGTTGCGGTGTCATGGGCCGGTTGTAGCGCAATCAGCCCGCCGCGCCCAGCGGCTGCGGCGCGCGCGAAATGGCGTTTTCCTTCACCGGCAGGTTGATCAGCGCCGCGAACACGCCCAGCGCGATCGAGATGTACCAGACGATGTCGTAGCTGCCCGTGGTGTCGTACAGGTAGCCGCCCAGCCACACGCCCAGGAACGAGCCCACCTGGTGGCTCAGGAACACGAAGCCGCTGAGCATCGACAGATGCGCCACGCCGAAGATGCCCGCCACGATGGCGTTGGTGGCCGGCACCGTCGACAGCCACAGGAAGCCCATGGCGGCGGAGAACACGTACACGCTCGTCGGCGAGAGCGGCGCCAGCAGGAACAGCGCGATCGACACCGCCCGCGCGAAGTAGATCGCCGCGAGGATCTTGCGCTTGGCCAGCTTCTGCCCCAGCAGCCCGACCGTGTACGTGCCGAACACGTTGAACAGGCCGATCAGCGCCAGCGCGTAGCCCGCCACCTCGGCCGGCAGCGCGCGGTCGCGCAGGTAGGTCGGCATGTGGATGCCGATGAAGGCCAGCTGGAAGCCGCAGACGAAGTAGCCCGCCATCAGCAGCCCGAAGCTGGGGTAGCGAAACGCCTCGCCCACGGCCTGCAGCACCGACTGCTCGCGGTGCCCGGCCAGCGCCGCCGTCTTGGGCTCGCGCAGCCCGAAGGCCAGCGGAATGATCACCAGCACCAGCACCGCCACCACCGCCAGCGCGCTCTGCCAACCCATGCTTCCGATCAGTCGGCCCTCGATGGGCGCCATCAGGAACTGCCCGAACGAGCCGGCCGCGGCGGCCACGCCCATCGCCCACGAGCGCCGCTCGGCCGGAATCTGCCGCCCGATCACGCCGTAGATCACCGCGTAGGTCGAGCCCGCCTGCGCCGCACCGATCAGCACGCCCGCGCTCAGCGTGAACAGCAGCGGCGTCGGCGAATGCGCCATGCCGAAGAGCCCCAGCGCATAGAGCACCGAGCCGCCGATCAGCACCCGGAACGCGCCGAAGCGGTCGGCCAGCATGCCCGCGAACACGCCGAAGATGCCCCAGGAGAGGTTCTGCACTGCCAGCGCGAACGAGAAGGTCTGGCGGCTCCAGTCCTGCGCCTGCGTGATGGGCTGCAGCCAGAGGCCGAAGCCGTGGCGGATGCCCATGGAGAGCGTGACGATCATCGCCCCGCACAACAGGACTTGCTTGATCGAAAGAGTGGAGGCGGGGGCTTGCATGGCGTCGAATGTAGCGACTTGCATGCCGCGGCAGGCGTGCGGATGGCCAAAGCCATTGATGATTTCTGGGCGGCATTTCGATGCGCTTTGCGCATCAAAGCCGCCGGGGTCAATGCGCTGTCGCTGCGGTGACAGCACGCGCGCGCGGAAACCCGTGCGCGCAGGCCTTCCAGGCCAGCCACAGCGCGGGCACCAGCAGCACGATCAGCGACCAGGGCAGCGCGCCCGCGCCCCGGCTCTGCAGCAGCAGGCCGCCGATCAGCCCGCCGCCCGCAATGGCGATGTTCCATGCCGTCACCACCATCGACTGCGCCACGTCCGCCGCGTCGCCCGCGGCCTGCGCCGAGGCCGTCTGGAACAGCGTGGCTGCCCCGCCGAACGCCACGCCCCACACGGCCACCGCCACGAACACCACCGGCTGCGAACCTGTGAGCGCGCCCAGCAGCAGCGCGGCCACGGCAAAGGCCGCGGTGCTGGCCAGCACCAGCTCGCGCAACCAGCGGTCGATCAGCACGCCCGTCACCCAGATGCCCGCCAGCGAGGCCCCGCCGAACACCAGCAGCACCAGGTCGACCCGCGCGCCGAGCCCGGCGTGCGCGAGAAACGGCGCGATGTAGGTGTAGAGGATGTTGTGCGCCAGCACGAAGGCCAGCATCACCGCCAGCACCGGCCGCACGCCCGGCAGCAGGAAAACGCGCCGCACGCCCTGCTGGCGGCCCGCCGCCTGGCCGGGGAAGTCGGGCACCTGCCAGCGCACCCAGCCCAGCAGCAGCACCGAGAGCGCCGACATGATCAGGAACGCCGGGCGCCAGCCCACGCCGTTGCCCAGCAGCGTGCCGGCCGGAATGCCCAGCGACAGCGCCAGCGGCGCGCCCAGCATCGCCACGGCGATCGCGCGGCCCTGCATCGACGGCGCCACCATGCGCGCCGCCTGCCCGGCCAGCAGCGCCCACAGCAGCCCGGCGAACACGCCCGCGAAGAAGCGCGCGACCAGCGTCAGCGCGTAGCCGTGCGACAGCGCGGTGACCGTGTTGACGATCGCGAAGCCGCCGATGGCCAGCAGCAGCAAGGGCCGGCGGCGCCAGCTGCGCGTGAAGGCCACCAGCGGAATGGCCGCCACCAGCGAGCCGATGGCGTACACCGTCACCAGCTGGCCGACCAGTGCGGGCGTGACGCCCAGGCTCGCGCCGATCTGCGGCAGCAGGCCGGCGGGCATGGCCTCGGTCAGCACCGTGATGAAGCCGGCGGCGGCCAGCGCGAGCAGGCCCAGCAGCGGCAGCCCGGCCTCCGGGCGATGGGGTGTGTTCTTTTCATGCATGGACGGCGTCCCGCAGGTCGGCCACGAAGCGGCCCGACATGCCTTCGTAGAGCGTGTTGGTGAAGGCCACCACGCTGAGTTCGCGGGCGCGGTCGACGAACCACGCATGCCCGTAGGCGCCGCCCCATCGCCACGTGCCCACCGATTCCGGCGACGCCGCGGCCCCCGGGTCGTGCAGCACCGAGAAGCCCAGCCCGAAGCCATAACCCGGTGCGTCCGCCGGTCCCCAGGCGCCCGTGTGGTTGCGGCCCATGTCGTCCACCAGCGCTGGCGGCAGCAGCGGTGCACCACCGCCGCGCAGGGTTTCGAGCAGGCGCATGAAGTCGCCCGCGCTGCCGACCATGCCGGCGCCGCCCGAAGGAAACGCCGTGGCGTCGACGGCCCGCGCCGGGTCGAAGCGGATGCCGACGGTGCCCTCGAAAGACGCCGCGACGGTGGGCCCGTTCATGCGCCGCGGCGCCGTGCCCGGGGTGTTCACATAGGGCGTGGCCAGCCGGTCGTCGTGCGGCGCGGCGAAGAACCCGGTGTCGTGCATGGCCAGCGGGCCCGTCACCAGGGTGCGCACCGCGTCGGGCAAGGGCGCACCGCTGGCCGCCTCGACCACGCCGCCCAGTACATCGGTGGCCAGCGAATAGAGCCACGCCGTGCCCGGCGCGTAGAGCAGGGGCACCTGCGCGATGCGCCGCAGGTTCTCGGCCAGCGTGAGGCCGCTGCCGTCCATGCCGTCGGACACGCCGGCCCGCGCATGGGGGCCGTCTTCCGTGGGTTCGAAGAAGCGGTAGCCCAGCCCGGCCGTGTGCGTCAGCAGCTGCCGCAGCGTGAGGGTGGGGGCGCTGCCGTCCGGCAGGCGCGGGCGGAAATCCGGCAGCCAGCGCGTGACCGGGTCGTCCAGGCCGAGCCGGCCCTGGCCCGCCAGCACCATCGCGGCGGTCGACACGATCGGCTTGGACACCGAGGCCAGCCTGAACAGCGCGTCCTCGCGCATCGGCCGGCCGGCCTCGCGGTCCGCCAGTCCGGCCGCGCGGCGGTGCACCAGGCGCCCGCCGTGGGCCACCAGCACCACCGCGCCGACCAGCCGCTGGTCGGCCAGTGCCTGGTCGAGCACCGCGTCGATGCGCGACGGGTCCGGGCCACGCCAGCCGGCGGCTGTCGTGGAAGAACAAGAAGTTGAAGAAGGGGGAATTTCGTTGGCGAATGACATGCCGCCAACGATAGGAAGAAGCCGACTCCGGAAAAAGGGGGATACAGTTCCGCTCAATACGGACACCGATGTCCGCAATGGAGCGCCCGCATGGACAGCCTCAGCGGCTTCACCGTCTTCATCCAGGTGGCCGAAACCCGCAGTTTCGTCACCGCCGGCCGCGCGCTCGGCGTGTCGGCGTCCGCCGTGGGCAAGCGCGTGGCGCGGCTCGAAGAGCGGCTGGGCGTGCGGCTGTTCCACCGCAGCACGCGCAGCATCACGCTCACCGCCGAGGGCACGCTGTTCCTCGCGCGCAGCCGCCGCGTGCTGGCCGAGATCGAGGCCGCGGAGCAGGAGCTGTCGCACTCGGCCGGCGCGCCGCGCGGCAAGCTGCGGGTCAGCCTGCCGCTGGTCAGCTCGCTGGTGCTGCCGGTGCTGGCCGACTTCATGCGCGACCACCCGGCCATCGAACTCGACCTCGACTTCAGCGACCGGCTGGTCGACGTCATCGAGGAGGGCTTCGACGCCGTGGTGCGCACCGGCGAGCCGGCCGATTCGCGGCTCTCGGCGCGCCGGCTCGGCGTTTTCTCGCAGCTGCTGGTGGCCTCGCCCGACTACCTCGCGCGCCACGGCACGCCGCAGACGCTGGCCGACCTCGCCGGCCACGCCTGCCTGCATTACCGCTATCCCGCCACGGGCAAGGTCGAGGTCTGGCCGATGCGGCCCATGCCCGACGGCAGCGAGTGCCGACCGCCCGTCTCCATGATCTGCAACAACATGGAAACCCGCCTGTGCTTCGCCGAGCGCGGGCGCGGCATCGCCTGCCTGCCCGACTTCAGCGTGCGCGCCGCGCTGGCCGCGGGCCGGCTGCGCAGCGTGCTGCCGGGGCTGGTGCGGCCGCACACCATCGGCCTGGGCGTGCTGTGGCCTTCGGGGCGGCATCCGTCGCCCAAGCTGCGGGCCTTCGTCGACTTCCTGGGCGCCCATCTGTTCGCGCCGCAGGACGAAGCCTGTATGGGTATCCAGTTGTTTGGCGGCGACTGACTACAATCCGCCCCCATGGCGACTCCCCCCAAGACTCCCCCCAGTTCATCGTCCGCGTCCTCCGGCTATTCCGAGGGCTCCATCCGCGTGCTCAAGGGCCTCGAGCCCGTCAAGCAGCGCCCGGGCATGTACACCCGCACCGACAACCCGCTGCACATCATCCAGGAAGTGCTCGACAACGCCGCCGACGAGGCGCTGGCGGGTTACGGCAAGAAGATCAAGGTCACGCTGCACGCCGACGGCTCGGTCGGCATCGAAGACGATGGCCGCGGCATTCCGTTCGGCATGCACCCTGAAGAACATGCGCCCGTGGTCGAACTGGTGTTCACCCGGCTGCACGCCGGCGGCAAGTTCGACAAGGGCTCGGGCGGCGCCTACAGCTTCTCGGGCGGGCTGCACGGCGTGGGCGTGTCGGTGACCAACGCGCTGTCCAAGCGGCTCGAGGTCACCTCGCACCGCGAAGGCTCCATCGCCAGGCTGGCCTTCAGCGCCGGCGACGTGATCGAGCAGCTCGAAATCCGCAAGCTCGAGGCCGGCGAACGCAAGCAGGGCACCACCGTGCGTGCCTGGCCCGACGCCAAGTACTTCGAGACCGCCGCGCTGCCCATGGGCGAGCTCACGCACCTGCTGCGCAGCAAGGCCGTGCTGATGCCCGGCGTGAGCGTCACGCTGGTGAACGAGAAGACCAAGGAAAGCCAGCAGTGGCTCTACAAGGGCGGCCTGAGCGACTACCTCATGCAGACGCTCAACGGCGACCCGGTCATTCCGCTGTTCGAAGGCAGCGGCCATGCCGACAAGAACGCCGACAACTTCGCCGAAGGCGAGGGCGCCGACTGGTGCGTGGCCTTCACCGAAGACGGCCAGTCGGTGCGCGAGAGCTACGTCAACCTGATTCCCACCAGCGCCGGCGGCACGCACGAAAGCGGCCTGCGCGACGGCCTGTTCACCGCGGTGAAGGGCTTCATCGAGCTGCACTCGCTGCTGCCCAAGGGCGTGAAGCTGCTGCCGGAAGACGTGTTCGCGCGCGCCTCCTACGTGCTCAGCGCCAAGGTGCTCGACCCGCAGTTCCAGGGCCAGATCAAGGAACGCCTGAACTCGCGCGACGCCGTGCGCCTGGTGTCCAGCTTCGTGCGCCCCGCGCTGGAGCTGTGGCTCAATCAGCACGTCGACTACGGCAAGAAGCTCGCCGAACTCGCCATCAAGGCCGCGCAGACGCGCCAGCGCGCCGGCCAGAAGGTCGAGAAGCGCAAGGGCTCCGGCGTGGCCGTGCTGCCCGGCAAGCTGACCGACTGCGAGAGCAAGGACATCAGCCACAACGAGGTGTTCCTGGTCGAGGGCGACTCCGCCGGCGGCAGCGCCAAGATGGGCCGCGACAAGGAAAGCCAGGCCATCCTGCCGCTGCGCGGCAAGGTGCTCAACACCTGGGAAGTGGAGCGCGACCGGCTGTTCGCCAACACCGAAATCCACGACATCTCGGTGGCCATCGGCGTCGATCCGCACGGCCCCACCGACTCGCCCGACATGAGCGGCCTGCGCTACGGCAAGGTCTGCATCCTGAGCGACGCCGACGTGGACGGCTCGCACATCCAGGTGCTGCTGCTCACGCTGTTCTTCCGCCACTTTCCCAAACTCATCGAAACCGGCCACGTGTATGTCGCGAAGCCGCCGCTGTTCCGTGTCGATGCGCCCGCGCGCGGCAAGAAGCCGGCCTCCAAGGTCTATGCGCTGGACGAGGGCGAACTGACCGCCACGCTCGACAAATTGCGCAAGGACGGCGTGCGCGAAGGCGCCTGGAGCATCAGCCGCTTCAAGGGCCTGGGCGAAATGAGCGCGGAACAATTGTGGGAAACCACGCTCAATCCAGACACCCGGCGCCTGATGCAGGTCCAATTGGGCCGGTTCGACTTCACATCCACCCAGGGCGAGATCACCAAGCTCATGGGCAAGGGCGAAGCGGCGGCGCGCCGCGAGCTGATGGAGCTTCGCGCCGACGACGTCGACATCGACGTCTGATTCCGACCGGAATATTCCTCACGACAGGACATGAACGGGCACAAGATCATTTGCGGTTCGCTGGCAGGGGGCTGCGCTGCAGGCGCCATCGGCATGCTCGTCGCAGAGGGCGACCCGGTGCGCGAGGTCGCGAACAGGTTCTTTGCCGGCGTCGGCGTGCTGCTGGCGCTCGTGTTCGTCTGGGCGGGCTGGTGGGACGACGCGGCCGACGACAACAAAGCCGCGGCCGGCCGGGCGGAGCGCACGGCGGCCACCGGTTGGCTGTGGTTGCGCCGGCTCGCCTGCTGGGGCGCCGCGTGCGTCGCCTGGCTGATGGCCGCGACCCTGCTCGCCGACGGCCTCCAGCCCGGGCAGGTGCCCGGCTTTCTCATGGCCGTGGCGCTCGGCGCCATGCTGATCCGGGCCGGCCTCAAGGGCTTCGGCCGCAAGCGAGGCATGGGCGACGATGCCGCGGTCCACGCCGAGCGCCGCAAGCGCTACGGCTGGTGGTTCTGAGGCCCGGGCCCGCACCGTCATGACCCGCTGGCTCCGTCCGTTCGCGCTGTGTGCGGCACTCGTGCTGTCGCAGCAGGGCGCGCACGCGGCCGACATCTACGGCTACATCGACAGCAAGGGCGTGGCGCACTTCGCTTCCGAGAAGATCGACGAGCGCTACCAGATCTTCTTTCGCGGCGGCCAGAGCTTCGACACGGCGCAGGGCCTGTCGCCGCTGGGCCGGGGCGGGCGCAAGCTCGACGGCAAGGTGCCGCCGGCCTCGCAGACGCTCCTGGCCATGTTCGAGGCCTCGCCCAGCTACAAGACCGCCAAGGCGGCGCTGCGCGATGCGTCGAGCAAGCATGCGATCGACTACGAGCTGCTGCAGGCGCTGATCGCCACCGAGTCGGGCTTCGACGCGCAGGCCGTCTCGCCCAAGGGCGCCATGGGCCTGATGCAGCTCATGCCCGCCACCGCGCAGCGCTACGGCGTCGCGGCGGACAAGCGCAGCACCATCGAGAAGAAGCTGTTCGACCCGCGCATCAACATCGCCGCCGGCTCGCGCTACCTGCGCGACCTGATCGCCATGTTCCCGGGCCAGATCGAACTGGCACTCGCCGCCTACAACGCGGGCGAGGGCGCGGTGCAGCGCGCGGGCAACAAGATCCCGAACTACAAGGAAACGCAGAACTACGTGCAGACCGTGCTGCAGCTCTATGCGTACCTGAAGCCGTCGGTCGCGGCCACGGGCGGGCGCGGCAGCATGGGCGGCATGAGCGGAGCCGGTGGCGCGGCCCGCGGCGGCAAGGCGCCCGGGCGCATCCGCATGGAGCTGACGGTGCCGCAGGGCGGCGCCATCGGCCGCGGCAACATGCCCTCGGACGCCCCGCGCAGCCTGCCCGCCATGCCAGACGTTCCCGACATTCCCGACATTCCCGGAGCGCCCGCCGGGCCCACCGGCGCCGCCGAGGCGCCGGGCGCGCCCCTGTCCTGATGGAGGCCACCGCCATGCACCGCCGAAGCTTCGTCCTTGCGACAGCCGCCTGCGCCATGACGGGTGCCGTCACGCGTGCCGCGCACGCGCAGCATGCGGCCACGCACGACACCCTGCCGGGCGTGCCTTCGTCGGCCGAGCCCTACGCGCGCCTGCAGGGCGGCGTGCCGCACCACATGACGCCCGAGCAGGAGTCGCAGCGCTTCACCGACAGCCCCGCGCCGGCCGGCCCGCAAGGCCGCTGGACGCCGCGCGCGGCGCTGCCGATCCCGCGCAGCGAGATGGCCTGGGCCACCGCCGCGCAAGGGCGCATGCACGTGGTCGGCGGCTACGGCGAAGGCAAGGTCAACCGCGACTACCACCACATCTACGACCCGCAGGCCGACCGCTGGCTCGACGGCGCGCCGCTGCCGCGCGGCGCCAACCACGTGGCGGTGACGGCCGAAGGCGGCCGCGTGTATGCGCTCGGCGGCTTCGTGGAGCAGAACCGGCGCTCCGACACCCACGCCTACGTCTACGACATCGCGGCCAACCGCTGGAGCGCCATCGCGCCGCTGCCGCGCCCGCGCGGCGCCGCCGCGGCGGTGATGCTCGACGGCGCGCTGCACCTGATCGGCGGCGCGTCCGAGCCCGCGGCGGAGCGCGCCAGCGTCGGCTGGCACGAGGTCTACGACCCCAAGGCCGACCGCTGGACGTCGGCCAAGCCGCTGCCCGGCGCGCGCGACCATGTGGGCTGCGTGGCGCACGGCGGCCGGATCCACGTGGTCGGCGGGCGCTTCAACACCTTCGAATACAACACCGACCTGCACCACGTCTACCTGCCCGCGCGCGACACCTGGGAGCTGCGTTCGCCGCTGCCCACCGCGCGCTCGGGCCACGGCCTCGTGGTGTACCGCGGCCGCTTCTTCGCCATGGGCGGGGAGGGCGGCACTCTCGTGGGCGGCGTGCCGCGCCAGGCCCGGGTGTTCGGCCAGATGGAAAGCTACGATCCCGTGGACGACACCTGGCAGCGCCATGCACCCATGACCACCCCGCGCCACGCCGTGGGCGCGGCCGTCATCGGCGACTGGATCTACGTCGCGGGCGGCGGCGCGGTGCTCGGCGGCGCCGTGCAGTCCGCGGTGCACGAGGCCTTCACACTGGGCTGAGCGCGAGCTTCGCGCCCAGCCTGCAGCAACTGTTTTTCTCACCAGCTCTTTCATGGACTCTCAACCTCCGCTCGACCTCCAGGGGCCCACCGACGGCGACACCACCCTGACGCTTGCCGACTACGCGCAGACCGCCTACCTCGAATACGCGCTCAGCGTGGTCAAGGGCCGCGCGCTGCCCGATGTGTCCGACGGCCAGAAGCCGGTGCAGCGCCGCATCCTGTACTCGATGTCGCGCATGGGCCTGGGCTTCGGCGGCACCAACGGCACCGTGGGCGCCAAGCCCGTGAAGAGCGCGCGCGTGGTCGGCGACGTGCTCGGCCGCTTCCACCCGCACAGCGACCAGGCCGCGTACGACGCGCTGGTGCGCATGGCGCAGGACTTCTCGCAGCGCTATCCGCTGGTCGACGGCCAGGGCAACTTCGGCAGCCGCGACGGCGACGGCGCCGCGGCCATGCGCTACACCGAGGCGCGCCTGGCGCGCATCACCAGCCTGCTGCTCGACGAGATCGACGAAGGCACGGTCGACTTCATTCCCAACTACGACGGCAGCACCGAGGAGCCGCGCCTGCTGCCCGCGCGGCTGCCCTTCACGCTGCTGAACGGCGCGAGCGGCATCGCCGTGGGCCTGGCCACCGAAATTCCGAGCCACAACCTGCGCGAGATCGCCGACGCCTGCGTGGCGCTGATCAAGTCGAACGGCAAGCTCAGCGAAGAAGAGCTGCTGGCCATCGTGCCCGGCCCCGACTATCCGGGCGGCGCGCAGATCATCAGCAACGCCACCGACATCGCCGATGCCTACCGCACCGGCCGCGGCTCGCTCAAGGTGCGCGCGCGCTGGAAGATCGAAGAGCTCGCGCGCGGCCAGTGGCAGCTGGTGGTCAACGAGCTGCCGCCGGGCGTCAGCACGCAGAAGGTGCTCGAGGAAATCGAGGAAATCACCAACCCCAAGGTCAAGGCCGGCAAGAAGGCGCTCTCCGCCGACCAGACCCAGCTGAAGGCCGCGATGCTGTCGGTGCTCGACGTGGTGCGTGACGAGTCCAGCAAGGACGCCGCCGTGCGCCTGGTGTTCGAGCCCAAGACCTCGCGCATCAGCCAGGAAGAGTTCATCACCACGCTGCTGGCGCAGACCTCGCTGGAGACTTCGTCGTCGATCAACCTGACGATGGTCGGCATCGACGGCAAGCCCACGCAGAAGTCGCTGCGCCAGATCCTGAACGAGTGGATCGCGTTCCGCGAAGTCACCGTCGAGAAGCGTTCGCGCCACCGCCTGAACAAGGTGCTCGAGCGCATCCACATCCTCGAGGGCCGGCAGCTGGTGCTGCTGAACATCGACGAGGTGATCGCGATCATCCGCGCGGCGGAAGACCCGAAGGCGGCGCTCATCGCGCGCTTCAACCTCAGCGAACGCCAGGCCGAAGACATCCTTGAAATCCGCCTGCGCCAATTGGCGCGGCTGGAGGCCATCAAGATCGAGCAGGAACTGAAGGGCCTGCGCGAAGAACAGAAGAAGCTCGAGGACATCCTCTCCAGCCCGGCCACCTTGCGCCGCCTGCTGGTCAAGGAAATCGAGAGCGACGCCAAGACCTTCGAGGACCCGCGCCGCACGCTCATCCAGGCCGAGAAGCGCGCCGTGGCCGAAGTGAAGGTGGTCGACGAGCCCGTCACGGTCATCGTGTCGCAGAAGGGCTGGGTCCGCGCGCAGAAGGGCTGGGCCAGCGAGAAGGCCGCGGCGAATGCAGCCAACGGCGCGAACGGAGAGAAGGCCGCCGCGCCCGAGTACAGCTTCAAGTCGGGCGACGCGCTCTACGGCGCCTTCGAATGCCGCAGCGTCGACACGCTGCTGGTGTTCGGCTCCGCCAAGGACAAGAGCGTGCGCGTGTACACCGTGCCCGTGGCCTCGCTGCCCGGCGCGCGCGGCGACGGCCAGCCCGTCACCACGCTCATCGAGCTCGATGCCGGCACGCACGTCACGCATTTCTTCGCCGGCCCGGTGGGCGCCAGCGTGCTGCTGGCCAACACCGGCGGCTACGGCTTCATTGCCACGGTCGAGAACATGATGTCGCGCCAGCGCGGCGGCAAGGCCTTCATCGACGTGGGCGAGGGCGAGCAGATCTGCCGGCCTTCGCTGGTGGGCGGCGCCAGCGGCGCCGAGCCGATGCCCGCGGCCACGCACGTGGCCTGCGCGTCGACGGGCGGGCGCATCCTGACCTTCGACATCGCCGAGCTCAAGAGCCTGCCCAAGGGCGGGCGCGGCCTCACGCTGATCGACCTGGAACCCAAGGACACGCTGGCCGGCGCCGCGGCCTACACGCGCAGCGTGCGCATCGAAGGCATCGGCCGCGGTGCCAAGGAGCGCGAGGAAACGCTGGAAATCCGCACGCTCAACAACGCCCGCGGCAGCCGCGCGCGCAAGGGCAAGGCGGCCGACCTGGGCTTCAAGCCGTCGAGCGTGGTGCGGGTGCTGTGATGGGCGGCATCGACGTCAGCGTCATCGGCATCTTCATCGCCGTGGTCACGGGCCTCGGCAGCTACGTGGTGGGCCGGCACTTCCGCCAGAAGCGCGCGGCCAAGAAACGCGAGAAGAACCGCATCGCCTCGCAGGCGGGCGAGACGCGCCAGGTTCGCCGGGCGCGCGAGCGCAAGGAGCGCGGCTAGGCGGCAGTGGGCAGTGGGCAGGGGTGGCAGTGGGGAGCGATGGCGTCCCCGCTGCCTTGTGAATCCTGTGCGCTCTCGCTCTATTGCCGCGACAGGCCCAGCGCGTCGAGGATCTCCTTCTCGCGCTTCATCGCGTCCACCGCAAAGGCGCGATAGTCCTTCGCGCTCCTGTAGTCCGGCTCCATCTCGTAGCGGGCCAGCACGTCCTTGAACTCCTTCGTCGCCATGGCCTGCTTGAAGGCATCGTGCAGGCGCGCGGCAATCGCGGGGTCGAGGCCTCGCGGTCCCACCAGGCCCCAGGGCGAGGTCTGGACGATGTCCACGCCGCTCTCCTTGAGCGTGGGCACGCCGGGGTAGCGCGCCATGCGCCGGTCGCCCCACACCGCGATGAGGCGCAGCTTGCCGGAGTCCACGTAGGGAACGAACGCCGAGGTCTCGGCGGCCGAGTCGACCTGCCCGCCCACGATGGCCTGCAGCGATTCGGCGCTGCCCTTGTACGGAATGTGATTGAGCTGGATCCTGAAGTGCCGCGAGATCTGCTCCATCGTCAGGTGGTTCGTGGTGGCGATGCCCGGCGTGCTGTAGGTCAGCTTGCCGGGGTTGGCGCGGGCCTGCGCCACGTAGTCCTGCAGCGTCTTGATGGGCGAGCTCGCGGGCACCACGATGCCGAAGGCATAGCCGGTCAGGCCGATGACGTAGCTCAGGTCCTTGGACGGATGATGAGTTCCTTGGTGCGCCCCGAGATGAACAGCGCGCCGTCGCTGTCCTGGCGCGCGAGATCGCCGGTGTTGAACCAGCCCTCGCCGTCGATCGCCGCGGCCGTGAGCTCGGGGCTGCGGTAGTAGCCCTTCATCACGCCGGGGCCGCGCACCCACAGCTCGCCCGTGCCGCCGGCGTTCACGTCGTGCCCGTCGGCGGCGCGCACGCGCAACTCGACCCGCGCGATCGGCGGCCTCACCGAGCAATCGCCGCGCGGCGACGCCAGCCGCGTCTGCGAGATGGTGGGGCCGGTCTCGGTCAGGCCGTAGCCGTTGTGCAGTGTCTGGCCGAAGGCGCGCTCCACCTCGGCCTTGAGGCTGGGCGTCAGCGGCGAGCCGGCCACGCTGATGAGCCGCAGGCGCGGCGCGCCGATCGCCTGGATGGCCTCCATCGCCGCGTTGTTCTTGCGCGCCCATTCCAGCAGCCGCGCGAACAGCGCCGGCACGCCGGTGAAGATGGTGACGCCGTCGTGCCGCAGCGCGCGGGCCGTGGCCTCCACGGCTGCTGCAGTTCCTTCGGCGACTGGCGCGGCGAGGTGAACGCCATCGCCTCGCCGCTGCGCGTGGGCAAGGGCATGCCGCTGATGGTGCTGAGCGCGGCCGGCCCGCGCTCGATGCCGCCGGAGGTCTTCATGCAGGAGGTGCGCCCGCAGCTGCTCGAGACGGTGCATGCGATCGAGCGGCATTTCCGCAAGACGAGCTGATGTGCTGTCCCGCTGATACGTGAGCAAAGTCGATGGCGCTTCTCGAGAATCGCATCGGCGGTGGCAGTTCAGCGGAGCAGGGCACTAGCTCGGCTCGTCGTCCATGCGCGGCTGTGATTCGCGCGTGAGCGTCCTGGCCAGCAATCGCAAGGTACTCGCGCAGGCTGCAGTGGCCTCGGAAAGAACGGCACCGCGCCGATAGGCCAGCCCCAGGTCCATCGAGGGCACCGCGCTCGACACCACCGTTCTGCGAATGCGCCCGCCGTCGTGCGACCAAGGGCGAAACACCAGGTCCGACAGGATGGTCACGCCCACGTTCTGTGCCACGAGGCTGCGCACGGCCTCGATCGATTTGGTGCGGAACACGACCTTGGGCTTGAGCTTCATTGCGCCCCAGTAACGGCCCACGGTACTCACGTGCTCGTCCATGTCCAGCAGCACGAAAGGCAGCTCCGCGATCTCGCGCAGCGACACCGACTTCTGCGTCACCAGCGGATGGTCGAACGACGTCCACAACCGGCGCTCCGACTTCAGCAGGTTCTCGCGTCGAATGTCCGGCGCGCGCGAGAGATTCGACACCAGCACGACGGCCAGGTCGAACTCGCCGCCGCGCAGGCCATCCTCGATCTCGAGCCGGTTGCGCTCCACGGGTTCGAACTCGACCAGTGGCAATTGCCGGCGCATCGCGCCGATGATTTTCGGCAGCATGTACTCCGACACGGTGTCGGTGATGGCGATCTGCACCCGCCCCTCGACCGAAGACACGGAATTGCGCGTTTCCTCCACTGCCGCCTCGAGCGTGCGCAGCATGTGTTCGGCATGCCGTAGAAAACCCTCGCCCTGCACCGTGAGCCGCAGCCCTTCGGAGTGACGTGTGAAGAGCTGCACCTTCAGCGTGGACTCGAGGTTCTTGAGCGACGTGGTCAACGAGGGCTGGCTCACATAGCAGCGCTGGGCCGCGCGAGACACCTGCCCCGTGTGCGCGGCGGCAGTGAAGTGCTGCAGTTGCTTGATGGTGATCGACATAGGTCCATCCTATATCTCTCTATTGAAAATAGAAATTATGAATTCTCGACGGCAGTTCCTAACATCTGCGCAGCACGCCATTTCAGGCGTGTGACGAGGACGCCCACCGTTCCAGCAGCAGGAAAAACCCCATGCCATCGACATTGCAGACTTCCGCCGGCCCCGGCGCTCGCCCCCCTCGACCCGAAGAAGCCAAGGCCGACGCCGGGCTGCTGAGCCGCCTGGGACTGCGCTTCACGGCTTGGGCCGAGCGCTGGTTCCCCGACGCCTTCGTGTTCGCGGCCATCGCCGTGGTGGTGGTTGCGGGCGCCGCCATGCTCAACGGGTCCAGCCCGCAGGCGGTGGCCAGATCCTTCGGCGACGGCTTCTGGAGCCTGATCGTCTTCACGATGCAGATGGCGCTGGTGGCGATCGGTGGCTACGTGGTGGCGACCTCGCCGCCGGCAGCGCGGCTCATCCGCAAGCTGGCCGCAGTGCCCGTGTCGGGCAGGCAGGCCATCGCCTACGTGGCCGCCATCAGCATGATCCTGTCGCTCTTCAACTGGGGCATTTCGCTGATCTTCAGCGCGCTCTACGTGCGCGCGCTGGCCGGCCGCCTCGACCTGCGCATGGACTACCGGGCCGCGGGCGCCGCGGCCTATCTCGGCATGGGCGCGACATGGGCGCTCGGGCTCAGCTCGTCGGCGGCGCAGCTGCAGGCCAACGCCAGCAGCCTGCCCAAGAGCATCCTCGACATCACCGGCGTGATCCCTTTCAGCCAGACCATCTTCCTGTGGCAGTCGGCCGTCATGGCGCTGGTGCTGATCGTGGCGTCGGTGGCCGTCGCGCTGTGGTCCGCGCCCGGCGCCGCGCACGCGGTCACGGCACAGGACCTGGGCGTGGACCTCGGCGAAGCGAAGCCGGCAACCGCGGAGCCCGCCGAGCGCCGACCCGGTGAATGGTTCGAGCGCAGCCCGCTGCTCACGCTGCTGCTGTGCGCGCTGGGCTTCGGCTGGCTCGCGCAGGAGTTCATGGCCAAGAGCCCGTTGATCGCGATTTCCGGCCTGAACACCTACAACCTGTTGTTCCTCATGATCGGACTGCTGCTGCACTGGCGCCCGCGCAGCTTTCTTGACGCGGTGTCACGCTCGGTGCCGTCCACGGCTGGCGTGATCATCCAGTTCCCGCTGTACGGCGCCATCGCGGCCATGCTGACCGGCGCCAAGGGCGACGGCGGCATCACGCTGTCGGACCGCATCGCACACCTGTTCGTCAGCATCTCCAACGTCGACAGCTTCGCGGTGGTGATGGGCGCGTATTCCGCGGTGCTGGGCTTCTTCATTCCCTCGGGAGGCGGGAAGTGGATCATCGAAGCGCCCTACGTCATGCAGGCGGCCAACGACCTGAAAGTGCACCTGGGCTGGGCCGTGCAGGTCTACAACGCGGCCGAGGCGCTGCCCAACCTGATCAATCCGTTCTGGATGCTGCCATTGCTGGGCGTGCTTTCGCTGAAGGCACGCGACATCGTGGGCTTCACTTTCCTTCAGTTGCTGGTGCATGCGCCGCTGGTGCTCTTCATGCTCTGGTTCTTCGGCCGCACGCTGAGCTATGTCGCACCGGCGATCCCTTGATGCGCGACGTGGGGCAGGGGAACGATCGACAACAACGATGACCACTCCAACGGAGATCAAACAGGGCTACTGCACGCTTTGCCGCTCGCGCTGCGGCACGCTCAACGAGGTGCGCGGCGACATGCTGGTGGCGGTGCGGCCCGATGCCTCGCACCCTACCGGCCAGGCGATGTGCATGAAGGGAAAGGCCGCCCCCGAGCTGGTGCACAGTCCACATCGTCTGCGTTATCCGATGCGCCGCACGAACCCCAAGACCGACCCGAATCCAGGCTGGGTGCGCATCGGCTGGGAAGAAGCGTTGGCCGAGACCGCGCAGCGCCTGAACGCCATCAAGGCCGAGAGCGGGGCCGAGTCGGTCGTGTTCGCCGTCACCACGCCGAGCGGCACGCCGCTGACCGACAGCATCGACTGGATCGAGCGCTTCGTGCGTCTTTTCGGCAGCCCGAACATCTGCTACGCGACGGAGGTCTGCAACTGGCACAAGGATTTCGCGCACGCCTTCACCTTCGGTTGCGGCATGCCTGCGGCCGACTACGCGCAGGCCGAGCTGATCGTGCTGTGGGGCCACAACCCCGCGAACACCTGGCTGGCGCAGGCCAACGCCATCGGCCGGGGGCGCGCGAACGGCGCGAAGATGGTGGTGATCGATCCGCGCCCCACGGCACTCGCGCGGCAGGCCGATGCATGGCTGCCCGTGCGGCCCGGCACCGACGCGGCACTGGCGTTGGGGCTGGTTCACTTGCTGATTGCAGACGCGCGCTTCGACGAAGGTTTCGTGCGCGAGTGGACCAATGCGCCGCTGCTGGTGCGGAACGACAACGGACGCTTCCTGCGTGAGCAGGACCTGTGGCCCGATGCCGAAGACAACCGATTCGTGGCGTGGAACGACGCGCTGAACTGCGCGGTGCCTTATGACACCGGGCAGATGGCCAAAGCCCAGGGCGCGGCCCACTTCCGTCTGCGCGGCGCGGTCAAGGTCGACGCGTGCACACAGCGCCTGTCATGCACCCCGGCGTTCGAGCTTCTGGCCCAGGGCTGCGCTGCCTACACACCGACGGATGTCGAGCGCATCACCGGCGTTCCCGAAGCCTCGCTGCGCGTCGTCGCCGACCTCTTCGGCAGCTGCCGCCGCGTGGCCTATCACGCCTGGACCGGCATCGGACAGCACACCAATGCGACGCAAGCCGAGCGTGCGGTCGCCACGCTGTATGCGCTGTGCGGCAGCTTCGACCGCATCGGCGCGAACCGTGTTCGCGTCGGCCCGCGTGTCAATGCCGTCAACGCGCTCTCGCTGCTGCCCGATGCGCAGCGCGCCAAGGCGCTCGGCCTGCAGGAGCGCCCCATCGGCCCACCCGCGCACGGCTGGGTGACAGCGCGCGACACCTATCGGGCGATTCTCGAAGGAGAGCCTTACAAGGTGCGCGCGATGATGGCCTTCGGCACCAACTTGCCCGTGTCGCAGGCCGACACCGCGCTCGCGCATCGGGCGCTGTCGCAGCTCGAATTCCACGTGCACTGCGATCTGTTCGAAACACCCGCAGCCAGATATGCCGACATCCTGCTGCCGGTCAACACGCCATGGGAGCGTGAAGGCCTGCGCATCGGCTTCGAAATCGACGACCGCGCGGCCGGCTGGGTGCAGTTGCGCCAGCGCATGGTCGCGCCGCGCGGTGAATCGCGTTCCGACAACGAGATACTGTTCGAGCTGGCCGGCCGGCTCGGCATGGGCGACGACTTCTTTCGCGGCAGCCTCGACGCCGGCTGGAACCACATGCTCGCGCCGCTCGGCCTGACGGTCGACCAGTTGCGCTCCCGGCCCGAGGGCATCGCTTGCCCCATCGACGCGGGCGAGCAGAAGTACGCCCGCGCCACCGTCGACGGCGTGCGCGGCTTCGACACCCCGACACGCCGCGTCGAGCTCTATTCCGAAACCCTGCTGCACCACGGCCAGCCGCCCATCGCCAGCTTCGTCGAACCCGCAGACACGCCGCGCGATGCGCAGGCCACGCGGCAAGGCCGCTTCCCCTATGTGCTGAGCTCGGCCAAGAACGGCTTCTACTGCCACAGCCAGCACCGCAGCCTGCCGTCGCTGCGCAAGCGCGCGCCCGATCCGGTGGCCGAGCTGAGCCCCGCGCTGGCGGTGGCCAAGGGCATCGCGGACGGCGACTGGATGCGCATCCGCACACGCGTGGGCCAAGCCCGTTTTGTCGCGCGCATCACGCCGCAACTGGCGCACGACGTCATCGTGGCCGAGTTCGGCTGGTGGCAGGGCTGCACTGAACTCGACCGCGGTGGCTTGCCGGTCGAAGGTGCATTGAGCAGCAACTTCAACACCCTGATCTCCGCCGACAGTTGCGACCCGGTGAGCGGCTCGGTGCCGCACCGCTCCTTTCTTTGCGACATCGAACGCGACCCCGCCACCGAGACACGGCAGCGCAAGTGGCAGGGCTTTCGTTCGTTCCGCGTCAGCGAACTGCGGCCCGAGGCGCAGGGCGTGTTGGGCATTCACTTCGAGCCGGTCGACGACGGCGAGTTGCCCGATTACCGTCCCGGCCAGCACGTTGAGGTGCAGCTGCATCTGCATGACGGCACGCAGATCACGCGCGCCTATTCGCTCACGGGCGCGGCCGAGATGCACGGCCGGCGTGGCTACAGCGTGGCCGTGCGCCATCAGCGTGGCCGCTCGGCCGACGGCATGCCGTTCGAGGGTCGTGTGTCCAGCCACCTGCACCGTGCGCTGAAGGTCGGCGACACCATCGGCCTGCGCGCGCCGTCGGGCGGCTTCGTGCTGCCGCGCCAATCGCCGCAGCCGTTGGTCTTTTTCGCGGGCGGCATCGGCATCACGCCCTTCATCAGCCTGCTCGAATCGCTGCCCGATGGCGCGACCGGTCCGGCTGTCTGGCTCTACTACGCCAACCTGAACAGCGAGACCCACGCGTTCAGGAAGCGCATCGCGCAGCACCTCGCGCGGCTGCCGCAACTGCGGGTCATCGATCATTACAACGCACCGCTGCCGACGGATCGCCAAGGCATCGACTACCAGTCGGACCGCTATATCGACGCGAGCGTGGTGGACGACGCGCTGATCGCCCGGCGCGCCCGCTTCTACATGTGCGGACCGCCCGCCATGATGGACGCCGTGACCGCCGGGCTGGAGGCGAGAGGTGTTCCGCGCTTCGACATCTTCAGCGAGGTGTTCCGCTCGCCTGCCGCTGTGCCCACCGATGGCGACCAGCACTTTGCTGTCGGCTTCGCGCGCTCGGGCCGCGACCCCGTGACGTGGACACCCGCGCAAGGCACCTTGCTGACGTTCGCCGAATCGCTCGGCCTGCAGATGGCCAGCGGCTGTCGTGTGGGGCAATGCGAGAGTTGCGCCGTGCGCCTGCTGGCGGGCAAGGTCCGCCACCTGCACGGCAGCGAGCCTGAAGACCCGGCCATGTGCCTGACCTGCCAGGCCGTGCCGCTGGAAGACGTCGTGCTCGATGCATGACGGCTCTTGCGCACTTCATTCATTTCACTTTCTCGATCCGCACGCACATGAAATTCATCGACACCGAAAGCACCCGCCGGGCGCTGCCCTTCGACCGCCTGATTCCGGCATTGCGCGAGATGTTCGTCGAGGGCTGCGAAGTGCCGTTGCGGCACACGCATTCGCTCCAGGCTGCGACGGACGGCCCACCCCAGACCGTGCTGATCATGCCGGCGTGGCAGCACGACCGCTACCTGGGCATCAAGACCGTCGCCATCTTTCCGGGCAATTCGCAGCGGGGCCTGCCGGGCCTCTTCTCGACCTATGTGTTGTACGACGCGCGCACGGGCGAGCCGCTGGCGCAGATCGACGGCAACGAGATCACGTCACGCCGCACGGCGGCCGCATCGGCGCTGGCCGCGTCCTACCTTGCGCCGCCGGATGCGCGCAGCCTGCTGGTCGTCGGCTGCGGGCGTGTCGGCAGCCTCGTTCCCGAGGCTTTGCGCGTCGTGCGTCCCATCGAACGCGTGATGGTGTGGGACCGTGACGAATCGGCGGCGTCGGTGCTCGCCGCGCGCTTGCGCGCACAGGACATCGACGCGACCGTCGCATCCGACCTTGGCAGAGCGGCCGGCAACGCCGACATCGTGAGCTGCGCCACGCTTGCCACTCAGCCGGTGATCCAGGGTGCGTGGTTGCGCGCGAGCAACCATCTGGACCTGATTGGCAGCTTCACGCCGCAGATGCGCGAAGCCGACGACGCCTGCTTTGTGGGCGCGCGCCTGTTCGTCGATACGCCGGAGGCGCTGCAAAAAAGCGGTGACCTGCTTGGGCCGATGTCGCGTGGCGTCTTGGCTGCCGGCGATGTGGCCGGGACGCTGTCCGAACTGACGGGCGGCAAGGTGCAGGGGCGAACCGAAGCCCATGGACGGACTGTCTTCAAGGCGGTCGGTACTGCGCTCGAGGATCTTGCCGCCGCGATGCTGGTATTCAGGAGTTGTTCCTAGGCAGAGACGCTCCCGCGGGTCGTACTGGATTGGGCACAGGCCGTGCCCATCGACGTTGCTCACACATCACTGTGACAGGACACTTGCCCCCGGCCTGGCTACTTCAGCCCCACCCACCATCGCGTGTTGGTGCGCGCCTGCCCCACGGTCACCACCTCGCCGATCACCGGCGTCGCCAGCTCGATCTTCTTCGCCTCGGTGAGGTCCGCGATGCGGTCCAGCGGGTCGTGCCAGGTGTGGAAGGCGAGGTCGAAGGTGCTGTTGTGCACCGAGAAGAACACCTTGCCGCGCAGGTCCTCGAAGGCCTGCACGCTCTGCTCGGGCGTCATGTGCACGGCGGGCCACATGGCGTCGTAGGCGCCGTTCTCCATCAGCGCGATGTCGAAGCCGCCGAAGCGATCGCCGATCTGCTTGAAGCCGGGGAAGTAGCCCGAGTCGCCGCTGTAGAAGATGCGCTGGTCGCCGCTTTGCACCACCCACGAGGCCCACAGCGTGCGGTCGCGGTCGCCCAGCGTGCGGCCCGAGAAGTGCTGCGCGGGCGTGGCGGTGAGCTTCACGCCGTCGTGCTCGCCGCCTTGCCACCAGTCGAGCTCGGTCACGCGCTCGGCCGGCACGCCCATGACCACCAGCCGCGTGCGCACGCCCAGCGGCACGAAGTAGCGCTTCACGGTCTTCGAGAGGTACTCGATGGTGGCCACGTCGAGGTGGTCGTAGTGGTCGTGCGAGAGGATCACGCCCTCGATGGGCGGCAGCTGCTCGAGCGTCATGGGCGGCTGGTGGAAGCGCTTGGGCCCGGCCCATTGCACCGGCGACACGCGCTCGCTGAACACCGGGTCGATCAGCCAGTACTTGCCGCGCAGCTTGAGCAGGTGCGACGAATGGCCCAGGCGCGCGACATGGTTGGTGTTGGCGTCGAGCGCGTCGAGCGTGGCCCTGTCGAGCGGCTTCACCGGAATGGGGTCGACCGGCACGCTGTCGACTTTGCTGCCGACGATGAAGCGCGACCAGATGCGCCAGGCGCTGGCCTGCGCGGGCAGGTCGGGGTTGGCCATGTTGTGGAAGCCGCCGTCCTTGAATTGGGGCGAGTTGTCGTAGCGGGCTTCGCCACCGGCGGCGCCGCAACCGGCGACGAAGGCGCAGCCGGCTGCTGCCAATGCGGTACTGCGGCGCAGGAGTTGCGGCAGGTAGGAGCCCTGCGAGCCTGATTCATCAGCCATGGGAGAGCCTTCTTGCTTGTGTTTGTCGGATGGCTGGAGATTAGCCATGGCGGGTGTTTCAATGGTTTCAGCCGTAGAAACATTCGGGGCGCAGGGGCATATCTTTTTTGTTGCTCTCGTTCGTGGGGTGCGTGCGAAGAGCACCCCGTCGGCGTGGGCGCACCCCGCACCGCGCGAGGCGTTCGAACCCGGTCCTACGCCATGCGCTGTATGGCAGGCAGCAACAAACCGATTCACACTGAAAAGCTTCATCGGCTTTTCGAAGAGACGGGCACGTTCATGAGCAGCAATCGCTATCCCATCATCTACGTGCGCGGCTACGCCATGACCGAGGCCGAACGCGACGACACCGCGGCCGACCCGTTCTGCGGCTTCAACCTGGGCTCCACGGTGTACCGCGCCACGGTGAAGAAGGAAGCGCCTGCGCAGAAGTTCGTCTTCGAGTCGCCCGTGGTGCGCCTGCTGGCCGACTACCAGTACCAGAGCGTCTACCAGAACGGCCTGGACATCCTCGACCCCGACTGGAAGCCCTCGCCCGACGAAACCGGCAAGGACGTCGACGGCCTGCCGTCGGCCTCGATCATCATCTACCGCTACTACGACGCGGGCTCCGAGCTGCTCGGCGACGGCCAGTCGAAGGACGTGAAGGTGTACGCGCAGGGCCTGAGCCAGCTGATCCTGCGCGTGCGCGAGCTGGTGGTGCAGCGCGAAGGGCCGGGCTATTCGGCCGGCGACTTCCGCTGCTACCTTGTCGCGCATTCGATGGGCGGGCTGGTGGTGCGCGCCTTCCTGCAGAACACCTCGCTCGGCGACGCGGCGGCGCGCCAGTGCGTCGACAAGGTGTTCACCTATGCCACGCCGCACAACGGCATCGACATGGGCGGCATCAACGTGCCGGCCTGGCTCACGGCGGCCGAGATGAACACCTTCAACCGCGAGAAGATGTCGGAGTTCCTGGACACCGCGCCGGTCAACGGCCGCATGGACTACCTGCCGCCCAGCGCGTTCCCGGCCGAGCGCGTGTTCTGCATGGTCGGCTCCAACCGCGGCGACTACGAAAGCGCCAAGGGCCTGGCGCGCATGTTCGCGGGCCACGGCAGCGACGGGCTGGTGCGCATCGAGAACGCCTCGCTCTGGACCAGCGACGCCGCGGGCAAGACACAGCCGGTGGCCACCGCCTACACCTACCGCTCGCACTCGGGCTTCTTCGGCATCGTCAATTCCGAGGAGGCGTACCAGAACCTGGTGCGCTTCCTGTTCGGCGACGTGCGGGTGGACCTGTGGTTCGACGTCGACGGCGTCACCTTGCCGCCCGACCTGCCCGCCGGCGCCGACGTCGATGCGCTCTACCAGGTCGAGCTGCTGGCCGCGCCGCGCGGCAAGCGCTGGTACCTGAGCCGGCGCGTGGCGGAAGAAGACTCGCCCGCCTGCCGCACGCACAAGGAGCTGACCAACCCCGCCACGGCGGACCGGCGCGCCATCTACCTGTCGACCGTGTTCCTGGCGAACAGGGCGCGCGTGAAGCAGGACCGCCCCACGCTGGCCTACGCCATGACGCTGGGCGTGCGCGTGCCCGACTACCAGGTCAACAACAAGTTCTGGCTCGACGGCCACTACGAGGGCAGTTCGCTGTTCCGCGACACGCTGGTCATCGAGATCGCGCCGCCCGCGGCGGACGACCCGGCGCAGGACTGGAACGTCAAGTACGGCTGGCAGACCGACACGGCGGGGCAGGCCTCGCTGCCCATCAGCCCCAAGCAGCTGGCCGGCGGCAAGCTGCAGTTCGTGGTGCCGCTGTCGAGCCTGGGCACCGCGCCGTCGGCGCCGGGCATCAGCGGCAAGGTCAGGCTGGAGGTCAGCGCCTGGGAGTAGGGCCCTGGGGCCTGGGAGTAGACCTGGGAATGGGCCTGGGAATGGGCCTGGGAATGGGCGTGGGAGAAGGCCTGGGGACAGCGCCAAGGGCGGGGTTCCGGTAAGCCCGGGGTCAGGCCGGAGCGGTCACAATCGCGCCGACCATGCATTACCTCCTCTTCATCGGCGCCCTGTTGTTCTTCGCCTTCATGACGCCGGTCAAGCTGGCGGTGGCCGTCGGCGCGCTGGTGCTGTTCGTGACCGTGGTGGTCAAGGTGTCGGCCCAGGTCGTGGGGGGTGTGTCGCCGACGCTGGGCGAATCGTTCCGCTCGGTGTTCTATGCCTCGCTGCTGGTGGCGCTGGCGCTGCTGGCGTTCCTGAGCTTCACCGGCGGCGTGGCGGTGCACCACGTCGAGGGCTGGCCCGCGGTGGCCGTGCTGGCGGGGCTGTTCGTGGCCTACACGCTGGGCTTCCAGCTGGGCATCGGCACCTCGTTCGGCGCCAGCGCGATGGTGGCGCTGATCTCGACGCTGCTGTCGGGCGCCATCCTCTGGTCGGTCAGGAACCTGGCGTTCTGACCCCGTCCCTTTCATCTTCTCTCCTCCTCATTCCCTCGCACTCGCCCATGAAAACTGCCGTCCTCGTGATCGATGTCCAGCGTGGCCTTTGCGACGATCCGCCGCGCCCCCACGAGTCCGAGGCCGTGATGCAGCGCATCAACGCGCTCACCGAACGTGCCCGCGCGGCCGGCGTGCCGGTGGCCTTCATCCAGCACGAGAACGCGGTCGACCTCGAATTCGACTCCGAGCGCTGGCAGCTGGCCGGCGCGCTGCGGACCGACGCGCGCGACGCGAAGATCCGCAAGACCACGCCCGACTCGTTCCTGCGCACGCCGCTGGACGCGTGGCTGTCGGAGCATGGCGTGCGGCGGGTGGTGGTCTGCGGCTACTCGTCGGAGTTCTGCGTGGACACCACCACGCGCCGCGCCGCCGCGCTGGGCTACGAGGTGGTGCTGGCGGCCGACGCGCACACTTCGCACGACAAGGCGCATGCCACGGGCGCGCAGATCCGCGCGCACCACAACGCCACGCTGTCGGACATCACGAGCTTCGGCGTGCCGATTCGCGCGGTGCCCGCCGCCGACATCGCGCTGGCGGGCTGAGCGCCCCGGCTTCTAGCTGGCGATGCCGGCCGCGTGCTGGCGCCAGAAGGCCGCATCGCCGCAGGTGCCCGCACCGGCGGCCGCGTTGTCGGCCATGTGCTCGGCGCGGCCGGTGCCCGGAATCGCGCAGGTCACGCCCGGGTGGGCCAGCACGAACTTCAGCAGCACCTGCGCCCAGCTTGTGCAGCCGATCTCGCCGGCCCACGCGGGCAGCGGCTTGTCGCGCAGGCGGCGCAGCAGGCCGCCGCCGCCGAAAGGCATGTTCACGATCACCGCCACGCCGCGCTCGGCCGCCAGCGGCAGCAGGCGCTGCTCGGCCTCGCGGGCGTCGGCCGAATAGTTGATCTGCAGGAAGTCGAGCTTCTCGGCGCGCAGCACGGCCTCGACATCGGCGTAGGCCGAGGCGGTGTAGTGCGTGATGCCGATGTAGCGCACGCGGCCCTGGTCCTTCCAGCCGCGCAGCGTGGCGAGGTGGGTGCGCCAGTCGAGCAGGTTGTGCACCTGCATCAGGTCCATGCGCCGGGTGCGCAGCCGCGTGAACGACTGCTCCATCTGCGCGATGCCGGCCTCGCGGCCCGAGGTCCAGACCTTGGTGGCGAGGAAGGCCTTGTTCTCCGGTAATGGTTGCGGCGGTTGCTGCAGGTGATGGGTCGCGGCCAGCAGCTCGCCGGTGGTTTCCTCGGAGCGGCCGTACATGGGCGAGCTGTCGATCAGCGTGCCGCCGGCGGCGAACAGGGCGTCGAGCACGCCGGGCAGGCGCCGGTATTCGTCGGTGCCGGGGCGCTGGTCGAAGCCGATCCAGGTGCCGCAGCCGATGACGGGCAGGGCTTCCTGCGTGGAAGGGATGGGGCGCGTGTTCATCTTCGTCGTCGTCATCTTCGGCCTCGGCTGGGTCGGCTGCTGCTGCGCGAACGAAGGAAGCACGGCGCCCGCCGGCAGCGCCGCGAGGAGCCGCAGGAACCGGGCGCGGGTGAGGTGCGCGGAGAGCAGGCCGTGTGTCATGGAACGGCTGCCACCTTAGCACCGCGGGGCCGCAAACGCCGCACCGGGCGTGCGGGCCGTGGGGTCAGTTGCCGCTGATCGTGGTGGCCGCAGCGGCCGCGGTGGTCGCAGGCTTGTTCATGTACGCCAGCGTGCTGCCCACCAGCGCCCGCACGCCCACCTTCAGGGCCGACTCGTCGATGACGAACTCCGACGAGTGGTTGGGCGCGCCGTGCCTGTCGCCGAAGGGCGAGGCGTTCAGGTGCCAGAACACGATGGGAATGTTCTTGCCGAACGAGCCGAAGTCTTCCGAGCCCATGCTGGGCTGCGACTCGCGCGCCTTGCCCGCGCCGGCCGCGGTTTCCAGTGCCTGCGCCACGGCCTGCGTGGCGGCGGGGTCGCTCACCAGCACCTCGTAGCCGGTGTCGATGGTCACCTCGGCGGTGAGGCCGTGGCTCTCGGCGATCTTCTGCGCCTTCAGGCGGATGTTGTCGTGCGCCACCTTCTGGTTCTTGGCCGACAGCGAGCGCACGGTGCCGGCAATCTCTGCCGTGTCGGGCAGGATGTTCACGCGGTTGCCGCTTTGCAGCAGGCCCACGGTCACCACGGTGGGGCCGTCGAGCGGATCGATCTGGTGGCTCACGATGTTCTGCAGCGCCAGCACGATCTCGGCCGCCGCGATGGTGGGTTCCTTGGCGGTCCATGGCGACGAGCCGTGGCCGCCCTTGCCCTTGAGCGAGATCTTGAAGGCGTCGCCGCTGGCCATGAAGCCGCCGCGTCGGTAGCTGATGGTGCCCGAGGGGCCGCGCGCATTGATGTGCTGGCCCATCACCACGTCGACCTTCGGGTTGTCGAGCACGCCGGCCTTCACCATGGCCGGTGCGCCGCTGAGCACCGGGCCGGGGCCTTGCTCTTCGGCCGGCTGGAACAGGAACACCACCGTGCCGGGCAGCTCCGCGCGCATCTTCGAGAAGGCCTGCGCGGCGCCCAGCAGCATGGCCACGTGCGTGTCGTGGCCGCAGGCGTGCGACACCGGCACCTCGCCGTTGAGCCAGGGCGCCTTGTCGGTCGACCTGAAGGGCAGGTCGTTGCGTTCGAGCACGGGCAGGGCGTCCATGTCGGCGCGCAGGGCCACCACCGGGCCGGGCTTGCCGCCGCGCAGCACGGCCTTGATGCCGGTCTTGGCCACGCCGGGCTGCACCTCGATGCCGGGCATCTTCGCGAGCGCGGCGGCAATGTAGGCGGCGGTCTGCACCTCCTGGTAGGAGAGCTCGGGGTGCTGGTGGATGTGGCGGCGCCACTCGATGACCTGCGCCTCGGACGCATCCGCCAGGGCCAGCGCGCGCGTGGCAAGGGCGGCATTGTTGTCTTGCGTTGTCTGTGCCGAAGCACCGGCGTGCAGGAAGCTGCCGGACAACATCAGCAGGGCGAGGCGGGTGCGGATTTTCATGAGGGCGTCGTGTGAATGTGCGAGGAGGTGTGCAAGAAAGTGTGCGCAGGAGTTGCCGAACTTAGCGAAAGAAGGCACAAAGGAAAAGACACGAAAAAGTCGAGAGCGATAAGAATGCCTGATCACCCCGTCGTTGCCCCTTCATGAACCTGCGCCACCTGAAGATCTTCGAGGCCGTGGCCTCGGCCGGCAGCATTCGCGCCGCCGCGCGCGGCGCGCAGCTCACGCAGCCCGCCATGACCTACGCCATTCGCGAGCTGGAACAGAGCGTGGGCGCGCAGCTGCTGGTGCGCAGCGCCAAGGGCGTGGTGCTCACGCCCATCGGCGAGGCGCTGCTGCGGCGCGCACGGCTGCTGGCCAACGAGGTGCGCCGCGCCGAGGAAGAAATCGCGCAGCTGCGCGACGGCGCGGGCGGCTCGCTGCGCGTGGCCTTCAGCTCGTTCGCGGTCGAGCGGCTGCTGCCCAACGCGCTGCTCGACTTCCGCGCCAGGTGGCCCGGCGTGGCGCTCGAGTTGCAGGAGCTCAGCGGCACCGACGTGAACGGCCTGTGGAACCGCAGCGACTTCGACTTCGCCATCCTCGGCGAACTGGAGCCCGTGCCCGACGACGGCTTGCAGCGGGAACTGCTGCTCGACTTTCCGCTGGCCGTGGTCGCCAAGGCGGGGCATCCGCTGGCGCGCGCGCGCTCGATGGCGCGGCTGCGCGAGGCGATGTGGGTCGTGCCGACCTACGGGGCGGAACTGCTGCGCGGGCACTTCGCCGACGCCGGCGAGCCGCCGCCGCGCGACATCGTGGTGTGCCATTCGTGGCAGCTGGGCATGACGCTGGTGAAGCGGGCCAACGCGCTGACGCTGGCCTCGTCGTCGCTGTTCACGCGGGCGGCGGCGTCCAGGGGGCTGGTGGCGTTGCGGCTGGCCGACAAGCTGCCGCACGTGCGCGTGTCGCTGCTGATGCGCGACCGCGAGGCGCTCACGCCCGCGGCGCAGGCCTTCGCGCAGGCGCTGCTGGCCGTGGCGCGCACGGTGCAGGCCTGATCAGCGCAGGTAGCGCCCGTCCGCCTTGAGCATCGACAGTTCGGAGAAGGTCAGCCCGCGGTGCTCGCCGGGCCGGTAGGCCACCGCGATGCCGCCGAGGTCGAGCGTCTTGAACGACTCCAGGCCCTTCTGCAGCGAGTCGGCCGTGGGGTTGGCGCCCGCGCGCTTCAGCCCTTCGACCATCACCTTGGCCGTGACGTAGCCCTCGAGGCTGGCGTAGCTGAACTCGGTGGCGCCGATCTTCTTCATGGCGGCCTGGTACTCGGCAATCACCGGCATGGCGCTGTTCCACGGGTAGGGCACGACCTGCGAGATGACCACGCCGGCGGCGTCTTTCTTGATGTCCTGGAACAGCTTCTGCCCGTTGAGGAAGGAGAACGAATAGAAGGCCGTCTCGCCGCCGGCCGCGCGGTAGGCCGTGATGAACTTGGCCGCCACGTCGTTGGTGGCCGACAGCACCACCGCCTTGGGCTTGAGCTTGGCCAGCTCGGCGGCGCGTTCGCCTGCGTCGGAGCCGTCGTTCTTGATGGCCACGCTGCCGACCATCTTGTCGCCGCGCTCGGCAATGAACTTCTGCGTGCTCTCCATCGCCGAGCGCGCGCCCGGGTTGTCGTTGTGCGCGAAGGCGATGCGCGACAGGCCGATCGTGAAGAGGTGGTTCACGATGCGGCTGTATTCCTCGTCGAAGCTGATGCGCACCGGAAAGCCGTAGTCCGTGAACTTCACCACCGGGCCTGCACCGGTGTACGGGCCGACCACGGGAATCTTCAGCTCGTTGGCCGCCTTCAGCGCGCCCACCGACGACGAGGTGCCGATGGGCATCAGGATGCCGACCGCGCCTTCGCCCACGAAGGTCTTCACGTTCTCCGCGCCCTTGGCGGGGTCGTAGGCATCGTCGAGCTGGCGCAGCTCGACCGGCCGGCCGTTGATGCCGCCGCTGGCGTTCAGCGCCGTGAACATGGCGCGGATGCCGACCAGCGGCTCGGTCGACAGCGAGGCCAGCGGCCCGGTCTTCACGTAGGTCTGGCCGATGACGATGGGCCTGGTCTGCGCTTGCGCCTGCGCGGGGAGCGAAGGGCCCAGTGCCAGGGTGAAGGCGGACACGACGGAAAAGGCGGCGGCGATCAGGCGAATCATTTTGTGTAGAAAAGTCACAAAGTGTTAACCGGCCAATCTTAAGGCGGTGGTCCTTGCGGGTAAATCGATCTTTGTCTCCGGTGCTGCCAACGGGAAGCGGCGAGGGTGGAGAGGGCGGGGGCGCGGCACGCACCTTAGATGAAAGTCATTCTCATTTGCTGATTAGAATGGCGCCCCCATGCCCGCCTCACATTCCGCGCACGACCCGCTGCACCCCGCGCAGCAGTTCTTCTCCGGCCACCATGCCTGGCTCATGGGCCGCCTGCAGGCACGCCTGGGCAACATGGCCGATGCGCAGGACCTGGCCTCCGAGACCTTCGTGCGCGTGCTGGGCCAGCGCGATCTCGAGGCGGTCAAGGAGCCGCGGGCCTTCCTGACCACCATCGCCAAGCGCCTGCTGTTCACGCTCTGGCGCCGCCGCGAGCTGGAGCGCGCCTACCTCGACACGCTGGCCCTGCGGCCCGACGAGCTGGCGCCTTCGCCCGAGGAGCGCGCCGTGCTGCTGGAGACGCTGGAGCACATCGCCAGCGCGCTCGAAGGCCTGCCGCTCAAGGCGCGCCAGGCCTTCCTGCTGTCCCAGCTCGATGGGCTGGGCTACCACGCGATCGCGGCCGAGCTCGGCATTTCGCACAGCACGGTGCGCCGCCACATGGCCGATGCCTTCGGCCGCATCGCACTGGCCATGGCGCGCCAGCAGGCCGGCATCGGCGGGCCTCTGCAGGGCGCACCCCACGCACTGCTCGCACCCCCCGTGCAAGCCGCGCAGCCATGACCGCCATGACCGCCATGGAACTGGACACCGCCACCCAGGCGGCGGTGGGCTGGCTGGTGGTGCTGCATTCGGGCAGCATCGGCGGCGCCGAGCGCCGCGACTTCGACGCCTGGCTCGCCGCCAGCCCGGCGCACAGCGCGGCGTGGCAGCGGCTGGCGGGCACGCTGGACGCCACGCTGGCGCCCGCGCGCCAGGCGGGCACGGCGGGCACGGCGCAAGAGGGGCGCCCGGGAGGCCTTCCGGGTTCTGGCGCTCCGTTGGGCGCTCTGCTGGGCGAGGTGCTGGCGCGGCAGGCGTCGCGCGAACGCCAGCGCCGCCGCCTGCTGCGCGGCGCGCTCGGCATTGGCGGGGTCTCGGCGGGGGCGGCGCTGCTGGCCGAGCGCCACCTGCCGCTGTCCCAGCTGAGTGCCGACCTGCGCACCGGCACCGGCGAGCGGCGCGACTTCACGCTGGCCGACGGCAGCCGGCTCACGCTGGATGCGCGCTCGGCCGCCGACGTCGACTTTCGCGCCGGGCACCGCACCGTCACGCTGCGCCAGGGCGCCCTCGTGGCGCAGGCCGCGCCCATGCGGAGCACGGGCAACGCGAGCGGCGTGCCTTTCATCGTGCGCACCGCGCACGGCACGCTGCGCGCGCTGGGCACCCGCTTCGTGGTGCGCCAGGGCGAGGCGCGCAGCCATGTCGGCATGCTGGAGCACAGCGTCGAGATCCGCACGGCGCAGGGGCAGACGCAGACGCTGCCCGAAGGCTTCAGCGCCAGCTTCGGCCCGGAAGGCATCGTGCGGTCCGACGAATCGCCCGCGGCCACCGCGGCCTGGCAGCACGGCATGCTGGAGGCGCACGACCAGACGCTGGGCGAGGTGGTGCAGGCACTGCGCGCCTACCGCGCGGGCTTCATCCGCGTGAGCCCCGAAGCCGCGGCGCTGCGCGTGTACGGCTCCTATGCGCTGGACGACACGCACCGTGCGCTGACCGCGCTGGGCGAGACGCTGCCCATCAGCGTGCGCACCTTCCAGGGCCACTGGCTGGTGGTCATCGAGCGCCTGTAGGGCGGCGCAGCGAGAGACGCGGCAGCGGCCGCGCGCAACGGAGCCGAAAAAAGGTTGAACACTTTTTTCAGCTCGAACGACAAGTCTCGGGACCCCTTCGACATTCCGCCTTTTCCCGAGGACTTCATGCCCGCACTTTTCCCTTCGCGCCCCTGCCTGATGGCGCTGGCCGTGGCCGCCCTGGCGTGCCACCTGCATGCCCACGCCCAGGCGCCGGCACCCATGGCCGCCGCCGACGGCACGGCCCACGTGTACGACCTGCCTGCCCAGCCGCTGGGCAGCGCGCTCGCGCGCATCGCGGGCACCAGCAACCAGCAGATCAGCATCGACGCCAACCTGGTGCGCGGGTTGAGCGCGCCGGCCGTGCGCGGCAGCCTGACGGCGGCGCAGGCCACGCGCGCCGCGCTCGCGGGCAGCGGGCTGGAGCTGGTGCGCACGGACAGCGGCAACTGGTCGGTGCGCCGCGCCGCCGAGGCGCGCCCGGCCTCCGAACCCGCACCTGCCGCCGCCGTTCCCCTGGCGGAAGTGCTGGTGACGGCCCAGGCCGAGCCCAGCGCCGTGTCCGAAGGCACGGGCTCCTATGCGGCCCATGCCACCACCCTGGGCAAGCAGGAGCAGCGCCTGCGCGACATTGCGCAGTCGATGTCGGTGCTGACCCGCCAGCAACTGGACGACCGCAACATCACCAGCCTGAACGACGCCATGCGCACCGTTACCGGCATCTCGGTGGAGACCTCGAGCACCGGCGGCAACCATGGCAACTTCTATTCGCGCGGCTACGCGATGGACACGGTGCAGATCGACGGCGTGTCCACGCCCGCGAGCACCGGCAACGACCTGTCGACCGGCTTCGGCCTGGCGGTCTACGACCGCGTCGAGGTGCTGCGCGGACCCGCCGGCCTGTTCCAGGGCGCGGGCGATCCGGGCGGCACCATCAACCTGGTGCGCAAGCGCGCGCAGAAGGACTTTGCGGCGCGCTACGAACTCTCGGCCGGCTCGTGGGACCAGTACGAGGCGCAGGTCGACGTCACCGGGCCGCTCAGCGAATCGGGCAGGGTGCGCGGGCGCATCGTGGCAGCCTACCAGGACAAGCACTCCTTCGTCGACTACGTGAACTCGCGCAAGCCGCTGCTGTACGCCACGGTGGATGTCGACGTCGGCCCCGACACCACGCTCACGGGCGGCATCACCTACCAGCAGTACAAGGGGCGCCCGGCCTTCGGCCTGCCGGCGTACACCGACGGTACCTTCCTGGATGTGCGGCGCTCGACCAACCTCGACCCCGCCTGGAACCACATCACCGAGGAGGTGAAGGAGTACTTCGGCGAGGTCGACCACCGCCTGGCCAACGGCGGGCGCGCCAAGCTGAGCCTGGTGTACCGCGAGCAGGACGAGCCGGCGCGCAAGTTCGGCTGGTCGGACTGCTCGGTCGATCCGCTCACGGGCGACAGCTGCCTGGTCAGCTGGGCCTACCGCAGCCACTGGAAGACCTACGGCGCCGACGCGTTCGTCACCACGCCCTTCGAGGCCTTCGGTCGCACGCACCAGCTCACCGTGGGCGGCGACTACCGCAACATCCGCAAGGTGTTCCAGTACGGCGGTGGCGACGGCGCGTACATCAACGCCTACCAGCCCGACAACAACGTGCCCGAGCCCGGCTACACCTTCGCCAACGGCAACGACAGCCGCACCATCCAGTACGGCGCCTATGCCCGCGCCAACCTGAAGGCGAGCGACCGCCTGGCGGTGGTGCTCGGCGGGCGCCTGAGCTGGTGGGAGAACACGGCGCACAACCGCAACGCCTACTTCAACCAGTTCACAGACACCCGCTCGAAGGTGGACCACAAGTTCACGCCGTTCGCGGGCCTGGTGTACGAGCTGACGGACGCCGTGTCAGCCTATGCGAGCTACTCGAGCATCTTCTCGCCGCAGACCGCGACCGACGTGGCCGGCCAAACGCTGCGCCCGCGCACCGGCAAGCAGGCCGAGGTGGGCCTGAAGGCCGAGCTGTTCGACAAGCAGGCCAACGCCCACGTGGCGCTGTTCCGCATGGAGGACGTGAACCGCGCCATGACCGACCCCGACAACCTGCTGTTCTCCATCGCGGCCGGCAAGATGCGCACCGAGGGCCTGGAGGCGGAGATCACCGGGCGCATCAGGCCCGGCTGGGACCTGAGCGCGGGCTATGCCTACACGCGCACGAAGACGCTGGAAGGCACCGACGAGCAGAAGCAGCAGCTCTACACCTACATCGCGCCGCGCCACACGCTGAACCTGTGGACCCGGTACCGCTTTGCCGCCGGTTCGCCGCTGGAAGGCTTCAGCGTGGGCGGGGGCCTGCGCAGCTTGAGCAGCACCTACCGGCTGACGGGCGACGTGAAGTTCGAGCAGAAGCCCTACACCGTGGCCGCGCTGCAGGTGGGCTACCGCTTCAACCCGAAGCTGGAGGCCACGCTGACCGTGAACAACCTGTTCGACAAGGTCTACTACCAGCGGGTCTGGGCGGCCTTCGGCTCGAACTTCTACGGCGAACCCCGCAGCGTGATGCTGACCCTGCGCGGAAAGTTCTGAGGGTTTCGCTGGCCCGGCGCCCGTCGCCGGGCCGATCCGAAGGCGTTGGGGGGCTTGGGTTGCGCTGCTGAAAATACTGTATAAAAATACAGTTAACAGTTGCACCATGGGCCTCCCTTTCCTCGACTCCTTTTCCGCTGCCGCGGGCCGCGGCGTCTGGCATGCCGACGAGCTCGGCCTGGCCGACGCGCAGGTCGTCGCCACCGGCCACGCCGCGCTCGACGCGCAGCTGCCGGGCGGCGGCTGGCCGGTGGGCGCCATGACGGAGCTGCTGCAGGCCGCGCCCGAAGCCCATGTCTGGCGGCTTTTGCTGCCCGGGCTGGCGCAGGCGGTGCAGGCGCGCGGCGGGCCGGTGGTGCTGGTCGGCGCGCCTTACGAGCCTTGCGGCGCGTCGCTGGCGGCGCAGGGGTTGCCGGTGGATTCGCTGATGTGGGTCAAGAGCGAGGCGCCGGCCGCGCGCCTGTGGGCCTGCGAGCAGGCGCTGCGCTGCGCGGACGTGGCCGCCGTCGTGGCCTGGCTGCCGCAGGCGAGGGTGGCCGAGCTGCGGCGGCTGCAGCTGGCGGCCGCGCAGCACGAGCTGATGCTGTTCGTGTGCCGGCCCGAATCGGTGGCGCTGTCGGCGTCGCCCGCGCGCTTGCGCCTGCGCGCCGAGCGCTGCGAGGCCGACGCGTCGCAGATCGAGCTGCACATCCTCAAGCGCCGCGGGCCGCCGCTGGCCGCGCCGGTGATGCTGCCGGCGCGCAACGAGCGCATGGCCGCGCTGCTGGCCGCCGCCCGGCTGCGCCGCAAGCTGCGCCTGCAGCAGCAGGGCACGGTGCTCGAAAGCGAGACCACGCACGCTGCCAAGGTGGTGCGCATCGATGCGTGGAAAGGAGGGAGCCAGGATGCACTGGATCGCCTTGCGGTGGTTGCTTGACGCCGACACGCCCACGACGGAAGACAGCCTGACCCTGCCCACGCCCGAAGCGCTGGGCTGGTGGGCGCTGCACTACACGCCCCACGTCGCCTGGCAGGACGAGGCGCTGATGCTCGAGGTTTCGGCCTGCGAGCGCCTGTGGGGCGGGCGGCTGCAGCTCATGCGCCAGCTGCTGGCCGACAACCCCGCGAGCGACGTGCGCATGGTGGGCGCGCAAGGCGCCACCAGCCTGATCGCGCTGGCGCGGCTGCGCCTGTTCGTGCGCCAGGAGCAGCGCCCGAAGGACCTGCCCGCCGGCCTGCCGCTGGACACGCTGAGCGCCGCGCGCACGCACCTCGACCTGCTCGCGCGGCTGGGCTGCCGCACCTGGGGCGACGTGGCGGCGCTGCCGCGCGGCGGCCTCACGCGGCGCTTTGGCGCGGAACTGCGCGCGGCGCTCGACGCCGCCTGGGGCCTGCGCCCCGAAAGCCACGCCTGGCTCACGCTGCCCGAGGTGTTCGAGCAGAAGCTCGAACTGCCCGCGCTGGCCGAGACCGGGCCCGAGCTCATGTGGTCGGCCAACCGGCTGCTGTCGGCCCTGCAGATCTGGCTGCGCGGGCGGCAGCGCGGCGCGCGCGCGCTCGAGTTGCAATGGACGCTCGACCTCAAGCGCTTCAACGGCGTGAACCTGCCGCCGCACCAGCAGGTCACCGTGCGCACGGCCGAGCCCACGCAGGACATGGCGCACCTGCGCCGCCTGCTGTCCGAAAAGCTCGCCCTCGCCACGCTGGCCGCGCCCGCCAGCTGGCTGAAGCTGCGCACGCTCGAAACCGATCCGTGGGCCGGCGCCAGCACCAGCTTCCTGCCCGAAGACAACCGCAAGGGCGACAAGCTGCACGAGATGGTCGAGCGGCTCAGCGTGCGGCTGGGCGCGCAGCAGGTGCTGGTGCCGTCGGCGCAGGCCGACCACCGGCCGGAGCGCAAGCAGGCGTGGCGGCCCGCGCTGCACAAGGAGACGGTGCCCGACAAGGCCCGCAAGGAGGCGCAGGCTGTGGCCTCGCAACCCGACGCCATCTACCCGCCGTGGCTGCTGCCCGAGCCGCTGCTGCTCGAGATGGACGGCGAGCGCCCCTGCTACCGCGGCCCGCTGAGCAGGCTGATCGGGCCGCAGCGCGTCGAGGCCGGCTGGTGGGGCGACAAGGAAGAGGGCGGCCAGCCGGCCATGCGCGACTACTACGTGGCCGAAAGCCCCGAGGCCGGGCTGGTGTGGATCTTTCGCGAGCGGCCTTCGGCGCGCTTTTCTTCGGGCGAGGTGCGCTGGTACCTGCAGGGGTTCTATGCCTGAGCTCAGCGACAAGCAGGAACGCAAGCGCCAGCTCGCCAAGGTGCATGCGTTGCCGTTGCCGATGCGCAAGAAGCTCGCGCGCATGTTGCCGGACTATGCGGAGCTGCACTGCCTCACCAACTTCAGTTTCCAGCGCGGCGCGTCGACGCCGGAAGAAATGGTCGAGCGTGCCTACCAGCTCGGCTACGAGGCGCTGGCCATCACCGACGAATGCTCGGTGGCGGGCATCGTGCGGGCGCATGTGGCCTTGCGCGACCTGCCCGCGAAGATGGACGAATACGAGCGCGAGCACCCTGAGGAGCCGAAGATTCCGCGGAACCCCGACTTCCGCCTGCTGTTCGGCAGCGAATTCCATTTCGAACGCTTCAAGCTCGTGGTGATCGCGAACGACACCGAAGGCTGGGGCAACCTGTGCGAGTTCATCACCGCCGCGCGCACCACCGAGCTGCCCAAGGGCGAATACCGCGTGAGCTGGGAGGGCAGCGGCGTGGCCTCGCTGCAGCGCTGCCAGGTGCTTTTCGTGCCGAACCGCAACCCGGGCGGCGCGGTGGACACGGCCACGCTGCACGAAGACCTGGCCGCCGCCAAGGCGCTGTATGCGGACAACCTGTGGCTCGCGGTGGAGCTGTTCAACGAGCTCGACGACGACCTCTGGTTCGTCACACTGATGCAGGCCGGCGAGCAGGCCGGCGTTGCGCTGGTGGCGGCCGGCGACGTGCGCATGCACGCGCGCTCGTGCAAGCCGCTGCACGACGTGCTCACGGCCGTTCGCGAAGGCAAGACGGTGGCCGACTGCGGCTTCGCGCTGCAGTCGAATGCCGAGCGGCACCTGCGCCCGCGCATGCGGCTGGCCGAGCTGTACCTGGCCGACATGCTGATCAACACGCTGGTCGTGGCCGAGCGGTGCAGGTTCGACCCCGGGGTGATCCGCGAGAACTACAAGTACCCGCTCGAGACCGTGGGCAATCACGAGACGCCGGCGCAGACACTGGCGCGCAAGACGTGGGAAGGCGCGCAGGGCCGATACCCGCAGGGTGTTCCCGGCAAGGTGCGCGAGCAAGTCCAGAAAGAGCTCAACCTGATCGTCGAACTCGAATACGAGATGTTCTTCCTCACGGTGGAGAACATCGTCGCATTCGCCAAGTCGCAAGATATTCTTTGCCAGGGGCGCGGCTCGTCGGCCAATTCGGCGGTCTGCTATTGCCTGGGCATCACCGCCATCGACCCCGAGAAGGGCACGCTGCTGTTCGAGCGCTTCCTGAGCCGTTACCGCAAGGAGCCGCCCGACATCGACGTCGACTTCGAGCACCAGCGGCGCGAAGTGGTCATCCAGTACATCTACGAAAGATACGGCCGCGAGCGCGCGGCCATCGCGGCCGTCGTCATCTGCTACCGCTCGCGCAGCGCGTTGCGCGACGTGGGCAAGGCCATTGGCATCGACGAGCGGCTGATCGACGAATTCGCGAAAGACCATTACTGGTTCGACGACACCTTGCTCGGCGAGCAGCTGAACGCCGCGTGCGAGCGCGCCGGCGTGCAGGAAGACGAACTCAAGCTCGTGCAGTGGATCGAGATGACGCAGCGGCTCAAGGGCTTCCCGCGCCACCTGAGCCAGCACGTGGGCGGCTTCGTGCTCACGCACACCAGGCTCACGCGGCTGGTGCCGGTCGAGAAGGCGTCGATGAAAGACCGCTCCGTCATCCAATGGGAGAAGGACGACCTCGAGGCCATGGGCATGCTCAAGGTCGACGTGCTCGCGCTCGGCATGCTCAGCGCGATCCGCCGCGGGCTCGACCACATGAACCGCTGGCGGGGCTCGATGGTGCGGATGCACCAGGTGCCCAGCAACGACCCGAAGGTGTTCGACATGATCTGCGACGCCGACACCGTCGGCGTGTTCCAGATCGAGAGCCGGGCGCAGATGTCGATGCTGCCGCGGCTGAAGCCGCGCACGTACGAGGACCTGGTGATCGAGGTGGCGATCGTGCGGCCGGGGCCGATCCAGGGCGGCATGGTGCATCCGTACCTCAAGCAGCGCGAGCGGGTGCGCAAGAAGCTGCCGATCCACTACGAGAAGGAAGAACTGCGCCCCGCGCTGGAGCGCACGCTGGGCATTCCGATCTTCCAGGAGCAGGTGATGCAGATTGCGATGATCGCGGCCAGGTTCTCGGCCGACGAGGCCGATCAGCTGCGCCGCGCCATGGCTGCGTGGAAGCGCAAGGGCGGCCTCGAGAAGTTCCAAAAGAAGCTCGTCGATGGCATGACCGACAACGGCTACAAGGCCAGCTTCGCCGAAGCCATCTTCAAGCAGATCCTCGGCTTCGGCGACTACGGCTTCCCCGAGAGCCATGCCGCGAGCTTCGCGCTGCTGGTCACGGTGAGCAGCTGGCTCAAGAACTACGAGCCCGCCTGCTTTCTCGCGGCGCTGCTCGATTCCCAGCCGATGGGCTTCTACAGCCCTTCGCAGCTGGTGCAGGACGCGCGCCGCCACGGCGTGGAGGTGCGCCCGGTCGATGTCATGTGCAGCGAGATCGACACCACGCTCGAAGCCCGCGCCTCGGATGCGCCGCGCATGCCCGGCGGCACCGATGCCCGCTATGCCGAGCGCCTGGGCAACGGGAACCAGCCCGCGGTGCGTCTCGGGTTCAACCGCATCCAGAGCCTCAGCGCGGCCGGCGCCAAGCGCTTGCTGGCCGCCCGCGCGCAAGCCCCGTTCACCAGCACCGAAGACCTGGCCCTGCGCGCCGAACTCGACGGCAAGGACATGGCGGCACTGGCCGCGGCCGATGCGCTGATGTCGCTGTCGGGCCACCGGCGCCAGCAGATGTGGGACGCCACCGCCCAGCGCCGCGCGCCCGGGCTGCTCAAGGGCGTGCCGATCAACGAGCAGGCGCTGCTGCTGCCGGCCGCGCCCGAGGGCGAGGAGATCGTCGGCGACTACGCGGCGCTGCGCCTCACGCTGCGCCGCCATCCGCTCGCGCTGCTGCGCCCGCGGCTGGCGCGCATGAACCTGCTGAGCGCGGCCGAACTGCGGGAAGCGAAGACGGGTCAGACTGTGCGCGCCTGCGGCATCGTCAAAGGACGACAGCGGCCGCAGACCGCCAACGGCACCATCTTCGTGACGCTGGAAGATGAAACCGGCAACGTCAACGTGATCGTGTGGAACCATGTCATCGACGCCTGGCGCGAGCCGTTGCTCAAGTCGCACCTGCTGGCGGTGCAGGGCACATGGCAGCGCGACGACGACAGCGGCGGCAAGGTGCAGCACCTGGTCGCCACCGGCTTCAAGGATCTGACGCCACTCATGGGCCGGCTTGCGCAGAGCAACACCAGCCGGGACTTTCATTGATGCAACTGATCGTTCCATGCCTCGCGCCCAGAACGACTTTTCGCTAACCTGCCTGAGCCATGACCGAACTTGTCCTCGATCCCATCCAGACCGCCGATCCCCTTGTCGCCATGCCCATCGGGCCGCCGCCGCCCGCGCCCGATGTGCCCATGCCCCCGCCCCACATGCCGCCGAACATGCCGCCGCCCGAGGGCGACCCGCCGCCTGTGCTGCCGCCCGTGACCGACCCCGGCTTTCCGCCGCCGGTGGTCGAGCCGCCGCCGCTGCAGCACGCGGCCCCCGAGGTGCCGTTCGGCAAGCTGCATGCACGGCGCCTGCGCGAGATCTACCGCTCCGCCGGCTGGCCTTGTTGCGACAGCATCGAGGTCGAGCTGCTCGCGGGCGGGTTCCTCGAGCGCGTGCGCACCGCGCACGGGCACGAGACGCTGCGCGTGACCGACGCCGGCATTGCGCGCATTGCGACCACGCTCACCATCAACCGCGCCGCGCTGTCGCCGCACGAGGCACTGGTGGAGTGCGTGGCGCGCGAGATGACGCGCGGCGGCCGCGTCGCATGGCGCGGCCTCGGCCTGCGCGCGCGCCTGCCGCCGCTGGAAGAGGGCGGCAAGCCGCGCTGGTGCGTGGCGCGGCCCGACGTGTTCTCGATCCGCAATACCAGCGTGGAGGCCTATGCCCACCCCATCGTGCACGAGGTGAAGGTGAGCCGCGCCGACCTGCTGGGCGACCTGCGCAAGCCCGACAAGCGCGCGGCCTATCTCGACCTGGGCGGCGAGTGCTGGTACGTGCTGGGCAACGACGCCAAGGGCCGCTGCATCGCCACGCCCGAAGAGGTGCCGGCGGAGTGCGGCGTGATGGTGCTGGAGGGCGATCGGCTCGTGGTGGCGCGCGCGGCGGTGCACCGCGCGTTCGAGCGCATTCCGTTCGCCGTGTGGCTCGCGCTGGCCAAGGCACAGCCCATTGCCGGCTTCGAGGACGACGCGCAGGACATGCTGATCTGATCCGACGCGCCAACGTCAGCGCTTGATCGCGCCGGTTGGTTGCGTTGCAGGGTCAGGTGACCGCGTCGTAGCTCTGGTGCGCGATGGCGACGACGTCGTCCGGCTCGAACTGGCTCTTCATCTGGCGCAAGGCTTCTTCGCGGTCTTCCGGGCTGGCCTTGGCGTCGAACATCTGGTCGCAGATCTCGAGGATGTCTTTGGCGATGCGTTCGTAGCGGTAGTAGGCGAGCGCCACCGCGTCGATCTCCGCCGGGCCGTAGCCTTCGTGGAACCATGCCGCTTCTTCCGGGCGGTTCCACGTGTGGCCGACGCCGCCGCCGATGAACATCAGGTCGCGCTCCTTGGGCGCGAGGATGGGCGTGTCCCAGTCGACGATGCACAGCCGGTCGCCGTCGCCCACGAGCACATTGCCCGCGTGCAGGTCGGCGTGGCACGGCACCAGCTGCGGCGGACGCTCCAGCAGGATGGACGCGAGCTGCTCGCTGCGGTAGACGACCGTGTCGATCTCTTCCGCGCGGTCTTCCCAGAAGGCGAAGAAGCGCATGACGATGTCGTCGCCGGTCACGCCGTTGATGAAGCGCCGCTGGTAGCGCCGGACGCCTTCGCGCCAGTGGTGCGAATAGTGTTCCCTGGGCAGGCTTGCCGCCAGCGCTTCGGGCAGCTGCGTGCGATGGATGGCGCCCACGGCCTTGCCGAGCGCGACCCACTGGGGCCGGGTCAATGCGCGCTCGAAGCCGTCGGGGCCGTCGAAGAAAGGGTAGAGCGCCCAGTCGAAACCGTCGCCTTGCAAGCTCAGTTGATGGTTCTTTGTCGGCAAGGGCGCCAGCACGGGCTCGATGCCCCGGTCGTGATGGAGAAAGGCCGGGACCGCAACCGCGGATTGGTCGGCGCTGCTTTTGCGCAGCTTGAGGAAGTACGTGGCGCCGTCACTCGCATGGATGCGGAAGGCGGCGGAATCGACGTCTGCGCCAAGGGGCAGGAATTCGATGCGTGCGCCTTCCAGTCCGTAGGCCTGGGACAGGCGTTGCTGGATGGATTCGTGGGCGATATCGGGTGGGGTGAGCATGCGGTCGAACCCTGCGCTGGGCCGGGCAATGAAGGACCCCCGACGATATCGCCTGTCGTCACCCGGCCCTGTAAGACGTCAGCACCTCATGCCATGCGGGCGGCGAGGGATGCGTGCGAACCAGCGTGAAATTTGTCGAAGTCCAGCGAATGGGCGCCAGGTGCTGCGGGCGTGCCGCCTGGGCGGTCTTGCGCGCGATGGTGATGTGCGGCGTCCATTTCTTGCGGTCTGTTTCAAAGCCCACGCGTCGCAGGGCGCCAGCGATGTCGCTGCGCAGCGTGCGCAGCTTTTCATGCTCGGCGGGCAGGACGACGGAGATGTCGTTCTTCCACGTGCACGAGCTGTCCAGCACCAGGTCCAGCGGCTCCATCCGGACTTTCGAGAGTGCGGTGCGCAGGTGCATCGTGTCATCGGCCGACAGGTCAGGCAGGCTGTGCAAGGTCAGGTGCAGGTGCGCGCCTGGGGGAAAGCGGCGCCCGGCCGGCCAGAGCCAATCTTCGCGATGCTTCTCGATGGCACGCCGCGTGTCGCCATCCGGAAACAGGGCGATGAGCAGGTGCGGCCGATCCTGCGGCGGCGTGCAGTCCCATTCGTCCCCGGTTGAGCCGGGCCGGCCATTGTCAAAGGTGAAATCGTCCATGCTGTTCTCCTGGTGAGGGTGAAGCTGAAGGCGGTTCAGGCGCCGGACGGCCACCAGTGCTCGGTGGTCGTCCGGATGACGCGCGCCGCCTGTACGCGAACGTCGTTCCTTTCGTCGTTTCTTTCATCGTTGTCGACGAGGTTCTGGGGGCCCTTCTCGCGGGCCACCTTGAAGGGCCAGGACGAGAGGCGCCCCGTGCGGGTGCGGGTCTGCAGCTGCTGCAGGCTGGAGAAAAAAAGCGCCTGCGCCGGGGCGGACGCAGGCGGGTTGGCGGTGGTCATGGTGTCGCCTCGGTGGTGTTCTTGGAGACGGCCAATTTTAGAGAAATACTGTATGTATGTACAGTATTTTCGAACTGTCAAACCTTGGTTCACAAGCCCGCGGACCGGGCCCGTTGCCGGCCTTTTTCAGGGCTGCGCGGGCTTGCCGAGCAGCGCGTCCAGGTCGATGGCCGCGGCCATCGCCTTGTAGCCCGCATCGCCCGGATGCAGGTGGTCGCCCGAGTCCATCGCGGCCTTCAGGCGCGAGGGGTGCGCGGGGTCGCGCAGCAGGGCGTCGAAGTCGACCACGGCGTCGAACGCGCTGCTCTCGCGGATCCAGCGGTTCACGGCCTGGCGCACCTGGTCTTTCGCGGGCGAGTAGTGGCCTTCGAGCGGCGTGCCCTCCAGTGCGCGCTCGGTCGGCGCGATGGTGCCGGCCATGATGCGCACGTTGTGGGCGTGGGCCATCTCGATCAGCTGGCGCAATCCCTGGATCAGCTGTTCGGCGCGCACCGCGGGCTCGGTCGGCGCGAACGGGCCGCCGGGCCAGCCGATGTCGTTGGTGCCCAGCAGCACGACCATGGCGCGCACGCCCGGCTGCGCGAACACGTCGCGGCCCGCGCGCTCGAGGCCGGCGCGGCCCATGCCGTCCGTCAGCAACCGGCCACCGGAGATGCCGGCGTTCAGCACGGCCACATGGCGCCCGGCGAGTCGCTCGGCCAGGGCGTCGGGCCAGCGGGTGTTGGCGCCGGGCGTCGAGCCGTTGCCGTCGGTCAATGAATCGCCGAAGGCGACGACCGTTGCGGGCGGCGCCGGCGTTTCGACGATCAGCCCGCTGACGTAGACACGGGTGCTCCATGGCGTGGCGGCCGCGGGCATGCGTGGCGAGGCCGTGAGGTCGCCGTCGGCCACGTAGGCCACCTGGCGCGCGTCGAAGTGAAAGCCTGCGGGGTGGCTGGGCTGCGGCAGGTAGAGCGACACGGCGATTTCGCCGAGCGCGGGCAGGGCGAAGTCCACCGGGTCGCTGACCAGCCGTGCGCCGGGCGGCAGCGTGACCTCGGCCTGTCCGCCGAAGCGCAACGGCCGGTCGCTGCCTGCGACAACGGCCGAGCCTTCGGCGTGGCGTGCCACGCGGGCCGCGCCGATGCGCAGCGGCGCGGAGCCGCCCTCGTTGCTGATCACCACGCGCAGCCGCGTGCCGCCGATGCTCAGGCGCGCCACCTGGCGGATCGTCTGCCGGTTGAACTGGAAGGGCACGCCCGAGGGCAGCACGAAGTCGCCACCCCACAGCGGTTGCGTGCTGGCCATCCAGCTGGGGCTCCAGTAGGTGGGGGCGGGGGCGGATTGGGCCTGGGGCGCGGCGGCGGTGCCGGCCAGGGTGAGCGCGAGGGCGCCGTGGCGCAGGAGCGATGCGAATGTCGATGCGGTCATGGGAAGGTCCTTCGAAACGGGTGACGGGTGAAACCAGGCCTCGACTTTCTTGCATTCGCATTCGAGTGGGTAGAAGGCAGAATGGCATCCAGCCCATTCCATATTCGAATACATCCGCGAACCCCCCGATGGACACCTTGCGCGCCCTTGAAGCCTTCGTGCACAGCGTGGAGCTGGGCAGCCTGTCGGGCGCCGCCCGCGCGCTCGACACCACGCAGCCCACCGTCAGCAAGCTGGTCGCGGGGCTGGAGCGCTCGCTCGGGGTGCGGCTGCTGCGGCGCACCGCGGCCGGCCTGAGCCTCACGGAGGAGGGCCAGCGCTTTCACGAGCGCGCGCGGCGCGTGCTCGAGGACTACGGCGACGCCGTGTCCGATGCGCGCGAAGGCATCCAGCAGCCGCGCGGCCTGCTGCGCATGAGCGCGCCGGTCACGCTGGGCCAGCGGCACCTCAATGCCATGGCGCTGGAGTTCCTGGCGCTGTACCCCGACATCGATCTCGAACTGGTGCTGGACGACCGCTTCGTCGATCCGCTGGAAGAACGCATCGACGTCTCGCTGCGCGTGGGCGGCCCGCTGCCGCCCGACCTGGTCGCGCGCCACCTGGGCACATGGCCGCGCGTGCTCGTCGCGTCACCGGCCTACGTGGCCGCGCGCGGCAAGCCGCGCAAGCCGCAAGACCTGCTGGCGCACGACTACCTGCGCTATGCGCCGGGCGACGACGGGGTGCTGCTGCAGGGCCCTGAAGGCACGGAGGTCACGGTGCCGGTGCGCAGCCGCTACCGCGTGAACAACGCGGTGGCCATGCTCGACGGTGTGCTCGGCGGCGCGGGCATTTCATTGCAGCCCACGTGGATGGTGGCCGGCCTGCTGGCGCAGGGCCGCCTGGTGCGCGTGCTGCCGCGCCACACCGGGCCGGCGCAGGAGGCGCACCTGCTGTACGCCCCGCGCCGGCAGTTGCCGCTGCGGGTGCGCGTGCTGGTGGACTTCCTGGCGGACCGGGTGGCGAAACTGCCGGGGGCCGTGCGCAAGTAGTGGCGGGCCACTGGGCAACTCGGCTGCTGGGCTACTGGGCTACTGGGCGGCCGGGCAGTTCAGGTGTTGCGCAACTCGCGTGTACCGACCGGCGTGTCGGGACCGGTGCGCAAGCTGCGCTCGATGAACTCGCGCGCAATGGCTTGCGCATTGGCCGGCGCGGGCGCATTGAAGGACATGCGGTACTTCAGCAGCCGCCCGCCGCGTGCCGTGAGGTAGGTGTACGAGTCGTAGGCCTTGCCGTCGCGGGCGTTCACCAGCCGAAAGGAGATCGAGCGGAACGTCAGCCCTTCGATGCGCACGTCGCGCGTGGGACCCGTCCTGGCGCTGGCGTAGAGGCCTTGCGCGGTGGCGCGTTGCACCTCGGCGATGGTGCTCTTGAACTGCTCGTCGAACTGCGGATCGTCGACGCCGGGGCGCCAGTCGGTGCGCTTCATGTCGTAGATGTAGACATCGATCCAGCCGACGCTGCTCTCGAAGCGATGGCTGCGCCCGAGCCCGGCATTCATCGCCTCGTAGGAGCGGGTGTTGATGTAGCGCCACTGGACGCCCGTGGGCCTGGGTGCTGCTGGCGGCTCCTCGGCTGCGGCGTTGTCGGGCGCTCCAGGCGAAGTGGCCGGCGAAGTGCCCGGCGAGGTGCCTGGTGCCGTGGCGCATGCGCAAAGCAGGGTGGAGAGAAGCAGGGCGGACAGCAGTTTCATGGCCGGCTCCGTGGGGCGAAAAGGGGTGACGCGCAACAGATCATGCGCCACGCGACCGCCTATACTCGCGGCTGTCGCTTTTCGCAGCTGCGTTCGGCGGCCACGAGATGCGGGTGTAGTTCAATGGCAGAACGGCAGCTTCCCAAGCTTCATACGAGGGTTCGATTCCCTTCACCCGCTCCAGCAAAGCCCCGCGCCCGAGAGCGCCGCGGCATCCGGCGGCGAGGCAATGGCCTCTCGCCTTCACCCGTGCGAATCGTCCTCCGGAAGCACGTACATCCCGACGCGCGACGCGCGCCCCGGTTTCTTCTTCGACAAGTCCAGCCAGGCCAGCCCGACTTCGATCTTCACATCGGGCAGTGCCGCGTCTTCCGGCCCGTCGTCGACCACGACGGCGAAGCCTCGCTCGCGCAACCGTTCGATCACGGACAGGTCCAGCCCCGCACCGTTGTAGATGTTGCGGCTTGCCAGCCGGTGTGCATGAAAGAACGCTTCATAGCCGATGCCCGGAAGCGTCTTGGCCACCTCGTTCCATCTCAGAATCAGCCGCGCGCCTTCAGGCCACGGCTGGACCGCGAGCGTCTTCAACGCTGCCACGACCCGCTCCATCTCGCTTGCGCCGGACATCTCCGCCTCATGTAGTTTCGCGGGATGGTATCTCGCCGCCGAGCGGCTACGGCACAAATTCACCGTGCGTTCACGATTGCAAATCGATTGTTAATACTTGTGAATTAATTCCTGGGAGAGTGTGGTTTCGGCGCCTATGCTCATTGGCATGCGAGCGCCTTCCTCCCTCCTCGAACTCCCCGACGGCTGGTCCGCGGATTTCGAAATCATGAGGACGGTCCACGGCTCCTACGCGGGCATCGCCAAGCTGAGCCTGCAGGGCGTCCAGAAATGCGCGCTCGTGATCACGCAGCAACTGACCTGGGACGGCGCCTTCGAGCGCGCCTGCGTTCGCGCCGCCCATTTCGTCAAGGAATGGGTCGCCAGCCCGCGCGATTGACAGCCTGCGCTCCGGTGACGCGGCGCGCGCCGTGACATCTGGGAACGTTCTTCACAGAAGCGATGTGCGCGGGCACGCGGCGCGGGCCGTTGTCTTCCCATCGGGATCTTTCCCGCACTTCTGGAGACGACGTGAGCTTTCATCGAAACATTCTCAAGATCGCCGCACTGGGCGTGGCCGCCGCGGGCGCGCTGTTCGCGGCCACTTCTGCCAATGCCGCGACGAGCTGGTCCATCGGCGTGAACCTTCCGGGCGTCGTGGTGAGCGAGCCCGCGCCGGTGTACTACGAGCCGGCCCCGGTTTACTCGCCGCCGGCGCCGGTCTATTACCAGCCGCCGCCGGTGCGCTATCGCCCGCCCGCCGTCTACGAGCCGGCGCCCGTCTACTACGAGCCCGGCCCGCGCTGGGGCCATGAAGAGCGCCGCGAATGGCGCCGCCGCGAGTGGGAGCGCCGCGAGCACTATCGCCGCTACCACGAAGACCGCGACTGAGCGCTGACCCGTTTTTCGGGGCCCTCGCAAAATAATTTCGCGCACTGCCTCTTTCGTGGGCACCGTGTTGCAGGCCACGCCAGGCAACGGTTTGGCGCGCTTCGCACACGGTTTTCCACAACGTTGTCCCCATCGGAAAGGGACAACGCGTCATTGCCATGTGGTAGGCGGATCAAAGGAGGTAGCCCGAAGGTAGGCGCCTGCCGATAGACGCCGCGGGCCGCGCGGGAGGAACATGCAGGCGTGCGCGCAGTCGCGCAAAAAGGAGCGTGAAATGACGTTCGACTTCCTGTTTCGCCCGACCCACACCGCCTATCTCCGGCGTGCCGCGGCACTGCTGGAAGAGGCGCAGATGGCGCGCATCGAGCACCAGGCCGCAGCGGAGCATCACAGCGCGCTGGCGCGGATGTATGCCGAGCGTGTCAGGCGGCTGGAGAACGAGCTCTATCGCCAGCCGCGCAACCCCGAGACGCACGCACCGGCGGATGCCGCCACTGACGACCGGCCGCAGCTGTACTCTCTGGACGCGAACCGCAAGCCGGGCCTGACCTCGGCAACCTAGAACGGCGCGGGCAAAAAAATACCCGCCGAAGCGGGTGTCGAGGAGCCCTCGCGGGCGCTCTAAGAAAACAGAGAGCTCTTCTTTTGTACGGCCCTGTTGCGTGACAGCGTCGGTATCGTCGGCGGGTATCCGGGGAGCGCCTGTCAGTCAGAGACAGTCAGCCGCCGTAGGACACTCATCGAAACGTGAACTAATTGGCAATTTCCAAAGGCTCGCCTGAAGGGGTTCCGGTGCGGCGCCCACACGCAATCCGGAAGTGTCGGTCCCGTCCGACACGCTCTTGTCGCTTGAAGCCCTAGATTTTGCGGACTCGCTCTATGTGCGAGTTCTCTGTGTGTGACAGCACTCAAGAGGTTCACAACCCAGCCCTGTGCTGGGTTTTTTTTCTTTTCCAGCCCTGTGCTTGGTTTTTTTGTTCTTTTCCAGCCCTGTGAGCCGGGTTTTTTGATGTTTGTCTATCTGAAAAGCTCGAACTGAAACGCCGTCGTGTGCGGGTTGCTCAGCAGCGGGCCGGCCATTTCGCTCGCGTGGTCCCAGGCGTCGCGCCATGCACGCGCCAGGGTGATCTGCGCGTCGGTGAGCGCGTCCGACCCCGACTCGAGCTGGCTCGCCCACGCCCGGTAGCACTTCACCACGCGGGTGGGGGCGCCGATGCGTTGTTCGAGCAGTCGCAGGAAGGTGAAGCGGACTTCCATCAGGTCGCGAATGGAGAGGTTGTTGCCTTCCAGTCGCACTGTGTAGGGTTGCTCGCGGGGTGCTGTGTTTTCGAACATCGGGCTCGCATGCAAAAAGTTGCGAGCCAACTTGCCAGAGCGCAATACCGCTCTTCCGAAGGTCTCAGGCCTCGCCTCTAGAAAGGTGTGAGCGGCGGATGGTAGCGATGCGTGTGTTGCAGAAACCGGGACGGCGGTTCCGGTTTGTTGCTTTAGCCGTGTGCATTTGCGCGGCCTTCGCAGACGCGGTAGGCAATATCCGGGCGAAGCGCTCAGCGCAGGAACACGTGCTGCATGAACTGGCGGATCGGGTATTGGATCACCGTCTGCAGCTTCGCCGGCAGCTCCAGCGGCCGCATCAGCATCTTCAGCGTGGTGCCCGCGCTGAGGTTGGTGCGGATGGTGCTGTTCATGCGCGCGCTCAACTCCTGCACGTAGGCCGTGTCGCTGGCCCGCGCCGGCGATCGGGTCTGCACCACGTGGCGGATCGCGCAGTCGGCGTCCTCGCTCTTGAGCTCGAGCGTGCGCTGCCCGATGGTGCGGAACACGCGCAGGCGGCTGAGTTTTTCTTCCGTCCGGTAGCGCCGGTAGAAGCGGTAGAAGTGCTTGTAGTGATTGACCTCGTCGGTCGCGATGCGGGTGGCGAGGTCGCGCAGCACCGGCTCGTCGGTGCCGCGCGCCATGGCCCGGTAGTAGGTGGCGGTGCCGGTCTCGACCACGCAGCGCGCGGTCATTTCAAGGGCGCGCGTCGGGGCCAGCAGCTCGACCTTGCAGTAGGTCGCGTATTCCGCGAGAAAGCCCCGGTATGCGGTCTCCCAGTCGAACTCGGGCCACACGTGTTGCACGTAGGCGCGAAGCGCCTTGCCGTGCTGCAGTTCCTCGAGTTCCCAATGGTTGGAGAGCCAGTCGGTGACTTCGTCGTCGCCCTTGAAGAAGTCGACCAGGTTCTGCGTGTAGAGGTCGGAGCCGCTTTCGATGAAGGAGGCGCACGTCACCAGGTAGAAAAGGTTTTCGTCGGGGCGGACCTCGTCTAGCGCGATGCGCGCAAAGTCCAGGTCTTCGATCTTCCAGTGCTGTTCCGCCTCTTGGCTTGCCATGCAAACTCCTTGATCTTTTGTGTCCGTACAAGTACGGATGGCGCAGACCGTGTTTGGTTCTCGTTTTTTGCGCCAGGACACATATTAGCCGTGGCGCCCCGATCACGCAGTTTCCCGCAGGTCGGCGCGGGCGCCATAGGCAAACCTATAATTGTTTGTTCAAGCAAATCAAGCAGTTAGGCCGGTTCGCCGCAGTGGGTTCGACACGAGGTCGCCATCGCCGCGCCGCCTCGACAGAAGACGAATCCAAAGATGAGCCAGCCCACATTCACGGTCGCGGACATCCGCAAGACCTTTCTCGATTTCTTCGCGTCCAAGGGCCACACGGTGGTGCCCTCGAGTTCGCTGGTGCCGGGCAACGACCCGACGCTGATGTTCACCAACTCGGGCATGGTCCAGTTCAAGGACGTGTTCCTCGGTGAAGACAAGCGCAACTACGTGCGCGCCGCCTCGGTGCAGGCCTGCCTGCGCGCCGGCGGCAAGCACAACGACCTCGAGAACGTGGGCTACACCGCACGCCACCACACCTTCTTCGAGATGCTGGGCAACTGGAGCTTCGGCGACTACTTCAAGCGCGAGTCGCTGAAGTGGGCCTTCGAGCTGCTCACCGAGGTCTACAAGCTGCCGGCCGAGAAGCTCTGGGCCACCGTCTACATCGAGGACGACGAGGCCTACGACATCTGGACCAAGGAAATCGGCCTGCCGCCCGAGCGCGTCGTGCGCATCGGCGACAACAAGGGCGGGCGCTACATGTCCGACAACTTCTGGATGATGGCCGACACCGGCCCGTGCGGCCCGTGCTCCGAGATCTTCTTCGACCACGGCCCCGAGATCCCCGGCGGCCCGCCCGGCTCGCCCGATGAAGACGGCGACCGCTACATCGAGATCTGGAACAACGTGTTCATGCAGTTCGACATGCAGCCTGACGGCTCGGTCAAGAAACTGCCCGCACCCTGCGTCGATACCGGCATGGGCCTGGAGCGCCTGGCCGCGATCCTGCAGCACGTGCACAGCAACTACGAGATCGACATCTTCGACGCGCTCATCAAGGCCGCGGCCCGCGAGACCGGCGAGAAGGACCTGTCGAACAACTCGCTGCGCGTGATCGCCGATCACATTCGCGCCACCTCGTTCCTGGTGGCCGACGGCGTGATCCCGTCGAACGAAGGCCGCGGCTACGTGCAGCGCCGCATCATCCGCCGCGCCATTCGCCACGGCTACAAGCTGGGCCAGAAGAAGCCCTTCTTCCACAAGCTGGTGCCCGACCTCGTGAAGCTCATGGGCGACGCGTACCCCAAGCTGGTGGCCGACGAGAAGCGCATCACCGACACGCTGAAGGCCGAGGAAGAACGCTTCTTCGAAACGCTGGCCAACGGCATGGAAATTCTCGACGCGGCACTGGCCGGCGGCGTGAAGACCTTGCCGGGCGACGTCGCCTTCAAGCTGCACGACACCTACGGCTTCCCGCTGGACCTGTCGGCCGACGTCTGCCGCGAGCGCGATGTGCAGGTCGACGAGGCCGGCTTCAACGAAGCCATGCAGCGGCAGAAGGAAGCGGGCCGCAAGGCCGGCAAGTTCAAGATGGACCGCAACGTCGAATACGCCGGCGCGGGCAACACCTTCACCGGCTACGAACACCTCGAGGAAGCCGCCAAGGTCGTGGCGCTGTACTTCGACGGCGTGGCCGTCGACGAACTGACGGAAGGCCAGCCCGGCATCGTCGTGCTCGACACCACGCCTTTCTATTCGGAAAGCGGCGGCCAGGTCGGCGACCAGGGCGTGCTCGTTGCCGAAGGCGTGCAGTTCGGCGTGGAAGACACGCAGAAGATCAAGGCCGACGTGTTCGGCCACCACGGCACGCAGACGCAGGGCACGCTGAAGGTGGGCGACGCGGTCAAGGCCGCGGTCGACATCGCGCGCCGCAACGCCACCATGCGCAACCACTCGGTCACCCACCTGATGCACAAGGCCCTGCGCGAGGTGCTCGGCGACCACGTGCAGCAGAAGGGCTCGCTGGTCGATGCCGACAAGACCCGCTTCGACTTCGCGCACAACGCACCCGTCACGCGCGAGCAGATCCTGGAGATCGAGAAGCGCGTGAACGCCGAAGTGCTGGCCAACGCACCCACCCAGGCCCGCGTGATGGACATGGAGTCGGCCCAGAAGACCGGCGCCATGATGCTGTTCGGCGAGAAGTACGGCGAGACCGTGCGCGTGCTCGACATCGGCTCCAGCCGCGAGCTGTGCGGCGGCACCCACGTGGGCCGCACGGGCGACATCGGCCTGTTCAAGATCGTCAGCGAAGGCGGCGTGGCCGCCGGCGTGCGCCGCATCGAGGCCGTCACCGGCGCCAATGCGCTCGCCTACCTGCAGGACCTCGAGTCGACCGTGCAGAGCGTGGCCGCCACGCTCAAGTCGCCGGCCGCCGAGCTGCAGGGCCGGCTCACGCAGGTGCTCGAACAGGTGAGGGCGCTCGAGCGCGAAGTGGGTGCGCTCAAGGGCAAGCTCGCATCGTCCAAGGGCGACGAACTGCTGGCGCAGGCCGTGGACATCAAGGGCCTCAAGGTGCTGGCCGCCAAGCTCGACGGCGCCGACGCCAAGACGCTGCGCGACACCATGGACAAGCTGAAGGACAAGCTCAAGACCGCCGTCATCGTGCTGGCCGCCGCGGATGGCGACAAGGTGCAGATCGCGGCCGGCGTCACCGCCGACAGCGTGGGCAAGGTCAAGGCCGGCGAGCTGGTCAACTTCGTGGCCCAGCAGGTCGGCGGCAAGGGCGGCGGCAAGGCCGACATGGCCATGGCCGGCGGCACCGATGCGGCAGGCCTTGCGGCCGCGCTGCAGTCGGTGCAGGCCTGGGTCGCCGAACGCGCCTGACGCGTCCCACGCGTCTGACGAACCCCGCCGGCCCCAAAGGACACACGCACTTCATGCCAGAAGACATTCCCGGTGACGTGCTCGTGATGGGGGCCGGCACCATCGGGTGCTTCATCGGCGGCCGCCTCGCGGCGGCCGGTGTGCCCGTGACCTTCGTCGGCCGTCCGCGCGTGCTCGAGAAGCTCGCCGTGAACGGCCTCACGCTCACCGACATCGACGGCGCGAAGCACAAGCTCCCCGCCGAGTCGCTGCAGCTGAGCGAACAGGTGCCCTCGGGCGCACGGCCCGCGCTGGTGCTGCTGTGCGTGAAGAGCGGCGCCACCGCCGAGGCGGCCGGCGAGTTGGCGTTTTCGCTGCCCGCGGGCACCACCGTGGTCTCGCTGCAGAACGGCATTTCCAATTGCGCCGCGGCCTCGCAGACCGGACCGTCGCTCAACGTGCGCGCCGGCATGGTGCCGTACAACGTGGCAGAGATCGGCCCCGGCGCCTTCCACCGCGGCACGCCCGGCCGGCTGGCCGCCGAAGACGACGAGACGCTGCGCCCGTGGCTGCCCGTGTTCGAGCGCGCCGGCGTGCCGCTCGACCTGCATGCCGACCTGCTGCCCGTGCAGTGGGGCAAGCTCATGCTCAACCTCAACAACCCCGTCAACGCGCTCTCGGGCCTGCCGCTGCGCGAAGAGCTGATGCTGCGCGGCTACCGCCGCTGCTTCGCCTCGCTGATCGACGAGGCGCTGAGCATCCTCAACGTGGCGGGCATCGCTCCGGCGCAGGTCGCGGCCGTGCCGGCGCGCCGGCTGCCGGGCCTGCTGCGCTTGCCCGACTGGCTGTTTCGCATCGTCGCGGCGCGCATGCTGCGCGTCGACGCCAAGGCGCGCTCCAGCATGGCCGACGATCTGGCCCTGGGCCGCCGCACCGAGATCGACGCGCTCAGCGGCGAGGTGGTGCGCCTCGCGCAGGAGCACGGCCTGAGCGCGCCGCGCAACGCGCGCATGGTCGCGCTGCTCGAAGCATGGCCGCAGAACCCCAGGCGCTGGACGGCACGCCAATTGCAGGACGCGCTGGGCCTCTAGGCTTCTGGTGATCCGGCGTCCGGCCCTGTACCCTCGGCCCCATCGCGCTGGATGGCGGCTTCGAAAGGGTTGTTCTCATGCAGGTCCTGATTCTCGGCAGCGGTGTCATCGGCACCTCGGTGGCGTACTACCTGGCGCGCGCCGGGCACGAGGTGACGGTGCTGGAGCGCCAGCCGGCGCCCGCGCTCGAAACCAGCTTCGGCAATGCGGGCGAGGTGTCGCCGGGCTACTCCGCGCCGTGGGCCGGGCCGGGCGTGCCGGTCAAGGCCATCAAGTGGATGCTGATGCGGCACAGCCCGCTGGTCATCAAGCCCATGCTCGACCCCGCCATGTGGCTCTGGGGCCTCGCGATGCTGCGCAACTGCACGCAGGCGCGCTACGAGATCAACAAGGGCCGCATGGTGCGGCTGGCCGAATACAGCCGCGACTGCCTGAAGGCGCTGCGTGCAGACACCGGCATTGCCTACGACGAGCGCATGCAGGGCACGCTGCAGCTCTTTCGCACGCAGCAGCAGCTCGACGGCACCTCGAAAGACGTCGAGGTGCTCCAGGCCTCCGGCGTGCCTTACCAGCTGCTCGACCGCGAAGGCTGCGTGCAGTACGAGCCCGCGCTCGCGGCGGTCAAGCAGAAGTTCGTCGGCGGCCTGCGCCTGCCGGGCGACGAGACCGGTGACTGCTTCAAGTTCACGCAGGCGCTGGCCAGGCTGGCGCAGGCCGAGGGCGTGCGCTTCAGGTTCGGCGTGAACATCCAGGCCATCGAACACGACGCGGGCAAGGGCGTGACGGCCGTGCGCACCGACGCCGGCAACTTCACGGCCGACCGCTACGTGGTCGCGCTCGGCAGCTACTCGCCCGCGCTGGTCAAGCCGCTGGGCATCGCGCTGCCGGTGTACCCGGTCAAGGGCTTTTCGATCACCGTGCCCATCAGCGACGCCGGCGGCGCGCCTGAATCGACCGTGATGGACGAGACCTTCAAGGTGGCCGTCACGCGGCTCGGCGACCGCATCCGCGTGGGCGGCACCGCGCAGCTCTCGGGCTTCGACCTGCGGCTCGACGCCAGCCGCCGCGACACGCTGGAGCACGTGGTGACCGACCTGTTCCCGCGCGGCGGCAACGTGCGCGACGCTTCCTTCTGGACCGGCCTGCGCCCCATGACGCCCGACGGCACGCCGGTGATCGGCGCCACCCGCATTCCCAACCTGATGCTGAGCACCGGCCACGGCACGCTGGGCTGGACCATGGCCGCCGGCACCGGCCGCGTGATGGCCGACCTGCTCGCGGGCAGGGCGCCCGGGATCGACATGGACGGCCTCACCGTCGCGCGCTACGGCGGCTGAGCCCCCTCACGCGCCTGAGCTCCCAGGCTCACGACCCCCGGAACAGGGCGGCACCGAAAGGTGCCGCCCTGTTTTCGTTGCGTTACTTCTTCGCTCCCGGTAGCTAGGGTTTCTACTTAGTCACGAAGTTGTCTTCATCGGTATTCTTCGTGGCGTTCCATTAATAAATCGTTGTTTCATTAGAGAAACAGTCAAGCGCAAGCCACCGACCCCACGGACACGATGCAACACACACGCCGCCACGCCACTGCCGCCATCGCCGCTGCCATTTCCCTGGCCGCCGCTTGCGCCTCCGGACTCGCCTGGGCAGACAGCTACCCGAGCAAGCCGATCACGTTGGTCGTTGCCTATCCGGCAGGTGGCGACACCGACGCGCTGGCGCGGCTGTTCGCCGAAAAGCTGGCGACGCGCGTCGGCCAGCCCGTGGTGGTCGACAACCGCCCCGGCGCCAGCGGCATCATCGGCAGCGCCTTTGTCTCCAAGGCCGCGCCCGACGGCTACACGCTGCTGCTCGCGCCCAGCACCTTCTCGATCGCGCAGCTGGTGCTCAAGACCAACGGCTCGTCGAGCTACGACGTGCTCAACGGCTTCACGCCCATCGTGCAGACCGGCAGCCAGCCGCTGTTCCTGGTGGCCAGCGGCGGCAGCGGCTTCGCCAGCCTGAAGGACGCCGTGGCGGCCGCCAAGGGCGGCAAGTCGCTGAGCTACGCGAGCCCGGGCAGCGGCTCGCCGATGCACATCCTCGGCGAGATGTTCGCCCGCGCCTCGGGCACCAGCCTGGCGCACGTGCCGTACAAGGGCGTCGCGCCGGCCGTCAACGACGTGCTGGGCGGCCATGTGCCCGTCACCTTCATCACGCTCGGTCCCGTGGCGCCGTACTTCGCCAACGGCAAGATGCGCCCGCTGGCCGTGGCCTCGGCCCAGCGCTCGCCGCTCGCGCCCAATGTGCCGACGCTGGCCGAGCAGGGCTACAAGGACGTCGAGGTGACCGCCTGGAACGGCCTCTGGGGCCCGCGCAACCTGCCGCCCGAGACCGTGAAGACGCTCAACGGCCACTTCAACGAAATCCTCAAGATGCCCGACATCGTCGCGCGCATGGCGGTGCTCGGCACCACGCCCGTGGGCGGCGACGCCGGCGTGCTCGGCAAGACCAACGCCGCCGACTACGCGCGCTTCGGCGCCGTCATCAAGGAGCTCGGCATCCAGGCCGACTGACCCGAACCGAACCGCACCACGCCGCACCGCACCCCCCGCATCCCGCACATCCGCCATGACCGACCTCAAAGCCATTCCCGACCCGTCGAGCCTGCAGGCGCTGCTGGCCGAACTGCCCGCCAACCTGCTGGCCGGCCGCCGCATCCTCGTGACCGGCGGTGCGCGCGGCTTGGGCCTGGCCTTCGCGCAGTGCATCGCGGCGGCGGGCGCCAGCGTGGTGCTGGCCGACATCCTCGGCGAGCTGGCCGACACCGAGGCCCGCGCATTGCGCGGCCAGGGCCACACGGCCCACGCGCTGCCCGTCGACCTGTCGAACCCCGACGCCATCGTGGCCTGCGCCGGCGAAGCCATCCGCCTGCTCGGCGGCCTCGACGGCCTGGTCAACAACGCCGCCATCACCAACTCGGGCGGGCGCGACGCGCACCAGCTCGAGGTCGACATGTGGGACCGCGTGATGAACGTCAACGTGCGCGGCAGCTGGCTCATGGGCCGCGCCTGCCGCGGCGCGCTGGCCGAGAGCGGCCGCGGCGCCGTGGTCAACCTCGCGTCCGACACCGCGCTGTGGGGCGCGCCCAACCTGCTGGCCTATGCGTCGAGCAAGGGCGCCGTCATTTCCCTGACGCGCTCGCTGGCGCGCGAATGGGGCGGCGACAACATCACCGTCAACGCCGTGGCGCCGGGCCTCACGCTGGTCGAGGCCACCGAGTACGTGCCGATGGCGCGCCACCAGAAATACCTCGAAGGCCGCGCCATCCCGCGCGAGCAGCAGGCCGCCGACGTGTGCGGCGCCACCCTGTTCCTGCTGTCCGGCCTCGCGCGCTTCGTGACGGGCCAGTTGCTGGCCGTCAACGGCGGCTTCGCGATGCACTGACCCCGCCGACAACCACTTTTCCGACCAAGGAGTTTCCCGATGAGCGATCTGTCCGAACAGCAAAAGATCACCGATGCGCCCGCCACCACGCTGGCGCAGCCCGAAGGTTCGAGCCTCGCGGAGTGGATGAACACCCGCATCGCGCGCTACGAAACCCGCAAGTACGACTGGGACGCGCTGAAGTTCCAGTCCGACTTCGACCCCAAGTTCCGCCGCGCGCAGATGCGCTACGTGGGCACCGGCGGCACCGGCGTCGCGAAGGACGTCAACACGGTTGCCGCCGAGCACTTCACCTTCTCCACGATGGTGATTCCCGCCGGCCATGAAGGCCCGCCGCACCTGCACACCGACGTGGAAGAAGTGTTCTTCCTGATCCGCGGCAAGCTCAAGGTGGTGATCGAGAAGGACGGCGAGCGCTTCGAGACCATCATGACCGACCGCGACCTGATCTCGGTGCCGCCCGGCGTGTACCGCGAAGAGATCAACATCGGCGACGAAGACGCGCTGATGTGCGTGATGCTCGGCGCGAAGAAGCCGGTGACGCCGACCTATCCGGCCGATCACCCGCTGGCCAGGATCAAGCGCTGAGCGGCCACGCCATGAGCACCCTCGACACCCAGGCACCGGCGCTGCCGGCCTCCGAGCTGGCACGGCTCGACGCCCGCTTTCCGGCCCGCAATGTGGCCGTGGGCGGCGGTGCCGTGGTGTCGGTGCGCGAATGCGGCCAGGGCCCGGTGGTCGTGTGCCTGCACGGCATCGGCTCGGGCGCGGCGTCGTGGCTCGACACCGCCGCGCTGCTGGCGTCGCAGGCCCGCCTGATCGCATGGGACGCGCCGGGCTACGGCGAATCGACGCCGCTCGACAGTGCAGCGCCTTCCGCAACTGACTATGCGAAGCGCCTGGGCGCCTTGCTCGACGCGCTCGGTATCGATTCGTGCGTGCTCGTCGGCCACTCGCTCGGCGCGATCACGGCCGCATCGGCCGCATCGGCCGCATCAGCCGCGTGCACCGACAAGCGCATCCGCCGCCTCGTGCTCGTGAGCCCGGCCGTCGGCTACGGCGCGCCCGAGCGTGCCGAGGCCCGCGCCAAGGTCCGCACCGAGCGCCTGGCCACGCTCGACGAACTCGGCATCGCCGGCATGGCCGCGAAGCGCGCGGGCCGGCTGGTGTCCGACAAGGCCAGCGACCATGCCCGCCAGTGGGTGCGCTGGAACATGGCGCGCCTGAACGACCACGGCTACCGCCAGGCCGTCGAACTGCTGTGCAACGCCGACCTGCTGGCCGACCTGCCGCCGCCCATGCCGGTGCGCGTGGCCTGCGGCACGCTCGACGTGGTCACGCCGCCGGCGGCGTGCGCGGAGGTCGCGCGCCGGTGCGGCGTGCCGCTCGAATTGTTGGACGATGCGGGGCACGCCGGCTATGTGGAGCAACCGCAGGCCGTCGCCACGCTGCTGCGCGAATCGCTCGCCGGCTGACCCCGCAAACGAATACAGAGATCCAAGGAAACAACAGGCATGGCCACCAACGACAACGAAGTGATGGAAGAGGGCGCCGACCGCTACAACGTGCCCGCGCTGGAGCGCGGCCTGCGCGTGCTGTGCGAGTTCAGCCGCGAGAACCGCACGCTCTCCGCGCCCGAGCTGGCGCGCCGCTTCGACCTGCCGCGCTCCACCGTGTTTCGCCTGCTCACCACGCTGGAGAACATGGGCTTCCTGGAGCGCACCGAGGGCGGGCGCGACTACCGCCTGGGCATGGCCGTGCTGCGCCTGGGCTTCGAGTACCTCGCGTCGCTGGAGCTCACGCAGCTCGGCACGCCGCTGCTCAACCGCCTGTGCGAAGAGCTGCGCACGCCCTGCAACCTGGTGGTGCGCGACGGCCGCTCCATCGTCTACGTGGCCAAGGTGGCACCGCCCACGCCCTTCGCCAGCTCGGTCAGCGTGGGCACGCGCCTGCCGGCCCACGCCACGGTGCTGGGCCGCATCCTGCTCGAGGACCTCACGCTGCCGCAGCTGCGCGCGCTCTACCCCGAGGACAAGCTCGAGACCTTCTCGCCGAGCACGCCCAAGACCGTGAACGAACTCTTCGACATGGTGCAGGCCGACCGCCAGCGCGGCTATGTGCTGGGCGAGGGCTTCTTCGAATCGAACATCTCCAGCATCGCCGCGCCGGTGCGCGACCACAGCGGCCACATCGTGGCGGCGCTGGGCGCCACCGTCACCGCCGGCCACATCGAGGAGAGCCGCATGGACGAGATGGTGCAGCGCGTGCGCGGCACCGCCGACGAGATCTCGGGCCTGCTGAACTACTCGCCCGCGCGCACCGCCAAGGTGGTGCCGCTGCGCAGCGCCTGACATCGACGACACACGACACCGACGACACCCACCACACCGATGACTCCGACGACACCGGCAACCGACATGACCAGGCGCACCCCCACCACCTTCTTCGCCGCGGACGCCCTCGCGGGCCGCGTGGCCGTGGTCACCGGCGGCTCGTCGGGCATCGGCCTGGCCACCGTCGAGCTGCTGCTGGGCTGCGGCGCCTCGGTGGCGCTGTGCGGGCGCAACGCCGAGCGGCTCGACGCGGCCGTGGCCGGCCTGCGCAAGCAGCAGCCGAATGCCAAGCTCTTCTCGCAGCCCTGCGACGTGCTCGACGCCGGCTCGGTGCGCGCCTTCGCCGCCGCCAGCGAAGCGGCGCTCGGCCCGGCTTCGATGCTCATCAACAACGCCGGGCAGGGCCGTGTCTCCACCTTCGCCGACACCGACGACGCGGCCTGGACCGAAGAGCTCAACCTGAAGTTCTTCTCGGTGATCAACCCCACGCGCGCCTTCCTGCCGCAACTGGCGGCGCAGCGCACGGCGCTGGGCGACGCGTCCATCGTCTGCGCCAACTCGCTGCTGGCACGCCAGCCCGAGCCGCACATGGTCGCCACCTCGGCCGCGCGCGCCGGCTTGCTGAACCTGGTGCGCTCCATGGCCACCGAGTTCGCGCCGCAGGGCGTGCGCGTCAACGGCATCCTGATCGGGCTGGTCGAGTCGGGCCAGTGGCGCCGCCGCTTCGAGGCGCGCGAGGACAAGTCGCTCGACTGGGCCGCCTGGAGCGGCCAGCTCGCGAAGAACAAACACATTCCGCTGGCGCGCCTGGGGCTTCCGAGCGAAGCCGCGCGCGCCGTCCTTTTTCTTGCTTCACCGCTCGCGTCCTATACGACGGGCTCCCACATCGACATTTCCGGAGGCCTCTCGCGCCATGCATAACCCCACCCACACCGTCACCGTCGGCGCCGTCGTCGCCGCCTTTCTCGAGCAGTGCGGCGTCAAGGCAGCCTTCGGCGTGATCTCGATCCACAACATGCCCATCCTCGATGCCTTCGCGCAGCGCGGCACGGTGCGCTTCATCTCGGCGCGCGGCGAGGCCGGCGCGGGCAACATGGCCGACGCCTACGCACGCTCCACCGCCAGCCTGGGCGTGTGCATCACCAGCACCGGCCCGGCCGCCGGCAACATCGCGGGCAGCATGGTCGAGGCCCTGACGGCCGGCGCGCCGCTGCTGCACATCACCGGGCAGATCGAGACGCCGTACCTGGACAAGGGCATGTCGTACATCCACGAGGCACCCGACCAGCTCACCATGCTCAAGGCCGTGTCCAAGGCCGCGCTGCGCGTGCGCAGCGTGGAGACGGTGCTCGGCACGCTCAAGCGCGCGGTGCAGCTCGCGCTGACCGCGCCGACCGGCCCGGTCAGCGTGGAGATTCCGATCGACATCCAGTCGGCGCTGACGACCATGCCGGCCGACCTCTCGCCGCTGCCCATCGAACGCCCCGTGCCGTCGGCCGCCGCGCTCGACGCTTTGGCCGCGCGCCTGGCCGGCGCCAGGCGCCCGATGCTGTGGGTCGGCGGCGGTGCCCGCCATGCGCGCGGCGCCATCCAGCGCCTGCAGAAGCTCGGCTTCGGTGTCGTCACCACCACGCAGGGCCGTGGCACGGTGCCCGAGGACGACGCGGGCTCGCTCGGCGCCTACAACATCCAGAAGCCGGTCGAGGCCCTGTACCAGACCTGCGACGCCATGCTCGTGGTCGGTTCGCGCCTGCGCGGCAACGAGACGCTCAAGTACGAGCTGAAGCTGCCCCGCACGCTGTACCGCATCGATGCCGACGCCGCCGCCGAAGGCCGCTGCTACGCCTCAGAAGCCTTCGTCTGCGGCGATTCCGCGCTGGCCCTCGACGGCCTGGCCGACCGCCTCGAAGCCGCAAAGTACAAGGCCGACCCGCAGCTGCTGGTCGACCTGCGCGCCGCGCACGACCAGGCGGTGGCCTCGCTGCGCGACGGCCTCGGCCCGTACGCCGAACTCGTGCGCCAGCTGCAGTCGGTGGCCGGGCGCAACTTCAACTGGGTGCGCGACGTGACCGTGTCCAACAGCACCTGGGGCAACCGCGAGCTGCGCGTGTTCGAGCCGAGCGCCGGCGTGCACGCCACGGGCGGCGGCATCGGCCAGGGCATGCCCATGGCCATCGGCGCGGCCATCGGCGCGGCGGTGACCGGCTCGGGCCGCAAGACCTTCTGCCTGGCTGGCGACGGTGGCTTCATCCTGAACCTGGGCGAGCTGGCTTGCATGGTGCAGGAGAAGGCGCCCATGGTGATCGTGCTCATGAACGACAAGAGCTACGGCGTCATCAAGAACATCCAGGACGCGCAGTACGGCGGCCGCCAGTGCTATGCCGAGCTGCACACGCCCGACTACGACCTGCTGTGCAAGTCGCTCGCGCTGCCGCACGCCCGCGTGCAGGACCTGGCCGACCTGCCGCGGCGCCTGGGCGAAGCGCTGGCGGCCGAAGGCCCGTTCCTGCTGGAGATCGACATGCTGTCGATCGGCAGCTTCAAGACCACCTTTGCCGGGCCGCCGACCAACACGGTCACGCAGATTCCGGCGCTCGGCACGGCGAAGTAAGTGAGCGAAGCCCGTTCCATGACCGCACTCACGCGCATCGCACTCGTCGGCTGCGGAGCCATCGGCACCTCGGTGCTCGAACTGCTCCGCGGCGATGCCGCCCTGAAGGTGGTGGCCGTCGTCGTGCCCGCCGAAGCCATCGCCGCCGCGCAGCAGGCCGTGCGGGAGGTCGCACCCGACGCGCACGTGGGCAGCGCCGTGCCCGCCGATGGCATCGACCTCGTGGTGGAGACCGCCGGCCATGCCGCCATCGAGCAGCATGTGCTGCCCGCGCTGGCACGCGGCACGCCCTGCGTGGTCGCCTCGGTCGGCGCGCTGTCGGCCGCCGGCTTCGCGGAGAAGCTCGAGGCCGCCGCCGTGGCCGGCCGCACGCAGGTGCAGCTGATTCCAGGCGCCATCGGTGCCATCGACGCGCTCGCCGCGGCCCGCATCGGCGGCCTCGACAGCGTGCGCTACACCGGCCGCAAGCCGCCGCAGGCCTGGAAGGGCACGCCGGCCGAACAGGGCCGCGACCTCGACGCGCTGTCGAAGGAAACCGTGATCTTCGAAGGCAGCGCGCGCGAGGCGGCCTTGCTGTATCCGAAGAACGCCAACGTCGCGGCCACCGTGTCGCTCGCGGGCCTGGGGCTCGACAAGACCCTGGTGCGCCTCATTGCCGACCCCGCCACCGCCGAGAACGTGCACACCGTCGAAGCCGAGGGCGCCTTCGGCAGCTTCGAGCTGACGATGCGCAACAAGCCGCTCGCGGCCAACCCCAAGACCTCCGCGCTGACCGTGTACAGCGCCGTGCGTGCGCTGCGCAACCGCGTGGCCGCGCTCGCCATCTGAGCGTTCGAACCTGAGCTTTCGAGTCACCCCCATGATGATTTCTTCCGAACTCCTTCCGATCTGCATTGCCGGCGAATGGCGCCTGGGCGGCGGCGACGTCTACGAAAGCCTGTACCCCGCCACGGGCGAGCCCATCGCGCGCCTGAAGGCCGCGAGCCTCGCCGACGTGGAAGAGGCCATCACCCGCGCCGACCACGCCTTCCGCACCAGCGGCTGGGCCCAGCGCCTGCCGCACGAGCGCGCCGCCGTGCTGCACCGCGTGGCGCAGCTGATCCGCGAAGAGGGCGAGCCGCTCGCGCAGAAGCAGCGCCTGGACAACGGCAAGCCCATCACCGAAACACGCAACCTCGTGGCCAGCGCCGCGGCCACCTTCCAGTTCTTCGCCGCCGCGCTCGAAACGCTCGAGGAAACCATCACGCCGTCGCGCGGCGCGTTCGTCACGATGAGCGTGCACGAGCCCATGGGCGTGGTCGCGGCCATCACGCCGTGGAACTCGCCCATTGCCAGCGAGGCGCAGAAGCTGGCGCCCGCGCTGGCCGCGGGCAACGCGGTGGTCGTGAAGCCCGCCGAAGTCACGCCGCTGATGGCGCTGGAACTGGCCCGCATCTGCGAGCTGGCCGGCGTGCCCAAGGGCATCGTGAGCGTGCTGCCGGGCAAGGGCTCGGTCATCGGCGACGCCATCACCAAGCACCCGCTGGTCAAGCGCGTGTCGTTCACCGGCGGCACCACCACCGGCAGGCACATCGCCCACATCGCGGCCGACAAGATGATGCCGGTGTCGCTGGAGCTGGGCGGCAAGTCGCCCACCATGGTGCTGGACGACGCCGACCTCGACCATGCGGTGAACGGCGTGCTGTACGGCATCTTCAGTTCGTCGGGCGAGTCGTGCATTGCGGGCTCGCGCCTGTTCGTGGCGCGCGGCATCTACGACGAGTTCCTCACGCGGCTGGCCGAAGGCGCCAACGCACTGCGCGTGGGCGACCCGGCTTCGGAGCGCACGCAGATGGGCCCGCTCATCACGGCGAAGCACCGCGAAGGCATCGAGCGCTACGTGGACCTCGGCGTGTCCGAAGGCGGCAGGATTCGCACGGGCGGCGTGCGCCCGCACGGCGCGGGCTACGACAACGGCTATTTCTACAAGCCGACCATCATCGAAGGCCTGACCAACAGCGCGCGCATCAGCCAGGAAGAAATCTTCGGCCCGGTGCTGGTCGCGATGCCCTTCGACAACGAGGAAGAACTCATCGCGCAGGCCAACGACAGCGTCTATGCATTGGCCGCCGGTGTGTGGAGCCGCGACTTCAAGCGCGCCTGGAAGCTGGGCCGCGCGGTGCAGGCCGGCACCGTCTGGGTCAACACCTACAAGCAGTTCTCCGTGTCCACGCCGTTCGGCGGCTGGCGCGACAGCGGCCTGGGCCGCGAGAAGGGCCGCGAAGGCATCTTCCAGTACATGGAGCAGAAGAGCATGTACTGGGGCACCAACGAACAACCGCTCCCGTGGGCGAACTGAAGAGGAGCGCACCATGAGCGTACTTGGCATCGACCAGATCACCTACGGCGCGGACGACCTGCCCGCCTGCCGCCAGTTCTTCGAGGACTGGGGCCTCGCACTGAAGTCGCAGGCCGCCGACGAACTCGTCTTCGAATGCCTCAACGGCTGCAAGGTGGTCGTTGCGGCGTTGGACAAGCCGGGCCTGCCGCCCGCGATGGAAGAGGGCCCGACGCTGCGCGAAGTGGTGTGGGGCGTGGAAAGCGAGGCCGACCTCGAACGCTACGCCGCGGCCATCGCGCAAGACCCGGCCTTCTTCGACGCCACCGTCGACGGCGCGCGCCGCATCGGCTGCACCGACCCCAACGGCCTGGCCGTGCGCCTGCAGGTGAGCCGCAAGCACGCGGTGCAGGTCGACTGCGGCGCCATGAACACCTGGAACGCCAAGCCGCGCGTGAACCAGGCCGCGCCCATCTACGAGCGCGCCACGCCCATCGAGGTGGGCCACGTGGTGTTCTTCGTGAACGACGTGAAGACCACCAGCGCGTTCTACGCGCAGCGCTTCGGCTTCGTCGCGTCCGACAGCTACCCGAACCGCGGCGCCTTCATGCGCTGCGCGGACGAGGGCGGCCACCACGACCTGTTCCTGCTGCAGATTCCTTCGGGCAAGCGCGGGCTCAACCACGTGGCCTTCACCGTGCGCGACATCCACGAGGTGTTCGGCGGCGGGCTGCACTTCTCGCGCCGCGGCTGGGAAACCCAGCTGGGCCCGGGCCGCCACCCGGTGTCGTCCGCGTACTTCTGGTACTTCAAGAACCCGGCCGGCGGCCTCATCGAGTACTACGCCGACGAAGACCAGCTCACCGCCGACTGGCAGCCGCGCGAATTCGAGCCCGGCCCCACGGTGTTCGCCGAATGGGCCGTCGACGGCGGCCTCGACGGCCACACGCGCCGCCAGAAGAACGCCGAAGGCCCGAAAGGTGCTTTCCTGACCGAGAAGAAATGAAGTTCACGACGACCACCACCATGCAAAGACGTTTCTCCTTTTCCGTTCTGTTCGCCGCCCTCGCGGCCTTCACCCTGGCCGCGCCGGTGCACGCGCAGCAGAGCGATGCGCAGAAGCAGCTCGCCAGCGAGCGCTTCACCATCATCTCGCCGTTCCCGCCCGGCGGCCCGGTCGACACGCTGGCCCGCGTGCTGTCCGAAGGCCTGACCAAGCGCTACGGCCAGGCGGCCGTGGTCGACAACCAGGTGGGCGCGGCCGGCAACATCGGCATGGACAAGGTCAAGCGCGCCAAGGGCGACGGCCACACGCTGCTGGTGATTCCGGCGGGCAACGTCACCATCAACCCGACGCTGATGCCCAACTTCCCTTTCGACATGGCGAAGGACTTCGTGCCCATCACCATGCTGGCCAAGGCACCCAACGTGCTGGTGGCCTCGCCGGCCTCGGGCATCAAGAACGCCAAGGAGCTGGTGGCGCAGGCCAAGGCCAAGCCCAACACGCTGTCGTACGCCTCGCCGGGCGTGGGCAGCGGCCTGCACCTGGCGGGCGAGCTGTTCAAGCAGCAGGCCGGCATCGACATGCTGCACGTGCCCTACAAGGGCACGGCGCCCGCGCTCAACGACGTGCTGGGCGGCTCGGTGCCGCTGATGTTCAGCAACCTGCCCGCGACGCTGCCGTTCCTGAAGCAAGGCAAGCTGGTGGCCATCGGCGTGACCGAAGCCAAGCGCAGCGCCGCCGCACCCGACATTCCGACGCTGGCGGAGCAGGGCATCCAGGGCGTGACCGTCACCTCGTGGTACGGCCTGATGGCGCCCAGGGGCACGCCGCCCGCGGTGGTCGAGCAACTGGCCAAGGACGCGGCCGAGATGCTCTCGCAGCCCGACGTGCGCGAGCGCCTGAAGGTGCAGGGCATGGCTGACGCGGCCATGAAGCCGGCCGAGTTCGCCGCCTACATCCGCGATGAAACGGCCGTGTGGGCCAGGATCATCAAGGCCCGCAACATCGTGGCCGAGTAAGCCGGCCCAACGCGCAAGGAAAGCCTCTCCATGAAGACAAGCGAATCCACCATCGGCATCGTGGGCGCCGGCATCGGCGGCCTGGTGGCAGCCATTGCGCTGCGCCGCGCCGGCCACGACGTGATCGTGTTCGAACAGGCGAAGCAGTTCGCCCGCGTCGGCGCCGACATCAACCTCACGCCCAACGCGGTGCGCGCTCTCGACGGCCTCGGCGTGGGCGAGGCCGCCCGCGTGACCGCGGCGCGCCCGTCGCACCGCATCAGCCGCACCTACGACACCGGCGAGGAAACCTCGCGCCTGGAAATGGCCGATTCGGCCGAGCAGCGCTACGGTGCGCCGCAGCTCACCATTCACCGCGCCGACCTGCTGGCCGCACTGGCCGAGATGTTCCCGGCGGAGCAGGTGGCGCTGGGCAAGCGCGCCGAGACCATCGCGCCCGACGACACGGGCGTGACCATCGCCTTCACCGACGGCACCAGCGCCCGCGTGGGCGCGCTCATCGGCGCCGACGGCATCCACTCGTGCGTGCGCACGGCCATGTTCGGTGCCGAGAGCCCGCGCTTCACCGGCATCGTGGCCTACCGCGCCGTGGTGCCCGCCGAGCGCGTGGCCGGCGTGCCCAACCTGGGCGCCTTCACCAAGTGGTGGGGCCCGAACCCGCAGAGCCAGATCGTCACTTTCCCGCTGAACCGCGGCAAGGACATCTTCATTTTCGCCACCACGCCGCAGGACACCTGGCACCTCGAGTCGTGGACCGCGCCGGGCAGCGTGGACGAACTGCGCGAGCAGTACGTGGCCTACCACCCCGAAGCGCGCGCCTTGCTCGACGCCTGCGACACGGTGCTGAAGACCGCGCTGTACGAGCGCGACCCGATGCCCGCCTGGGCACGAGGCCGCATGGCGCTGCTGGGCGACGCCGCGCACCCGATGCTGCCCTTCATGGCGCAGGGCGCCGGCATGGCCATCGAAGACGCGGTGGTGCTGTCGCGCCATCTCGACGGCGTGGCGCTGGCCGATGTGCCGGCCGCGCTGCAGGGCTTCGAGCGGGCACGCATCGAGCGCGCCAGCCAGGTGCAGCTCGGTTCGCGCGGCAACAACTGGCTGCGCGAAGGCGGCAACGCCGACTGGGTCTACGCCTACGACGCCTGGACCGCGCCGCTGGGCGCACCGGCCTTGGCCGCCGAAGCGGCTGCCTGATCCCTTTCACCTCACCCCACGGAGGCACACGATGCAACAAGACCGCTACCTGCAACCGCACCAGGCGCGCCAGCGCCCCGCGACCACCTACGAAGACCTGCTGGGCGATGTGATCGAGCGCGCCTTTGGCGACGGCATCCACGACCTGCCGGGCCTGGTGCAGCGCCTGAACGACAGCGGCCTGGCCACCCCCGGCGGCCAGCCGTGGACCGAGGCGCTGTACCGCAAGGAAATGGCCACGCTGGCCGGCTGAGAGGAACCCCCATGACCATCGCCATTCACCCCGCCGCGGCCGACCCGGTCGACCATCTGCTCGAGATCGGCCTGAAGGACCTCTGGTACCCCATCTGCCCCTCGCACTTCATCAAGGAGAACCCCATCTCCCTGCGCCGCCTCGGCCGCAAGCTCGCGCTGTGGCGCGACGGCGAAGGCGTGCTGCATGCGCTGGAAGACCGCTGCCCGCACCGCGGCGCACCGCTGTCGCAGGGCGTGGTGCTCGGCGACCGGCTCTCGTGCCCGTACCACGGCGTCGAAGTGCGCCACGACGGCGTGGTCACGCGCGTGCCCGGCAGCCCCGGCTGCAAGCTCGAGGGCTCGCAGGCCACGCGGCACTTTCATGTGCAGGAGCGCGCGGGCGCCGTGTTCCTCTACAACTCGAAGGAATCGGTCGACGTGCCGCCGCCGCTGGTGCTGCCCGAGCAGCTCACCGACGACGCCGAGTACGCGTCCTTCCTCTGCTACACCGAGTGGAAGGGCGACTACCGCTACGTGCTGGACAACGTGATGGACCCGATGCACGGCACCTACCTGCACAAGCAGTCGCACTCGATGGCCGAGGGCGACTCCAGCGCCAAGTTCGGCATTCGCCAGACCGACATCGGCTTCGTGTTCGAGAAGGAAGGCCAGCGCAACGTCAACTTCGACTGGACCGAGTGGGCCGACACCGGCATGCACTGGATGCGCCTGGAAATCCCGTACCCCAAGACGGGCGGCCCCGGCGGCAACTTCATCATCATCGGCGCCTTCTCGCCCATGGTGAAGGGCATGACGGCCACCTTCTTCTGGCGCGTGCGCAAGCTGCCCAAGGACTGGCAGCGCGACACCTGGCGCTTCCTGTACAGGAACCGCCTCGAGGCGCGCCACTGGCATGTGCTGGAGCAGGACCGCGTGATGCTCGAGGAGATGGAGGCCGACGCCAACCAGCACGAGAACCTGTACCAGCACGACCTGGGCATCGTTCGGCTGCGCCGCCACATGCGCAACCTGGCGGTGGCGCAGTTGGCTGAAGAGAGCAAGACGGCCGAGGCCGCCACGGCCTGAGCGGGAGCGAGCGCAGCCATGTCTTCCCCCACGCTGAACGCACTCGTGCACACCATGCGCTACGAGGCCGACGGCATCGTGAGCGTCGAGTTCCGACCGGCCACGCCGGCCGTGGACTTCCCCGCCTTCGAGGCCGGCTCCCACATCGACCTGCACCTGCCCAACGGGCTGGTGCGCAGCTACTCGCTGTGCAACCCTTCGAGCGACCGCCAGCGCTACGTGGTGGGCGTGCTCAACGACCGCAAGAGCCGCGGCGGCTCGCGCTACGTGCACCAGCAGCTGCGCGTGGGCATGACGCTGCCCATCTCGGCGCCGCGCAACAACTTCAAGCTGGAAGAGGGCGCCGCGCGCTCGGTGCTGGTGGCCGGCGGCATCGGCGTGACGCCCATCTGGTGCATGCTGCAGCGGCTGGTGGCGCTGGGCAAGCCGGTCGAAATCCTCTATTGCGCACGCACGCGCAAAGAGGCGGCGTTCTGCGAAGCCATCGACGCGCTGGCCAGGGAAAAGTCGGTGCAGCTCACCTGGCACTTCGACGAAGAGAAGGGCGCGCCGCCCGACCTGGCCGGCCTGCTCGCGGGCAAGGGCGCCGACAGCCACTACTACTGCTGCGGCCCCACGCCGATGCTCGACGCCTTCGAGAAGAGCTGCGAGCAGCTCGGCTATGCCAACGCGCACATCGAGCGCTTCGCCGCGGTGCATGTGGAGGCGCCGAGCGCCACGCAGAGCTGCGTGGTCGAGTGCGCCAAGAGCGGCAAGAGCGTCGAGGTGCCCGCGGGCAAGTCGATCCTCGACAGCCTGATCGACGCCGGTCTCAACCCCGACCACAGCTGCAAGGAAGGCGTGTGCGGCGCCTGCGAAACCTCTGTGCTCGAAGGCGAGATCGACCACCATGACGGCATCCTCACCAAGATCGAGCGTGCGTCCAACAAGACCATGATGATCTGCGTCTCGCGCTGCAAGGGCGCGCGGCTGGTGCTCGACATCTGAACCCAAGGCCTCCGGCCAGAAGAAGAACCCCCCGAGACATTCCATGAAAAAGTACTTGCTCACGCTGGTTTCGATCAGCGCGGCTGGCGGAGCGCTGGCCCAATCTTCCCTCACGCTGTTCGGCGTGGTCGACGCCGCCGTCACCTACGCCAAGGGCAGCGGCGACGGTTCGGCCCACAAGACGCAGCTCACCAACAGCGGCAACATGTTCAGCCGCCTGGGCTTTCGCGGCACCGAGGACCTGGGCGGCGGCTACTCCGCCAACTTCTGGCTCGAGATGGGCCTGCAGAACGACAACGCCGCCGGCTTTCCCTCGAACTCGAACAACCAGGCCAGCGGCAACGGCACCGCGGGCGTGCTGAGCTTCAACCGCCGCTCCACCGTGAGCCTGGCGGGCGCCTTCGGCGAAGTGCGGCTGGGCCGCGACTACGTGCCGGCCTTCTGGAACACGGCCATCTTCGACCCCTTCGGCACGGGCAGCGGCATCGGCGCCAACCAGATCTATTTCTCGGGCCTGGGCGGGCTGGTCGCGCCCACCGGCACGCGCGCCTCGAACAGCATCGGCTACCTGCTGCCGGCCAGCCTCGGCGGCTTCTACGGGCAGGTGATGTACGCCATGGGCGAGAACGACTCCAACTCGGTGCTGCCCAACACGCTGGTGCCGAACCGGCACGACGGCGACCACACCGGCGCGCGCTTCGGCTACCAGAGCGGCGGGCTCAACATCGCGCTGGCCACCGGCCGCACGCGCTATGCGAGCGGCGACCTGCGCGTGACCAACCTGGGCGCGGCCTACACCTTCGACGCATCGCTCATGAACCTCAAGCTCACGAGCGAGCTGTACAAGGAGTCGAAGGGCAGCACCGACGCCAAGGGCGCGCTCATCGGCTTCCAGCTGCCCGTCGGGCCCGGCGAGATCAAGGCCTCGTATGCGCGCTACCGGGTCGAGCCGGCCGGCGCGCTGCTCAAGCCCACGTCGTCGAAGCTGGCCATCGGCTACGTGCACAACCTCTCCAGGCGCACCGCGCTGTACGCCACCATCGCGCGCATCACCAACAGCAACGGCGCGTCGGCGAGCCTGTCGGGCGCGATCACCGCGGCGAACCACGCCTCCAGCGGCGCCGAGTTCGGCATGCGCCACGCGTTCTAGGACGCCCGGCGCCCATCACCCCACACCCGCAGGACACGCCATGCAGAGCAGCAAGAACTTTCGTTGGTACGGCGTCATCACGCTGTTCGTGATCGTCGCGATCTCCTACGTGGACCGCATCAACATCGCGGTGCTCATCACCGACAAGGCGTTCCTGGCGCACGTGGGCCTCGCGGCGGACGACCGCGTGGGCCAGGGCTTCCTGGCCACCGCCTTCATGCTGGGCTACGGCGTGTCGGCCTTCGTGCTCACGCCGTTCTGCTCGGCGCTGTTCGGCGTGCGGCGCAGCCTGGTGTACGGGCTCGTCCTGTGGGGCGTGGTGACCTGGGCCTCGCCCGTGTTCCACAGCTACGGCATGCTGCTGGCCTCGCGCATCCTGCTGGGCGTGTCCGAAGGGCCGCTGTTCTCGCTGGCCTCGGCCTACATCAAGGCGCATTTCCGCAGCGACGAGAACGGCAAGCCCAACGCCTTCGTGAACATGGGCACCGGGCTGGGCCTGGCGGTGGGCTATCCGCTGGTGGGCTACCTGCTCACGCAGTTCGCCTGGGACACCTCGTTCCACGTGCTCGGCGTCATGAACATCGCGCTGGGCATTCCGTTGGTGCTGGCCTTCGTGCGCATGCCGCCCACGCACGCCGACGGCAAGAAGCCCTCGTCGTTCGGCGAGGCGATGGCGCGCGTGGGCGGCATCGTGCGCGGCGCGCTGCACACGCGGCACCTGTTCCTCATCACGCTGCTGACCTCGGCCGCGCTGGCCTACCTCTGGGGCAGCAGCAACTGGCTGCCGACCTACCTGCGCGAGGCGCGCGGCTTCTCGCTGCGCGAGATGGGCTGGCTGGCCTCGCTGCCGCAGTACGCCACGGTGCTCGCGGTGTTCGTGGGCGGCGTGCTGATCGACAAGGTCGGGCGCGAGCGCGTGCCCTTCATCTTCATGGGCGCGAGCGTGGGCGTGGCGCTGTCGGTGCTGATGGCCATCAACGCACGCGACCCGTACGCGGCGGCGTGCTGCCTGGTGGCGGCCAACTTCTTCTGGGGCCTGCAGAGCCCGGCCATCCCGAGCACGGTGCAGTACTGCTCGCGGCCCGAGCACACGGCCAGCGCGTTCGGCGTGACCAACGGCGCGGGCAGCCTGGTGGCGGGCTTCATGCCGGCGCTGATGGGCGGCGTGATCGCGGCGGTGTCGCATGGCTCCGGCGCTGCGGGTGCTGCGGGTGCTGCGGGTGCTGCGGGTGCTGCGAGTGGTGCGGTGACTTCGGCCGCTTCCGCATCGGGGTTTTTCGCGGGCTTCGCGTTGCTCATCGGCACGCAGGTGGTGGTGTTCTTCTGCGGTCTCATGCTGTGGTTGCGCGACCGCTCGCGCGGTGCCGCCGCGGTCTCTGGTTCACAGCTTTCATAGCCATCCGAAGGGCTTGTACCTTCGTACTGCACGGGGACTGTGGCCTCCCGGTCACATTGAATGCAGCCGATTTTCATCACCTGCGTGAGCAGGTGTTTCGGCGGCAGAACCATCTTCGTAAGGCATGGCATGCGCTGCATCGCATGACGCCATTCGGGCTATGGCACGCGAACATTTTGAGAGAGAAAAGTTCCGCGATTCGTTGAGCTGACGCAATCGTTCAGCTAAAACTGGCGCACTTCAATGGACGAGGGAATGCGCGTGAAACCAACGACAAGAGCCGCAGAAATTCTTGCCATGGCCGCGATGAAACACATCGGGCCCCGCACCGTTTCCATCACTGCCCGCATGCCGCCGCGGCAACGCTGCGTGCTTCTGCGCGGGCGCTGAGCCAGCACCCCCGCTCCCCGCTCTCCGCTTCTTCGAGACCCCGCATGACGACGGGCATGGCGCCGCTCGCGCCGCGCATCCTGGGACCGCCTGAATTGCAGCGGTGACACCCGGGCGACCGTGTTGTCCTGACGAACCGATGGTTCGCCGGGAGGGCGCTGTGTTGCCTGCTTCCTGTCGGTTGTTCTTCACCCCACGCGCGCGTCACGCGCATCGACGGCTATCCGCCGGCGCATGCGGTACGGCGCATGTTCTTACCAAGAGTACCCAGAGGCGATCATGAAAAAATTCAGTGCACCCGTGGCTTTCAATCATCTTGCCATCACCGCGGTGACCCTTGCCGTGCTGACGGCTTGCGGCGGCGGTGGAGACAGCGGCGGCGGCGCGTCGCTCGGCGGCGGTGGCGTCGCGCTCGGCGCGCCGTCAGACACGGTGGCCTTCGCGCCGTCGTCGGACGTCACCAAGAAGTCGCCCGACGACGGCGTGCCCTCGGCGGCCGGCTCGGCAGTGGCCGCGGTCGACCGCTCGGCCAGGCCGATGGAGCTGCCCGACACCGTCTGGCCCAGCAACTACAAGCTGTGGTTCCGCCCCGATGCGGCGCTCAAGACCTTCACGGGCCGCGGCGACGTGGAGATCGAGGTGCTCAAGCCGGTCGACGCCATCGTGGTGGCCGCGCACAACCTGAACTTCGCCAAGGGCCGCACCACGCTGCGCAAGGTGTCGAACCCCGGCGAGGCGATCGCTCTCATTCCCACGCCGCAGACGCTGGGCGACTTCGTGCAGCTGCGGCTGAACGACGGCCAGATCGCCAAGGGCAAGTACCTGCTGCACATGGAGTGGGACGGCAAGATCCAGTTCTCCGACGCGGAGTACTGCCCGCCGGCCGAAGTGGCGCGCAACCCGTTCTGCTCGGCCGCCACCGGCATCTTCAAGGTGGGCCTGTCCACGCCCGAAGGCGTGAGCAGCGACGCCATCGTGACGCAGGGCGAAACCAACTACGCGCGGCAATGGTTCCCGGGCTGGGACGAGCCGGCGTTTCGCCACACCTTCGAGATCTCGGCCGAGGTGCCGGGCGACTGGAAGACGGTGTCCAACGGCGCGCAGACCGAGGCGGTGAAGCTGCCCGACGGCTACCAGCGCGTGGCGTTCGAGAAGACGCCGTCGATGCCGATGTACCTCACCTTCTTCGGCGGCGGCAAGTTCGACGTGCTGGCCGACACCTTCAAGAACCCGCTGGACGGCAGCGACATGCCGCTGCGCTGGTTCACGCCGCCGGGGCGCTCCGACTGGGCCAAGTTCGCGATGGAGTGGACCAAGGTGTCGATGGACTACTACTACAAGTACACCGGCATCCCGCTGCCGTTCAAGAAGTTCGACACCGTGGCGGCCAACGACAGCTACGACAACAAGCCCAACACCGGCTTCGGCGGCATGGAGAACTGGGGCTCGATCTTCGAGTTCGCCGACGCGGTGCTCACCAAGCCGGGCGACACGCCCACGCTGTACTCGGTGACGGTGGTCACGCACGAGGTGGCGCACCAGTGGTTCGGCGACCTGGTCACGCTCGACTGGTGGGACAACGTGTGGCTCAACGAGTCGTTCGCGCGCTGGTTCGAACGGCGCACCACGATCAAGTTCCACCCCGAGTACTACAGCTTCTCCGACTACGTGCTCGACAAGCACAACGTGATCGTGGCCGACCTGAAGAGCACGGCCGTGCCGGTGCAGCGCAACCTCAACGACGCGGGCGCGTTCGGCTTCATCAGCCCGTCGATCTTCGTCTACAACAAGGGCAGCCACGTGCTGGAGACCATCCAGAACTACATCGGCGAGGAGGCGATGCAGAAGGGCCTGCAGATCTACCTGAAGGACTACGCGTTCGGCAACGTCACGCCGTCGCGCCTGTGGAGCTCGCTGGAGAAGGCCAGCGGCGGCAAGAAGGTGGGCGACATCGGCGACAGCCTGATCCGCCAGACCGGCATTGCGCTGCTCACGGTGGACGCGCAATGCGCCGGCGACCGCACCTACGTGAACATCACGCAGGAGTCGTTCCCCAACCAGAACCAGTTCCCGGCCTCGACGTGGACCCTTCCGGTCACGCTGGCCTACGGCGACGCGCTGGCGCAGCGCACCACCTTCGTGATGTCGAACAACAGCACGCAGGTGGAGCTGCCGGGCTGCACCGCGGTGCTGGCCGGGCCGACCGGTCAGGACTACTACGTGACCAACTACAGCGCGCCGTCATGGAGCGCGCTGCTGGCCAACGCGACCAGCCTGGCGGGCAACAAGCCGCTGCTGCTGAACATCGAGCGCGACGCGTTCCGGCTGCTGGGCGTGGGCCGCATCACGCAGGCGCAGTACGACCAGATCAAGGGCGTGGTGAACCTGCCGGCGCCGCTGCTGGCCAAGACGCAGGTGAGCGAGCAGAAGATGGCCGCGGTGGCCACTGGCGCCGAGAAGGACGCGTACCCGCATGCGCTGCGCTTCCAGGGCAGCATGAAGCTGCGCGACAACGAGAAGCGTTGAGTCTCGAATGAGCGGGCGCGCGCCGCTGCGTCAGGGGCGGTGCGCGCCTCGTCCTCCCACGATCACCGGATTCATCACCATGAAAATTTCCATCCAATGGCTGGCGGCGGCGGCCGTTGCCGCCGCGATTGCCGCCGCGCTCGCCGGCTGCGGCGCGCGCGGCGAGCCCGAGGCCGACCTGGTCGGCGTCTACGCCGTGAAGCAGAACGGCGCGCTCAAGGAGCTCATCAAGATCGAGCGGCAGGGCGGCCGCTACGTGATGCGCGACAAGGTGCGCACCGCCGACTGGAGCGAACCCAAGATGCAGATGCAGCCCGTGACGCGCGAGCGCTGGAGCCGCATCACCACCGACAAGGAGAACACCGCGTTCGTCGGCGTGGCGAGCGAGCAGCTCGGCATCTTCAAGGTGCCGGCGGGCTGGCGCAAGAACGGCTTCCAGACCTCGACCGGCTACTTCCTGTTCTATTCGCAGGGGCCGGTGGAGGCGTACAAGCTCTGAGCTCCCGCTGGCGCTTCAGGCCGCGGGCGCCACGCCCGCGCCCTCGATGCGGTGGCGCTTCAGCGCGTCGGCCACGAAGCCGCTGGCCTTCATCTCCTCGACGAACGCCGCCAGCAGCGCCTGCGCTTCGGCGCCGCGGCTGGCCGGCGTGCCCATGGCCTGCTGGATCACCATGAAGCGCCCCGGCAGCACGCGCACGCCGGGCGCGCGCCGCGCTTCGCCCTCGAGCATCTGGCGGATGCCGGCCGCCACCTCGACCTCGCCCGAGCGCAGGGCCGCCAGCGCCGGGCCGGCGCCCTGCAGCCGGACGATCTCGGCGGCCTTGATCTCGCGCGTGAGGAACAGGTCGTAGGCGCTGCCCGAGCCGACCGAGATGCGGTGGCCCTGCGCGTCGATCTGTGCGTTGTCCGTGAGCGCCGACGACTCGGGCACCAGGTAGCTGCCCTCGATCAGCACGTAGGGCGCCGTGAACAGCAGGCCCTCGCTGCGCGCCGGGTCGATGGCGAAGAAGCCGATGTCGGCCCTCTCGTTCTTCACGGCATCGACCGAGGCGGCCGCCTTCTCGAACTGCAGCAGCTCGACGCCCACGCCGAGCCGCCGCGCGAACTCGCGGGCCAGGTCGATCGACACGCCCACGGGTTCGCCGGTGGCGGCGTCCTTGTTGGCGAGGATCGGGTTGCCGAGGTTGATCGAGGCGCGCAGCGTGCCGGAGGGGGCGAAGGCGGCGACGAGGGCAGGGGAGACGGGGGTCGAAGGCTGTGTCATGGCGTTCATTCGTCGGTGTTCGTCGTTGAAAGGCGGGGGAAGACCGGAATTGGGAGGAGGCCGGAGCCCCGGGAGGGCAGGCCGGCGCCAGTTTAAGTCGCCGGCTTGCCGTAATTCCTACCGGATGTAGGGAATCGCGCCCACCGGCCGCGCGCGCTGCCTTCGCGTAGGCTTGGATCATTCGCAGACCGTATCCGACAGACCGTATCCGATCGACCCGACCGACCCGACCACTCGCAGCCGTGCCGCTTTCCACTTTCCTCGTCGAAGACAACACCCTCATCCGCCACCACCTGATCGCCGCCATGGAGGACGAAGCCGACATTCGCCTCATCGGCACCGCCACCACCGAGGCCGAGGCCGTCGCCTGGCTCGAGGAGAACCCCGCCGCCTGGGACCTGCTGGTCGTCGACCTGTTCCTGCAGGAAGGCTCGGGCCTGGGCATCGTGAAGCGCTGCGGCAAGTCCCGCCCGGGCCAGCGCGTGGTGGTGCTGACCAACTACGCAACCGGCGAGATCGCCGACTGGGCGCGCGAACTGGGCGCCGACGCCGTGTTCGACAAGGCGGCCGACCTCGAGGCCTTCTTCGCGCTGTGCGCCGGCCTCGACGCGCAGACGCGCGAGCGCGGCGGCGAACCGCTGGCGGCGATCGAACCATGAGCGCCGTGGCCGCTCCTTCCATTGCCGACGTGCTGCGTCCGTTGCGCACCGCGACCCACGCGCTGCACGAAGCGCTCGACAGCCAATTGCCGATCGCCCGCGAGGATGCTTCGTTGGCCGACTATGCCGCGCACCTGCGCGCGCTGCGGCCGTGGCTGGAGTCGGTGCGGCAGGCGCTGGCCGGCGCTGGCGACCCGGGCCTGGACCGCGTGGCGCGCCGCACCGAGCGGCGGCTGGCCGCGCTCATGCTCGACCTGGAAGACGCCAGCGCGGCGCCGGCTGCAGCGAGCTTTGCGCCACTCGACGCCCATCGCCTGGCGGACGGCGCGCGCGACCCCGCTTTCGCCTGGGGCCTGGCCTATGTGCTCGAGGGCTCGCAGCTCGGCGGCGCGGCCATGCACAAGCGCCTGGGCCCGCGCCTGGCGCCGCATCCGATGCGCTATTTCCAGCCGGTCGATGCGCCCGAAGGCCTGGCCGCGCAATGGAAGGACTTCGTCGCCCAGCTGGCCGCGGCGCTGCGTGACCCGGCCGCGGTGGACGCGGCCCGGCGCGGCGCGGTGGCCGGCTTCGAAACCCTGATGCCGCGCTTCGGCGTGCGCGCCTGAGGCCCACCATGGCTGGCCCGATCGTTTCGCCCCATCTTCCGATGAACCCGCGCGGGCACCGCCGCGCAGATTGACCGTGTCCATGCCCACCGTGTCCACCGCGCCCACCGCGCCCACCGCGCCCACCGCTTCCGTCGCCCCCGTCGCCCCCGTCGCCGCATTCCGGCCCATCGAGCCGCCGCAGGTCGACCTGTCCTCCTGCGACCTCGAGCCGATCCGCGTGCCCGGTTCGATCCAGCCGCACGGCCGCCTGCTGGTGCTGCAGCCCGACTCGCTCGCCCTCGTGGCCTGGAGCGAGAACTGGCCCGCCGCGCAACTCGCCGCCGCGCAGGACACGCTCGGCCAGCTGCGGCTGCCCGCGCTGCAGCCGGGCGCCTCGCCGGTGTCGCTGGGCGCGGTGCAGGTGGGCGCGGAGGTGTTCGACGCCGCCGTGCACCGCAACGAGCGCCACCTGATCGTCGAGTTCGAGACCGCCTCGCCGCCCGCCGGCAACGAGGCGCCCATCTATTCGCTGGGCCGCGTCTTCCTGCCGCACCTGCAGCAGGCCGACACCGTGGCCCGCCTCGCCGCACTGGCCGCGCGCGAGATGAAGCGCCTGACCGGGTTCGGGCGGTGCCTGGTCTACCGCTTCGACGAGGCCGGCCACGGCGAGGTGCTGGCCGAAGAGGTCGAGCCGGGCTACGACAGCTACACCGGCCACCACTTTCCGGCGTCCGACATTCCGCAGCAGGCGCGCGCGCTGTACCTGGTGAACCACTTCCGGCTGATTGCCGACGCCAACTACCGGCCGGTGCGCCTGCTGGCCAACGACGCGTCGCTCACGGCCGCGGACATCGACCTGTCGCAGGCGCAGCTGCGCAGCGTCTCGCCGATCCACCTGGAGTACATGCGCAACATGGGCACGCTGGCGTCCATGTCGGTGTCGATCGTGATCGACGGCAGGCTGTGGGGCCTCATCTCGTGCCACGACCATGCGCCGCGCTTCCTCGACCCCGGCACGCGGCTGGCCTGCGAGCACCTGGGCCAGCTGCTGTCGCTGCAGCTGCAGTCGAAGGAGAGCAACGGCCAGGTGGCCGAGCGGCTCGAGCTGCGCCAGCTCACGCTGCAGATCGTCTCGCACCTGGCCGAGAGCGACGCCACCCTGCAGCACCTGGTCTCCGAGGCCTCGCTGATGCTGCGCGTGATGCGCGCCACCGGCGCCGCCGTGGTGCTCGACGACGAGGTCTGGTGCGTGGGCGACGTGCCCGAGCGCGCGCAGGTGCAGGAGCTCGCGGGCTGGATCGCGGGGCTGGGCGTGGAGGTGTACGACAGCGACGCGCTGGCCGCGCACTTCACGCCCGCCGAGGCCTTCGCCGGCACGGCGGCCGGCGTGCTGGCCATTTCCATTTCGCAGGTGCACCGGCACCTGATCCTGTGGTTCCGCCCCGAGCTCGTGCGCACCGTGCGCTGGGCGGGCGACCCGCACAAGCCCATGAGTGCCGACGGCGGGCGCATGCACCCGCGCCTGAGCTTCGAGAGCTGGGTCGAGCACATCCGCGGGCGCTGCACGCCGTGGTCGGCGGCCGAGGTCGGCGCCGCGGGCGAGCTGCGGCAGGCGCTCATCGGCGTGGTGCTGCGCCGGGCCGAAGAGCTGGCCGCCGTGGCCACCGAGCTGGGCCGCGTCAACAAGGAGCTGGAGGCGTTCTCGTACACCGTGTCGCACGACCTGCGCGCGCCGATGCGCCACATTGCGGGCTATGTCGACCTGGTGGCGCAGACCGAGGGCAAGCAGCTCAGCGAGCGCGCCCACCGCTACCTTGCGCACGTGAAGGACGCCGCGGCCTTCGCGGGCCAGATGGTCGATGCGCTGCTCGACTTCTCGCGCATGGGCCGCGCCGCGCTCAAGCAGCGCCCGGTCGACACCGCCTCGCTGGTCGACGGCCTGGTGCGCGAGCTCAAGCGGCTGGAGCCGCAGCGCGCCATCGAGTGGGAGATCGACGCGTCGCTGCCCACGCTGTACGCCGACCCGCTGTTGCTGCAGGTGGCGGTGCGCAACCTGCTGGCCAACGCCGTGAAGTACTCGCGCACGCGCACCCCGGCGCGCATCGCGGTGCGCGCGGTGCACGACGAAGCGCTCGGCGACGGGCTCGAGGTGCAGGACAACGGCGTGGGCTTCCAGATGAAGTACGCCGACAAGCTGTTCGGCGTGTTCCAGCGCCTGCACCAGGCGGAAGATTTCGAGGGCACGGGCATCGGCCTGGCCAATGTGAAGCGGATCGTGGAGCGCCATGGCGGCACGGTACGGGCCAACGGAGCGGTGGATGCCGGCGCGAGCTTCGGCTTCATCCTCCCGCGGTGGGACCCTGAGAAGACAGCGGCGGCGAGCGCGCCGGCTGTAAACGGAGAAGGACATGCTTAAACCGATCCTGCTGGTCGAAGACGACAAGCGCGACCTGGAACTCACCCTGATTGCGCTGGAGCGCAGCCAGCTCGCCAACGACGTGGTGGTGCTGCGCGACGGCGCGCAGGCACTCGAATACCTGCACCGCGAGGGCGAGCACGCCGGGCGCGCCGAGGGCAACCCGGCCGTGATCCTGCTCGACCTGAAGCTGCCCAAGGTCACCGGCCTGGAGGTGCTGAAGGACGTGCGCGGCGACCCGGTGCTGCGCAGCATCCCGGTGGTGATGCTCACCTCGTCGCAGGAAGAGTCGGACGTGCTGCGCAGCTACGAGCTCGGCGTCAACGCGTACGTGGTCAAGCCCGTGGCGTTCGACCGCTTCGTCTCGGCCATTGCCGAGCTGGGCGTGTTCTGGGCGGTGCTCAACGAACCGCCGCCGGGCTCCCTGAAGACGGCGCGCAGACATGAATAACCCGGGCGCGGCGGTCGTCGCGGTGGTCGAGGCGGCCGCGGCCGCCGAGACCGCCGAGGCCGCCGAGGCCGTAGCCAACGCGCCGCCGCTGAACGTGCTGATCCTCGAGGACTCGCGCTTCGACGTGGAGCTGCTGACCGAAGAACTGGCGCGCGCCTTTCCGCAGGCCCGCACGCGGGTGGTGCGCGACGAGCCGGGCTTTGCCGGCGCGCTGGCCGAGCAGAGCTACGCGCTGATCCTGTCCGACTACGAGCTGCCCGGCTTCTCGGGCGCGCACGCGCTCGAGCTGGCGCGCGGCACGGTGCCCGAGACGCCTTTCATCTTCGTGTCCGGCGTGATCGGCGAGGACAACGCGGTCGAGCTGCTGAAAAGCGGCGCCACCGACTACGTGAGCAAGGGCCGCCTCGAGCGGCTGCCGGTGGTGGTGGCACGCGCGCTCAACGAGGCCGCCGACCGCCGCGCCAAGCGCCTGGCCGAGCAGCGCCTGCACGCGGCGAACAAGGCCATCCTGCAGGCCGAGACGCGCCGCCTCGCGCTCATGGAGCTGGGCGACCGCATCCGCGACATGGACGAGCCGGGCGACATCGCCTATGCGGCCTCCGAGATGCTGGGGCAGCAGCTGGGCGTGGACCGCGCCGGCTACGGCCTGGTGGACACGGCGGCCGAGACCATCGCCATCGAGCGCGACTGGACCGCGCCGGGCGTCTCGAGCCTGGCGGGCATGCTGCACTTTCGCGACTACGGCTCCTACATCGAGGACCTGCGCCGCGGCGTGACCGTGGCCTTTGCCGATGCGCGGCTCGACCCGCGCACGCGCGACAACGCCGACGCGCTCGACGCCATCACGGCGCGCGCCGTGGTCAACATGCCGCTCACCGAGCGCGGCGGGCTGGTCGGGCTGCTCTACCTGAACCACGGCGAGGCGCGGCCCTGGCCGCGCGACGAGATCGACTTCGTGCGCGAGGTGGGCGACCGCGTGCGCTCGGCCATCGCGCGGCGCGAGGCGCAGACCGAGCTGGTGGCCTTCGCCGAATCGCTGGAGCAACAGGTGCGCGCGCGCACGCAGGAGCGCGACCGCACCTGGGCGCTGAGCCAGGACCTGCTGGGCGTGGCCATGCCCGACGGCCACTTCCTCAGCGTGAACCCCGCGTGGGAAACCGTGCTGGGCTGGAGCGCCGACGAGATCTGCGCGATGCCGTTTCGCGAGCTGCTGCATCCCGACGACCGCCGCGGCACCGAGGCCGAACTGGTCCGGCTCTCGGGCGGCGCGCGCACCACCGGCTTCGAGAACCGCTACCGCACCAAGGCCGGCGAGTACCGCTGGCTCTCGTGGACGGCGGTGCCCGACAACGGGCTGCTCTATGCGGCCGCGCGCGACATCACCGAACAGAAGGAGCGCGCCGCCGAACTCGACGCCGCGCGCGAGCAGCTGCGCCAGAGCCAGAAGCTCGAAGCCGTGGGCCAGCTCACGGGCGGCCTGGCGCACGACTTCAACAACCTGCTGGCCGCCATCAGCGGCAGCCTCGAGCTCATGCGCCGGCGCGGCCTGGAAGGCAAGCCGGCCGACATGGAGCGCTATGTGGGCGTGGCGCAGGGCGCGGTCAAGCGCGCCGCGGCGCTCACGCACCGGCTGCTGGCCTTCTCGCGGCGCCAGACGCTGGAGCCCAAGCCGATCAACGCCAACCGGCTCGTCACCGACATGGAAGAGCTGCTGCGCCGCACGCTGGGGCCGCACGTCGCACTGGAGACGGTGGCAGCCGTGGGCCTGTGGAACGTGCATGCCGACCCCGGCCAGCTGGAGAACGCACTGCTCAACCTGTGCATCAACGCGCGCGACGCCATGCCCGAGGGCGGCAAGCTGGTCGTGGAGACCGCCAACCGCTGGATCGACGCGCGCACCGCGCGCGAACGCGACCTGCCGATGGGGCAGTACGTGTCGCTCACCGTCAGCGACAACGGCGTGGGCATGCCGCCGGAAGTGGTGGCGCGCGCCTTCGATCCGTTCTTCACCACCAAGCCGATCGGCATGGGCACCGGCCTGGGCCTGTCGATGATCTACGGCTTCGCCAAGCAGTCCGGCGGGCAGGTGCGCATCTATTCGGAGGTGGGCAGGGGCACCTCGGTGAGCATCTACCTGCCGCGCCACGACATGCAGGAAGAAGCCGCCATCGCGCCGGCCGAGGCCCCGATGGCGCCGCGCGCCGACCAGGGCGACACGGTGCTGGTGGTCGACGACGAGCCCGCGCTGCGCATGATCATCGTCGAGGTGATGCAGGGGCTGGGCTACGCCACGCTGGAGGCCGGCGACGGCGCCGAGGCGCTGCGCATCCTGCAGTCGCCGCGCCAGCGCATCGACCTGCTGGTGAGCGACGTGGGCCTGCCCGGCGGCATGAACGGCCGCCAGGTGGCCGACGCCGCGCGCACCGCCCGGCCCGAGCTCAAGGTGCTGTTCATCACCGGCTATGCCGAGAACGCGGTGCTCAGCCACGGCCACCTCGACCCCGGCATGCACGTGATGACCAAGCCCTTCGAGATGGACGTGCTGGCGCGCCGCGTGAAGCAGCTCATCGAGAGCCGGTAGCCGCCGTCTTCAGGCCTCAGGCTGGCGGCGTCAGCGGCAGCCGCACCGTCACCAGCAACCCCGGCCCCAGGCCGGTGTCGCCCAGCACGATGCTGCCGCCGTGCGCCTCCACCACCGCGCGCACGATCGCCAGCCCGAGGCCGCTGCCGGTCTGCGTCTGGTCGGGGTCGCGAAAGAAGCGGTCGAACACGCGCTCGCGCAGCGCCGGCATGATGCCCGGGCCCTGGTCGGCCACGGTGACCACGGCCATGCCGTCGTCGCGCCGCACGCCCACGCTCACCACCGAGCCCACGGGGCTGTACTTGGTGGCGTTGTCGATCAGGTTGTCGATCATCGACAGCAGGCTGTCGCGGTCGGCCGCGATCGCCACCGGCTCGTCGGACACCAGTTCGAGCTCGACCTCGCGCACGTGTGCCAGCGCCGACAGCGCGGCCAGCCGCTCCTGCAGCAGGTCGTCCAGCCGCAGCGGATGCGCCGCGGCGGCATGCGCGTTGCTGCGCATCAGGCGCAGCAGCTGGCCCACCAGCCGCTCGGCGCGCGCGTTGCTGCTGAGCACCCGCGCGAACAGCTCGTGCTGGCGCTCGGTGGGAATGCGCTCGGTCAGCAGCGACTGCAGCGCCTCCACGTTCACGCGCATCGCGGCGATGGGCGTGCGCAGCTCGTGCGCCGCGTCGGCAATGAAGCTCTGCTCGCGCGCGATGCTCGCGCGCAGCCGCTCCATCAGCGCGTTGAAGTTGTGCACCAGCGGCAGCAGCTCGTCGTGGCGCGGCTGCTCCGACACCGGCGCCAGGTCGTGCGGGCCGCGCGAGGCGATCTCGCGCGCCACCCTGCGCCAGGGCCGCAGCGCCAGCCGGATCGACAGCCACGCCGGGAACAGCAGGAAGGGCACGCTGATCACCAGCGGCAGGATGTAGTAGCCGCGCGTCTGGAAGGTCAGCCACAGCTGCATGCCGCCGGGCGTGACCAGCGTCACGTGCGTCTTGCCCGAGGGCGACTCGATGGTGCGCGCGCGCCAGGTCTTGCCGTCGGCCTGCACCGTCTCGCCGATGTCGGGGCGCGTGTTGGCGATGCCGGGCGGCACGCCATCGGAGTGGTAGATGCGCTTGCCGTTCTGCCACACGATCACGCTCGGCGACAGGGTGGCGTCGTTGCCGTTGCCCAGCGCGTTGCGCAGCGCGAGGTCCATGGCGCGCAGGCTTTCCTGCTGCCTGGCCGGCTGGTCGGTGAGGTTGCGCGCCACCACCAGCATGCTGCGCTGCGAGGCGTCGAGCGTGGAGAGGTCGTCGGTCATGGCCGAGCCCAGCAGCAGCACCACGGCGATGCTCCACAGCAGTGTCATCACCGCGATCTGCGCGAACATGAGCCGGCGCATCAGCGAGGGCCGCCGCACGCGCTGCCAGGCGTTGTGCAGCAGCCGCCGCAACCCCCGTGGGGATCGGGGCGACCGCGTGGGTTGCACCGCCGGTGTCGCGGGCCCCGGCGGTGCGGCTTCGGCGGTCATGCGCTCTCCTGGGGTTGTTGCGCCGCGAGGTAGATCACGTAGCCGATGCCGCGCACGGTGCGGATGTAGCCGTCGCCGATCTTGCGGCGCAGGTTGGAGATGTGCACGTCGAGCACGTTGCTGGTGTTGCTCTGCGGCTGGTCCGGCCCGATCGACAGGGCGGTCTGCTCGAGCGTGCGGCGCGCCACCACGCGGTCGGCGCGCTTCACCAGCAGGCTCAGCAGCTTGAACTCGCTGCGCGACAGCGACACCGGCTCGCCGTTCACGCGCACGCGCTGCGTCGGTTCGTGCAGCCAGAGGCCGCGCAGCTCGAAGGTGGCGCCGTCGCCGCCGTAGCTGCGCCGCGCGAGGGCGCGCACGCGCGAAATGAGCTCCGCCAGCACGAAGGGCTTGACCATGTAGTCGTCGGCGCCGTTGTCCAGGCCCTGCAGCCGGTCGTTCAGGCCGTCGCGCGCGCTCAGGATCAGCACCGGCAGGCGCGCGCCGCTGCGGCGCAGCCGCTCGAGCACGGCCAGGCCGTCGCCGTCGGGCAGGCCGAGGTCGAGCAGCAGCAGGTCGCAGCCTTGCGTCTCGAGAATGCGCAGCGCCTCCTCGACGCGGCGCACCCACACCACGTCCAGCCCCTGGGACTGCAGGGCGACGCGGATGCCGGTGGCCAGGTCGAAATCGTCTTCGGCCAGGAGGATCTTCATGGGCGGGAATCTAACCGCTGAAGCTGAAGGAATTCCTAAGAAAAGGCGCTCGGTGCGGCATCGCAAGCTGCGAAATTTTCAGCAGACCTTCATGTAGGCGGCTCACCATGCCGGGTGTTTTCCAGAGACCACGCAACGCCGCCGCACATGCCGCACACGCCGCACCAACCCACGCCACCCCGATGAGCCCCTTCGAAGCACGCCTGTTCGCCGGGCATTTCCGCTCGCCGCAAGCCCATTCCTCGCTGCTCGACTCCTACGCCCGCGTGCTCGCGCGCTGGCCGGTGCCGTACGACAGCCGCTACGTGGAAACGCGCTACGGCCGCGCGCACGTGCTGGCCTGCGGGCCGGCCTACGCGCCGCCGGTGGTGCTGCTGCACGCGGGCGGCGCGAACGCGACGGCCTGGATCCACGTGATCGAACGGCTGGCCGGCGCGCTGCAGGTGTACGCGGTCGACATCATCGGCGACGCCGGCCGCACCGAGGGGCGCCGGCCCGCCTCCGAAGACGCGTACTGCAACTGGCTGGACGACGTGCTCATCGGCCTCGGCCGGCCGAAGGTGGGGCTGTGCGGTGTCTCGTTCGGCGGCTGGCTCGCCGCGGCCTACCTGCGCCAGAGTTCGCGCCGCGCGTCGAAGCTCGCGCTGCTGTCGCCGGCCAACCTCGAGTCTCCGGGCGCGGGCTACCTGCTGCGCGCGGGGCTGGCGGCCCTGTTCCCGAACGAGCGCACCGTGCGCGGCCTGCACGCCGTGCTGTCGTCGCCCGTGGTGGCTCCGCCGCCGGCCTGGGTGCTCGACGACCTGCTGGTGCGCGCGCGCAGCCAGCGCGGCCACCCCCGCCCGCCGGGGCGCATGAGCGACGACGACCTGCGCGTGCTGCCCCGCGACACGCTCATGCTGCTGGGCGGCGACGAGACGCTCTACGATCCGATGCACGCCTGGGCCCGCGTGCAGGCGCAGGCGCCGCACGTGCGCGCCGAGCTGGTGACCGACGCGGGCCACACGCTCGACAGCGACCAGCCGTTCAAGGTCGGCAATGCGCTCGTCGAGTTCTTCCGGCGCGACGGGTGGACGCTGTAGCGGCGGCGCCCGATTCCTGATTTCTGAACCGCGGCCGTTCAGCGCGCCGTCAGCGGCTCCAGCCCGGTCTTCGCGATGGTCGGCGCCGCGGCGGGCGAGTTCAGGTAGCGGATCAGCTGGCGCGCCGCTTCGGGCTGCTTCGAGCCCGTGGCGATGCCGGCCGAGAACACCGTCACGCGCTGCACTTCGGCGGGCAGCGGCCCGATGTAGTCGACGCCCGCGATCGGCAGCAGCTCGCTCACCTGCTGCAGGCCGAGCGCCGCGTCGCCGCGCGCCACCACCGTGCCGACGCGCTCGCTCAGGATGCGCTTGCTCCTGGGCAGCACGCGGTCCTCGATGCCGAGCTTCTTGAGCAGCTCGGTCTCGTAGTAGGTGCCGCTGGCGCTGGCCGAGTAGGCGATCGACGGCGCGGCCAGCAGCGTGCGCCTGAGCGCATCGACCGTGCCGATGTCGGGCCTGGGCGCGCCCTTGCGCACCGCGAAGCCGATGGCCGAGCGCACCAGGTCGACCTGGCTGCCCGACACCACCTTGCCATGCGCAACGAGCGCGTCGAGCGCCGGGCGCGCCAGGATCACCACGTCGGCCGGCTCGTTGCGCGCGAGGCGGCTGGGAATCGAGTCGTCGGCGTTGCCCATCGAGGCGCCGTAGGCCGTCTTCACCGTGCGCCCGCTGCTGCGTTCGAATTCGGGGCGCAGGTCGTTGTAGGCGGCGGTGAAGCCGCCGGAGGTCATGACGTGGATGTCGCCGGCGGCGGCCCCGGCGGTGCCTGCGGTGCGCGCCGTGTTCGGGGTGCCGAGGCCACCGCAGCCGGCAAGCGCCAGCGCGGCGATCAGCGGCAGGGCGGCGCGGCGGGTCAGCGCGAGAAAGGGCTTCATGGGCTTGTCTCCTGGAGAAAAGGCCATCGTAGAAGCCGGGGCTGTCATTCGGCCCTCAGGAAATTCCGGGTTATCACGGAGCGCGGCCAGCCCTGCGAACCCGCGCCGGCCCAAGGTAAAGACGGCCGGCTTTACCGCCGGTTTACCGCTGCGCAACGCGCCGGACAGCCCAGGCTCCTGAAATGCGCGATGGCCTCTGGCAGGCCAACAATCCAACACCCCCAAGGCTCCAAGGATTCAGGATGATGAAACGCCCCCTGCAGAGGTTCGCGCTTGCCGCGGCCCTGATCGCCGTGAGCGGGCACGGCTTCGCGCAATTCGGTGGCGGCGGAGGTGGCGGCATGGGCGGTGGCGGCGGCCGGCGCGGTGCGCGGCCCGACAGCTCGGCAAGCCCGCGCGCGGGCGACGGCCTGTCCACGCCGGCGACAGCCGCGGCCAAGGTGCGCGACAAGCTCTACGACCTGCGCCTGCAGCTGATGATCACGCCCGAGCAGTCCGCTTCGTGGGACCGCTTCTCCGACGCGGTGTGGGACATGGCGGGGCGCGCCGGCATGGCGGCCGCCGCATCGGCCGACGACCAGACCGCCGTGCAGTTCGTGCAGCAGCGCGCCGCGCAGGCGCAGGACCGTGCCCGGCGCGCGCAGGCGGTGAGCGACGCACTCTCGACGCTCTATGAGGCCCTGTCGCCCGACCAGCGGCACGTGGCCGACCAGAACCTGCCCGCCGTGATCCCCTGAGCGGCTTGCCGGCCTCGCCTGGCTTGCGGCGCGTCGGCTCAGGCCGCGAGGTCGAAGCAGCAGCCCGCGTAGTACGGCTTGTCGCCGCCGTCGACGAAGGGCACCTCGATCGGCTTGCCCTCGTTGCGCCACACGTCGCGCTTCTTGTAGCCGGCGCGCGCAAGCTCGGCCAGCAGGTCGTCGTGGTGCTGGATGCGGTAGGGGCACACGGCCACGCCGATGCTGTTGAGCGTGAAGATGGTGCGTTCCGGGTGCACGGCGGTGGTGTTCATGATGATGCGCTTGGGCTTCACATGCAGCGCCGACAAGATCTCTTCCATGCGGGTGGGCAGGTACTGCAGGCTGCCCGAGGCGTACAGCACGTCGCAGCCGCTGGCGTCGCGGTAGTCGGTGGTGAAGTCGAGCTGCGCGGTGGCCTCGCGCTTCACGGCCATGGCCCGCCCGCTCTCGACCACGCCGGGCACGTCGCACACGGTCCATTGCAGGTCGTCGGGGTAGCTCAGCACGCGCCGGAACGCGTAGTACTTGATGCCCACGTGGCCGCCCAGGTCGAACACGCGCGTCAAGCCCGCGTCGATGGAGCGGCCCAGCCAGAAGAGGCTCGGGTAGTCGTAGAAATAGATCTGCGGGCTGTAGAGCTCGCCCGCGTCGGCGTTGGCATAGCCCACGGCCTTGCTGGGCGGCGCACCGGCTTCTGCCGCGGCGAAGCTCTCGAACGAACCCATGAAGAGGTTCTCGTCGGTGTTGTTCAGGAACTTGCGCTTGTAGGCGCTTTCACGGGGCGGAAACTGCAGCAGGCTTGAGAGCATCTCTATCTCCGGTGGCGTGGTTCATTCTGAACGCAACCAAAGTATTCAAGACGTAAAACCATGTGCGGTTGGGGCGGTTACCCCCTAGGGGTTACATACCGCTGGCCAGCGCAGCCGCAGCCGCCCGCGTCTCCACGCCCAGCTTCTCGAAGATGTGCTCCAGGTGCTTGTTCACCGTGCGCGGGCTGGTGCCCAGGATCTCGCCGATGTCGCGGTTGGTCTTGCCCTTGGCGAGCCAGGAGAGCACCTCGGTCTCGCGCGGCGTGAGGGCCGCGTCGGCCAGCCGGGCCGCGGGGCCGTCGCGCTGGATCGCGAACAGCAGCATGGTCTCGCCGAGCGCCGCCGCGCCCAGGTTGCGCACCGACAGGCGCATGCCCGTGGCCGTGCCGATGGCGATCGACGCGCCCGCCGCCAGCGCGGGTTCGATCGATGCGGGCAGCAGGCCGGGCGCCACCGGGTCTTCGAGCGCGTGCAGCCACAGCGCGGCCTGCGGCGAGCGCCACGCGATGCGCCCGCGCGTGTCGACGAACACCACGCCCATGCCCGCCACGTCCACCGCGTCGCGTGCCATGCGCGTGATGCGGGCGTTGCGCGCATGCGTGTGCAGCCGCGCCAGCACCTCCTGCGCGCGGATGGGCTTCACCACGTAGTCAACGCCGCCGCACTCGAAGCCCTCGACCACGTGCGTGGTTTCCGACAGCCCCGTCATGAACAGCACCGGGATGTGCGCGAGCGCGGGGTTGGCCTTGATGCGCCTGCAGGTCTCGAAGCCCGAGAGTCCGGGCATCAGGCCGTCGAGCAATATCGCGTCGGGCACCACCAGCTCGAGCCGCTGCAGCGCGGCCTCGCCGTCGGCCGCCACCAGCACGGTGTAGCCGCTGGACTCGAGCGTGTCGCACAGCATGCCGAGGCTGCTGGGCGCGTCGTCGACCACCAGCACCACGGGCCGTTCGGACGCCGCGCGCGCGGACTCAGGGGGAGGCGAGGGGAGTGTCTGCATCTTCTGCCAGTGCGTTGCGGAGGGTGTCGAGGTCGAAGCGCGTGACCATGCCGCGCAGCCAGGTGCAGGTGGCCGCCGCCGAGGGCGAGGCGGCGGCCAGCCGGTCGAGCGCGGTGTGCAGGCCGCGCACGTGGCCCATCTGCACCAGGCGCATGAGTTCGGCGCGGTCGTCTTCCGACAGGGCCAGCTGCGCCGGGCGCCGCGGCGCGGCGGCGGTGTTGCCGCCGTCGGCGGCGGGGCCCATGGCATCGGCCGCCGACAGCCACTCCAGCCCCAGGTGCCGCTCCAGCGTGGCGAGCAGCTCCGACTCGATCACCGGCTTGCCCACGAAGGCCTGGCACCCGGCGGCGCGCAGGCGCTCGGCCTGGTTCTCGAACATGTTGGCCGAGACGATGATGATCGGAATCTGCTCGAAGCCCGAGGCGCGCACCGACGTGGCGGTCTGCCAGCCGTCCATGTCGTCCATCGTCAGGTCCAGCAGGATGGCCGAGGGCAGCTCCTCGCGCAGGCTGTCGAGGCACTCGGTGCCGCTCGCGGCCTCGCGCACCTCGAAGCCCAGCGGCATCAGCATGCCCGCCAGCATCTGGCGCTGCACCGGCTGGTCGTCGACCACCAGCAGCGTGCGGCGCGCGCCGACGTAGCCCGACACCGGCTGCCGCGCCGCGCCGGCCCGGGCCTGCGGGCCGGGGTCGGCCACCTCGCGCAGGTACACGCGCACGCTGAAGGTGCTGCCCGCGGGCGTGGTGTGGGCCAGCACCAGCTCGCCGCCCATCATCGAGGTCAGCAGCGCGGTGATGGTCAGGCCCAGCCCGGTGCCGGGCTCGCCGCGCCGGCGGCCCGCGGCGCCGCGTTCGAAGGGCTCGAAGATGCGCAGGTGGTCCTGCGGCGCCACGCCGATGCCGGTGTCGACCACGTCGAAGCGCAGCACCTCGCGCCGCGCATCCACATGCAGCGTGACGGTGCCGCTGTCGGTGAAGCGCACGGCGTTGGTCAGCAGGTTGATGAGAATCTGGCGCAGCCACTTGGCGTCGGCATGCACCCACGGCGGCAGCTGGCCCGCGTGGGTGAAGACGAAGGCCAGGCCCTTGTTCTCCGCCTGCGGCCGCACCATGTGCACCAGCTGGTCGAGAAAGGCCGGCAGCGCGAGCGGCGCGGGCTCCAGTTGCAGCCGGCCGGCCTCGATGCGCGCCAGGTCGAGCAGCCCGTCGATCAGCCCCAGCATGTGCTCGCCGCTGCGGTGGATGGTCTGCACCGCCTCGCGCGGCGGCGCGGCGGCGTCGCCCTTGAGCAGGATCTGCGAATAGCCCAGGATGCTGTTGAGCGGCGTGCGCAGCTCGTGCGTCATGCCGGCCACGTAGCGGGTCTTGGCCTGGTTGGCGGCCTCGGCGGCCTCCTTGGCGGCCTGCAGCGCGGCGTCGGTGCGGCGGTGCGCCTCGATCTCCAGCGCCAGCAGGTTGTTGTGGCGGTTCGATTCCTCCTGCGCCATCTGCCGGCTCTCGCTGCCCAGCACCACCCACCACGCGGCCACCGCGGCCACCACCGAGAGCAGCGCGAACACCTTGAGGAAGGCCATGGCAATGACCCGGTCGCTGGTGCCCGCCAGGGCCTCCTGCGCATAGACCACGCCGACCACCGTGGCCAGCAGCGCAATGAGCGAGGCCGCCACCAGCAGGTAGTGCGCCACCCGGAAGTTCAGCCGCGCCGACAGCGCCGGCGGCAGCAGCGCCTGCAGCCAGCCGCTCATCTGCTCGGCCGCGCGCGAGTCGGTCTTGCAGCGGTCGTGGCAGCGCGACTCGAGCGTGCAGCACAGCGAGCAGATCGGCGCGCTGTAGGCCGGGCAGTGCGCCATGTCTTCCGACTCGAAGCTGTTGTCGCACACCGAGCACTTCACGCTCTGGCCCGGCGCCCAGGGCGCGGTGTCGGTGCGCGCGAGGTAGTAGCGCCCGCGCGTGCGCCACGCCAGCAGCGGCGACACCGCCATGGCCGTCACCAGCGCGATGAAGGGCGAGAAGGCCTTGGCCCACTGCCCCAGCGCGCCCGAGTAGGCCAGCATGGCCAGCGCCGCCGCCACCAGCATGGCCACCAGCCCCACCGGGTTGATGTCGTACAGGTGCGCGCGCTTGAACTCGATGGCGCGCGGGCTCCAGCCCAGCGGCTTGTTGATGACCAGGTCGGCCACCAGCGCGCCCACCCAGGCAATGGCGATGTTGCTGTACACGCCCAGCACGTGCTCCAGCGCCGCGAACACGCCGAGCGCCATCAGCAATATCGCGATGACCACGTTGAACACCAGCCACACCACGCGCCCCGGGTGGCTGTGCGTGAGCCGCGCGAAAAAGTTCGACCAGGCCAGCGAGCCCGCATAGGCGTTGGTGAGGTTGATCTTCATCTGCGACACCACCACGAACAGCACCGTGATGCCCAGCACCCAGGCCGGGTCGCGCAGCACGTACGAGAAGCCCGTGAGGTACATCTGCGTGGGCTCGATCGCATGGTTGCCCGGAATCTCGTGCTGCAGCGCCAGGAAAGCGAGAAACGCGCCGCCCATCATCTTCAGCATGCCCGGCACGATCCAGCCCGGGCCCGCCACCAGCACCGCGGTCCACCAGCGGCGGCGGTTGGCCGCGGTCTTCTCGGGCAGGAAGCGCAGGTAGTCGACCTGCTCGCCGATCTGCACCACCAGCGAGAACGCCACCGTGGCCGCCGCGCCGAACATCAGCGGGTCGAAGCCGCTGCTGTCCGAGGTGCGGCCCACCAGGCCGGTGAAGTCCGCATAGAGCTCGGGCTTCTTCACCAGCACCGCGATGAAGGGGCAGACGAACAGCACGATCCAGATCGGCTGCGTCCACAGCTGCAGGCCCGAGATCAGCGTGATGCCGCGCGCCACCAGCGGAATGATGACGATGGACGACACCATGTAGAGCAGCCAAAGCGGCCAGTCGAGGTACATCTGCAGCGCCAGCGCGAGGATGGCCGCCTCCAGCGCGAAGAAGATGAAGGTGAAGCTCGCGTAGACCAGCGAGGTGAGCGTGGAGCCCAGGTAGCCGAAGCCCGCGCCGCGCGTGAGCAGGTCCATGTCCACGCCGTGGCGCGCGGCGTAGTACGAGATCGGCAGGCCGGTGAGGAAGGTGATGAGCCCCACCACCAGGATGGCCCACAGCGCGTTCGAGAAGCCGTAGCTCAGCGCAATGGCGCCGCCGATGGCCTCCAGCGCCAGGAACGAGGTGGCGCCGAAGGCCGCGTTGGCCACGCGGAACTCCGACCACTTGCGAAAGCTGCGCGGCGTGTAGCGCAGCGCGTAGTCCTCCAGCGTCTCGTTCGCGACCCAGGCGTTGTAGTCGCGGCGGATGCGAAAGATCTTCTGTCCGGAGACGGAGGTCATGGTGGGTTCTCGCGGCGGTGGCATGAGGCAGGTACAGCAAGAAGCGCTCCCTGCGCCTTTGCTCGTCCTGTGGGGCCGTTGTCTTGCCCGCGAGTCTGCGGGCAGGGCGCGCGCACGGCGCTACGTTGAATGACGTATTCGCGCGGATGCAGGTGATTTCTAAAGTACCAGCCATGGTGCTCGGGGCACCGTCCGATGCACTTCGATGGTGCGCGGCCCACCCATGTTCATTCCCCTGTTCTTCAACCTGCTGGAGTTTCCTGATGTCGCGTGATTCCGATCTTTCTCTCGATGCCCTGGCATTGCGCCGCCGGCGTTTGCTGCAAGGCGCCGCCGCGCTGCCCGTGATGGGCCTGAGCGGGCTGAGCTTCGGCCAGGGGCAGTTCCCCACGGCCAAGGTCAACACCACCAGGCTCGCGGTGACCGACACCGAGGTGACCGTGGGCCAGCTGCATTCGTCCACCGGCACCATGGCCATCTCGGAGACCGGCTCCATCCAGGCCGAGCAGCTCGCCATCGACCAGATCAACGCCATGGGCGGCATCCTGGGCCGCAAGATCAAGGTCATCAAGGAAGACGGCGCCTCCGACTGGCCCACGTTCGCGGAGAAGTCGAAGAAGCTGCTCGTGAACGACCATTGCGCCGCCGTGTTCGGCTGCTGGACCAGCGCCTCGCGCAAGGCCGTGCTGCCGGTGTTCGAGAAAGAGAACGGCCTGCTGTACTACCCCACCTTCTATGAAGGCCTGGAGCAGAGCAAGAACGTGATCTACACCGGCCAGGAAGCCACGCAGCAGATCATCTGGGGCCTGGACTGGGGCGCGAAGGAGAAGAAGGCCAAGACCTTCTTCCTGGTGGGCTCCGACTACATCTGGCCGCGCACCTCGATGAAGATCGCGCGCAAGCACATCGAGAACTTCCAGAAGGGTTCCGTGAAGGGCGAGGAGTACTACCCGCTGGGCCACACCAACTTCAACTCGCTGATCAACAAGATCAAGGTGGCCAAGCCCGACTGCATCTTCGCGGCCGTGGTGGGCGGCTCGAACGTGGCCTTCTACAAGCAGCTGAAGGCCGCGGGCATCACCGGCGACAAGCAGTTCCTGCTGACGCTGGCCGTGACCGAGGACGAGATGACGGGCGTGGGCGGCGAGAACTTCGCGGGCTTCTACTCGTCGATGAAGTACTTCCAGTCGCTGGACAACCCGAACAACAAGAAGTTCGTGGAAGCCTTCAAGGCCAAGTACGGCAAGGACGCCGTGATCGGCGACGTCACGCAGGCCGGCTACCTCGGCCCGTGGCTGTGGAAGGCGGCCGTGGAGAAGGCGGGCAGCTTCGACGTCGACAAGGTCGTGGCGGGCTCGCCCGGCATCGAGCTGAAGACGGCGCCCGAAGGTTACGTGAAGCTGGATGCGAACCACCACCTGTGGAGCAAGGCGCGCATCGGGCAGGGGCAGGCGGACGGCACGTTCAAGGTGGTGGCGGAATCGGCCGAATTGATCAAGCCGGACCCGTTCCCCAAGGGCTACCAGTAAGCCGTCGCCTTTCTCCCCCGGCTTTGCTCCCTCCCCTCCCGGGGGCGGGCCGGGGTGGGGGCAAGCGGCCTTTGATGAAGCCTTGCGCTTGCGAGGGCCGCCGAGCCCCCATCCCGACCTTCCCCCAGAGGGGGAAGGGGCCAATACCAAACCCAACTCCGGACTTCCCGCCATGACTCTGTCGGACATGATGAACATCGGCCTCATGCAGGGCTTCGCGGGGCTGAGCCTCTTCGCGGTGCTGCTGCTGATGGGGCTGGGCCTGGCGATCATCTTCGGCCAGATGGGCGTGATCAACATGGCGCATGGCGAGTTCATGACCATCGGCGCCTACTCGATCTACCTGGCCGCGCGCGTCACCGAAAGCCTGGCGCCGGCGTTCATGCCGTACTACTTTCCGATCGCCATCGGGCTGGCCTTCGTGTTCGCCTTCATCACCGGATGGATCGTGGAGTGGGTGCTGATTCGCCACCTCTACAAGCGCCCGCTCGACACGCTGCTCGCCACCTGGGGCGTGAGCCTGGGCCTGCAGCAGATCTTTCGCACCTTCATCGGCCCGAAGGAAGTGAGCCCCACGCTGCCCGAGTGGCTCATGGGCTCGTGGACGCCGCACGAGGGCCTCGACATTCCGATCAACGGCCTCTTTGTGCTCGCGCTCACCGCGCTGGTCACTTGCGGCGTGCTGCTGGCGCTGCACAAGAGCCGCTGGGGCCTGCGGGTGCGCGCCACCGTGGCCAACCGCACCATGGCCAACGCCACCGGCATCGACACCAAGAAGACCGACCGCCTGACCTTTGCCATCGGCTGCGGCATTGCCGGCGTGGCGGGCGCGGCCTTCACCACCATCGGCTCGACCGGGCCGACCTCGGGCTCGCTCTACATCGTCGACGCCTTCCTGGTCGTCACCTTCGGCGGCGCGGCCAGCTTGCTGGGCACCGTGGTCTCGGCCTTCGGCATTGCGCAGACGCAGTCGATCTCCGAGTTCTTCATGACCGGCTCGACGGCCAAGGTGCTGACGCTGTCGCTGATCGTGCTCATCTTGATGATGCGGCCGCAGGGCCTCTTCGCCGTCAAGGTGCGTCGCTGATGAACCCGACTTTCTTTTGGAGAACGTTCCGATGAATTTCATCAAGGCCTCGATCCAGCGCTACCAGCTCGGCAGCCTCCTGCTGCTGGTGCTGCTGCTCGCGGTGGTGCTGCCGCTGTCGCTCGACATCTTCCGCCTCAACCTCGTGGGCAAGTACCTCACCTACGCCTTCGTGGCCGTGGGCCTCGTCATGGTGTGGGGCTACGGCGGCGTGCTGAGCCTGGGGCAGGGCGTGTTCTTCGGCATCGGCGGCTACGCGATGGCGATGTTCCTCAAGCTCGAAGCCTCCGACCCGGTCACCACGAAGATCCAGTCCACGCCCGGCATTCCGGACTTCATGGACTGGAACCAGATCACCGAGCTGCCCGCGCTGTGGCTGCCGTTCAAGAGTCTGCCGCTGAGCCTGGCGCTGGTGGTGCTCGCGCCGATGGCGCTGGCCTGGCTCGTGAGCTTCGCGATGTTCAAGCGCCGCGTGGGCGGCGTGTACTTCGCGATCATCACGCAGGCCGTGGCGCTCATCTGCACGGTGCTCATCATCGGCCAGCAGGGCTACACCGGCGGCGTCAACGGCATGACCGACCTGAAGACCATGCTGGGCTGGGACACGCGCACCGACAGTGCCAAGTACATCCTGTACTACGTGTGCGTCGGCCTGCTGGTGCTGAGCATCCTGCTGTGCCGCTGGGTGCAGACCAGCAAGCTGGGCACGCTGCTGCTGGCCATGCGCGACAAGGAAGACCGCGTGCGCTTCTCGGGCTACGACGTGTCGAACTTCAAGGTCTTCACCTTCTGCCTGGCGGCGGGGCTCTCGGGCATCGGCGGCGCGATGTTCGCGCTGCAGGTGGGCTTCATGTCGCCGAGCTTCGTGGGCATCGTGCCGTCCATCGAGATGGTGATCTTCTGCGCCGTCGGCGGGCGCATGAGCCTGGTGGGCGCGGTGTACGGCGCGCTGCTGGTGAATGCGGGCAAGACGCTGTTCTCGGAGAGCTTCCCCGACCTGTGGCTGTTCCTGATGGCGGGCCTTTTCATCGGCGTGACCATGGCCTTTCCGATGGGGCTGGCGGGCGTGTGGGAAGAAAAGATCCGGCCGTGGTGGAAGTCGCGCCGGCAGGCGCTGCGTGAAGCTGCGGTCAAGCCGCCCGTGACACCGGCGCCCATGGCTCCCGCCGCCACACCCTCCGAACCGACGCTCCCCGAAGGCGTCGGCAGCCAGCGCGCCTGAACCTGGAGCACCCTCATGAGCAACACCGACTTCGCGCTCGCCGTGGAAGATCTCACCGTGTCCTTCGACGGCTTCAAAGCCATCGACGACCTCACGCTGTACATCGACAAGAACGAGCTGCGCGTGATCATCGGCCCCAACGGGGCAGGCAAGACCACGCTGCTCGACCTGATCTGCGGCAAGACGCGCGCGAGCGCAGGCAGCATCAAGTTCAAGAACACCGAACTCACGAAGATGGCCGAGCACAAGCGCGTGCGGCTGGGCATCGGGCGCAAGTTCCAGACACCGTCGATCTACGAGAACCTCTCGGTGTTCCAGAACCTCGAGGTGTCGTTTCCCAAAGGCCGCTCGGTGTTCGGCGCGCTGGCGTTCAAGTGCGACGACGAGGTCAAGGCCAAGGTACAAGCCATTGCGCAGGAGATCGGACTGGCCGACCGCCTCGACACCGAGGCCGGCCTGCTGAGCCACGGCCAGAAGCAGTGGCTGGAGATCGGCATGCTGCTGATGCAGGAGCCCGAGCTGCTGATGCTCGACGAGCCCATTGCCGGCATGAGCGCGCGCGAACGCGAGCTCACGGCCGAGCTGCTCAAGCGCATCTGCCAGAACCGCGCCGTGATCGTCATCGAGCACGACATGGCCTTCGTGAAGCAGATCGCGCACAAGGTCACCGTGATGCACCAGGGAAAGATCCTCGCCGAGGGGCCGATGGAGAAGGTGCAGGCGGATCCGAAGGTCATCGACGTCTATTTGGGGCACTAGATGAAGTTCAGTCGTTCAGGGCTCGCTCACGCCGACGGGGTAGCTTGCTCCGCGAATGTCCCCCGGGGCTGCGCCCCTCCTCCTTTATTTCGCTGCGCAAGGCACTCCATCGACCTGATCGTTTTCGGAGCCGGGGTTGATCGGCGAGCACTCAGAGCGTGTCCTCGTGAACAGGGCATCGGGTGCTCCCCGCAGCGAAATAAAGGAGGAGGGCGAAGCCCGGGGGACATTCGCGCAGGGGCGTACCCGGTGGCCTGTGCACGCGTCCCGTGCAAAACAACAAACGTACAGGAGCGCTTGAAATGAGCAACGTCATGCTGAAGGTCGAAGACCTGCACGTAGCCTACGGGCAGAGCGAGGCCTTGCATGGCCTGTCGTTCGAAGGCCATGCCAACGAAACCATCGCCATCATGGGCCGCAACGGCATGGGCAAGACCACGCTGTTCAAGAGCCTCATGGGCATTCTTCCGCTGAAGAGCGGGCGCATCGAGGTCTCGGGCCAGGACGTGTCGCGCGACGAAAGTTTCAGGCGCGTGGCCAAGGGCATCGCCTACGTGCCGCAGGGCCGAATGATCTTCCCCACGCTCACGGTCGAAGAGAACATCCAGACCGGCCTGGAGAACTCGAAGACGCGCCGCATCCCCGAGGAAATCTACGCGCTCTTCCCCGTGCTGTGGGACATGAAGAGCCGCAAGGGCGGCAACCTCTCCGGCGGCCAGCAGCAGCAGCTCGCCATTGCGCGCGCCCTCGTCACCGACCCCAAGGTGCTGCTGCTCGACGAGCCCACCGAGGGCATCCAGCCTTCGATCATCAAGGACATCGCCAAGGCGCTCAACGAGATCCGCAAGCTGCGCGGCATCACCATCGTGGTGTCCGAGCAGGTGCTGAGCTTCGCGATGGACGTGGCCGACCGGCTCTTCGTGATCGAAGGCGGGCGCCTGGTGCACGAGACCGCGCGCGACAAGACCGATGTGGAGCACATCAAGGCCTATCTCTCCGTTTGACTCACCGATTCACCACAACCCCAGGAGCCACTGCACATGACGGACACGCTGATCAAGGTCGACCTGACCCAATCGCCCACCGAGAACGAGAACATCCACAACCGCTGGCACCCGGACATTCCGATGGCCTGCTGGGTCAACCCGGGTGACGACTTCATCCTCGAAACCTTCGACTGGACCGGCGGCTTCATCAAGAACAACGACAGCGCCGACGACGTGCGCGACATCGACCTGAGCACCGTGCACTACCTCTCGGGCCCCGTGGGCGTGAAGGGCGCGGAGCCCGGCGACCTGCTGGTGGTCGACCTGCTGGACATCGGTGCCAAGCAGGACAGCCTGTGGGGCTTCAACGGTTTCTTCTCGAAGAAGAACGGCGGCGGCTTTCTCACCGACCACTTTCCCGAGGCGCAGAAATCGATCTGGGACTTCAAGGGCATGTTCACCAGCTCGCGCCACATCCCGGGCGTGAACTTCGCGGGCCTCATCCATCCCGGCCTCATCGGCTGCCTGCCCGACAAGCCCATGCTCGACATGTGGAACGAGCGCGAAGGCAAGCTCATCGCCACCGACCCCGATCGCGTGCCCGGCCTGGCCAACCCGCCGTTCGCCGGCACCGCCCACATGGGCAAGATGACCGGCGAGGCGCGCGCCAAGGCCGCGGCCGAAGGCGCGCGCACCGTGCCGCCGCGCGAGCATGGCGGCAACTGCGACATCAAGGACCTGTCGCGCGGCTCCAAGGTGTTCTTCCCCGTGTACGTGGATGGCGCGGGCCTGAGCGTGGGCGACCTGCACTTCAGCCAGGGCGACGGCGAAATCACCTTCTGCGGCGCCATCGAGATGGCCGGCTGGGTGCACATGAAGGTCACGCTCATCAAGGGCGGCATGGCCAAGTACGGCATCAGGAACCCGATCTTCAAGCCCAGCCCCATCACGCCGCAGTACAACGACTACCTGATCTTCGAAGGCATCTCGGTGGACGAGAGCGGCAAGCAGCACTACCTCGACGTGAACGTGGCCTACCGCCAGGCCTGCCTGAACGCCATCGAGTACCTGAAGAAGTTCGGCTACTCGGGCGCGCAGGCCTATTCGATTTTGGGCACGGCGCCGGTGCAGGGCCACATCAGCGGCGTGGTCGACGTGCCCAACTCGTGCGCCACGCTGTGGCTGCCCACGGGCATCTTCGACTTCGACATCAACCCGAACGCCTCGGGGCCCGTGAAGTTCATCGACGGCAGCATCGACATGCCGCTGTCGCACGACCTGCGCTGAACGAAGGCCCGCCATGCCGACCTACGACTACGCCTGCGGGCAGTGCGGCGGCTTCGAGGCGCTGCGGCCCTCGGGGCAGCGCGACGAGCCCGCTGCCTGCCCCGATTGCGGATGCGCTTCGCCGCGCGTGCTGTCGGCCGCGCCGCGACTGGCGCTGATGGCCTCTGGCACGTGCCGCGCGATGGAGACCAACGAGCGCGCGCGGCACGAGCCGGGCAGTTCGCGCGACTACGCGCGCTTCAAGCACCCCGCGGGGTGTGGCTGCTGCGGCTCTTCTTCGTCATCGAAGCGCGGCGCCACGGTGACCGCGCCCAGCGGCGCGAAGTCGGCGCCGTCACGGCGGCCGTGGATGATCAGCCACTGATTTCGTGTCATTTCTGATCGACTTGTGTGCAGTCGTTTCAGATGCCTCGGTGCAGGCACCTTTTGCCCCAGCTGTTTCCATGCGAAACGCTGGGGCAACCCCTATTGACCATCGGCTTTTCAAGGCCGGCATTGTTTCAATAGCGTGAACGCCGCGGTTCCTTTTGCCGGCGTTTTTGGGGTCGCTTCAGTCGCAAACTTCTCCTCACCAACCAAACACCTGAAGGAGATTGAAATGAATGCCTCGAAGATCCTCGCCGCTGCTGCTCTCTCGCTCCTGGCTGCTGCCGGAGCCCACGCAGAAACCTACGATGGCGTGCACGTCGTGAACTCTTCGGTCTCCCGCGCCGAAGTCGCACCGCAAGCCGCTGCCGCCGCACGCGCCGGCAACGAGTACAGCGATGCCTCCAGCGCTGGCGCCCAAGCCTTCACGTCGACCGCCAACCGCGCGACCGTGCAAGCCGAAGCCGTTGCCAAGGCCCACGACCCGCTCGCCAGCCTCGACCGCCGCGCGTTCTACCGCGACGAAGTGCCGCAAGCCTACAAGAAGCCCAGCGTGTCGTTCACGCGCCAAGCTGGCCTGTAAGCTGCTTTGTGCACATGAATGAAGAAGGGCCCTTGCGGGCCCTTTCTTCGTTGATGCCTGCATCTCGCTGACGTGGCTTCTCGCTGACATGGCTCCTCGTTGATGCGAGCTTGTCGCTACGCGAGCTTTTCGTTTTCCTTGAGCACGCCCGCGCTGCGCAGGGCGGCGTCCAGCCACTTGGCCGCGGTGTCGCCCTTCTTGATGGCGTCGATGCGTGCGGTTTCGTCCTCGACCTTCTTCTTCGCTGCCTGCAGCAGCGTCTGGACCTTCTCGCGCTCGATGACGACCACGCCATCGGCATCGCCGACGACAAGGTCGCCGGGCCGGACGGCCACGCCGCCGACGGACACCGGATGCCCGATGCGCCCCGAGGCCAGCTTCGTCGGGCCGTTCGGGTTGGTGCCGACCGAAAACACCGGAAAGCCCATCTCGTCGATTTCCACGCTGTCGCGCACCGCGCCGTCGATCACCACGCCGGCAATGCCGACCTGACGGCAGGCGTTCATCATGATCGTGCCCATGAGGGCGGCGCTCTGGTCGCCCTTGCCGTCGATCACCAGCACGTCGCCGGGCTTGGCGAGTGCGATGGCGGCGTGGATCATCAGGTTGTCGCCCGGTCGCACTTCCACCGTGAGCGCTGTGCCCGCCAGCGTCATGCGGTGGCGCAGGGCCTGGATGCGGCCGTGCAGGGCGCCCCGGCGCCCGTTGACGTCCGCAAGAATGGCCGGCTGGAATGCGGCGGCCTGGCGGACCAGGTCGGCGGGAACGCGCTCGAAGTCGCGAACGATGTCGGGAAGCTGGTTCATCGGGTGTTCCTTTCTCATTCGGCCTTGACGTCGGCGTCCTTCACCACGCGGCCCCACTTGCGCTTGTCGGCCGCCAGGAACGCACGGAACTGCTCGGGCGTGCTCCCCACGGGCTCGAGGCCGTCGGCGGCAAGCCGCTTGGCGATCTCGGGCATCGCCAGCACCTTCGCCACTTCGCGCTGGATGCGCGCGACCACCGCGGGCGGGGTGTTCCTGGCGGCGCAGATGCCGGCCCAGGTCACGGGGTCGAAGTCCGGCACGCCGGCTTCGGTCACGGTCGGAATGTCCGGAAACGCCGCCAGCCGGCGCGGGCTGGCCACCGCCAGGGCGCGCAGCTTGCCCGCGCGGGCGTACTGCATCGAGCTCACGGGCTGGTCGAAGATCATCGAGACCTGGCCCGCGATGAGGTCCGTCATCGCCTGGCCGGTGCCCTTGTAGGCCACGTGCACGATGTCGATGCCCGCGCGGCTCTTGAGCATCTCCCCGGCCAGGTGGCCGCCGGTGCCCGTGCCCGAGGAGGCGAAGTTGATTTCGCCGGGCTTCTGCTTGGCGTAGGCCACCAGTTCGCCCACGCTCTTCACCGGCAGCGTGGCATTGACCAGCAGCATGTAGGGCGCATTGACGATCTGCGTGACGGGCGCGATGTCCTTCTCGGGGTCGAAGGGCATGCTTTTGAGGATGTGCGGCTGGATCGACAGGGTGCCCGTGGTGCACATCAGCAGCGTGTGCCCGTCCGCGGGCGCGCCGAGCATGGTCGATGCCGCGATGTTGCCGCCGGCGCCGGGGCGGTTCTCGACCAGCACCTGCTGCCCCAGCCCTTCGGCCAGCTTCGGCGCGATCAGGCGTGCCACCACGTCGTTGGAGCCACCGGGCGAAAAGCCCACGAGGATCTTCACGGGTTTCGTCGGAAAGGCATCGGCTGCCGCCGCGTGCGTGGCACCGAGGAAGGTGGCGCCCGCGGTGATCGCAGTGATCGCGGCGTTGGCGGCAATGTCGGGCAGAAGCTTCAGAAGAGGGCGGAGTTTCATTGCGGTTCCTGGTTGATGGCTTGGCCCGAGAGTTCGGCGCGCGCGCGGGCAATGCGGCGGCAGCCGTCCAGCAACTGCTCGTTGCTGGCGGCGAAAGAAATGCGGAAGTGCGTCGGCACGCCATACGCGCTGCCTTGAAGCGCCGCGAGGTCCTGTGAATCCAGCAGGTGCATCACCCAGTCGTCGCTGGTCTCGATGACCGTGCCCTTGTGCGTGCGGAGACCGAACAGCGCGCTGCACGACGCGAAGACGTAGAAGGCGCCGTCGGGCACGTCGCAACGGATGCCGTCGATGGCATTGAGCGCCGCGACCACCGTGTCGCGCCGGGCCTGGTATTCGCGCCGGTTCGCGGCGATGGTGTCCTGCGGCCCCGTGAGCGCCGCGATGGCTGCGGCCTGGGCCACCGAATTGGGGCCGGAGGTGCTTTGCGACTGCAGCTTGACCATCGCCTTGATCAGCGCCGCGGGCCCCGCGCCGTAGCCGATGCGCCAGCCCGTCATTGCGTAGGCCTTGGACACGCCGTTCACCGTCAGCGTGCGGTCCTTGAGGTCGGGCGCCACCTGGGCCATGGTCGCGAACGCGATGTCGCCGTAGATCAGGTGCTCGTAGATGTCGTCGGTCAGCACCCAGACCTGGGGGTGGCGCCGCAGCACCTCGGCCAGTGCTTCAAGCTCGGCGCGCGTGTAGGTCGCACCGCTGGGGTTGTTGGGCGAGTTGAGCATCAGCCAGCGCGTCTTGCCGGTGATGGCGCGTTCCAGGTCGGCGGGCTGCAGCTTGAAGCCCGCCGTTGCCGGGCAGTCGACGAAGACCGGCACGCCGCCGGCCAGCAGCGCGATGTCCGGGTAGGACACCCAGTAGGGCGCCGGCACGATGACTTCGTCGCCTGCCGCGACCGTGCACATCAGCGCGTTGAAGATCACCTGCTTGGCGCCGGTGCCGACGATGATCTCGCCCGGCGTGTAGGCCAGGGCGTTCTCCCTCAGCAGCTTGCCGGCGATGGCCTCCTTGAGCAGCGGCGTGCCGCCCACGTCGGTGTAGCGGGTCTGGCCGGCCATCATGGCGCGGATTGCCGCGTCCTTGATGTGCATGGGGGTCTCGAAGTCGGGCTCGCCGGCGGTCAGGCCGAGGATGTCCCGGCCCATGGCGCGCAGCTCGCGCGCTCTCTGGCCGGCCATGGAACTGGGCGACGGTTTGATTCGGTTCAGGCGGGGTGCGATATGAAGCATGCCCGCAGTATCAAAGTGCCTTTGCCGCGAGACAAACGAGAAATCGGAGCGGCGCGGTATTCCTTTTTTTCCTGGCTGGGCAGGGGCGTACATTCCGCAGCCATGAACTTCACCTTCAAGCAGCTGGAGGCCTTTCTCTTCAGCGCCAAGCTCCAGAGCTTCAGCGCCGCCGCGGTGAAGCTGCACACCACGCAGTCGGCCATCTCCAAGCGGCTGGCGGAGCTGGAGGAGTCGCTGGGCGGCCCGCTGCTGCATCGCACCTCCCACGGCCTGGAGCTGGCCCAGGCCGGCCGCGAACTGCTGCCGCTCGCGGAAGAGGCCCAGCGCCTGTGGCAGCGCATCCAGCACGACATCAGCGTCGACAAGACGCTGCGCGGCACCTTCCGCGTGGGCGTGACGGAGCTGATTGCGATGACCTGGCTCACCAGCCTGATCCAGCTGCTGCAGAAGCTGCATCCCGAGGTGACGCTCGAGCCGGTGGTGGACGCGGGGCTCACGCTCTTCGAGCGGCTGGAGGCCAACAAGCTCGACCTGACCATCATGCCGGGCATCTTCTGGGGCCAGGCCTTCGAGTCGATCAAGGTGGGGCAGGTCGACCAGGCCTGGATCGGAAGCCCTCGCCTGGGCATCCCGCACCGGGCGCTGAAGCCGCACGAGTTTGCCGACTACCCGGTGATCGAGCAGCCCGCCGGCGCCTCGAAGAACAGGTTCTACGAGGCCTGGCGCGCGGAGCACGGCTTTCGCTTCGGCAAGGTGCTGCTGACCAACAGCACCACCGTCTTGCGGGAGCTGACGATCAGCGGCTTCGGCATCAGCCAGCTGGCGCTCGACTACGTGCGCCCGGATATCAAGAGCGGCCTGCTGCGTGTCGTCAAGAGCGACCCCATGCCGCCGCCGCTGGTCTACAGCGCGGTCTGTCGGCGCGACGACTTCAGCCCCGCGCTGGCGCGCATCGTCGAGCTGGCCGTGAAGACCTGCGATTTCACCCTGCGGGCCAGCCAGCACGACGTGGCGCCGCCGCGTCCGCCACGCGGCTCGGGCGCGACCCTGCGGCAGCGCGCGCTGCGCCAGGCCGCGAAAAAGCCCGCGAGGAAGAGCCGGAGGTGATTTTTCTCGCCGCGGCCTTCAAAAATATACGCATTGAGTATATATTCGCGGCCCATGAACATGCCGCAACAGGTGCTCCTCCGCGACGCGATGCGTCAACTCAACATGACGCGCGACGCCTTCGCGGAGCGCATCGGCAGCCGCCGCAGGGCGCTCGACGCCTGGCTGCTGCCCGACGAATCGAACGAATTCAGGGCCATGCCCGAGGTTGCGCGGCGCTTCGTCAGCGAGATCCTGGCCTCCGACGGGCGGCGCGGTGAATATACGCAGAGCGCACATGAAGGTGCGCTGCGCCGCTCGATGGCGGTCGACGGCTCGCACCACCTCTTGTCCGTGAGCCAGTTCAACCGGGACGCCATCGACGAGCTGTTCCAGCTGGCCGACGTCATGCAGCCCATTGCGCGCCGCCGCAAGGTCAGCCGCGTGCTCGAGGGCGCCGTGCTGGCCAACCTGTTCTTCGAGGCCAGCACGCGCACCCGCGTGAGCTTCGGCGCGGCGTTCTGCCGGCTGGGCGGCTCGGTGTGCGACACCACGGGCTTCACCTTTTCGTCGATGGCCAAGGGCGAGTCGATCTACGACACCAGCCGCGTCATCAGCGGCTACGTCGACGCGATCGTGGTGCGGCATCCCGAGCAGGGCTCGGTGGCCGAGTTCGCGCGCGCCACCAACGTGCCCGTCATCAACGGCGGCGACGGGCCGGGCGAGCACCCGAGCCAGGCGCTGCTCGACCTGTACACCATCCAGCGCGAGTTCTCGCGGCTGGGCAAGCTGGTGGACGGCGCGCACATCGCGATGGTCGGCGACCTGAAGTACGGGCGCACGGTGCATTCGCTGATCAAGCTGCTGGCGCTGTACAAGGGCATGAAGTTCACGCTGGTCTCGCCGCCCTCGCTGGCCATGCCGGCGGAAATCGTCGAGGCCGTGAGCCGCAACGGCCACGTGGTCGAGACCGCCGCCACGCCCGCGCAGGCGCTGGCCGGCGCGGACATCATCTACGCCACGCGCATCCAGAAGGAGCGCTTTGCCAACGACGAAGTGCTCGAAGGCTTCGACAACGCGTTCGAGATCAACCGCGCGCTGGTCGAGTCGTCCTGCAAGCCCGAGGTGGTGGTGATGCACCCGCTGCCGCGCGACGGCCGCCCCGGCTCGCACGACCTGAGCGTGGACCTCAACAACGACCCGCGCCTGGCCATCTTCCGCCAGACCGACAACGGCATTCCGGTGCGCATGGCGATCTTTGCCACGCTGCTGGGCGTCGACAAGCTCGTGAGCCGTTCGATGCGCGACGCCGCATGGACGCCGCCCTCGCACATCGGCCCCGACGACAGCGTGTTCCACGGGATCGACTGAGCCCCGGGGGAGCGCATGCTCAGGTGTGCGCGAGGATGTTGACGAGCTTGCCGAACGGGTCGCGCACGTAGAAGCGGCGCACGCCCCAGGGCTCGTCGACCGGGCCGTATTCGACGACGAAGCCCGCGGCCTTCATGCGCGCGAAGGCCGTGTCGACATCGTCCACCTCGATGGACAGATCGGGCACCGGCGTGCCCGAGCCGCCTTCCGACGCGACGCTGAGCTGCACCGCCATGTCTGCCTTGGCGCCGTAGGTCTGGATCCAGCCGTGGTCCATGAGCAGGTCGAGGCCGAGCACGTCCTGGTAGAAGACGGCGGCGCGCGCGGGGTCGGCGGCAGCGATGTTGGCGACGATGCGTTTGACTTTCATGGGGCGGGCCTCCCGATGGTGAAGGTGGCGCTACGGCCGTCGCGCTGCACATGGAGCAGCGCGCCTTCGACGCGGATGCCGGTCCAGCGTTCGACGTGCGCGTCGGAGCGAATGATCTCGATGCTGTCTTGCGACAGCACGCGGTAACGGTAGAGCGGCCCGGCGAGCGGCCCGTTCTTCGTGCCGATCGTGGCGGTGACCTGGCCGTTCGCGCGAAAGCAGAAGCTGTTGACGAGCGTGTCGGAGACGAGCGCGATGGGCAGGTCCATGGGCAGGGGGAGGGGGAGAGCGGTCGCGGGCATGGGTGCGTTCATCGGTCCGCTCAGGACGCCAGCCATTCCTCGGCCTTGCGGCTGCCGCAGGCAATCGCCGCATCGATGTCGTCGAAGTGCCAGGGCGGCACGGGCCTGCCGTGGGGGGTGACGAGGCCCAGGAAGGCCGCCCGCGATTTCTCCGAGGTGACGGCCAGCACCGGAAACGGCGGTGCGCCCGGCTCGCCGTCCGAGTCCATGAACTGCGAGACGTCCTGGAAGACCTGCAGCAGCGTGTTGCCCCAGCGGTAGGTCATTGCGCGGAAGTCGAGCACCACGCAGTCGGCGCAGAAGGCATGGAGACCGTGCAGCGTGCGCGTGGCGATGAAGGCGCCGTGGTTGTTGCCCAGGCTGCCGTCGGGGTAGTCGCCTTCGAAGGCGACGACCAGCACGGTCATGCGCTGGGTCTGCGCGCGGTCGGCCAGCAGGAATCGGCAGCGCAGCCCTTCGGGGACGGACGGCGTGACTTCGGTCAAGGTGAATCGGCTCATCGGTGCGGGGCGCTCCTGTTTCGGTGGGACCTGACGACAGCCGAATATAGGGCTTCGACAGCGCGGCGCACCCCTGCCTTGCCCGTGCGTTCTCACTGCTGCCTAAGCCAACTCTCACCCCTGCATAAGCGAACTCTCACCGCCCGGTAAGTGCCGCGTCCTAGAGTGAAAACACCTTCACTCCAGGAGACAACCATGAGAGTTCGTACAGCAACCCTGTGCATCGCCGCCGTGCCCATGCTGGCGCTGGCTTCCCTCGCGCACGCGGGCGGCCAGGCCGATCCCGACTATCCGCAGATGTCGCACTCGACCCTGTCGCGCGACGCGGTGGCCGCCGACGCCATGCGCGCCAACAACGCCATGCATTCGACCGAGGTGCTCGAGTCGCAGGTGGCCACGCCGGTGTCGGGCGCGGACCGCGCGCAGGTGCAGGCCGAGGCGGTGCGCGCCAACAACGCGATGCATCCGACCGAAGTGCTCGAGTCGCAGGTGGTGCCGCCGGTGGCGTCGGCGAACCTGCCTGCGAGCAACAGCGGGGAGTAAGCGGCGAGCGAGAGGCAAATGAGAGGCAAATGAGAGGCGCGTGAGCCGCGGCGCCCGGCGCCGCAATGCATGAAACCGCCATCGAGGGCGGGTAAGCTCGCGGCCAATGAAGCGCAACAGCACCCCCAGAGCCGAAGGCGACAAGGCTTCTGCACCCGAAGGCGGCAAGGTTTCCGCACCCCGCAACAAGGCGCCCGCCGCGGCGCTTGCCGCCCCCGCCCCCGAGGCGTCCGACGTCCCGGTCTCCGCCGTGCTCGCGCGCATCCAGACGCTGTGGTCCTCGCTGGGGCCGGTGGGTCAGCGCATCGCCGACTTCATCGTGAAGAACCCGCGCGAGGTGGTGCACATGTCGGTCAGCGAAGTGGCCGAGCGCACGGGCTCCAGCGAAGGCAGCATCGTGGGCCTGTGCAAGAACCTCGGCGCCACGGGCTTCCAGCAGATCAAGATCGCGCTGGCGCAGGAGCTGGTGCGTCCGGTGGATTTCATCCACGAAGACCTGGACCCGCAGGACAACGCGACGGCGGTGATCCGCAAGATCTTCCAGAGCAACGTGCAGACGCTGCACGACACCGAATCCACGCTCGACGCGAAGGCGATGGAGCGCGCGGTGAAGCTGTTCCGCAAGGCCGAGCGCATCGAGATCTACGGCATCGGCAGCTCGGCCACCATTGCCGAGGACGCGCACTACCGCATGCTGCGCATCGGCCTGAACGTGAAGCTGGCGGTCGACTCGCACGTGCAGGCCATCAGCGCCTCGCTGACCGATGCGAAGACGGCGGTGCTGACCATCTCGCATTCGGGCAGCTCGCACGAGACGGTGACGGCCACGCGCCTGGCCAAGGAGGCGGGCGCGTCCACGGTGTGCATCACCAACTTCGGCAAGTCGCCGATCCAGGCCTACGCCGACGTGATGCTGTTCACGATGGCGCGCGAGACCAACTTCCGCACCGAGGCGATGACCAGCCGGCTCGCGCAGCTGGCGATCATCGACGTGCTGATCGCCTGCCTGGCGCTGTCGGACTACGACACCTCGGTGCGCACGCTGCGCCAGACCTTCGACGTGCTTTCGCTCAAGCGGTACTGAGACGGCGCCTGCGCGGGTGCCTCGGCACCAGCACCGGCACCACCACCACCATCCACGGCCGCACCGGCGAACAGCCCGGCCACCGACGCCGCCACCGCGCCCGGCGCCTGGCCCACCAGCACGCAGGCCATGCCCAGCCGCCGCGCGCCCTCGGCGTCGGTGAGCGGGTTGTCGCCGACCACCACCGTGTCTTCGGGGCGCGCGCCCAGGCAGCGCAGGCCTTCCTCGAACAGCAGTGGCGCGGGCTTGCCGGTCACGCGCATCGGCTGCACGCCGCTGGCCGCCACCACCGCCGCCAGCAGCGCGCCGGTCTCGGGCACCACGCGGCCGTGCGGGCCGGGGTGGGTGGCGTCGGCATTGCTCACCAGCAGCCGCGCGCCGCGCAGCAGTTCGTTCACCACGAGCGCCAGGCGCGCATGGCTGAAATGCATGTCGAGCGCGAGCAGCACGAAGTCGGCGCCGCCTGGCACCAGCTGGCAGCCCTGCGAACGCGCATAGCGCTGCAGGGCGGGGCTCGCGGCCATCAGCACGCGCGCCTCGGGGTGCTCGCGCACCAGCTGCCGCACGGCCAGCTCGCCGGCCAGCACGATGCGCTCGGCGGGCACGCGCAGGCCGAGCCGGCGCAGCCGCTGCGCGAGGCCCGGCGCGGTGTGCGTGGAGTTGTTGGAAACGATGGCGTAGCGCCCGTCGAAATGCGCCAGCAGCTCGGCCGCGCCGGCTATGGCTTGCTGCTGGCGCACCAGCGTGCCGTCGAGGTCGACGAGCAGGTGGCGGGCCCGCGCCAGGCGGGCGTCGGTGAACGCGCCGGCCTGGCTGGCCTGGCCTGTCGCGTTCCCCGGTGTCGTGTGGTTCGTGCTCATGGCGGCAAATTGTATTGAATATTGCTCAGTGAAATGTTGGTTTTGCAATGAGCTAATTTCATTTGCTTGTCATCTTTGGTTTCTAAAGTCCCGGCATCGCCTCCCTCGGGTGGCATCGCAAGCTGCCTCTCACGTTGCCTCCAAACGAAAGAACCGAACCATGAAGAACAAGCTCCTGGCCCTTGCCGCCACCGCTGCAGCCGCTGTCTCGCTGACCGCGGCACTGTCCCTTCCCGCGCACGCCCAGGCCGTGGCCGACGGCTCGCGCGAGCATCCGCTGCGCGTGCTGCTGATCCCGGCCGACGGCGGCACCGAGTCGGGCACCAAGGCCGACTACGCGCCGGTGTTCAACGCCATCACGCGCACCACCGGTCTGAACTTCGACCTGAAGGTCGGCCAGTCGTACGGCGCGGTGGTCGAGGGCATGTGCAACCAGCTGGCCGACATCGCCTTCTTCGGCCCGGTTTCCTACGTGCAGGCCCACAAGCGCGGTTGCGCGCAGCTGCTGGCCGTGGGCGTGGAGAAGGGTGCCTCGGTGTACTACGCGGGCATGTTCGCCAAGGCCAATGCGCCCATCGCGGGCATCAACGACGTGAAGGGCAAGCGCGTGGCCTTCGGCGACGTGAACTCGGCCTCGAGCTTCACCTTCCAGGTCGCGATGCTGCTGGACGCGGGCATGGACCCGGCGCGCGACCTCTCGGCCATCCGCATGACCGGCAGCCACGCCAGCAGCCTGGCCGCGCTGGTTCAAGACCAGGTCGACGTGGCCTCGCTCTCGTTCGACTCGTATGAGAAGGCCGTGAAGCAGGGCGCCGTCGATCCGAAGACGGTGAAGGTCATCGCCAGGAGCATGGCCATTCCCTACCCGCCGCTGGCGCTGAACTCCAAGCTGCCCGAGCCGCTGAAGGCCAAGCTGAAGGACGCTTTCGCCACCGTGAACAAGGCGCCCGGCGTCACGCCCGAGATGATCCGCGGCTACGGCGGCGGCAAGATTGACGGCTACGACACCAAGTTCTCGGAAGACGAGTTCAACGTGGCCGCCGAGAAGCTGGGCCTGCTCACCGACGAGCTCAAGGGCCGCATCCTGGCCAAGTCCGCGCAGCGCTGAGCACGCACGCCATGCTGAATTTCGAATCGGTCGCCATGCGCTACGCCGACGGCACGCAGGCGCTGGGCGGTGTCTCGCTGCAGGTGCCTGCGGGCCAGTTCTGCGTGGTGCTGGGCTCCTCGGGCGCGGGCAAGTCGACGCTGCTGCGCATGGCCAACGGGCTGGTGAAGCCCACGCAGGGCACGGTGCAGGTCGAGGGCGTGCGCATCGCGGCCGATTCGCTGGCGCGCATCCGCCCGCGCATCGGCATGATCCACCAGCAGTTCAACCTGGTGCTGCGCTCCACGGTGGCCGAGAACGTGCTCGCGGGCGCGCTGCCGGCCATGCCGACCTGGCGCGCGCTGCTGGGCCTCTTCAGCGACGAGGCGCGGCGCAAGGCCTGCGAGCTCATCGAATCGGTGGGCCTGCAGGAGCAGCACCTGCGCCGCCGCGTGAGCGAGCTGTCGGGCGGGCAGCAGCAGCGCGTGGGCATTGCGCGCGCCTTCATGCTCGCGCCGCCGCTGGTGCTGGCCGACGAGCCCGTGGCCAGCCTCGACCCGCAGACCAGCCACGACGTGCTCTCGCTCCTGCGCAGGCAGGCGCGCGAGCGCGGCACCACGGTGCTGTGCAGCCTGCACCAGATCGAGCTGGCCTGCGAGTTCGCGGACCGCATCGTCGCGCTGCGCCACGGCGCGGTGGTGTTCGACGGCGCGCCGGGGGCCTTCGATCCGCAGGTCTTCGATGCGGTCTACGGCCGCGCGCCGGCGGCCGTGCGGCCCGGCGGCCACATCGCGGAACCCGAGGTCGTGCTGCCGTTGCACACCGGTGTGCTGGAGCTTGCGCAATGAACAGTCCCGTGAACACTTCCGCGAACTCGCCCACCGGCCGTCCTGCTTCCGCGTGGGAACTGCCGCGCCCTTTCGGCACGCGCAGCCTCTGCGTGCTGCTGCTCGTGCTGGTGGTCGGCTTCTTCGCCGGCCAGCGCGTCGAGATGGGCCGCATGCTCTCGCTCACCGGTGAGGGCGTGCTTGCCGCGGTGGGCCTGCGCGAGCAGTCGCAGGTGCTGTCGGGCCTGGGCACGATCGCGCGTTCGCTGTTTCCGCCGCAGGTGTCCGAGCGCACCGAGACCGCGCGCATCGAGGGCTTCGACCGCAACCGGCTGCCCTGGTTCTCGCACGTGGAGACCGTGGAGACGCGCGAGCCCAAGCTCAACCCGAAGACGCTGCAGATGGAGGAACTGGTCGACACGCGCGAGGAGCTGGTGCAGCCGCTGGGCTACCTGTGGCACGTGGCGGTGAAGATGCTCGAGACCTTCGAGATCGCCATCTGGGCCACGCTGCTGGCCATCGTGCTGAGCGCGCCGCTGGCCTGGTGCAGCGCGCGCAACTACACGCCGAACCGCGCCGTGTACGGGCTGGCGCGCGGCGTGGTCGGGCTGTTCCGCGCGGTGCCCGAGCTGGTGAGCGCGCTGTTCCTGGTGCTGGCCTACGGCTTCGGTCCCATCGCCGGCGTGCTGGCGCTCGCGCTGCACTCGGCGGGCTTCCTCGGCAAGTTCTATGCGGAAGACATCGAGACCGCCGACGACAAGCCGCAGGAGGCGCTGCGCGCCATCGGCGCGAACAAGCTCAAGGTGATGCGCTTCGCGGTGCTGCCGCAGGTGATGCCGCAGTTCATCGCCTACACGCTGTACATCCTCGACCGCAACGTGCGCATGGCCACCGTGGTGGGCCTGGTGGGCGCGGGCGGCATCGGCCAGGAGCTCAAGGGACGCTACGACATGTACAACTACGCGCACGTCGGAACGATCCTGATCGCGATCTTCCTCACGGTGCTGGTGCTCGACCGCGTCGCGGCACGCCTGCGCAGCCGCTATGCCTGAACCCTGATCTTCCCGCGCCGGGACGCCTTGGCGCTCCCGGCGCAACCACCCCGATTTTCCAAAGCCGGCGCAACCCCGAGGGGGCTGCTCGGCCCTGATTCGACTCGTTCGACTCTTTCGCCCCACGTCTTCTCTCCTCTCCAAGGAAATTGTCATGACTCCACGTGCTTCCCGGTATGGCTTCGTCGCATCGGCCGCGGCCGGTCTCCTCCTGTGCCTGAGCCTCGCCGCCTGCGGTGGCGGCGGGGGTGGTGGCGGCGGCGTGCCGGTGCTGCCGCCCACCGGCACCACGCCCCCGCCCACGCAGCAGCCCGAGCAGCCGGCAACCCCGGCGCTGAAGTGCGCGCCCTGAGCCGCGCTTCCTCCGTCGACACGCCCTCCAGTTCCTTCGTCCTTCGTTCTTCGTTTTGTCCTCGCGTTGAAAGACTCCCATGAACCCCACCAACCGTCGTGATTTCTTCCGCAAGTCGGCCGGCGCCGTCGGCGCGGCCTCGGCCCTCACCCTGCTGCCGCCCGCGATCCGCAACGCCCTCGCGGTCGAGGCCGCGGTCGACACCGGCACCATCCAGGACGTCAAGCACATCGTCATCCTGATGCAGGAGAACCGCAGCTTCGACCACTACTTCGGCACGCTGCGCGGCGTGCGCGGCTTCGGCGACCGCTTCCCGATTCCGCTGGCCAGCGGCAAGCCGGTGTTCTTCCAGCCCAACGCCACCGCCGGCGGCCCGGACATCCAGCCCTTTCGCCGCGACTCCACGATCGCCAACGCGCTGATCGGCTCGGGCACGCCGCACAACTTCCCCGACATGCAAGGCGCATGGAACCAGGGAAAGATGGACCGCTGGATCCAGTTCAAGAACCAGGCGACGATGGGCTACTACCTGCGCGAGGACATTCCGTTCCAGTTCGCGCTGGCCGACGCCTTCACGGTCTGCGACGGCTACCACTGCTCGATCCTTACCGGCACCGACCCGAACCGCATCGTGTTCTGGTCGGGCTCCAACTTCAATCCGGAGCTGCGCAAGAAGGGCATCAACAGCACCGACACCGACTCCGAACCCGTCAACTCGCGCTGCTGGCCCAGCCCGTCGAACTGGGTCGCGGGCCGGGCGCAGCAGGCCGACGGCTCGGGCCAGACCGACCCGAGCACGAGCGCCTACAACTACAAGTACGTCAACAACGCCTTCAAGTGGGACACGCTGCCCGACGTGCTGCAGAAGGCCGGCATCAGCTGGCACATCTACCAGAACATGAACAACAACTGGACGGGCGCCATGAACGGCTGCCTGGCCTTCCAGAGCTTCCGCACCGCGCAGCCGGGCTCGCCCATCTATGAGCACGGCCTGACGGGAGGTCCGGCCACGGCCGACGGCGCCGTCAATTTCCTCGCGCAGCTCAAGCAGGACGTGATGAACGACACGCTGCCGCAGGTCTCGTGGGTGCTGCCCACGCAGGCCCTGGCCGAGCACCCGGGCAGCAGCGAAGGCGTGGCCGGCGCGGCCGACTTCATCTCCGACGTGCTGGGCGCGCTCACGTCCAACCCCGCGGTGTGGAGCAAGACCGCGCTCTTCGTGACCTTCGACGAGAACGACGGCTTCTTCGACCACCTGGCGATGCCCTCGGTGCCCTCGTACGACGCCAGCGGCAACCTGATGGGCAAGTCGACCGTGCCGCTGGACGGCGAGTATTTCGACGCCTCGGTGGGCAGCTACCTGAACGCCGCCGACACCACCAGCGGCAAGATCCGCCCCTGGGGCCTGAGCTCGCGCGTGCCGATGTACGTGGTGTCGCCGTGGAGCAAGGGCGGCTGGGTCAATTCGCAGGTGTTCGACCACACCTCGATGGGCATGTTCCTGGAGAAGCGCTTCGGCGTCACGGTGGACGCCATCAGCCCGTGGCATCGCGCCGTGTGCGGCGACCTCACCTCGTGCTTCGACTTCGTCAGCCCGAACGACCCGGTGTTTCCCAAGCTGCCCGACATGAGCAACTTCGCGGCGATCAACGCGGCGCAGCGGCTGCTGCCCACGGCGCCCGTGACCACCGCGCCCGCCACGCCGCAGCCGCTGTACCAGGAGACCGGCTCGCGCTTTGCGCGCGCGCTGCCCTACGAGCTGCACACCAGCGCACGCGTCGAGCCGCGCGGCCTGCTGCAGCTGATCTTCGCGAACACCGGCACGCAGGGCGCCGTGTTCCACGTGTACGACACGCTGCACCTGGACCGCATTCCGCGCCGCTACACGGTGGAGGCCGGCAAGCAACTGTCGGACTACTGGAACACCGGCGCCACCGACAGCGGCAAGTACGAGCTGTGGGTCTACAGCAGCAACGGCTTCGTGCGCTGCTTCAAGGGCGACGCGCTCGCCGCCGACACCGCGGCCTTCAAGCCCGAGGCGCAGGTCTGCTACGAGCCGGCCACCGGGCAGGTCTACCTGAAGGTGCACAACACCGGCACGGCGGCGGGCACGGTCACGGTGAAGTCCAACGCCTACCGCGGCGACGGCCCCTGGCCGCTCGATGTGGCGGCGGGCGACACCGGCACGCTGCACTGGAACCTGGACGACAGCGGCCACTGGTACGACTTCACCATGACCGGCGCCAGCACCGAGCGCCGCTTCTCGGGCCGCGTGGAAACGGGCAAGCCCGGCGTGAGCGACCCGGCGATGGCGCTGCACCTGAAGGCCTGAGCGCAGTCCATTTCACGCGCACAGACACCATGAAGCACCACAAGCGCGCCGCGCGCGGCGCAGCCCTGCTCGGGCTGGCCGCCGCGCTCGGCGCGGGCACGGGCCTGGTCCAGGCCCAGACCACCACCTGGGACCCGGCGAAGTCGAACCTCGGCATCGGCACGGGCACCGGCAACACCGGCGTCACCGGCACCAACAACCAGGCGCTCGGTACCGGCACCGGCAACAACGTCAGCACCAATTTCAACCTTGCCATCGGCGACGGGGCGGGCGTGGGCGTCAGCGGCGGCAACGCCAACCAGGCCATCGGCTTCCAGGCCGGCGACAACGTCAAGGGCGGCTGGAACCAGGCGTTCGGCCGCAGCGCGGGCGACAACGTCACCGGCGATCACAACAACGCCATGGGCTTTCATGCCGGCAGCGGCGTGACGGGCTCCGACAACAACGCCATGGGCACCAACGCCGGCATGAACGTGGTCGGCAGCAGCAACGTGAGCCTGGGCAACGGCGCGGGCAACAACGTCGGCACCAACTGGAACCTGGCCATCGGCGAGGGCGCGGGCACCAACGTGTCGGGCAAGAACGCCAACCAGGCGATCGGCTACTACGCGGGCACCAACGTGGTCGGCGGCTGGAACCAGACCATGGGCCGCAGCGCCGGCGAGAACGTCACCGGCGACTACAACAACTCGACCGGCTACGCCGCCGGCCAGTTCGTCACCGGCAACCGCAACGACGCGACCGGCAGCAACGCGGGCCAGCACGTCACCGGCTCCGACAACGAGGCCTACGGCACCAACGCCGGCAGCAACGTGACGGGCAATGCCAACCAGGCCTACGGCAACGGCGCCGGCGCCAACGTGAGCGGCAGCAACAACATCGCCTCGGGCCAGGGCGCGGGCACGGGCGTGACCGGTTCGGGCAACCAGGCCACGGGCCTGATGGCCGGCGCGCAGGTCTCGGGCAACAACAACGTCGCGCTGGGGCAGGCGGCCGGCGGCGGCGTGCAGGGCAGCCAGAACCTGTCGTTCGGCAACGCGTCGGGGCAGGCCGTGACGGGCAACGGCAACCTGGGGCAGGGCAACGGCGCCGGCCAGCACGTGAACGGCGACGGCAACATCGCCATCGGCAACGACGCGGGCGTGTACGTGAACGCGAGCCAGAGCATCTCGCTGGGCAGCGCGGCGCGCGCGAGCGCCGACAACGCGGTGGCGCTCGGCAGCAACGCCACGGCCGCGCACGCCAACAGCGTCGCGCTGGGCGCGGGCAGCGCGACCACGCGCGGCGCGCAGGCCGCGTACACGGCGGTCGGGCTGGCGGGCGTGCAGTCGTCGGTGGGCGAGGTGGCGCTGGGCAACCGGCAGCTCACGGGCGTGGCGCCCGGCAGCGTGGCCACCGACGCCACCAACGTCGGCCAGGTGCAGGGCATGGTGAAGGACGGCGTGGCCTCGGCCAACGCATACACCGACACCGTGGCCGCGCAGGGCCTGCCGCTGGGCAAGGCCTACACCGACATCACGGCCGGCCGGCTGCAGGGCCAGATCGACGACAACGCACGCCGCGCCTACGCCGGCATCGCGGGCGTTGCCGCCATGGAAGCCGCGCCGATGGTGCCGGGCAAGCTCAGCTATGCCGTGGGCCTGGGCAACTACCGCAGCGAAAGCGCGCTGGGCGGCTCGCTGCGCCACACCTCGCAGGACGGCCGCTACAGCGTGACGCTGGGCGTGGGCGCGACCAGCTCGGGCGTGGTGACGCGGGTGGCGCTGACGGGCGTGTTCGACTGAAGCTGTGGCATGTGTGCCGGACGCGCTGGACGGGTCGGCATCTTCACTCGCGCGTCAGCACGAAGTGCCTGCGGATGCCGCCCACGGCCGAGGGCGCGACCCACAGGTCGAACTCGCCGGGCTCGACCACCGGCTTCATGTCGCGGCCGATGAACTGCAGGTCTTCGGCCGTGAGCGTGAACTCGACCTGCTCGGACGCGCCCGGCGCGATGCTCAGCTTGCGAAAGCCCTTGAGCTCGCGCACCGGCCGCGTCACGCTCGCGGCGCGCTCGGCAATGTAGAGCTGCACCACTTCCTCGGCGTCGCGCTGGCCGGTGTTGGTGACGGTGGCGCGCACGCGCAGCGTGCCGGCCAGCGGCATGCGCTCGCTGCTGAGCTCGACGCTGTCGTAGCGCACCGGCGAGTAGCCCAGGCCGAAGCCGAAGGGGTAGAGCGCCTCGTTCGTCGCGTCGATGAAGCGCGCCTTGAAGGCCGTCTCGGGCGCGTTGGCCGGCGTGGGCCGGCCGGTGCGCTTGTGGCCGTAGTAGTAGGGCACCTGGCCTGCGGTCTGCGGAAAGCTCACGGGCAGGCGGCCCGAAGGGTTGAAGTCGCCGAACAGCACATCGGCGATGGCGTGGCCGGTCTGCACGCCGAGGAACCAGGTGACGAGGATGGCGCGCGCATCGCGCACCGCGCCCTTCAGCGCCATGGCGCGGCCGTTGCTCAGCAGCACCACCACCGGCTTGCCGGTGGCGGCCACGGCCTCGGCCAGGTCCTGCTGCGCCTGCGGAATGCCGATGTCGCTGCGCGAGCGCGCCTCGCCCGACATCTTCTGGCTCTCGCCGATGGCCAGCAGCACCACGTCGGCGTCTTTGGCGGCGGCCACCGCGGCGTCGATGCCGCCGGGCAGCGCGCTCTCGATGCCCGAGCCGCGCACCACGTTCACCGACGAGCCGGGGCCGAGCGCGGCGCGCAGGCCCTGGTCGATGCCCACCGGCGCCGACTGGCCCGGGAACAGGCTCCAGGCGCCCATCAGGTCGATGGTGCCTTCGGCGAAAGGGCCGACCAGCGCGATCTTCGTGCCGGCCTTGGGCAGCGGCAGCAGCATGCGGTCGTTCTTCAGCATCACGATGGAGCGGCGCGCGTCCTCGCGGGCCAGCGCGATGAACTCGGGGTTCTCCACGCGTTGCGCGGCGGGCGGGCCGTCGAGCCCGCGCATCGGGTCGTCGAACAGGCCGAGCCGCTGCTTCACGTAGAGCACGCGTCGCACCGCTTCGTCCAGCCGCGCCATCGGCACCTCGCCCGAGGCCACGAGGTCGGGCAGGTAGCGCATGTACAGGCCGCTCTGCATGCTCACGTCGGTGCCGGCCATGAAGGCCTGCTTGGCGGCCTCGCGCGGGTTGGCGGCATAGCCGTGCTCCACCAGTTCTTCGTCGGCGGTGTAGTCGGACACCACGAAGCCCTTGAACTTCCACTCGTCGCGCAGCACGCCGGTGAGCAGCGCGGGGTTGGCGGTGGAGGGCACGCCGCCGATCTCGTTGAAGGCGCTCATGACCGACAGCGCACCCGCGTCCAGCGCGGCGCGAAACGGCGGCAGGTAGACCTCGCGCAGGGTGCGCTCGGAGATGTCGCTCACGTTGTAGTCGAGCCCGCCCTCGGCCGCGCCGTAGGCCGCGAAGTGCTTGGGCGTGGCCAGCATGGCGTCGGCGCGCGAGAGGTCGGGGCCCTGGAAGCCGCGCACGCGCGCGGCGGCGAACTGCCTGGCCAGGTACACGTCTTCGCCCACGCCTTCGAGCCCGCGGCCCCAGCGCGCGTCGCGCGCGATGTCGACCATGGGCGCGAAGGTCCAGCGAAAGCCGTCGGCCGTGGCCTCGACCGCCGCCGCGCGCGTGGTGCGCTCGGCCAGCGCGGGCTCCCAGCTCGAGGCCTCGGCCAGCGGCATCGGGAACATGGTGCGAAAGCCGTGGATCACGTCGGCGCCGAAGATCAGCGGAATGCCCAGGCGCGACTCGTTCACCGCGATCTGCTGCAGCCGGCGCTTGCCTTCGAGGCCGGCGTTGTTGAAGAGACCCGTGAGGCGCCCGGCGCGCACGTCGGCGGTTTCCTGCTGCGCGTTGCGCCAGCCGGCCTGCGGGTTGTTGGGGGTCTCGATGTCGGCGGGGCCGTACAGGCTGAGCTGGCCGGCTTTCTCCTGCACCGTCATGCGGGCGATGAGGGCTTCGATGCGGGCTTCGGGTGTCTGCGCGGCCGCGGGCGGCAGGAGGGAGGCGAGGAGGAGGAAGGCGGCGCAGGCGGGAGCGAAAAAGGACGCCAGGGAGCGCGGGGTTCGAACATGCATGGCCGCCTATTCTCCAGATATGGCAAACGCCCCGGTTCGGCGGGTTACCGCGCGTGCCGTAGGCGTTCGCCGATAGCTTGCCACGTGCAGCCCGCGGAGCTGTTTCGCCGCTCGTTATTGCGCGGTCGCGGCCCCGGGCGCCGGCCGCCGCAACAGCGCCCAGCCGAAGAGCGGCGCCGTGACGTACATCACCACCGAGTAGATCGCCGCCGGCAGCGCCAGCGGAAAGCTGCCCAGCACGCTCACCGCGATGAAGATGGCGAGCGTGGAGTTGTGGATGCCGATCTCGTAGCTGATGGCGGTGGCCAGCGGCTTGTCGAGGCCGGCGGCGCGGCTCAGGTAGTAGCCCGCGAACAGGCTCACGAGGTTGAACAGCACCACGGCCGGGCCGATCTGGGCGAAGGCGGCGGTGAGCGTGCTGAACTCGTTGGCGATGGCCAGCACCGTGACCACCGCGAGCACCACGCCGCTGAAGATCTTGGTCGGCTTTTCCATGCGCGCCGCGAAGGCGGGCCGGCGCGAGGCCACGAACATGCCGAGCGCCACCGGCACCAGCACGATGGCGATCACCTCCACCAGCTTGCGCGTCTGCAGGGGCACCACCTGGCCGCCATCGGCGAAATGGCCGATGGCCCAGTTGGCGATGAGCGGCAGCGTGACGATCGACAGCAGCGTGTTCACGGCCGTGAGCGAGATGTTCATGGCCACGTTGCCGCCGAACAGGTGCGAGAACAGGTTGGCCGAAATGCCGCCGGGCGAGGCCGCCAGCAGCATGAGCCCGACGGCGAACACCGGCGGCAGGCCGAAGCCCACGACGATCGCATAGCACGCGAGCGGCAGCCCGGCGACCTGCAGCACGAGCGCCAGCGTGACCGCCTTCGGGTGCTTGAAGAGCCGCCTGAAGTCGGCGGGCGAGAGCGAAAGCCCCAGCCCGAACATGACGAGCGCGAGCGCGCCGAACAGGAAGCGCGTGACGATGACGGTGGCGTCCATGGGGGTGTGTCTCCTCGGGGAATCCTGTGCTTGTTCTCGGTTGAAAAAACGGCCGCCAGCACCTGTCGCGCAGGCACTGGCAGCCGTGGAAAACGGGCGACCCCGGAGGGTCTCTGGTGTCTTACTGCTTGTAGCTGTCGTCGACGCGGTCGAGCTTGCGGATCAGCGAAGGCCACACGAACATGCCGCCGAGGCCGCCGCTCTGCACCTTCATCGCCTGGCCTACGCCGTCGATGATCTTCGGGTTCACGTGGGTGAGCTCGCTGCCGCCCGATTGCGCCGCGATCTGGATCTGGCAGGTGTTCTCGAAGGTGTACATCGACAGGAAGGCGTCGGCAATGGTCTTGCCGCAGGTCAGCAAGCCGTGGTTGCGCAGCATGAGGAAGTTGGCATGGCCCATGTCGGCCTGCAGGCGCGGCTTCTCGTCGTCGCGGAAGGCCACGCCTTCGTAGTCGTGATACGCCAGCGAGGCCAGCACGAAGGTCGACTGCTGGCTGATGGGCAGCACGCCGTTCTTTTGCGCGCTGACCGCGATGCCGGCCTTGGTGTGGGTGTGCAGCACGCACTGGATATCTTCACGCGCGGCATGCACCGCGCTGTGGATCACGAAGCCCGCCGGGTTCACCGGGTAGGGCGAGTCGATGACCTTGTTGCACTGCTGGTCGACCTTCACCAGGCTGGACGCGGTGATCTCGTCGAACATCAGGCCGTAGGGGTTGATCAGGAAGTGGTGCTCGGGGCCGGGCACGCGCGCGCTGATGTGCGTGAAGACCAGGTCGCTCCAGCCGTACAGCGCCACCAGGCGGTAGCAGGCGGCGAGGTCGACGCGAAGCTGCCATTCCTCGGCGGAGACGAGCTTCTGGATTTCGGGTTGGGAGAAGGCGTTCATTGGGGGGGTGTCCTTTTTGTGGGATGTGTCAGGCGGCGGCGGGCTCGGTGAGCGCGGCCTTGTAGATGCTCTGCCTGGGCTGGGCCATCACGCGGCGCAGCATCGGTTCGAATTCGCCGATGGGCAGGGTCTCGGCCTTGGGGTCGAAGGCGGGGTTGTCGTACAGCGCGCAGAACTCGGCCGTGTGCGCGTAGTGCGGGTGGTCCTTGAAGTTGTCGCGCATGTCGCGGTCCAGCCCGATGTGGTGAAAAAAGTAGTGGCCCTGGAAGATGCCGTGGTGCTGCACCATCCAGTGGTTGGCCTCGCTCACGAAGGGCTTGAGGATGGCCGCGGCGATGTCGGGGTGGTTGAAGCTGCCGAGCGTGTCGCCGATGTCGTGCAGCAGGGCGCACACCACGTATTCGTCGTCGCGGCCGTCGCGCAGGGCGCGCGTGGCGGTCTGCAGCGAGTGGGTGTAGCGGTCGACCGGAAAGCCGCCGTAGTCGCCTTCGAGGATCTGCAGGTGCTTGATCACGCGCGCGGGCAGGCCGCCCGTGAACTGCATGAACTCGCCGCCGATCAGTTGCCAGTCTTCGCGCGTGCTTTCCTGCATGCTCTTGAAACTTGCCCGTGCATTCATCGTGAGGGTCTCCGTCTTTTCTTGCGGGGTGTCGTGTGGTGTCTCGAGGTGTGGCCACTGTATGCCTGCGCTTGACGCTCAACTGTCAAGAATTTGACAATGCAGGCCTCTGGTAAACCCCCGCATGGCCACCTCTCCCAAACCCCGGATCTCACGTCTGTCGGCCGCGCACCGCGCCGCGCTGGAGCGCAACCCGTGGTTCACGAGCATTCCGCGCGTCCAGCGCGAGGCGCTGCTGGGCGCGGCCGCACTGCTGCACGTGCGCCGCGGCGCCATGGTGTTCCGCCAGGGCGACCCCATCCATGCGGCCGGCGGCGGCTTCTACGCGCTGGTGGCCGGCAGCATCAAGATCTCGTCGCTGCGCCAGGACGGGCGCGAGGCCATCCTCGCGGTGCTGGAGCCGGGCAACTGGTTCGGCGAGATCACGCTGATCGACGGCTCGCCGCGCACGCACGACGCCACCGCGCTCGAGGCGCTCGACCTGCTGGTGGTGCCGCCCGAGGCTTTCGTGCAGCTGATGCGCGACGGCGTGTTCGCCAACGCCATCGCCGCCATGCTGGCCGCCCGCGTGCGCATGCTCTACGGCCTGGCCGAGGACGCCACGCTGCGCAGCCTGCGCGCGCGCGTGGCGCACCGGCTGCTGGTGCTGGCACGCGGCGACGCCACGCAGTCGGTGCAGCTGCGGCACGACCTGAAGCTGCCGCAGGAGGCGCTGGCGATGATGCTGGGCATCACGCGCCAGACGCTGTCGAAGGAGCTCAACGCGCTGGCGGGCGAGGGCGTGATCGCGCTGGGCTACGGGCGCATCGAGCTGCTGTCGCTCGACGCGCTGCAGGCGCTGGTGAGCACGGGGTAGCAGGTGCCCCTGCCTGGCCCCGCGCGGGCCTCAGCGCAGCACGCGCCCGTCGGCCGAGATGCTGATCAGGTCGATGCTGCGCACGTTGTCGCGCAGGCCGGGGCGCAGGTTGATGCGAAAGCCGCCCACGTCGTAGTCGGTCATGCCGGTCATCACGCGCTGCAGGCTCGCGGTGGTGAAGCCGCGGCCCGCGCGGCGCACCGCCTCGCCGGCCGCCTTGGCGGCGATGAAGCCCTCGAGCCCTTCGTACGACGCGGCCTGGTCGGAGTTGTCGATGGCCGCCAGGTACTCCTTGACGATCGGGATGGCCGACGGCCGCGGCGACGGCACCACCTGCGAGATGACGATGCCGCCGATGTCCTTGCCCAGCGTGGCGTAGAGCGGGTCGATGCCGACGATCGAGAAGGCCATGAAGTTGCCCGCGTAGCCGCTCTTGCGCAGCTTGCGGATGGCGTTGGCCGTGGTGCCCGACAGCGACACCAGCACGATGGCCTGGGGCGACTTCGACTGCACGGTCTTCAAGGCGGCGTCGAGCTTGTCGCCGCTGGGCGGCACCAGCGCGGTGGCCACCATGGGAGGCAGCTTCAGCTCGGTGATGGCCTGCTCGACCGCCGCGAGGCCGGCGCGGCCCATGGCGTCGTCGTCGCCGACCAGCGCCACGCGCGTCTGCCCCACGGTGGCGCACTGGCGCACGATCTTGAGGGCCTCGTCGATCATGCCGGGGCGCACATGGAACACGTTCGGGTGGTCGGCGGCGCGCAGCGTGTCGGAGGCGGCGAAGGGGGCGAACAGCAGGCTGCCCTGCTGCGTGGCGACGCTGGCGCCGGCCTCGCTGCTGGCGGTGCCGACAAAGCCGAACAGCATGTCGGCCTTGTTCGTGGTGAGCAGGGTGCGCGCGTTGGCGGTGGCGCGGGCCGCGTCGTAGCCGTCGTCGAGCTGCAGCAGCTTCAGCTGGAGGCCCGTGGCGGCGTTGCGTTCGTTGAAGTCGGTCACCGCGAGGCGGCTGCCGGCGGCGAAGGCGCTGCCGATTTCACCGGCGCCGCCCGTGAGCGGCACCGATTGCCCCAGCAGCACGACCCGCGCCGCACCGCCACCGCCGCCGCCGCTGGCCGCGCGTGCCGCCTGCGCCATGGCGGAGCCCGCCACGCTGCCCATGCCGCTCCCCAGGAGCAGTGCACCCCCGGCCTTCCCGAGCCATTCCCTGCGCGATGTGTTCATAGGACACTTTCTTAAACAGTAGTAAAAAAGTGTAGCAATTTCGAGGCCAAGGGGGAAGACGGCGGGTGCTCCAGAATTGCCCTGATGAAATCAGCTGTCCGATGGTGTGGGGTGGGGGTGTTGCTGGCACTGGCGGGGTGCATGGCGACGGGGCCGAGGCATGTCGAATCGACGCAGACGCAGACGCAGACGCAGCCGCAGCCGCAGACGCAGCCGCAGCCGCAGACGCAGACGCAGACGCAGCCGCAGCCGCAGACGCAGACGCAGATGCAGCCGCAAGCGCCTGTGCCCGCGGTCCAGGAGATCGCGGTGACCGCGCCGCCGCAGTCACCACCGCAGTCGGCGGTGGAGGTGTCGGCGCCGCGCGCGGTCGCTCCGGCGCCCGTGACGCAGGCGGTCCTCCGCAAGCGGATGGAGCCGAACTACCCCAAGGAAATGCTCGAGCAGGACCAGCCGGGCGAGGTGGTGCTGAGCTTCGCCATCGGCGAGACGGGCGTGCCCGAAGACGTGCGGATCGAGCGGTCCACGCACCCGGCCTTTTCGAAGGCGGTGATGGCGGTGGTGCCGTACTGGCGTTTCGACCCGGCGCGCGCGGCGGACGGCCGCGTGGTGCGCACCCGGGTGCGGGTGCCGCTCAAGTTCAGGACGGATTGACGGACCCCGCGGCGGGAGCGCCGCTCAGGCCTTGCGTTCGAACACCAGGTCCCACACGCCGTGGCCCAGCTTGATGCCGCGGTTCTCGAACTTGGTGAGCGGCCGGTACGCGGGCTTGGGCGCGTAGGCCTCGGCCGTGTTGCGCAGCAGCGGCTCGCCGGAGAGCACCTCCAGCATCTGCTCGGCATAGGGCTGCCAGTCGGTGGCGCAGTGGATGTAGCCGCCGCGGCGCAGGTGCTGCGCCAGCTTGGTCACGAACTCGGGCTGGATCAGCCGGCGCTTGTTGTGGCGCTTCTTGTGCCACGGGTCGGGGAAGAACACGTGTACGCCGTCCAGCGTGCCGGGCTGCAGCATGTGGTCGAGCACGTCGACCGCGTCGTGCGCGCAGATGCGGATGTTCGACAGCGATTGCTCGCCGATGCGCTTGAGCAGCGCGCCCACGCCGGGCTCGTGCACTTCGCAGCAGAAGAAGTTGGTCTCGGGCAGCACGGTCGCGATGTGCGCCGTGGCCTCGCCCATGCCGAAGCCGATTTCCAGCACGGTGGGGCCGGCGCGGCCGCCGAAGGCCTCGCTCAGGTCGATCGGCTCAGGCTTGTAGGGCACGAGGTACAGCGGGCCCAGTTCGGAAAAGGCGCGTGCCTGCCCGTCGGTGGTGCGGCCGCCGCGTTTGACGAAGCTCTTGAGGCGGCGGTGCAGCGGATGCGGCTTGCCCGCGTCCTCGCTGTCTTCGGAAGCGGGCGCATCGTCGCTGGGCGGGAGGTCGTGGGGCACTGTGTCGGGAAAATTCATTACGGCCGCGAATTGTAGAGAGCGCGCCACTGCGGCACCCAAGCGGCCAGGGCGTCCGCGCAATGGCGGGCCGTGGCGGGCCCCAGGCCGAGCATGTGCGCGGCATCGCCGAGGGCGGCCAGCGCGGCTTCCGGCGTACCGGTGTCTATCGCCGTGGCGCCGTTCTGCTTCGACAGCTTGTCGCCGTCGGCGCCGCGCACCAGCGGCGTGTGCAGGTAGCTCGGCGTGGCCAAGCCCAGCGCGCGCTGCAGCAGGACCTGGCGCGCGGTGTTGTCGGCCAGGTCTTCGCCGCGGACCACGTCGCTCACGCCCTGTTCGGCGTCGTCGACCACCACCGCGAGCTGGTAGGCCCACGGGCCGTCGGCGCGGCGCAGCACGAAGTCGCCGACCTCCGCGGCCACGTCCTGGCATTGGGGTCCCAGGCGGCGGTCGCTCCAGTGCAGCGGGTTGTCCGCCGCGAACTTCCCGGTGGCAAAGCGCCAGGCGCGCGCGGGCTTGCCGTGCAGGCCGCTGCGGCAGGTGCCGGGGTACACGCGCTCGCCGTGCCGCTCGGGCGTGCGGCCCAGCCGCGCCAGCGCCTCGCTGATGTCCTTGCGCGAGCAGCCGCAGGGGTAGGCGAGGCCGAGGGCCTGCAGCCGCGCCAGCGCGGCGTCGTAGCGCGCCGTGCGCTGCGTCTGCCACACCGGCGTTTCGTCGGGCAGCAGGGCGCAGGCGGCCAGCTGCCGCAGGATGTGCTCGCCCATGCCGGGCAGGCAGCGTTCGGTGTCGGCGTCCTCGATGCGGATCAGCCAGCGCGCTTGCGGGCCGCGTGCGCGCACGTCGAGCCAGCTGGCGAGCGCGGCCACCAGCGAGCCCGCATGCAGCGGCCCGGTGGGCGAGGGCGCGAAGCGGCCGGTCTCCCCCATCCGCGGATCAGATGACCTGCAGCGCGAGCGACAGGCCCGAGAGGAACGCGTCTTCCACGCGGTGGCCGGTGCACCAGTCGCCGGCCACGCCGATGCGCGCCTTGGCGTCCCACAGGTGCGTGGTGCCCACGGGCACCTGCGTTTGCGCTTCGTTCCAGCGCAGCGCCTGTGCGTGCGCGGGCGTGGCGTAGATGCCGGTGATCTCGGAGAACGCGCGCAGCAGCTTGGCCTCGATGCGCGCGGGCGTGTCGCGCAGGTGTTCCTGCGACCAGGTGGCGCTGGCCTGCAGCGTCCAGCGCTCGATGCGTTCGCGCCCGGGCTTGGACGATTCGCGCGCCAGCCAGGCCACGCGGTGGTGGTTGCTGCGCGCCGCGTTCCACTGCGGGCCCAGGTGCGACATGGTGGGCTGGTTGGCCTGGGGGAAGGCGATCATCAGCGTCCAGCAGGGCGCGATGGTCACGCGTTCGATCTTGCGGCTGAGCGTGGCCGAGAGCTTGCCGTCGCCCAGCAGCGCGCGGGCGCCCGCGGGTGGCACGGCGAGCAGCACGGCGTCGAAGCCGGAGTACACGTGCGTCGAGTCTTCGGCGCCCGCGGTGCGCAGCTGCCAGCGTTTCGGGTCGAGCGCGTCGGGTTCGATCTGCGTCACCTGCGTGTCGGTGACGAGGCTGTTGCCCAGCGGCAGCGCCCAGTGCGCCACCAGCGCGTCCATGCCGGGCTGGGCCACCCAGTGGGGCTCGAGCGAGGGCAGTGCCGCTTCGGCCACGCGGCCGTGGGCGTCGAGCACGCGCACGAGGTTGGCGCTCCAGCGCTTGCACACGCCGGGCGTGGCCTCGAGCGCCAGCGCGAAGCGCGCATCGCGCACGGTGAAGTACTGTGCGCCGCTGTCGAAGCGCCCGAACGTGGTGTCGACGCTGGCCATGCGGCCGCCGGCCGTGGCCCGGCTTTCGAACACCGTGACCTTGTGGCCGGCTTGCACCAGCGTTCTCGCACAGGCCACCCCGGCGATGCCGGCGCCGACGACGGCGTAATGGCGCGGGGTGGCTGGGGTTCGGTGGCGGTCGGCCGGCTTGGCCGGCTTCTTTGCAGTTGCGCGAGTGGTCATGACGAACGCTTTCTTCTGGAGGGAATGCGGTTGGATGTGTCTGCACTCTACATCGGTCCGGCAGCCGCTTCGCCTGAGGGCACACCCTTAGCGCCGCCGCGCGGATCCTCGGCAATACTCATCAACCGCTCGTGGGGAGACGGCCCTCACCGTCCCCGATGCCGTTCGAGCAGCGCACGCCGCGTGCCCTCGTGCTCGAACTGCGCCAGCCACCATTCGAGCGCGCGCCCCGGCTTGCCCGCGCTGCGCACGCGCCATGCGCAATGCAGCGCGCCGCGCGGCGGCTTGCGCTCGGTCTCCAGCTCCACCAGGTGGCCGGCCTCGATGTACGGCCGCGCCATCGGCTCGGGCAGAAAGCCCCCGCCCAGCCCGTGCAGTTGCGCCGCCACCTTGGCCTGCATGCTCGGCACCGTGAGCACGTCCTGCCCACCCATGAGGTTCACGGTCATGGGCGTGCCGTGGCGGGCCGAGTCCGCCGCGGCCACCGCGCGGTGCTGGCGCATCACGACGTCGCTCAACGGCTGGGCCACGCGTGCCAGCGGATGGTGCGGCGCCACGGCATAGACGAAGGGCAACTCGCCCAGCAGCCGGCTGCGGATGCCGGTGGCGGTGAAGGTCAGGCTGTCCGCGTCGAGCACCGCGCCAATGGCCAGGTCGGCCTCGCCGCTGGTCAGCGCCTCGATGGTGCCGAACAGCGTCTCGTCGCGCAGCTTGAGGCGCGTGGGCGGCTCCAGCGCGAAGAAGGCCGTGGCCAGGTCGAGCAGCGGGTCGCGCGCGATCACGCTGTCTACCGCGATGGTCAGCATCGGCTCCCAGCCGGTGGCCACGCGCTTCACGCGGTTGGCCACCGCGTCGATCTCGGTGAGCAGGCGGTCGGCCTCGCGCAGCAGTTCGGCGCCGGCCTCGGTCACCTTGGCCTGGCGCGCGCTGCGGTCGAACAGCAGCACGTCGAGCGCGTCCTCGATCTGGCGCACCCGGTAGCTCAGCGCGCTGGGCACCAGGTCGAGCGCGCGGGCGGCGGCGGCAAAGCTGCCGGTGGCGGCCACGGTCTGGAGCATGGCGAGGGCGTCGGGGGTCAGCACGTCGCGGGGACTGGGCATGGCGGCTCCATTGATCAAAATATTTGAATGGTGCCATCAAACCGCGGCGTCTTTTCAAAGGGGGTGCGGACCTAAAGTTCCCTACATCCGCTGCGCATCCGGCGCGGCATACGAAGAAGGCCCGGACCACCCCCCAAGGGGCTGGGCAGGCCACAAGAAGGAGTTCGACGATGTTGCAAGTTCGTAAATCCCAGGAACGCGGTTATGCAGACCATGGCTGGCTGCGCTCGTTCCACAGCTTTTCGTTCGCCGGTTACTACGACCCGGCCCACATGGGCTTCGGCAACCTGCGCGTGATCAACGAAGACCGCGTGGCGGCGGGCGCCGGCTTCGGCACCCACGGCCACAAGGACATGGAGATCATCAGCTACGTGCTCTCGGGCGAGCTGGCGCACAAGGACAGCATGGGCAACGTGGAAAGCATTCCGCCGGGCGACGTGCAGCGCATGAGCGCGGGCCGCGGCGTGATGCACAGCGAGTTCAACCACAAGGCCGACGAGACCACCCACTTTCTGCAGATCTGGATCCTGCCGAAGGAGCGCGGCATTGCGCCGGGCTACGAGCAAAAGCAGTTCTCCGACGCCGAGAAGCGCGGCAAGCTGCGCCTGGTGGCCTCGCCCGACGGCAGCGACGGCTCGGTGACGGTGAATGCCGACGCCCGCCTGTACGCCGGCCTGCTCGACGGTGAGGAGAAGGCCAGCCTGGCGCTCGACCCGGCCCGCAAGAGCTATGTGCACCTGGTGCGCGGCGAGCTCGAGGTGAACGGCCAGAAGCTCGTGGGCGGCGACGCCGCGATGCTCGAAGGCGAATCGCAGCTGGCGCTGGCCGGCGGCAAGGACGCCGAAGTGCTGGTGTTCGACCTGGCCGCCTGATGTTCCCCGGCCGGGCGCTCGTCGCCCGGCTTTTCCTGTTCCCGTTTCAATTTCAACAACCGAGGAGTTTTTCAACCATGGCAACCACAACCAACCACCCCCTTGCTGCAGCCCAGGACACGCTGGCGCTGATCGGCCGCATCCTGATCGCCACGCTGTTCATCCCCGCCGGCTTCGGCAAGCTGATGGGCTTCGCGGGCACCGTCGGCTACATCACCAAGGTGGCGGGCCTGCCGCTGCCCGAGGTCGCGGCAGCGATCGCGATCATCGTGGAACTGGGCCTGGGCATTGCGCTGCTGGTCGGCTTCAAGGCGCGCTGGACGGCGCTGATCATGGCGGTCTTCACCGTGGCGACGGCGCTGTTCTTCCACAAGTTCTGGGCCGACGCGACGCAGAACATCCAGTTCTTCAAGAACATGGCCATCGCCGGCGGCCTGCTGTCGTTTGCCGCCTTCGGTCCCGGCCGCTTCAGCATCGACAGGAACTGAGCGCTTTCTTCTTTCCGTTTCCCGGGGCACGATCACGCCGAATGGCGTGCTCTGCCCCGAAATGCCTCCCGCATTCCGCCTTCCGCTTTCGGGCTCGCCCTCGACGCTCTCATTCAATCCCTGGAGAAAAACCCAATGGCCAACATCGTCGTCGTCTTCCATTCCGGCTACGGCCACACCCAGCGCGTGGCGCAAGCCGTGGCCGACAGCGCCGGCGCGCAGCTGCTGGCCATCGATGCCGACGGCAACCTGGCCGAAGGCGGCTGGGACCTGCTGGCCGCGGCCGACATGATCGTCTTCGGCTCGCCCACCTACATGGGCGGCGTGAGCTGGCAGTTCAAGAAGTTCGCCGATGCGTCCTCCAAGGTCTGGTACACGCAAGGCTGGAAGGACAAGCTCTTCGCCGGCTTCACCAACAGCGCCACCATGAACGGCGACAAGGTCACCACCATGACCTACCTGTGGACGCTGGCCATGCAGCACAGCGGCCTGTGGGTCAGCATGGGCATCCTGCCGACCAACAACAAGGCCGCCACGCGCGACTCGATGAACTACGTGGGCGGCTACGGCGGCCTGCTGACGCAGTCGCCGTCGGACGCGAGCTCGGCCGAGATCCCCAAGGGCGACCTCGACACCGCGCGCGCGTTCGGCGAGCGTCTTGCCGCGGTGGCAACATCGCGCGCCTGATTCGAGAAATTCAACAAGCGACATCCCCCACGGAGAACACAATGACCGACACCACCCCCGAACCCCAACTGCTCCAACCGCACGACAAGGACCTGGGCGGTGGCTTCAAGGTGCGGCGCCTGCTGCCGGCGGCGCAGCGCCGCTCGGTCGGCCCGTTCGTGTTCTTCGACCATTTCGGCCCGGCCACCGAACAGCCCGGTAGCGAGCACGATGTGCGGCCGCACCCGCACATCGGGCTCTCGACCGTCACCTACCTGTTCAAGGGCGCGATGATGCATCGCGACAGCATCGGCAGCGTGCAGGAAATCCAGCCCGGCGCCATCAACTGGATGACCGCCGGGCGCGGCATCGTGCACTCCGAGCGCAAGCCCGAGCGCCTGAAGGCCGACACCTACGAGAACCACGGCCTGCAACTGTGGGCCGCGCTGCCGCAGGCGCATGAAGAAACCGAACCCAGCTTCGAGCACACGCCGGCCGGGGCTATTCCCGAACTGGCGGAGCAGGGCGTGGCCGTGCGCGTGCTGGTGGGCGAGGCCTTCGGCGCGCGTTCGCCGGTGAAGACGCTCTCGCAGACTCTGTACCTCGACATCGCCTTGCCCGCGGGCGCGCGCTTCACCTTGCCCGCGCTGGCGCCGGAGATGGCCGTCTACGCGGTCGATGCCGACATCGCCGTGAACGGCGAGCCGGTGGCGGTGCACACCATGGCCGTGCTGCCCGACGGGCAGGGCGCCGTGCTCACCGCCAGCAGCGACGCGCGCCTGATGGTGATCGGCGGCGAGCCGCTGGACGGCCCGCGCTACATCACCTGGAATTTCGTCTCCAGCCGGCGCGAGCGCATCCTCGAGGCCGGCGCCGACTGGGCCGCCCAGCGCATGGGCCACGTGCCCGGCGAGACCGAGTTCATTCCGCTGCCGGGCAAGCCCTTCGGCGTGCGCGAGCCCGACACGGGCACCACACCCGTCTGAGCCGGGTGCCGCAGGCCTGGTACGACTTCCACCTGAAGGACCGGCTCGCGCAGCTGCTGAAGGCCGGCGCTACGTGGGCCTGACGCCGGCGGAGGTGTTCACCGACGCCGACGGCGAGCGCATGCTGGCGTTCGCGCAGAAGCTCAGGTAGGCCTGCGCGCAGGAAGAAAAAAAGGGCCCGATGCATCGGGCCCTTTTTGTTGTCCGCATGGCGCTCGCGGCGCCAGCGAAATTGCGTCTTACTCGTTGCCCATGGCCACGGTCTCGGATGGGCCTGCACCCGCCGGCGCCTTCGGCAGCTCGACGACCGCATTGCGACCGCCACGGGCGCGCCAGGCCGAGAAGCCCACGCCGGCCAGCAGCAGCACGCACAGGCCGATGAAGGTGCCGCTGATCGGGCGCGTCACGAACACCGTCATGTCGCCACGCGAGAGCAGCAGGGCGCGGCGGAAGTTCTCTTCCACCATCGGCCCGAGCACGAAGCCCAGCAGAATGGGTGCCACCGAGAATTCGAGCGACATCAGCAGGGCGCCGACGATGCCGAACACCAGCACTTCCCAGATCTGGAACAGGCTGTTCTGCGTGCTGTACACGCCGGTCGCAATGAAGAACATCGCGGCCGGGAACAGGTACTTGTAGGGCACCTTCAACAGCTTCACCCACACGCCGATCAGCGGCACGTTCAGCACCACCAGGATCACGTTGCCGATCCAGAACGAGGCGATCAGGCCCCAGAAGATGTCCGGATGCTCGGTGATGAGCTGCGGGCCGGGCTGGATGCCCTGGATCAGCAGCGCACCCAGGATCAGCGCCATCACCGCGTCGCCGGGAATGCCCAGGCTCATCGTCGGGATGAAGTCGACCTGCGTCTTCGAGTGGGCCGAGGCCTCGGGGCCCGCCACGCCTTCGATCATGCCGGTGCCGAACTTGTTCGGCGTCTTCGACACCTTGCGCTCCAGTGCGTAGGCAATGAAGGTGGTGATGGTCGGGCCCGTGCCGGGCATGGCGCCGAACACCGTGCCGACGATGGTGCCGCGGATCATCGCGGGGAAGGCGCGCTTGAGCTCTTCCTTGCTCGGGCGCATGTCGCTCAGCTTGAGCGTGCCGGTGTCGCCGATGCTCTTCATGCGGTTCACGTTGAGCAGGAAGTCGGCCACGCCGAACAGGCCCATCGAGATGGCCACCAGCTCCAGGCCGTCGCTGAGTTCAGGCAGGCCGAACGCGAAGCGGAAGCTGCCGCTGTTCACGTCGGTGCCGACCACGCCGCACAGCAGGCCGAAGAGGGTCATGGCCACGCCCTTGAGCGGCGAGCCGCGCGACATGGTGGAACCGGCCAGCAGGCCCAGCAGCATGATCGAGAAGATCTCGGTCGGGCCGAACTTGAACGCGATCTGCACCAGCAACGGCGAAGCGAAGATCATCACGATGATGCCGACCGAGGCCGCGAAGAACGAGGCGATCATCGTGATCCCGAGCGCCACGCCCCCCTTGCCCTGCTTGGTCATCGGGTACCCGTCCAGACAGGTCACCGCATGCGGCGGGTGCGACGGCATGTTCATCAGGATGGCGCCGATGGCACCGCCGTACTGCGAGCCGTAGAAGATGCCGGCCAGCATCAGGATGGCGGGCACCGGGTGCATCACGTAGGTGAGCGGCAGCAGGATCGAGATGGCCTGCAGCGCGCCCATGCCCGGCAGCACGCCGATCAGGTTGCCCACCAGCACGCCAAAGAAGGACCACATCAGGTTCGAGCCCTGGAAGGCCACGCCGAAGCCGAACCACAGGTCGTGTAGCGATTGACCAATCATGATTTCAGCCTCCCCACTGGAACAGGGGGAGCTGCAGCTTGAGCGCCCACCAGAAAATGACCACGGCGATGAAGCACATCGCCAGCGACAGCAGCAGCGCTTCGGTCAGCGTGTTGTCGCGGTCGCCGAGCGCCGAGATGAACACGATCGCGAAAGTCGCCGGCAGCAGGCCGCCGTACTCGCCGAACAGCAGGAACGCGAGGATGCCCAGGATGATGCAGATGCCGCCGCGGATGTCCGGCATGCCGCCCGGATGGCCGTGCGACGCGGCTTCTTCGCTCGCGCCTTCGGCAACCTTGTCGCCGCGCGCCGAGACTGCAATGAGCAACCCGGTGAGTGCCAGCAACGCGCCGAGCGCGACCGGGAAGAAGCCCGGCCCCATGTGCGCGAGTTCGCCCACGCGGTAGCCGATGCCGGCATAGACGGCGGCCAGGCCGATGACGATCAGCAGTGCGCCGCCGTAGTAGTCTTTCTTGAATTTCGATACGGGCCGAAGCGCGTGCGAGGCCGGATTTTCACCGTGCGGGTGCTGCATAAGTCTCCTTCGTTGGGAAGGAGCGCAGTCTAGGAATCGAGGCTTTCAATCGCCTTTCGGAGTAGTCGCAAAGGGCTCGCCGGACCTCAAAATACGTGTAATCACGTACCGTCGTATCCGGTGAAACCCTTGGAAAAACGGGCCTCGGCAGGCCCTTCGCGCTGGCGCCGCGCGCGCGTCAGGCCGCGCTCAACGGCAGCCTGAGGATGGCGCGCAGGCCACCGCCGTTTGCGCGCTCCGGCATGTCGGCATGGCCGAGCTCGATGTCGCCGCCGTTGCGCCGCGCATAGCTGCGCGCGATGGTCAGGCCGAGGCCGGCGCCCTGTGTCGCGGCCTGCGCCGAGCCAGCAGCCGATGCGGGGTCGCGGTGGAAGCGCTCGAACACGCTCTCGCGCCGCTCGGGCGCAATGCCGGGGCCGTTGTCGCACACCTCGGCCAGCGCATGCGACGCGTCGCGCCGCACCGCCACCGTGATGTTGCCGCCGCGCGGCGTGTACTTGATGGCGTTGTGCACGAGGTTGGCGAGCACCTCGTGCAGCTCGGCGGCGTTGGCCTTCACGGGCACCACCGGCGGGTCGTCCTCGTCGCCGGCGTCGACCCAGCCCAGGTCCTGGTCGTGCTCGCGCGCCAGCGGCAGGTACTGCAGCACCACGCCGCGCGCGATGGCGTTCAGGTCGACCACGGCATGCTCGGCCGGCGCGACCTCGTCTTCGGTGGTGGCATGGGCCAGCGCCAGCAGCTGTTCGCTGAGCCGCCGCGTGCGCGACAGCTGCGCCACGATGGCGTGCAGCGACTCGCGCATGCGCGCAGGGTCGGTCTCGCGCACCGCGTAGCCGGCCTGGATCGACAGGATGCTCAGCGGCGTGCGCAGCTGGTGCGAGGCGTCGGCCAGGAACTGCGAGTGCTCGGCCAGCATGCGCCGGTGGCTCGCGATGTGGTGGTTCACCGCGTCGACCAGCGGCGCCACTTCCTGCGGCACGCCGCTCGCGTCGAGCGGCTTCAGGTCGTCGGGCGAACGCTCGCGCAGCGAACGGCGCAGGCGCTCCAGCGGGCGCAGCGTCCAGGCCACGCCCAGCCACACCAGCAGCGCCATCACCAGCACCATGCGCGTGTCGCGCAACAGCTCCTGGCGCAGCGACTCGGCCTGCGCCTCGGTGCGCGGGCCGGTGCCCTCGGCCGCCTGGACGAGCACGCTGTAGGCCACGCCGGGGTGCACCGTGTCGTACACGGTCTGGCGCAGCGCGGCCACGCGCACGGGGTGCTGCTCGTGCACCGCGTCGTAGAACACCGGCGTGCCGTCGGGCGGGCGCTGCGCCGGGCGCGGCAGCCCGGGCACGCCCATGAGCGTGGTCTCGGGCGAGTGCACGTCGAGCGTCTCGCCCTTGGGAATGCGCTGCACGCCGACGTGCAGGTACTTGTAGCGCAGGTGCGTCGACTCGAACATCGCCTGGATCGAGAAGGGCTCCTGCACGCGCACGCTGCCGTCGCTGGCCACCACGATGCCGTTGGCCAGCGCCTGCACGGGCTCCAGCAGGCTCTGGTCGTAGGCGACCACGAGCGAATCGGTCAGCGCCTGGTAGTCGTTCCAGCTGTCCAGGGCCAGCAGCGCGACGATGCCGGGCAGCAGCAGCGCGAGCAGGCGCGCGCGGATGCCGAAGCGCTGCGGCGCCTCGTGCGCCTCAGTCGGCGAGGGCGCTGTCGGAGCCGGCGGCGGGGCCTGAGGATCCATCGGCAATGCTTTCGAGCATGTAGCCCAGGCCGCGCACGGTGACGATGCGCACGTCGCTGTCCGCCAGCTTGCGCCGCAGCCGGTGCAGCACCACCTCGATGGCGTCGGGCCCCGCGGTGCTGTCGTTGGTGAACACCTTGGCGAACAGCTGCGACTTGCCCACCGGCGAGCCGCTGCGCATCAGCAAGGCGGTGAGCGCGGCCTGCTCGCGCGGCGTGAGCGACAGCAGCGTGCCGCGCAGCGTGAAGGCATGGCTTTCGCTGTCGTAGGAGAGCGAGGCGCACTGCAGGCGCGGGTGCTGCTTGCCGCGGCTGCGGCGCACCAGCGCGGCCAGGCGCGCCTCGAGCTCGACCAGCTCGAAGGGCTTGGTCAGGAAGTCGTCGGCGCCCAGGTTCAGGCCGCGCACGCGGTCCTGCAGCGCGCCCTGCGCCGTGAGGATCAGCACCGGCGTGCGGTCGTCGGCGTTGCGCATGTCGGCCAGCACGCTCAGGCCGTGCTTGTCGGGCAGGCGCAGGTCGAGCACCACGGCGTCGTACTCGGTGCCGGCCATGAAGGCCTCGGCCGTGCGCGCGTCGGGTGCGTGGTCGGCCACGAAGCCGCTCTGGGTCAACGCCCGGATCAGCCACGAGGCCATGTCCAGTTCGTCTTCCACCAGGAGGATGCGCATGGGGCGTGGCCGGTCAGTTCGTTGAGGGGGCGGCTACTTTTTCAGGCCGAGGTTCAGGTCGACGTCTTCCGATGCGCGCGCGCTGGCATCGGCCGCGCGGGCGCTCAGGTCGGGGGCCAGGGCGCGCCGGCCGTCGAACACGAAGCAGTCGCCGTGGTAGTGCGCGCCGCCGACCTCCTCGAAGTACTTGAGGATGCCGCCCTCGAGCTGCAGCACATGCTCGATGCCTTCCTCGCGCATCAGGATGGCCGCCTTCTCGCAGCGGATGCCGCCGGTGCAGAAGCTCACCACCGTCTTGCCCGCGAAATCGGCGCGGTGCTCCTTGAGCGCGGGCGGGAACTCGGTGAATTTGGTGATGCGCCAGTCGATCGCGCCGTCGAAGCTGCCTTCGTCGACCTCGAAGCCGTTGCGCGTGTCGAGCAGGGCGATTTCGCGGCCTTCGTCGTCGTGGCCCTGGTCGAGCCAGCGCTTGAGCGTGGGCGCGTCCACGCCCGGCGCCCGGCCCGCGGAGGGCTGGATGGCGGGGTGGTCCATGCGGATGATCTCGCGCTTGAGCTTGACCAGCATGCGCCGGAACGGCTGCGCCGCGGACCAGCTTTCCTTGGCTTCCAGGTCGGCAAAGCGCGCATCGGCACGCAAATGGGCCAGAAAAGCACGTATGCCGTCGGCCGGGCCGGCCAGGAACAGGTTGATACCCTCGGGCGCCAGCAGGATGGTGCCCATGAGGTCCAGGTCCTGCGCGCGGGCGCGCAGGTCTTCGCGCAGCTCGGGGCTGTCGTCGATGGCCACGAACTTGTAGGCCGCGATATTCAAAATCTCTTGCACGGGGGGCGATTGTAGGGATCGTCAACCCACATCGTGGAGTGCCGCTTTCTACAATGGCCGGATGTTTGTCCACCTGCGCCTGCACACCGAATTTTCCGTCGTCGACGGCACCAACCGCATCGATGAAGTCGTCAAGGCCGCGGCCGCCGACAACCAGCCCGCGCTGGCCATCACCGACCTGAACAACCTGTTCGGGGCCGTCAAGTTCTACAAGCAGGGGCGCGGCAAGGGCGTGAAGCCCGTCATCGGCGCCGAAGTGTTCGTCGACGGCCTGGGCAAGGAGCCCGGCGCGCTCACCCGCATCGTGCTGCTGGTGCAGAGCACGGAGGGCTACCTGAACCTGTCCGAGCTGCTGGCGCGCGCCTGGACGCAGAACGTGGGCCGCGGCCAGTCGCAGGCGGCCTGCAAGCTCGAATGGATCGAGGAACTCTCGGGCGGGCTGATCGCCCTGTCGGGCGCGCAGGCCGGGCCGCTGGGCCAACCGCTGCTGCAGGGGCAGGGCGAGCGCGCCGCCGAGCTGGCGCTGAGGCTGGCCGGCATCTTCACGCACCGCTTCTACATCGAGCTGCAGCGCGCCGGCCGCCCGGAAGACGAGCCGCACGTGATCGCCGCCGTGAAGCTCGCGGCGCGCCTGAAGCTGCCGGTGGTCGCCACGCACCCGGTTCAGTTCGCGGCCCGCGAAGACTACGAGGCGCACGAGGCGCGCGTGTGCATTTCCGAAGGCGAGATCCTGGGCAACCCGCGCCGCGTGCGCAAGTTCACCGACGAGCAGTATTTCAAGTCGACCGCCGAGATGCAGGCGCTGTTCGCCGACGTGCCGAGCGCGCTGGCCAACACGGTGGAAATCGCCAAGCGCTGCAACCTCACGCTGGTGCTGGGCAAGCCGCAGCTGCCCGACTTCCCCACGCCCTTCGTCGCCGACGGCGTGCGCATGCCGATCGACGACTTCTTCCGCCAGGAATCCTTCGAGGGCCTGGAGGTGCGCCTGAAGCACCTGTTCCCCGACGAAGCCAAGCGCGACGCCGAGCGGGCGCGCTACGTGGAACGCCTGGAGTTCGAGATCAACACGATCCTGAACATGGGCTTCCCCGGCTACTTCCTGATCGTGGGCGACTTCATCAAGTGGGCCAAGGAAAACGGCTGCCCGGTGGGCCCGGGCCGGGGCTCGGGTGCTGGCTCCCTGGTGGCCTACGCGCTGAAGATCACCGACCTCGACCCGCTCGAATACAAGCTGCTGTTCGAACGTTTCCTGAACCCCGAACGCGTCTCGATGCCCGACTTCGACATCGACTTCTGCCAGGGCAACCGCGACCGCGTGATCGACTACGTGAAGGACAAGTACGGCCGCAATGCCGTGAGCCAGATCGCCACCTTCGGCACCATGGCCGCGCGCGCGGCCATCCGCGACGTGGGGCGCGTGCTGGACATGAGCTACATGTTCTGCGACGGCATCAGCAAGCTGATCCCGAACAAGCCCGGCATGTCGGTCACGCTGCAGTACCCGCCCGAGAAGAAGATCGAGGGCGACAAGAACAACTACGCCATCGAGATGGAGCCGCAGCTCGCGGAGCGCATCGAGAAGGAAGAAGAAGTGCGCATGCTGGTCGAGCTCGCGCAGAAGCTCGAAGGCATGACCCGCAACATCGGCATGCACGCCGGCGGCGTGCTCATTGCGCCGGGCAAGCTCACCGACTTCTGCCCGCTCTACCAGCAGCCCGGCAGCGAGTCGGCCGTGAGCCAGTACGACAAGGACGACGTGGAGGCCATCGGCCTCGTGAAGTTCGACTTCTTGGGTCTCGCCACGCTCACCATCCTGGAGATTGCGCGCGAGTTCATCATGAAGCGCCACAAGGGCCAGGAGAACTTCGCGTTCGAGAACATTCCGCTGAAGGACGCCGCCACCTACCGGCTGTTCTCCGACGGCAAGACCGAGGCCGTGTTCCAGTTCGAATCGCGCGGCATGCAGGGCATGCTGAAGGACGCGCGCCCCACGCGCCTGGAAGACCTGATTGCGCTGAACGCGCTGTACCGCCCGGGCCCGATGGACCTGATTCCCAGCTTCGTGGCGCGCAAGCACGGCCGCGAAGACGTGGAGTATCCGCACCCGGCCGTGGCCGAGATGCTGTCGGAAACCTACGGGATCATGGTCTACCAGGAACAGGTGATGCAGACCGCGCAGATCCTGGGCGGCTACTCGCTGGGCGGCGCCGACTTGCTGCGCCGCGCCATGGGCAAGAAGAAGCTCGAGGAGATGGCCGAGCACCGCGAGAAATTCCGCGCGGGCGCGCTCGCCACGCACGGCATTCCCCAGGACAAGGCCGACGAAATCTTCGACTTGATGGAGAAGTTCGCGGGCTACGGCTTCAACAAGTCGCACGCGGCCGCCTACTCGCTGCTGGCGTACCACACGGGCTGGCTCAAGGTCCACTACACGGCCGAGTTCTTCTGCGCCAACATGACCGTGGAAATGGACGACACGGACAAGCTCAAGCTGTTGTTCGAGGACGCCCAGAAGAACTTCGGCATCACCTTCGAGCCGCCGGACGTGAACCGCGGCAACTACCGCTTCGAGCCGGTCACCGACAAGGTGATCCGCTACGGCCTGGGCGCCGTGAAGGGCACGGGCCAGCTCGCGGTCGAGGCCGTGGTGCGCGCGCGCGAAGAGGGCGGCCCGTTCAAGAGCCTGTTCGACTTCTGCGTGCGCATCGACCGCCAGCGCCTCAACAAGCGCACGGTCGAGGCGCTGATCAAGGCCGGCGCGTTCGACGCGATCCAGCAGAACCGCGCCTCGCTGATCGCCTCGGTCGACCGCGCCTTCGAATTCGCCAGCGCCACGGCGGCCAATGCGTCGCAGGTCGACATTTTCGGCGACGCCGAGCACGGCTCGGCCACCGCCGAGCCCGACATGGTCGATGCCACGCCCTGGGGCGTGAAGGAGCGCCTGACGCTGGAGAAAACGGCGGTCGGCTTCTACCTGTCGGGCCACCTGTTCGACGAGGTGTCGCACGAGGTGCGCCGCTTCTGCAAGCGCGAGATCGGCGACCTGCTCGACAGCCGCGACCAGCAGGTGATTGCCGGCATCGTGAGCGACTTCCGCGTGATCAACGGCCAGCGCGGCCGGCTGGCGATCTTCAAGCTCGACGACAAGTCGGAATCGATCGACGCGACGGCCGACGAGGCGCTCATCAACGCCAACCGCAACACGCTGAAGGACGACGAACTCGTCATCGTCAGCGGCCGGCTGCAGCCCGCGCGCGGCGGCTTCGAGGCGCGCTTCCAGGTGCAGCAGGTGTGGGACCTGGCCACGGCGCGCTGCCGCTTCGGCAAGTTCCTGCGCGTGGCGGTGAACGGCAAGGCGCCCGACATCGCGCGGCTCCTGAGAGACTTTCCGCCGCGCACCGAGCAGACCGAGGTGGGCGACCTCATCCAGGGGCTGCCCGTGCGCCTGTCGATGGCGCGCGCGGGCGCGCAGGTCGAGCTGCAACTGGGCGAGCGCGCCAAGTTCTTCCCGACCGACGCGGCGCTCGCCAGCTGGACCGCGCAGGCGGAAGCGGGCAAGGCGCTGATCGTCTACGACTGATCGGCGCCCGGCGCTTCTTGCGCCGCGTGAAGCGCCTCAGCGTGCTGCGCTGACGCTTCCGGCCTTTGCCAGGGCCTGCTCGATCTGCTCGAGCACGGCCTCGGGTGCATGCAGCCAGTCTTTGGCCAGCACCTGCTGCACCTGCCATCCGAACGCGCCGAGGATGCGCGGGCGTGAGACATAGCGCTCCAGCACGTTGCGGTTCTCGTAGTGCGTGGCGGTGTCCACCAGGATGCCCAGCGTGTAGTTCGCGCTGCCGGTGGTGCGCACGGCCAGGTCGCAGCGAAAGCGCGACTGGCCCACCTGCTCGTCCACCGTGTGGCCGCGCGCGCGCAGCGCCTCGGCGATCTGCGCCGTGACATCGTCCGCGCGCGCATGCCGCGCCTCGTTGCCGGCACCGCGCGTGAGCGGGTTCATGCCTTCGAGCACGCGCCGCGCCGTTTCCGCGTCGCCGCGCGACTGGCACTCCGCATAGCGCAGGAAGTTCTTCAGCGCCGCCGCGCCTTCGTTGTGGTCGTTGGTGATGGCCTCGTGGCGAATGGTCGAGATCACCGCCATGTGGTGCCGCGCGCGGCTGAAGATCACGTTGAGCCGCTTCTCGCCGCCGCGCTGGTTGATGGGGCCGAAGTTCATCAGCATGCGGCCCTCGGGGTTGGGGCCGTAGCAGATGCTCAACAGGATGATGTCGCGCTCGTCGCCCTGCACGTTCTCCAGGTTCTTGATGAACAGGCCGCAGAACTGGTCGTCTTCTTCCCGCACGTACTCGGCCTCGAGCCGCGCCGCGAAGTCGGTATCGACCGCGCCCAGCGCATTGAGCTCGTCCTCGATCTCGCCTTGCTGCGCTTCCGAGAACGCCACGATGCCCAGGCTGCGCCCGGTCTCGCGGCGCAGCAGCTCGCGCACCAGCTGCGCGATGTGGCGCGCCTCGCCGTCGTTGATGCGGTTCTCGTACACCGCGTCGCTCACGCGGTGGAAGCTGATGGCGCGCGAGAGCAGCGCGTCGACGTGCGCCTTCACCGATTCCTCGGACGGGCTGCGCGACTGCACGAGGATCTCGCCGCGCTCGGGCGCGGGCAGGCTGCGGTCCGGAATGGTGTACAGGTTGCCCGCATAGAAGGCTGCGTTCGAGAAGCCGATGAGCGACTCGTAGCGGCTGCGGTAGTGCCAGGCCAGCAAGGTGGCCGGCAGGTTGCGCGCGCCCTGGTTGAGCAGGCTGTCGGCGTCGAGCACCACGGCGATGCGGTCGCCTTCGCCATCACCGCCATCGTCTTCGTCCGCGACCGACACGGTGTCGTCCTCGGGGTCGCGGCTCGACGAGAAGAAGCTGGTCGGCGGCAGCTGCATCTCGTCGCCCACCACGATGATCTGCGGCGCGCGGTACAGCGCGGGCACCGCTTCTTCCACCGGAATCTGGCTGGCCTCGTCGAAGATCACCACGTCGAACAGGTCGGCCGCCAGCGGCAGCGTGTCGGACACCGACAGCGGGCTCATGAGCCAGATGGGCTTCATGTCGCGCACCACGCGGCCGGTGTCGCCGCTGGCCAGCTCGCGGATCGCCTTGTAGCGCATGGTCTTGCCGAACTCGTGCTCCAGCTCGCGGCGGCCGGCGTTGTAGCTCTTCTTGAAGAGCTTGCCGTCGGCGTCGAGTTGGCTCGCGGGCAGGGCGCTCTTTTGCACGTGGTCGCGAAAACGCTGGCGCACCGCGGCGGCCAGTGTGCGCGCATTGCGTTCGAGCAGCTGCCGTTCGGCGTCGCCCAGGCGCTGCGCATGGCGCGCGAGCGTGGCGCTGTCGAAGCGCGGCAGCCAGCGCTCGGCGCGGTACACGCGCTCCAGGCCTTCGCGCGCAATGGCGAACTCGATGGCGTCGGGCGGCAGCCGCAAGGTGCGCAGCGCGGCGGCCACGGCCGGGTCGGCATCGGCCAGCTCCTGCAGCGGCTGGAGCACGGAGGGCAACGCGTCGGCCTGCTCGCGCAGCGTGCGGGCCAGTGGCTCCAGCGCGCCCAGCGGCTGGGTGGACGCGTCGACGACCAGTTCGCGCCACAGCGCATCCAGCGTGTCGGTGCGTGTGCCGGCGGCGGCGAGCTTCTCGACGCTGCGCGCGGCACCGCTGAGGGCATCGGCGCGCAGATGGGCCTGGAACTCGGCGCGCAGGCTGGTGCTGTCTTCAAGGCCGCGCATGCTCTGCAGCTGTTGCGCGAAGGCTTCGGCGTCGGTGCAGCCGTAGTCGGTCTCCATCTGCTTCGCCTGCTTCTGCAGCGCGGTGCGCGCGGCGTGTTCGGCCAGCAGTTCTTCGAGGATCTGGCTCGGCTGCGGCCGCACGGCGTGCCCGGCAAAGTTGTAGCGGCGCTTGAGCTCGCCCGACAGCCGCCACCACGACGGCTGCAGCCAGCGCAGCAGCGAGCCCTGCTGGGCGCGCGCTTGCGCGAGGCCGGCTTCAGTGTCGCCGGGCGCGAGTTTGTCGCGCCAGTGGCTGGTGCGTTGTGTCGCGTCGTCCAGCGCCTGCTGCAGCGTGCGGCGCTCGGCCAATGTCGAGCCGAGTGCGAGGCTGCTGGGGTGCGCGGCGTCGAGCAACGCCAGTTGCCCGCGCGCGGCCAGCGCGGCGACGCGGCGCGCGTCGGCCACCACGGCCAGCGCGTCGCGCCACAGCGCCTTGCTGTCGGCCAGCGCTGGCCATGCGTCGGTGAGCGCATCGCGGCAGGCCCCGCTCAGCTCGGCGGCGCGCTCGCTGAGTTCGACCAGCCATGCCAGCGGTTTCTCCTGCCTCAGCAGCGACGGCGCGAGCTGCGCGAACACATGCTGCGCCAGGCTGGGCGCGCCCAGGCTTTCGGTCACCGCCAGGTGCAGGCGCGACACCAGTTCCGCATGCCTGCGCCATGCCGCGAAGGCGGGCAGCGCTTCGGCCTGCAATGGCGTGAGCGCGGGGTCGTGCGTCTTGAGCGCGATGAGCCGCGACACCAGTTCGCGCAGCGTCACCGCGATGTGCTCGGGCACGTCGCGCATGGCGGCGTCGAAGCGTTCGAGCGCGCGCAGGTCGAGGTCCATGGCGTCGAGCACCCGGGTGCGTTCGGTGGATTCCTGCGACAGCGCCTCGGGCGCTTCGAGCCATTGTTCGTAGGTCTTGCGCAGGTTCTGCACGAAGGCCTTCTTGTCGCCCTGCGAGTCGTGGATCATGCAGCAGAGCTCGTCCAGCCCCTGCTGGCGCAGGCGGTGGAACACCACGTCGATGGCGGCGCGCTTCTCGCAGACGAACAGCACGCGCTGGCCGCGGCCCACGTAGTCGGCAATCAGGTTGGTGATGGTCTGCGACTTGCCCGTGCCCGGCGGCCCCTGGATGATGTAGCTGGTGCCGGTGCGCGCGAGCGCCACCGCGGCGGTCTGCGTGGCGTCGGCCTGCACCACGGGCCATTGCTGCGCGAGCGGAAGCACGGGCGGCGTCTCGGCATCGACCTGGCGCGGCTGCAGCGAGAACACGCGGTCGAAGGCTTCACTGGCCAGGTCCGATTCGGCCAGGCCCGAGTAGTCGCGCACCAGCGACATCTTGCGGTGATTGAAGTTGCCCAGCGTCACGGCCGTGAGGTCGATGTCCCACTGGTACGGGTTGCCGCTGCTCTCGCGCAGCTCGAGCGTCTTGCGCTCGGTTTCGGCGGCGGCATTGGCGGCCATCTGCGGTGCGCGCGGCACGGGGCGGGCGCCGACGGCGTCGCGCAGGGGCAGCGGCACCGGTCGCACGCGCGAATGAAAGAGCTGCAGCCCGAGCGGGCGGAAGTCGTCCTGCGCGTAGCTGAAGTCCTGCGAGGCCACCGGCAGCGCCGAGGGCGTGCGCACGCGGGTGCGGCGCTTGAACTGCTCGAGCCGCTGGCGCGCGCGCTGGTGGATCACCGCGATCTCGGGCTGGCGCACCAGCCGCAGCTGCACGCCGGGTTCGCTCTGCGCGATCTGGGTCGACAGCTGCGCATGGAACTGCTCGAGGGTCGTCTCGCGCAGGTCCACCGTCTCGGGCAGCACGATGCCGTAGAGCTGGCGCAGGTGGTGGCGCAGCGTGGGGTTCACCTGCGCCTCGCTGGCGCTGGCTTCGAGCAGGTACTGGTCGCGCACGCCCTTCTTGCGCGTGAGCTCCACCGGCAGCATCAGCAGCGGCGAGGCGATGCGCTCGGCCCGCTCGGCATCGCCTTCCTTCAGGTTGTGCCAGCGCAGGAAGGCGATGACCAGCGACAGCTGCGAAAAGCCGTACTCGGAGCGGTCGCGCCGCGCCTCCTGCAGGATGCGGTCGAGCGCGCCCGGCAGGTAGGGCTGGTCTTCGAAGCGCAGCCAGCGCGCCAACGGCACCGGGTCGCAGCTGGCGATGTCGGTGGCGAAGCGGCCGTCCCACACGCAGAGCTGGTCGACGCGGATGCTGTTCATGTCGACCACCAGCGGCACGCTGGCGATGGTGAGGTTCACATGCGCCTGCGTCGGCTTGAAGTACAGCAGGCGGTTGCGCCGCGACAGGTCGAACAGGCGGTCGCGCAGGTGCAGCTGGATCGCTTGGCGGCGCTGGCCCGCGCCGTCCCGGGCCGGCGCGATGCGCTCCAGGCCCAGGTCCAGCGGCTGGTCGCGGTAGGTCTCCAGGCGGCGGATGACCGAAGGCAGGTCGCGCGCGCGTTCGTGCCGGTTCAGCGCGGTCATCTCGAAGATCACGGCGGCCACCACCGGGTGCAGCCGGCGGTTCAGCTCGAACAGGTTGCCGCGGTGGGCGGCGAAGCGGGTCAGTTCCTCGCCGACGCTGAAGTCCAGCCCGCACGACAGGCTGGCCAGCACCTGGCCCAGGCACAGGATGTCGCTCAGCGCGTCGTGGTGGGCGAAGCGCAGCTCCCACGCGGTGTAGCCGGGCAGGTAGACCGGACGCGCGGGCACGGCGTCGGGCGCGGCATCGGCCATCACCTCGAGGTTCTCGAGCGAGACGCCGGCATCGGCATCGACCGTGACGCGCTGTTCGCCCACCACGCGCAGCACCGAGGCGGCGGGCTGCTCCAGCGGCGCGATGGCCTCGAGGTTGCGGCGCGGCTCGGCGCCTTCCGGCTGCGCGAGCGTGAGCGCCGGTACGCCGGGCGCGTCGGTCGTGCGATAGGCGAAGGCGCTGCCGAGCGCGGCGACCTTGCCTTGCTCGTGCAGCGCCGAGACTTCGCGCAGCAGCGGCAGCACGAGGTGGAGCACGTCGTCGGTCTGCAGGCCGCCGTGGGCTTCGGCGGTGTCGAGCAGCTGGAGCAGCGGTGCGGTGAGTGGTGCAGCGAGTGGTGCGGTGATCGGTGCGGTGGCGTTCGGTGAATTCATGCGGCGGCGGCCTGTGGGCGTTGGGTGGCGGCCTTGTCGAGCAGGGCTTCGGCTTCGCGCTTCACGCGCGTGAGGCTGCGCTTGGGAAAGCGCAGGTCTTTCACCACGCGCTGTTCGAACGGCTCGGCGCAGCCCAGCGCGTCGGCCAGGCCCAGCGCGGCCGCGAGGGTGACGTCGTCGAGCTCCGGGTCGGCGGCGACGAAGTCGACCAGCACGCTGGCCAGGTAGCCGTGCAGGCCGGCGGGCACCGCCTCGGGCGGCGGCATGGCGGACGTCGGCGGCACGAAGTCGGGGAAGAAGCGGCGCGCATGCGCCAGCAGCGGCTCCGATTGCAGGAAGGGCCGCTGCAGCAGCTGCGCGATGGCGCCGCGCGTGAGCGCGCTCACGCGCTGCTGGCCGAGCATGTCGAGCGTGGCGAGGTCGAGCGGGCCTTCGAGCGCGGCGGCGAGCCATTCGTCGGCGTCGGGCTGGCGCTCGGTCCACAGGCGCAGCGCGCGGGCGCGCACGAACACCTCGGGGTGGCTGACGCCGCGTGTCTGCATGGCCGGGTCCGCGCAGATCTCCTCGGCCTGCGCCAGGTAGCTCGCCACGTTGACCTGCGCGAGGCCGGTCTCGATCTTGATGAGCGCGCTCACCGCGGGCTCGAGCGCGCCGCCGCAGGCCACGCAGCCGCCGCGGTCGGCAAAGGCCTCGGTGTAGAGCGCATGGCGCCGCGCGGCCTGCAGGTGGCTCGCGTCGGCGCGCGGGTCGCCCGAGGTGGCGTGCAGCAGCCGGTCGACCACGTGGTGCTTGCCGCCGTCGCGTTCCCACAGCAGGTAGTGCGCGAGTTCATGGCCGATCACGGCCTGCAGCTCGGGCCCTTGCAGCCGTTCGAGCAACGGGCCCGACAGCACGATGTGCGCCTCGCCCGGCACGACGTAGATGGCCGCGTTCATCGCGCTGCCGCTGCCCGCCGGCGCCTGGTAGAGCGTGAGGGGTGCCGTCACGCCCAGGCGCTGCGCCGCGAGGCTGGCGTTGGCGTGCAGCTCGGGGTGCGCGCCGGCGTCGAGCCGGTACGAGCTGCGCAGCAGCTCGGTGCGCACGGCGGTTGCGTGTTCTTCGCGCGCCTCGGCGGACGCGGCCCAGCGCCAGGCGTCGGCTTCGTGCGCCTGCAGGTGCGCGGCCAGGGCCTGCTGGTAAGGCAGCGGAGCGAGGTCTTCGAGGCGAACGGCAGGAGAGGTGTCGACCATGTCAGGGGCGCCGGTAACAGAGTTGCCGACGATCCTAAACGAGGGGCCCGGCCTCGCGGCCGGCCCTTTTCCCGCGCCTCTTGCCTACCAGCTGTAGCCGGCGGTGAAGTACACGCTGCGGCGTTCGCCGTAGTAGCAGCCGGTGGACGACAGGCAGGTGGCCACGTAGGTCTTGTCGGCCACGTTGGCCACGTTGAGCGCGACCCGCACGCCCTTCAGCGCGGGCGACTGGCGGCCCAGGTCCCAGCGCACGGCGGCGTCGAACAGCGTCACGCCCGGAATGCGGAACAGGTTCGCGTTGTCGCCGTAGGTGGCGCTGGTGTGGCGCACGCCGCCGCCCACGGTGAGGCCGGCCAGCGCCTCGTTCTGGAACGCGTACTCCAGCCAGAAGGCGGCCTGGCGCTGCGGCACGTAGGCGAAGCGGTTGCCCTGGATGCTCACGCCCGAGGCGTTGGGGTTGGCGCGCGTCACGCGGCTGTCGGTGTAGGCGTAGGAGGCGATGGCGTCCAGGCCCCTGAGCACCTCGCCGCGCGCCTCGAGTTCGAGGCCGCGCACGCGCACCTCACCCGTTTGCTCGCTGAACGCGCGGCTCAGCGGGTCGGGCGTGAGCACGTTCTGCTGCGTCAGCTCGTAGGCGGCCGCGGTGATCAGCGCCTTGGTGCCCACGGGCTGGTACTTCACGCCCACTTCGGTCTGCTTGCCGGTGGTCGGCTGGAACACGTTGCCCTGGCGGTCGGTGCCGGCCGCGGGCTGGAACGAGGTCGAGTAGCTCACGTACGGCACCACGCCGTTGTCGAAGCTGTACATCAGCGCCGCGCGGCCGGTGAACTTGCCGTCGCGCTGGTCGGCCGTGGCAAGGCGCAGCGGCGCCATGGTGAGCGTGCGCGTGTCGGTGATGGCGCGGTCCTGGCGGCCGGCGAGCACCAGGCTCCAGCGGTTCCAGTGCATCTGGTCCTGCAGGTAGAAGCCGGTCTGGCGGCGCTGCTGGTCGATGTGCGTGGCGACCGACGGCACCTGGCCGCTGTCACGGCCGTACACCGGCAGGTAGGCGTTGAACGGCGTCGTGATGATGCGCAGGTTGGTCTCGTCGAACGACGACTTCTCGTCGGAGTAGTCGACGCCCACCAGCGTGGTGTGGCGCACCGGGCCGGTGTGGAAGTCGGCCTGCACCTGCGTGTCGACCGTCAGCAGCCTGGCCGTTTCGGGGAAGGCCCACGCATAGCGCAGCAGCGACGACGGGTTGCAGGCCGCCAGGCAGACGGCCTGCACGCGCTGCGTGTACGCGTCGACCTTGCCGTAGCGCAGGTTCTGGCGCAGCGTGAAGGTGTCGTCGAGCTTGTGCTCGGCCTCGTAGCCGACGAAATGCTGGCGGTTGTTGAAGCGGTCGTAGCCGGGCTCGCCGACGAAGGCGCGCGTGGGCAGCGCGGCATAGCGGCTGGTGTCCAGCGTGCCGGCCGAGGGCAGCGCGGGCGCGCCGCCGCCGCCGGGCGAGTCGAGCGTCTGCCAGTGGGCCAGCAGCGTGATGCGGGTGGCGTCGGAGGGGCGAAAGGTGAGCGAGGGGGCGAAGTAGCTCTTCTTCTCGGACACGTAGTCGTATGAGGTGTCGGCCTCGCGGTGCAGGCCGACCAGGCGGTAGCTCCACACGCCGTCGTCGTCGATCGCGCCGCCGAAGTCGAAGGCCGTCTGCCGGCGGTTGTGGCTGCCGAGTTGCACCTCGACCTGGCGCACGGTCTCCAGCGTGGGGCGCTTGCTCACCATGTTCACCAGCCCGCCGGGCGTCGACTGGCCGTACAGCACCGACGACGGCCCCTTGACCACCTCGACGCGCTCCAGGCCCCAGGGCTCGACGCGCGGCTGCGAGTAGCCGCGCGCGCCGAAGGGCAGGCGCAGGTTGTCGAGGTAGCGCGCCGGCGGCGTGAAGCCGCGCAGCGTGAGCCAGTCCAGCCGCAGGTCGGTGTTGCCGTACTGCGCGACGATGCCGGGCGTGTAGCGCAGGCTCTCGACCAGCGTGGTGGCGCCCTGCGAGTCCATCTGGCCGCGCGTGACCACCGAGACGGACTGCGGCGTTTCCAGCAGCGGCGTGTCGGTCTTGGTGCCGCCGGTGCTGCGCTGCGCGACGAAGCCCTTGCCCGGGCCCTTGCCGCTTTCTTCCTCGGCGCTGGCGGTGACGGTCACCGGGGCCAGCGAGGCGGTGCGCTGGCCCGTGACGCGCACTTCGGACAGGGTGTCGGAGGTCTGGCTGCGTTGCAGGGCGTACACGTTGCCGGCGCCGCGCACGGCCTGCAGCCCGGTGCCGGCCAGCGCGACGGCAAAGCCCTCGTCGACCGTGAAGCGGCCGCGCACGCCGGAGCCGGCGAGGCCGGTGGTCAGGGTGGCGTCGCTCGACAGCAGGATGCCGGCCTGGCTCGCGAACTGGCTCAGCACGGTGCCCAGCGGGCCGGCGGGAATGGCGTAGTCGCGCGCGGCGGCGGGCTGTGTCTGTGCCATCGCGGGCAGGGCCTGCACCGCGGCCACCACGGGCAGCACGGCCATGGCGCCGCGCAGGGCGCGCGCGAGCTGGCGCGAATGACGCGGATGGGAGGGACGGCGGTCGGAGCGGTTCGGCGGGAGCACAGGCATGGCGGCTTTCGGGCAAAGAAGAGGGTTGGTACTAGTCATGCCAACCGGCTCCGCCAAAAGGGAACCTGCACGCCGGAAATTTTTTCGAATCAGCGTTTCGCCGTGCCCTGCGCGGCTTCGACCACGGTCCACCACGGCATCGGCCGGCGCACGCGCACCGGCAGCGTGGCCTGCAGCGCCGAGAGAACGCGCTCGGTGTCGGCCAGCGGGTAGGCGCCCACGATGCGCAGGCTGGCCACCTCGGGCGCGCAGCCCAGGTAGCCGGGGCGGTAGCGGGCCAGCTCGGCGATGAAGTCGCCCAGGCGCATGCCGTCGGCCACGAGCATGCCGCGCGTCCAGTCGTCGCCGTACCCGGCCACGGGTTCGGGCGGTTCGACGCGGTCGGCGAAGAGGCGGGTTTGCTGCCCGGCCACCAGCGTGCGCGAGTCGCCGCCGCCGCCGGGCTGCGAGGCCACCGCGCCTTCGAACACCGCGAGGCGCACGGCGCCGTCGCCTTCGTGGCGCACGGCGAAGCGGGTGCCCAGTGCGGTGAGGCGGCCCTGCGGCACGTCGACCACGAGCGGGCGGGCGGGTGAGGCTTCGTCGTGGCCGCTGGTGATGAGCACCTCGCCCTTGTAGAGCACGATGCGGCGCAGCGTGGCCGAGAACTCGACGTCGACAGCGGTGGCCGTGTTGAGCCACAGGCGGCTGCCGTCGGCCAGCACCACCTCGCGCCGCTCGCCGGTGTCGGTGCGGTGCGCCGCGACCCAGCCGCGCCACGGCACCTGCCGCGAGGCCATCCAGCCCGCGAGGCCGGCCACCGGCACCAGCGCCAGCGCGCGCAGCACCGAGCGCCGGCGGTTGGACGACGCGGCGCCGCGTTGCTCGAGCACACGGCGCGCGGACAGGCCGGGCAGGCCCGGCATGGCGGCCAGGCCCGTGAACTCGCCCGAGATGGTTTCCACGCGCTGCCAGGCGGCGCGCTGCTGCGGCCCCGTGGCCAGCCACGACTGCCAGCGCGAACGGTCGGCGTCGCTCACGGCGCCGGCCTGCAGCACGGCGAACCATTCGGCGGCCTGCTGCAGGTCTTCGAAGGCGGGCGCCGTGGCGGTTTCGGGAGGCATCGGGCGCAGGCTCCTCAGGAACTCGTCAGCAGCAGGCATTGCAGCATGGCCTGCGCCATGTATTTCTTCACCATGCGCTCGGACACCTTCAGCTGCGCCGCGATCTCGGCGTAGGCGAGGCCGTCGAGCTGCGACAGCAGGAACGCGGTGCGCGCCTTGGGGTTGAGCCGGTCGAGCATGGCGTCGATGCGGCACAGCGTCTGCAGCGCGAGCAGGCGTTCTTCGGGGGAGGGCGCGAGCGGCTCGGGCAGCACCGCCAACGCGTCGAGCCAGGCGCGCTCGATGTCCTGGCGGCGCCAGTGGTTCACGACCACGCCGTGCGCCAGCGTGCGCAGGAAGGCGCGTGGTTCGTTGAGCCGTTGCGCATCGCGCGACACCATCAGGCGCACGAATGTGTCGTGGGCCAGGTCGGCGGCGCACGACGCGCCGCCCAGCCGGCGGCGGAACCACCCTAGCAGCCAGCCGTGGTGTTCGCGGTAGATCGCATCGATGGATGCCGGCTCGGACGGCAGCGGTAGGGCGGACACGGGGCGAAGGCGCAGGGCAAGAAGATGAGAATAGTTCGCATTCTATCGTCACGTATCCGTTCGACGTACGCCTGCAGCCGTGGCTGCCGTGAAAGCCGTGCTCAGTGAGCCATCGGCGCAACAGCCAGGTCGGGCACCACGTTCAGGATGCGCAGCGTCTGCTGCACCACCTGGCTGAACACCGGCGCGGCCACCAGCCCGCCGAAGTACTTGCCCGCGCTGGGCTCGTCCACCATCACCGCGACGATGACGCGCGGCTTGTCGATGGGCGACATGCCCGTGTACCAGGCGCGGTACTTGTTGCTCGCATAGCCCTTGCCGACCTGCTTGTGCGCCGTGCCGGTCTTGCCGCCGACCGAATAGCCCACCGTCTGCGCGAGTGGCGCGGTGCCGCCGGGCGCGGCGGCCAGGTGCATCATCTGGCGCACCTCGCTGGCCACCAGCGGCGAGAACACCTGCACGCCGGCCGGCTCCTCGCCGGTGTTCTTCAGCAGGCTCACCGGGATCACCTCGCCGTCGTGCGCGAAGGCGGTGTAGGCATGCACGATCTGGAACAGCGAGGCCGACAGGCCGTAGCCGTACGACATGGTGGCCTGCTCGATCGGGCGCCACGACTTCCACGGCCGCAGCCGCCCGGTCACCGCGCCGGGGAAGAGCGTCTGCGGCTTCTGGCCCAGCCCGACGGCGGTGAACGAGTCCCACATTTCCTGCGCCGACATGCGCTGCGAGATCTTGGTGGCGCCCACGTTGCTCGACTTCTGGATCACGCCCTGCACCGTCAGCACGCCGAAGTTCTCGTCGTCGTGGATGGTCGCGCCGGCCACCGTGATGCGCCCCGGGTTGGTGTCGATGATGGTGTTGGGCGTGACGCGGCCCAGTTGCAGCGCGGTGGCGATGGTGATCGGCTTCATGGTCGAGCCGGGCTCGAACACGTCGGTCATGGCGCGGTTGCGCAGCTGCTCGCCGGTGAGGTTGTGGCGGTTGTTGGGGTCGTAGCTCGGGTAGTTGGCCATGGCCAGCAGCTCGCCCGTGTGCGCGTCGACCACCACCACGCTGCCCGCGCGCGCCTTGTTGGCGATGACGGCGTCGCGGATCTTCTCGTAGGCCACGAACTGCACGCGGTCGTCGATGCTCAGCTGCACGTCGTGGCCCTCGGTCGGCGGCACCTGGTCCTCGGTGTCCTCGACGATGTGGCCCAGCCGGTCCTTGATGACGTGGCGCGAGCCCGACTTGCCGGCCAGCTGCTGGTTGAACGCCAGCTCGATGCCTTCCTGGCCGACGTCTTCCACGTTGGTGAAGCCGGCCACATGGGCCGCGGCCTCGCCCTCGGGGTACTGGCGGCGGTAGTCGCGCCGCAAGTAGATGCCCTTGATGTTGAGCGCGGCCACCTGCCTGGCCACCGGCTCGTCGACCTGGCGCTTGAGCCACACGAAGCTCTTGTCCTCGTCTTCCAGCTTCTTGTCGAAGTCCTTCTGCGCCATGCCGAGCAGCTTCGCGGCCTGCCTGAGCTTCAGCTGCGTGGCCGGGTCGTCGCGTTCGATGTCCTCGGGAATCGCCCAGATGCTGGGCGCGGGCATGTCGGACGCCAGGATCAGCCCGTTGCGGTCCAGGATGCGCCCGCGGTTGGCGGGCAGCTCCAGCGTGCGCTGGTAGCGCACCTCGCCCTGGTGCTGGAAGAAGTCGTTGTTGAAGATCTGGACGTAGGCGGCGCGGCTGGCCAGCAGCACGAAGCCGAAGGCGATGCTGGCCACGATGAACTTGCTGCGCCACACGGGCGTGGGGCTGGCGAGCAGCGGACTGCTGCCATAGCGGATGCGGCCATTGGGATTCATCTTGTGCGGGCATGACGCCCGGCTGTTGTTGTCCGCGTGTAGACAGCAAGGCCGGTGCCGAGTTCCGGGCGGTTGCGAGGAACCACCCGGAATCGGTGCACAAATCAGCGCTGGAGGCTCAGCGCTTGGGCCGCAGCGAGACGATCAGCGACGGGAAGATGCGCCCGTCGGTGTCGCGCGGCAGCTTGTCGGTCTTGCGCAGGCCGCGTTCGGCGGCGTCGTCCCAGCCCGGCAGGCCGCTGGACTTGCTGAGCTTCACGTTGACGATGGTGCCGTCGGGCGCCAGGCTCACTTCGAACTCCGCCGCCGGGTTGCCGTTCACGGTGTCGGCATCGGGGAAGGTGATGTTCGGACGCACGGCCGCGGCAATGCGACCGGCATAGCCGCTGGACGGACCCGACGAGCGCATGGCCGTGCCCTTGGCGTCGTCGCTGCCGCTGGCGCCGGCCAGGCCCTGCATGCGCTTGAGCGCGGCGGCACGGTCGGCGGCAGCCTGCTTCGTGGCGGCCTCGGCTTTCTTCGCCTCGGCTTGCTTGGCGTCGGCGGCCTTCTTGGCTTCGGCTTCCTGCTGCTGCTTCTTCTGGTCGGCCAGCTTCTTCTGCTGTTCCTGCTTTTTCTCGGCCTCGTCCTCGGCGCGCTGCTTGGCTTCGAGCTCTTTCTTCTTCTGCTGCTGCTGCTTTTCGAGCTCGCGCTCTTTCTGTTCCTTCTGCTCCTTGAGCTTCTTCTCGCGCTCCAGGGCAATGTCGGGGGCCTTCGGCGCGGGGGCCGGCTCGGGCGCCTTGGCAACGGGTGGCGGTGGCGGCGCGGGCGGCACAGGCGTCGGGGCCGGTGCGGGCGGGGGAGGTGGTGGCGGCGGCGGCGTGGGAACCGGCGCGGGCGCCTGCGGTGCCTGCAGGCGGGGTGCCGCCTGCTGCACCGTGGACGACCACAACTCGGCGTCGACCGCGCCTTCGTCGGGATCGCTTTTCCAGCGCACGCCCCAGGTGAGCGCGGCAATCAGCAACCCGTGCGCAATGAGGGCCAGCACGACGGCACGCGGCGTGCCGCGCTGGGGCGGTGGCGCGAACTCGGGGCGATCCAGTGCGAGCGACATGCCTTATTTGCCGCCCGTGGTCGTGACCGACAGGCCCACGCGCTCGACGCCGCTGCGCTTGAGCTGGTTCATCGCCTTCACGACGGTCTCGTACTTCACCGACTTGTCGGCGCTGATGACCACCGGGCGCTGGTCGTCGCCGCCCTGGGCCTGCTTGGCCGCGGCACCGATCTGCGTCATGGGGATCGACGTGCCGCCGGTGCCGGTGGACGGGTCTTTCTTGATCTGCACTTCGTCATCGCTCTTGATGACGATCTCGATGGGCTTGTCGGGCTGCTTGTTGGCGCGGTCCACCGTGGGCAGGTTGATCACGCTCGGCGTGATGAGCGGGGCGGTGACCATGAAGATGATCAGCAGCACCAGCATCACGTCGATGAACGGGACCATGTTGATCTCGTTGATCGTCCGGCGGCCGCGGCCCCGGGAAGAAACGGCGGGCATCTGTGAAGCCTCCGCTCAGCGGTTGGCCGGAGCCACCGACGTTGCGGCGCCGCCGGCGTTCGGGTTGGCCGAGAGGTTGCGCTGCAGGATGTTGGAGAACTCCTCGATGTAGGTCTCCAGGGCAATGGCGATCTTGTCGATCTCGCGGGCGAAGCGGTTGTAGCCGACCACCGCCGGAATGGCGGCGAACAGGCCGATGGCCGTGGCCACCAGTGCCTCGGCGATGCCGGGGGCCACGGTGGCCAGCGTCACTTGCGTGAGGGCGGCCAGGCCGGTGAAGGCATGCATGATCCCCCAGACCGTGCCGAACAGGCCGACGTACGGGGAGACCGAGCCCACGGTGGCCAGGAACGAGAGGTTCTGCTCGGCCGCGTCCAGCTCGCGCTGGAAGCTCGCGCGCATGGCGCGGCGGGCGCCGTCGAGCAGCGTGGGCGCGTCGGTGACGTGGCGCTCGCGCAGCTTTTGATATTCGCGCATGCCCGAGGCGAAGATGCGCTCCATGGGGCCGGCGAACTTGGCGTTCTGCGCGGCCGAGGCGAACAGTTCGTTCAGGCTGGTGCCCGACCAGAACTCGCGCTCGAAGTCGTCGTTCAGCGCGCGCATGCGCCGCAGCGCGAAGTACTTGCGAATGATGGCTGCCCAGCTGGCGATCGAGACGATCACGAGCAGCAGCACGACCAGTTGCACCACGAAGCTCGCGTGGAGCAGGAGATTGATGATGGAAAGATCTTGGTTCATGGCTTGATAGGTTGAGTCATGGAGCCGCTGTAGCGCTCGAGGGTTCCCGTGACTTGTTTCGGTATGCGTGCGGGACGCAACGTGGCGGCGTCCACCCAGCCGATGCGGATCGTGCCTTCGCACAGCAAGACAGGTGCCGAGGCCCCTGTACGCTCTTGCTCTGTTTTTGATAGCACTCGCTGACCGATTATCAACGACGCGGTGCCCATTTGTTGAAGATCGGCGGTAACCAGCAGTTCGTCGTCCAGCCGCGAGGGCCGATGGTATTTGAGCTTCGTTTCGCTCACCACGAACTGGCCGCCCGTTTCCTCGCGCAGCTTGCGCTGCTCGACGCCCAGGGAGCGCAGCCATTCGGTGCGGCCGCGCTCCATGAACTTCAGGTAGTTGGCGTAGAACACGATGCCGCCGGCGTCGGTGTCTTCCCAGTAGACGCGGATCGGGAACGCGTAGCTCATTGCGCCCTGGTGCCCGCCATCGCGGCCATCGCACGCAGGCGTTCGATGGCTTCCTGCAGGTGCGCCATCGAGCTGGCGGTGGAGAAGCGCACGAACTTCGCGGTCTCGGCCGTGCCGAAATCGCGGCCCGGCGTGACGGCCACGTGGGCGCGCTTCATGGTCTCGAAGGCGAAGTCCCAGCTGCCCGAGATGCCGAGCTTCTCGGCGAACGAGGTGCAGTCGGCCCAGGCATAGAAGGCGCCGTCGGGCATCACCGGCACCCTGAGGCCGAGCGCGTCGAGCTGCGGAATGAACCAGTCGCGGCGCGCCTTGAACTCGGCGCGGCGGCGTTCGTACTCGGCGATGCTCTCGTCCTCGAAGCAGGCCAGCGCCGCGTACTGCGACACGGTGCTCGCGCAGATGAAGAGGTTCTGCGCCAGGCGCTCGACCACCGGCACCAGCGCCTCGGGCACCACCAGCCAGCCCAGGCGCCAGCCGGTCATGTTGAAGTACTTGCTGAAGCTGTTGATGCTGATGACGTTGTCGTCGATGGCCAGCGCCGTCTGCGCGAAGGCATCGTCGTACGACAGGCCCAGGTAGATCTCGTCGATCAGCGTGATGCCGCCGCGCTTGGACACCACCTCGTGGATGCGGCGCAGCTCGTCTGGCGCGATCGAGGTGCCGGTCGGGTTCGAGGGCGAGGCCAGCAGCACGCCGCGCGTCTTGTCGCTCCAGGCGGCCTCGACCTTGTCGGCCGTGAGCTGGAAGCGTTCCTCGGCCGTGGTCGGCACCAGCACCGCCTTGCCGTCCGCCGCGCTCACGAAGTGGCGGTTGCACGGATAGCTCGGGTCGGGCATGAGGATTTCGTCGCCCGACTCGATCAGCGCGAGGCAGGCCAGCTGCAGCGCGGCCGAGGCGCCGGCCGTGACGACGATGCGGCGGGCCGGCACGTCGACGTTGAAGCGCTGGCGGTACCAGCCGCTGATGCGTTCGCGCAGGTGGTCAAGCCCGGTGGCCTGCGTGTACTGCGTGGCGCCGGCGCGCACGGCGCGGGCGGCGGCTTCCTGCACCAGCGGCGGGGCGGTGAAGTCGGGCTCGCCGATGTTCAGGAAGATCATCGGCCGGTCGGTGTGGGCCACCTCGCGCGCCAGGGCGCCCGCGGCCTTCGCCACCTCCATCACATAGAAGGGCTCGATGCGCTGTGCGCGCGTCGAGATCCTCATGCCTTGGCCTTGCCGGAAGCGCGATCGGCCTCCACCTCGAGCGGGCGCAATTGCGGCGCCAAACCGTTGAGCACCGCGTTCACATACTTGTGGCCGTCGGTGCCGCCGAATTCCTTGGCCAGCTCGATGCACTCGTTGAGCACCACGCGCCACGGCACGTCCAGGCAGTTCTGGAATTCGTACACGCCGATCCACATCACCGCGTGCTCGATGGGCGAGATTTCTTCGAACTTGCGGTCGAGCAGCGGGCGGATCAGCGCGTCGAGCTGCTCCGCGCCTTCGATCGCGCCGTGCAGCAGCGCGTCGTAGTGCAGCGCGTCGGCCTTGTGGAAGCCGGCGAGGTCGCGCGTGAAGTGGTCGATGTCGGTCGGGTCGTTGCGGCCCACCAGGTGCTGGTAGAGCGCCTGCAGCGCGAACTCGCGCGCGCGGCTGCGGTTCGACTTGGCCGAAGCCTTGCGCGCACCGGTGCTGGTGAGCCCGACGCGCGACTGGCGCGGCTTGCCGGCTGCGGACTTGGTGGGCTTGGAGGTGTCTTCGGTCATGAAAGGGTGGCCAGCAGTTGCGCCATCTCGACAGCCACGCGGGCCGCGTCGCGGCCCTTGTCGGTCTGACGGGCAACGGCTTGCTCGAGGTTTTCGGTGGTGATGATCGCGTTGGCGATGGGCAGCTTGTAGTCCAGCGCGATGCGGCTCACGCTCGCGCCCGATTCGTTGGCCACCAGTTCGAAGTGGTAGGTCTCGCCGCGGATGATGCAGCCCAGCGCCACCAGCGCGTGGTAGCCGCCGCGTTCGGCGAGCGCCTGCAGCGCCACCGGCACTTCGAGCGCGCCGGGCACCTTCAGGTGATGGATGTCGTTGGCGGCCACGCCCAGGGCTTCGAGCTCTGCGAGGCAGGCGTTGGCGAGCGCGTCGGTGATGTCGGCGTTGAAGCGCGCCTGCACGATGCCGATGCGCAGGCCCTTCCCGTGGATCGGCGTCGTTTCGCCCTTGTTTGCACCTTGCATGGTCGTTCAGTCTTTCGTGAGGTAGCCGGCGATCTCGAGGCCGTAGCCCGCTGCCATGCTCGGCATGCGACGCGGCGTGCCCAGCAGGTTCATCTTGTGCACGCCGCACTCGCGCAGGATCTGCGCGCCGATGCCGTAGCTGCGCAGGTCCATGCGGCCGCGCTCGGGGGCTTGCGCGGGGCGCGCGGTGCCGTCGAACTGCGCGAGCAGCTCGCCGGCGGTTTCGCCGCAGTTCAGCAGCACGGCCACGCCCTTGCCCTCGTTCGCGATGTGCGAGAGGCTGGCGTCCAGGCTCCACGAGTGCAGCGAGCGGTTGATCTCGAGCGCGTCGAGCACCGACAGCGGCTCGTGCACGCGCACCGACACCGTGTCTTCGGGCGCCCAGGTGCCGCGCACCAGCGCAAGGTGCACGCCGCGGCTGGGCTTGTCGAGGAAGGCGTGGGCGGTGAAGGTGCCCCAGTTGGTCTGGATCTCGCGGCAGCCGACCTTCTCGACCAGCGATTCGACGCGGCTGCGGTGCTCGATGAGGGCGGCGATGGTGCCGATCTTCAGGTCGTGCTCGGCCGCGAAGATCTGCAGGTCGGGCAGGCGGGCCATGGTGCCGTCTTCGTTCATCACCTCGCAGATCACCGAGGCGGGCGAGCAGCCGGCCATGGCGGCCAGGTCGCAACCGGCTTCGGTGTGGCCGGCGCGCATGAGCACGCCGCCGTCCACCGCCTGCAGCGGGAAGATGTGGCCGGGCTGCACCAGGTCGGCGGCCACGGCGTCGGGTGCCACGGCGGCCTGCACGGTGCGTGCGCGGTCGGCGGCCGAGATGCCGGTGGTCACGCCTTCGGCGGCTTCGATCGACACGGTGAACGCGGTCGAGTGCTTGGCGCCGTTGCGCTGGACCATCGGCGGCAGCTGCAACCGTTCGCACATCTCGCGCGACAGCGTCAGGCAGATCAGGCCACGGGCATGGCGCGCCATGAAGTTGATGGCTTCGGGCGTGATGTGGTCGGCGGCGATGACGATGTCGCCTTCGTTCTCGCGGTCTTCCTCGTCGACCAGGATCACCATGCGGCCGGCGGCGAGCTCGGCCACGATCTCCTCGACCGGGGAGATCGGGGCGGGGGCGCGCGCGGCGCGGGAGGCGCCGATCGGCGTGACGGAGGCGTTCATTCGGCTGTGTCCTTGGAATACGTGGAAGAGGGGGGCACCAGCACGCCCGCCTGAAGCATGCGCTCCACGTAGCGCGCCACGGTATCGATTTCGAGGTTGACCTGCGCGCCGGCCTTCAGGGTGCCGAGCGAGGTGTTTTCGACGGTGTGCGGGATCAGGTTGATGCTGATCTCGGCGCCGTCGGCAATGTCTTTCACCGTGTTGACGGTGAGGCTCACGCCGTTGATGGTGATCGAGCCCTTGTAGGCCAGGAAGCGGGCCAGCGCCTGGGGCGCGACCACGCGCAGTTCCCAGCTTTCGCCGACCGGCTCGAAGAAGCTCACGGTGCCGATGCCGTCCACGTGGCCCGACACGATGTGCCCGCCCAGGCGGTCGCTCGCGCGCAGGGCCTTCTCGAGGTTGATGCGGCCGCCCTCGTCGGTCAGGCCGGCCGTCTTGTCGAGGGACTCGGCGGAAATGTCGATGGTGAACTGCTGTCGCTCGGGGACGAGGGTGGTGACGGTCATGCAGGCGCCGTTGAGCGCGATGCTGTCGCCAAGCCCGACGTCGTCGAGGTAACCCGAAGGCGCCTCGATGCTGAGTCTTTTGCCGTAGGAGGATGAGGTGCCGAGGTCGTGGATGGCGGCGATGCGCCCCACGCCGGTGATGATTCCGGTGAACATCCGCGCATTTTCGCAGACATCGCGAGCCCTCCGGCTTTTCATGGGCGCTTTGCGCCATGTAATTCGCCGCCCCGAGGGGAAGGCGCGGCGCGCCTTGAACCGGCCCGGCGACGGCCGCCGTGGTTCGGACCCTTAGAAGGCGTCCTTTCCGGCGACCCGGGCCAGCACCCGCAGGTCGGGGCCCAGCATGTCCACGGACTTGAATTCCAGGGGCAGCGCGCCCGCCAGCGAGGTCAGCGGGCCGCCCGCGTGGAGGTGGCTGGCAATGTCGAGCCCTCTGCCGATCAGCTTGGGCGCCAGGTACACCAGCAACTCGTCGACACAGCCTTCGCGCAGCATCGAGCCGTTGAGCTTGTGGCCCGATTCGACGTGCAGTTCGTTGACCCCGCGCGCCGCCAGGTCCCGCAGCAGGGCGGGCAGGTCGACCTTGCCGTCGGCGTTGGGCAGGCAGGTGACGGTGGCGCCACGCGCTTCGAGCGCCGCGGCTTTTTCCTCGTCGCGGCTGGCCGCGTAGATCCAGACCGGGCGGCCTGCTATGAATATGTGAGCGTCGGGCGGCGTCTGCAGCCGGCTGTCGACCACCACCAGGTGCGGTTGGCGTGGCGTCTCGACCAGGCGCACGTCCAGGCGCGGGTTGTCTTCGATCACCGTGCCCACGCCCGTGAGCACCGCGCTGGCCCGCGCCCGCCAGGCGTGGCCGTCGGTGCGGGCGGCTTCGGCGGTGATCCACTGGCTCACGCCGTTCTCGAGGCCGGTCTTGCCGTCGAGCGAAGCCGCCACCTTCATGCGCACCCAGGGCTGCTTGCGGACCATGCGGCTGAAGAAGCCGATGTTGAGCTCGCGCGATTCGGCCGCGCCGGGGCCCACCTCGACCTGCACGCCGGCCGCGCGCAGCCGGTCGAAGCCCTGTCCGGCGACCAGCGGGTTCGGGTCGGCCAGCGAGGCGACGACGCGGCGCACGCCGGCCGCGATCAGCGCGTCGCAGCAGGGGCCGGTGCGCCCATGGTGAGAGCAGGGTTCGAGCGTGACGTACGCCGTCGCGCCCTCGACCGAATTTCCTTGCGCCGCCGCGTCGCGCAGCGCCATCACCTCGGCATGCGGCCCGCCGGCCTTCTGCGTGTGGCCCTGGCCCAGCACACGGCCTTCGGCATCGCACAGCACGCAGCCCACGCGCGGGTTCGGATCGGTCAGCAGCAGCGCCGACGTGGCCAGCCGCAGCGCGGTGGCGATGTGCAGGGCGTCTTGTTCTTGAGAGGGCATGTCGGGTTCGGCGGAAGAAGTTGGCAGCGGTGTCGCTGGATCATACGAGCGGCATTCGGGCGCGGATGAACGGTGCGCGTGCCTCCACCGGGGCCGACTTACGCTCGGCTTTCGATGGCGCGAACAAAGAGGCAACCCGAGTTGCACACGCGCAGGGAGGACATCGGCCTATGGCTTCAATGAAGCATTTCAGCGCGGGCTTTTCGCTCGTGGAGGTACTCGTTTCCGTCGTGGTGCTGAGCGTGGGCTTGCTCGGCGCCGTGAGCCTGCTGCTGGCCTCGGCCCGCACGAGCAACGAGGCCGCCACGTTCACGGCGGCAGTCAACCTCGTTCGCGACCTGTCGGAAAAGGCGCGCATGAACAAGGGCATCGCGGCGCGCAACGACCCGGCGAATGCCTACCTGGTCGAGCGATGGACCGAAGGCGCGTCGCCGGGTAGTGCAGGCCCGTCGTGCGGCGCCTCGAGCGCAGCCTGCGACGCGGCGCAGCTCGCGGCGTGGGACATGCGCGAATGGAAGCAGCGCATCGCCGCGGCCTTGCCCGATGCGCGCGTCAGCGTGTGTTTCGACGAGACGCCCTGGAGCGAGGCGGAGGGTGCCTACACCTGGGCCTGCAGCCAGACCGGCCACAGCGTGGTCGTGAAGCTCGGATGGATGCCGCGCGGCAACGAGGGTGCCGGCAAGCCGAACCCGCCGCCGCGCCTGGTGATGCAACTGGTGCCAGGACATTCCCATGACGGCCGGCCCGGTTCCTGAGCGGGCAGGGTGGCCGCGCCAGCGCGGCATGACGCTGGTCGAACTGCTCATCGCGATGGCGCTCGCGCTGCTCGTGGTGCTCTTCGCCACCGCCGGGTTCGTCGGCAGCAAGCAGCTCTTCACGGCCGACGCCGAGGCGCAGGCCGTGGAAGACACGCTGCGGTTCGCCGGCTTCGTCGTCAAGGGCATCGTGCGGCAGGCCGGCTATGCCGATTACACGCCGGACCACACCGGCGCCGATGGGGAGGTCGCGTTGCCGGGTGCTGGCGCGCCGTCCGACGACCCCTCCGAACTGCACATCGTCGGCGCACGCAACACGCGTGTCGGCGCGACGGACGAGAGCCACGGCACGAACAACAGCCGCGGCGTGAACGGCAGCGACTCGCTGCTCGTGCGCTTCTTCGGCCGCAGCCGCGCCGGCGGCGATGCCACCGAGCCCGACGGCACCATGGTCGACTGCATGGGCTTCCCGCAGGCCGGCCCCATGCCCGGCACGCAGGCGTCGGCCGACCGCGCATGGAGCTTCTTCTACATCGCCAAGGCCGCGGACGGCGAGCCGGAGCTGTATTGCAAGTACCGCAGCGAGAAAGACGGCAGCTTCAAGGCCGAGCCGCTGGCGCGCGGCATCGAGGTGTTCAACGTCGTCTTCGGCCACGACGGCGATGGCGACGGCGTGCCCGAGCGCTGGCTCGACGCGGCGCAACTGGAGGCAGGCGCACCGTCGGCCGACAAGGTCGCGGCCGAATGGCGCAAGGTGGTCGGGCTGCGCATCGGCATGGTGGCGCGCAGCGACCGGCCCGGCGCGTGGCCCCGCCTGTCGGACGAAGCCCTCTATCCGCTGGGCTCCACATTTGTTGGCGCCGGCTTCAAGCCGCCGGCCGATGGCCGGCTGCGGCGCGTGGCCACCTTCACCGTGATGTTGCGCAATGCCGTGGCGGGCCCTGTGCCATGAGCCGCTCCGTGCACCGCCCGCCGCGCGGGTTCTCGCTGATCGTCGTGCTGCTGATGCTGCTCGTCGTCACGGTGCTGGCGCTTGGCGCGGCGCAGACCTCGCTCGTGAGCGAGCGCAGCGCGCGCAACGACCGCGACACCGAGGTGGCGTTCCAGGCCGCCGAGGCGGCGTTGCTCGATGCCGAAAGCGACGTGCTCGGACCGAACGACAGCGCGCGGCAGCGCCTGTGCCTGTTCAGCAGCCGGGACATCTCGGCCTTTGCCGCAGGGTGCGCCGGCGGTGGCGATCGCCAGGGGCTTTGCGCGCCGGGCGAGCCGGGTGCCGAGCCGGCCTGGATGACCGCGGACTTCTCGGCCGATGCCGGCAAGTCGGTCGCCTACGGCGCCTTCACCGGGCAGGTCTACCTCAGCGGCGACGCGGCAACCGGTTCGCGCGCCGGCGCGCTTCCAGCCCGGGCGCCGCGCTACATCGTGGAAGCCCTGCGCAGCCATGGCAACTGGCAGCCCGACCTGTTGCAGAACGCGAGCGCCGACGGCGCGCACTACCTCTTTCGCGTGACCGCCATCGGCTACGGCATGCGCGAGGAAACGCAGGTGGTCCTGCAGACCACCTTGTCCAAACCGGCGCCCAGTCCGGGTTGCCTTTCATGAGGAGCGAAGCGATGCGCTGCAATCGAACCCTGTGCCTGGCGATCGTGGCGATCGCGATGACCTTGGCCGTCTGCCAGGCCATCACCGCCCATGCGGCGACGCCACCCGATGCAGTGCTGCCGGACGAGCCGCTGGCCTCGGTCGCATCTCGCGTCGATCCCAATGTGGTTTTCAACCTGGCGCTCGACGAGTCGCATGCCGGCGCGGCGCATCGCGCCGAGTTCGACGCCGCGGTGAGCCATGCCGGACTCTGGGACCCGATGGGCTGCTACAGCTACGCGAGCGCAGACGGGTATTTCAAGCGCGAGTCCGCCGCTAAAAAGAGCGCCGGCGGCGAAATCGTCTGCAGCCGCCAGTGGAGCGGTAACCTGCTGAACTGGGTTGCAAGCTCGGGCATCGACGGCGTGCGCATGGCGTTGACCGGCGGCGATCGCGTGATCGACGAGCCCGGTCGAACCGTGCTGCGGCGCGCGGAACTGCCGGCGCACTTCTATCGAGGCGTTCACTTTCCCGACAAGGTCCTGACGGGCCGGCTGGACCTGCTCACGCCCTTGCCGGTGAGCGATGTTCTTCACTTCAACAACTGCGGCGAAAAGATCTTCGTCGGCCCCTCGGCCAAAGGCTCGTGCGCCGAGCCGGGCACCGACGCGACGCATGGCACCTACCTGGCGCGTGTGGCCGTCTGCACACCGGGCGAGGCGGCGGCGCGCGGGTCGCTGTGCTTCAAGTACCCGAGCGGCCATCGCAAGCCGGTCGGCGCGGCGCAGCTGAATGCGGAGCGGCTGCGCTTTTCGGTCTTCGGCCGTCTTCCGGGCGATGCGCTGCTCGCACCGATGAAGCATGCCGGTCCCCTGAAGACCGACGCGACCTTCGACAAGGTCGGCAACGCGCAGGCCGAATGGGACCCGCAGACCGGCGTCTTCAAGACCGCGGCGTCCGGGCAGAAAGGCGTCATCGACGCAATACACCGCATCGGCCGGGGGGGTGTCTACGGCGCGCCCGATGCCGTCGGCGAGCTGTACGAGGCGTCGCTGCGCTACCTGCAAGGCCTCAGGCCTGGGCGAGGTGTCTTGGACTCGGCGGACCTGGCGCTGGCGGACCCGGTGGCGGTCGGATGCCAGAAGAACCATGTCGTCACGGTCGGGGACGTGCAAGCGCGCACCGACAGCATCGGCGACGACAGCGGGACCCGTGCCGTGGACGCGTTCGAGAAGGAGTCGTCGTCTTCCCCGGCGCGCGTGTCGGGCATGGCGGGGCTCGCCTACGGAGCCAACACCCGGAAGATCCGCAGCGACCACCCCGACGTGCGCGTGCGGACCTTCGCCATCGACATGGGGCCGCGCGGCATCGGGCGCCACCTCGCGGCGAAATACGGTGGCTTCGTCGACATCAACGGCGACGGCAATCCCTTCAAGACCTCCGGCGGCATCGGGCGGCCGGACGTGAAAAGCCATGCCGAGTGGGCGGAAGGCATCGACGCCGACGGCCAACCGCAGCCAAGGACGTACGTTCTCGCCGGTGAGCCCCGGCAGATGGCGGCGGCGGTGCGAAGGGTGCTACGGCAGGTGGTCGCACCTGCGGACGACGAAGCGGTCAACGGCGCGGTCTCGTCGGTCGGCATCGCGAAGGCGGGCGCCAGCCAGTATGTGTCCCGGTCGACCGGGCAGCGTGGCGCGGGCTCGTTGCTGTCGCATGCGTTGAGCTATGACGAGGCCACCGGCAGCGTGCGCCGTGCCGATCGGCCCGACTGGGACGCTGGCGCCTTGCTGACCGGCAGCGCGATGGCCGAGCCGGCCGTGGCCGCGCGCGATCCGTCGAAGCGCAGGATCTTCACGCTGTCTTCCGCCGGTGCAGGCATTCCATTCGAATGGAGCGCGCTCGACGAGGTTCTCAGGGGGCATCTGGGCGCAACCCCGCACGTGGAGCCCGCCGCATCGGACGCGCTGGGCGCCGATCGGCTGGCCTACCTGCGAGGCGACCGGCGCAAGGAGGAATCCGTCGCCGGCGGCGTGTTCCGTGTGCGCGATTCGGTCATGGGGCGCGTGGCCCATTCGATGCCGTTCGTCACCGAGGAGCGGCAGGGCCGTGCGCCCACGGTGTACGTCGGCGCCAACGACGGCATGCTCCACGCGTTCTCGGCACGCACCGGTGACGAGCTCTTCGCCTATGTGCCGCGTGCTTTGTTCTCGAAGCTGGCGGGCTACACCTCGCCGTACCATGCATACGGCAGCCTTGCCGATGGATCCGCGACGGTCGTCGACGTTCAGCCGGCGGGCGGCGCGCAGCGCAGCGTGCTGGTCTCGGGCACGGGGGGCGGTGCCACCGGTGTCTTCGCGCTCGACGTGACCGACCCCGCGGCCTTTTCCAAGGAGCAGGTGATGTGGGAGTTCACCGGCGCGGACGACGCCGACATGGGCCACCAGACACAAGCGCCACGCATCCTGAAATTCCGCACGGTCGCCGCGACGCGCTCGGAGGCGGCCAGGTACCGGTGGTTTGCCGTGGTGCCCTCGGGCTTCAACAACGCCAATCCGGAGAAGCGGGCCGCATTGTTTCTGCTCTCGCTCGACAAGCCTTCGAATGCGCCGTGGCAGCGCGATGTGAACTACCACAAGATCGTGCTGCCGCTTCCGGCGGACAACACCCTGGTCAACGCACTCGGCGTGCCGGGCGACTATGCGGGCGCTGGCGGCGCCACCCGCTTCCTGTACGCGGGCGACACGCAAGGCAACCTCTGGAAGTTCGATTTCACCGCCGGCGCGCCCTGGCGGGAAAGCAACGCCTTGCCGTTCAAGGCGAAGCCCCTGATGGTCGCCTCGAGCGAACGCGACCGGCGCCAGCCGATCACCGTGCGGCCGGAGGTCGGCATCGGACCCCACGGCGGCGCGGTCGTGCTGTTCGGCACCGGCAAGTTCATGAGCCCCGAAGATCTTGGGCGCGCGAACCATGGCGTCCAGACGGTCTACGGGGTGTATGACAGCGGTGCGCCGATTCCGGCGCATGCCGCGCGCGCGCAACTCCAGCCGCGGCGGGCCGCCGCCGTCGATGGGTCTTCGCTGCTCGCGATCACCGGCGATGCATTCGGGCTCGGTGCTTTCGACGGCAAGACGTCCGGCCGCCGCGGCTGGTACCTCGACCTGCCGGCGTCGCGCGACAAGGGCGAGCGCGTCATCGCCGACCCGGCACTGCATGGGGGGCTCCTGTTCTTCAACACGCTCATTCCGCCCGCGAGCGCATGCGGCGAGGGAGGCGGGCGGAGCTGCGCGCTGAACGCCATGACCGGGCTGTCGAAAGGGGGCACCTGCGTGCCGTCGGAGGCGGGCATGCCGGGCGCGCCGCAGGTGGTGCAGCTGGGCGACAGCGGCTACAGCGCGACCGATTCGCTCGGCCGCCGGCTGGAAACGCGTCGGTTGGCGGTCATCAATCGGGGAGGCGGGGGAGGCGGGCGAGGTGGGGGAGGCAAGGGCGCGCTGTCGACCGCGCAGCCTGCCGGGGGCGGAAAAGTCACGCAGCGCGCGGGGCGCATGAACTGGCGGCAGGTCGTGGACTACCGGGGAGCGAAACCATGAGAACCGGCAGCAGGCGAGCGTGCGGCTTCACCCTGGTCGAAGTGATGATGGTCGTGGCGATCGTCGCCATCCTGGCGGCCATTTCCTATCCGTCGTACCTGGAGATGGTGCGCAAGGGCTGGCGCAGCGAAGCCCGCACTGCGCTGATGCAGCAGATGCAGCACCAGGAGCGGCACTACACGCAGGTCGGCCGCTATCGGCGCTACGCCGGGGATTCGGGGGAAGGCGGGGCCGAAGGAAAGTACGCGATCGCCAGCGGCAACTGCGAAGGGCGCAGCAACATCGACAGCTGCATCCGGCTCACGGCGAGCCCGAAGCCGGGCTTTGCCGATCCGCAGGGTGGTGCGCTCTGGATCGACAGCACGGGCGGGCGGGGCTGCGATGGCGCCCAGCGCGTGAGGTGCTGGCAATGAAGACGCGAGAAGGTGCGCGCGTCGAAGGCTTCACACTGCTGGAGCTGATGGTGGTCGTGGCCATCGTGGCGGTGCTGGCCACTGTCGGCACGCCGGCTTTCAGGGACCTGCTGATCAACCAGCGGCTCTCTGCCGCCGCGCAGGCCTTCAACGCCGCCTTGAGTCTCGCGCGCATGGAGGCCATCCGGCGCTCGCAAAGCGTCAGCGTCACTGCGCTCGTGGGCCGCAGCTGGCTCGGTGGGTGGGCCGTGGTCGCCGCGCAGGCTGAATCGGAGAGCTCCGAGAAATCGGACAAATCGGAGAACAGGGAAGCATTGCGCCGCTTCGAGGCGCTGCCGGACGGCATCAGCGTCGACGCATCGCTCGGCGACGGGTTCGCGCAAGGCGTACGCTACGACAGCAACGGTTTCTCGCGCCGGGCCACGAGCGCCGGCTTCGGGGCAGGATGCCTCACGCTGAAGGCCGAAACGGGCCGCAGGGCATCGATCGTGGTATCGGCATCGGGGCGGGCCAGGGTCTGCAACCCGGACCAGCGCGGCGACTGCGGCACGGGAGCGTGCGGCAGCGGCGGCAGGAAAAACCAGGACGGCTGAGCCGTCAGATGTCGCGCAGCAACTGCCTGAACTCGTCCACGTCCTCGAAGCTGCGGTACACCGAGGCAAAGCGCACGTAGGCGACCTTGTCGAGCTTCTTGAGTTCGCGCATCACCAGTTCGCCGACCTTGGTCGACTCTATTTCGCGCAGCCCGCTGGCCAGCAGCTTCTGCTCGATGCGCAGCAGGGCGTTGTCGATCTGCTCGATGCTCACAGGGCGCTTGCGCAGCGCCAGCATCATCGAGGCGCGCACCTTGGTCGAGTCGAAGTCGGCGCGGCTGCCGTCCTTCTTCACGACCACGGGAAAGTTGACGTCGGGCCGCTCGTAGGTGGTGAAGCGCTTGTCGCAGGCACCGCACTGGCGGCGCCTGCGAACGAAGTCGGCGTCTTCCGAAACGCGGGTCTCCACGACCTGCGTTTCAAGATGACCGCAAAAAGGGCACTTCATGCGGCCAGCTTTTCCGGGCGATCAGCGGTAGACAGGGAAGCGGCTCGTCAGGGCGTGGACCTTGGCGCGCACCGCGTCGATGTTCGCCGCGTCGCGCGGGTTCTCGAGCACGTCGGCGATCAGGTTCGCGGTGATGCGGGCCTCTTCGTCCTTGAAGCCGCGCGTGGTCATGGCGGGGGTGCCGATGCGCACGCCGCTGGTGACCATCGGCTTTTCGGGGTCGTTGGGGATCGCGTTCTTGTTGATCGTCATGTGGGCGCTGCCCAGCACGGCTTCGGCTTCCTTGCCGGTGATGCCCTTCGAACGCAGGTCGACCAGCATCACGTGGCTTTCGGTGCGTCCGCTCACGATGCGCAGGCCGCGCTGGGTGAGCGTGTCGGCCACGATCTGGGCGTTCTTGACCACCTGTTGCTGGTAGGTCTTGAACTCGGGCGCCATGGCTTCCTTGAACGCGACGGCCTTGGCGGCGATCACGTGCATCAGCGGGCCGCCTTGCAGGCCGGGGAAGATGGCGCTGTTGATCGCCTTCTCGTGCTGCGACTTCATCAGGATGATGCCGCCGCGCGGCCCGCGCAGGCTCTTGTGGGTGGTCGAGGTGACCACGTCGGCGAAGGGCACGGGGTTGGGGTACACGCCCGCGGCCACGAGGCCGGCGTAGTGGGCGATGTCGACCATGAAGATCGCGCCGACGTCCTTGGCCACCTTGGCGAAGCGCTCGAAGTCGATGCGCAGCGAGTAGGCCGAGGCGCCCGCGATGATCAGCTTGGGCATGTGTTCATGCGCCTTGCGTTCCATGGCGTCGTAGTCGATGGCTTCGTTGGCGTCCAGGCCGTAGCTCACGACGTTGAACCACTTGCCGCTCATGTTCAGCGGCATGCCGTGGGTCAGGTGGCCGCCTTCGGCCAGGCTCATGCCCATGATGGTGTCGCCGGGCTTGAGGAATGCCAGCATCACGGCTTCGTTCGCCGAGGCGCCGCAATGCGGCTGCACGTTGGCGGCGTCGGCACCGAAGATCTGCTTGATGCGGTCGATGGCCAGTTGCTCGGCCACGTCGACGTGCTCGCAGCCGCCGTAGTAGCGCTTGCCCGGGTAGCCTTCGGCGTACTTGTTGGTGAGCTGCGAGCCCTGTGCGGCCATGACGGCCGGCGAGGCGTAGTTCTCGCTGGCGATCAGCTCGATGTGGTGTTCCTGGCGTGCGTTTTCGGCTTGAATCGCAGCCCAGATTTCGGGATCGGTCTGTTCGACCAGGTTGTTGCGTTGGTACATGGCAGTCCTTTGAAGACGAGGTCCTTGTTCTTCAACCAAACAAGGGCTGCCCAGGCGAACGGCTGAACGCCTGTTGTGGTCAGGCGGCACGCTTCCCAGTGGTATTCCACGTCAGCGCGGGGCACCGTTAGCGGGTGCTGCGCCTATCGCCAGTCGCGTACATGCGGAGTGTAGCTCACACCCGCCGGGGGCGTCCTCGCCCGGGGCGTTCAGGAGACGGAGGAAAGCAGGGCGACCTTGGCCGGCTCGCTGCCTTCTTCAGGCTTGGCCGGGGCCACCACGGGCAGCGGCTGGGCGCGCACGCCCGGCGGCGTGACCGTCGTGGACGGTGCGCGGCCGTTGGCCACTTGCTGCAGGCGCTCGTGCTCGGCCATCACCTTGCCAGCGTAGCCGCCGTCGTCCTCGAGGTTGGCCGCGCCGACGTAGTAGCGAAGGCCGCCTTCGAGCGAGCCGGCGCGGGCGATGCATTCCTGCAGCACCTTGACGCCCACGCGCATGTTGGTCACCGGGTCGAAGGCGGTGAGCGTGCCGCCCGCGCTTTCGTACTTGTCGCCGTGCACGCGGGTCATGACCTGCATGAGGCCCTGCGCGCCGACATGGCTCTGGGCGAACGGGTTGAAACTGGATTCCACGGCCATGATGGCGAGGATCAGCGTCGGATCGATCTTCGTGCGCTTGCCGATGCCATAGGCCTCGGCCACCAGCACGCTCAGCGGCTCGGCGGCCACGCGGTACTTCTTGCTCAGCCAGTACGCCACGGCGGCCTGCTGCTTGGGCAGGTCGGCGGGGCTCGCGGCCGTGGTGCGCTCGATGGCGGTCGGCTCCAGGTCGGTGGCTTCAGGCGCAGGCTTGCGCGACTGCAGCCAGCCCATCAGTTGCTCCTCGCCGGTCTTGCGCAGGTCCGGGCGGGCCACGAGGGCGAGTGCCGCGAACACGATGGCCAGGCCGACCAGTGCAAACCCGTTGTGGGTGATTTCAAAAAAGCCGTCTGCCACGTCGGACACGAAGGTCCTTAGCCCTCGGGCTGTGGCATCGAACGCCTTGTTCATCGCTCTTCCTTTCTGTGCGGCACCCGGCTCGCAGCGCCATGAAGGCGATGGGATGAAGGCAGCGGCGCTTGGATTGGTACGAATCAGGCTCCGCGCATGGAGTGAAGGGGGTTGGGAGCGCGGTGACCTGATCAAGCCGGTTGGGATTCGGCAGCGGATTCAGGGAGGCTCTGCCGCGTCGGGCGGTCAGAGCAGGGCGGATTCTAGCGTGGGCTAATACTCGGTCAAGCATAATGAATTGATTCTTTATGCTAATGAATGCTTAAAAACGTGACGGTTTCGAGGCGTTTCTGCTTACGGGAAATCCCTTTGTAAAACGCGTTTGCAATCCGAGGGTGCGCCGCCTAATCTGAACGGGCTTGAGGTTTCAGGCGTTTTTCCGAGGTCCGGCAGTCCGAGGTGCAAGTCAAGGGCTCAGCGTCCGAGGATCCACGGTGGCAATCTCTTGCTGCCAGCACGGTGGGAACCATCGACTTCCTGTCGCGCGAATCGATGGCATGGGTCTTATGCCCGCCATCAAGCCCGGCAACCTGACGGTCCGTCGTGTTGCCGGGCTTTCTTGCTTCTGGGCCCGATGAGATTTCCGGGGCCTTGGGAGCGGGTGGGATTGCGCACCTCTTTGCGGCACACTCCCGCGATGGACTTCGCTTCGATCAAACAAAACAAATGGGTGCGGCGTGGGATCGTCGCGTTGCTGGTTCTGCTGGCGTTCTGGGTCATCGCCTGGCTGGCGGTGCCCCCGATCGCCAAGAGCCAGCTCCAGAAGATCGCCAGTGAGAAACTGGGCCGGCAAGTCACCGTCGGCAAGATCGATTTCAAGCCCTGGACGCTCGAGCTCACGCTGAACGACCTGCGCATCGCCACCGCCGACGGCAGCAAGCCGCAGGTGGCCATCGGCCGGATCTACGCAGACGCCGAACTGCAGTCGATCTTTCGCCTCGCACCGGTGATCGACGCGGTCACCATCGACGCGCCGGCCATCCTGCTCACGCACCTGGCAGACGGCAAATACGATATCGACGACATCCTGGCCAAGCTCTCGGCCGGCCCGCCGCCCGACCCGAACGCCAAGCCCGCGCGCTTTGCCATCTACAACATCGCGATCAACGGTGGCTCGGTCGAGTTCGACGACCAGACCGTCAAGCGCAAGCACGAGCTGCGCAACTTCGTGCTGAAGGTGCCGTTCCTGAGCAACCTCGACTCCAAGCGCGACATCAACACCGAGCCCAAGCTCGCGTTCGTGCTCAACGGCAGCCAGTTCGACTCGGCCGCCTTCACCACGCCTTTCGCCGAAAGCCGCAAGACCGACGCGCACGTGCAGTTCAAGGGGCTCGACCTGGTGCCGTACCTCGGCTACATCCCGGGCAGCGTGCCGGTGCGCGTGCAGGCCGGCAGCCTGGACGCCGACCTGAAGATCGGCTTCGAGCACGGCGCCACCGACGGCCTGAAGATCACAGGCACGGTCGAGGCGCACGGCACCAAGGTGGCCGATGCGCGCGGCCGCGACCTGCTGGCCTTCGAGTCGCTCAAGGTCGCGGTGGCCGATGTGCGCCCGCTTGAATCGGTGTTCCATTTGAGCGAAGTGGCGCTGGTCAATCCGCAACTGGCGGTGGCGCGCGATGCCGCCGGCCAGCTCAACCTGCTGGCGACCGACCCGGCCACGGGCGCGACCGAAAAAGCGGCGCCGCTGCCAGCGGCCGCCGCCAGCGCGCCGGCCGGCAAGCCGGCCGAAAAACCGGTGCTGAAGGTGCAGGTCGACAAGGTCGCGCTGAGCGGCGGGCGCATCGGCTGGCGTGACGAAACCGTCAGCCCGGCCGCGGCGGTCGCCCTGACCGAGCTCGGCATCGACGTCACGGCCGTCACCTGGCCGATGGACAAGCCGGCCCAGTTCAGCGGCAGCACGGCCCTGGCCGGCGCGTCGCTCAAGTTCAAGGGCAGCGCCACCGACAAGGTGGCCGACGTGCAGACCGAAGTCGACGGCCTGCCGCTGTCGCTGGCCGCGCCGTACCTGGCGCAGAGCCTGGAGCCCACGCTGGACGGCAAGCTCAGCGGCCAGATCGACATCGCCTGGGCGCAGCCCGAGCTGAAGTTCAAGGCGCGCCGCCTGGCCGCCGACGGGCTCGCGCTGACCCAGGCCAAGACGGCGCTTGCCAGTGTCGGCCGCTTCGAGCTGGTCGATGCCGAGGTCGACATGACCCGGCACACGCTGAACATCGCCTCGTTCACCGCGACCAACCCCAAGGTGCGCGTGGAGCGCGACAACGAGAAGCGCTGGATGTTCGAGCGCTGGCTCAAGACGCCGGCCGGCGGCGGCACCAAGGAGGCCGATGCCAAGGTCGCCGCGCCCAAACCCGCCGCCGCCGAAACGCCGCAGCCCGGCGCCAACACCAAGCCGTGGGCGCTGACCATCGGCACGCTGGCCGTCGACAACGGGGCACTCTCGTATGCGGACAAGGCCGGCGCCACGCCGGTGACCGTCGAAGTCACCGCCTTCAAGCTGCACGCCCAGAAGCTCGCGCCCGAGACCAACACCACGTCGCCGCTCGAAGTGTCCGGGCGCATCGGCTCCGGGCGTTCCGACCCGGGCCGCTTCGACTACAAGGGCAACATCGTGCTCAAGCCGCTTGCGGCCGAGGGCCGGCTCGAAGTGGCGTCGTTCCCGGCGCACGCCTTCAAGGCGTACTACGCCGATGCGCTCAACGTCGACATCCGCCGCGCCTTCGCGAGCTACCGCGGCACGGTGCGCTACGCGACCTCGCCGGCGGGCATGAGCATCAAGCTGGCCGGCGACACCGCGCTCGACGACTTCCGCGCCAACAGCGTCTCGCTGACCCAGTCGCCCGGCTTCGACCGCAACACCAACCAGCTGCTGAGCTGGAAGACGCTGAGCCTGCGCGGCCTGCAGGTCAGCATGGCGCCGAATGCGCCGCCGAACGTGGACGTGCGCGAAACCACGCTGACCGACTTCTTCGCCCGCGTGATCGTCGACCCCACGGGCCGCCTCAACCTGCTGAGCCTCACCAAGAAGGGCGAGGCGGAAGCCAACGCCGCCGCGGCGGCAACGGCAACCGCCGGCGAAGCCAGCACCCGCAAGGGCCCGGGCGGCACCACCACCACGACCCGCGGCGCGCCCGCCCGGACGACGGGCGGCGCACCCGTGTCGGCCGAGGCCATGGTCGGCGGCACGCCCGAGCCGGCCAAGCCAGCGGCCGCGCCCGCAGCCACGGCGCAGGCGAGCGCGGACACCGGGCCCGCACCGGTCATCAACTTCGGCCCGATGAGCCTGGTCAACGGCAAGATCGACTTCACCGACCTGTTCGTCAAGCCGAACTACTCGGCCGACCTCAGCGAGCTGACCGGCAAGCTGAGTTCCTTCTCGTCGAACCCGCCGAAGGGCGAGGGCGGCCGGCCGGCGCTGGCCGACCTCGAGCTGCGCGGCAAGGCGCAGCAGACCGCGGCGCTGGAAATCACCGGCAAGCTCAACCCGCTGGCCAAGCCGCTCGAGCTCGACATCACCGCCAAGATGCGCGACCTCGACCTGGCGCCGCTGTCGCCGTACGCGGTGCGCTATGCCGGCCACGGCATCGAGCGCGGCAAGATGAGCATGGACGTCAACTACAAGGTGGCGCCCGACGGGCAGCTCACGGCCACCAACAAGCTGGTGCTCAACCAGCTGCAATTCGGCGAAGAGGTGGCCGGTGCGCCCGCCAGCCTGCCGGTGAAGCTGGCCGTGGCGCTGCTGGCCGACCGCAACGGCGTGATCGACGTCGACCTGCCGCTCAGCGGCTCGCTCAACGACCCGCAGTTCAGCGTCGGCCCGCTGATCTGGAAGGCCGTGGTCAACCTGATCGTGAAGGCCGTGACCGCGCCGTTCAGCCTGCTGACCGGCGGGCTCGGCGGCGGCAGCGGCGAGTCGAGCGCCATCACCTTCGAGCCCGGCGGCTCCGAGCTGAGTGCCAGCGCCAAGGAAAGCCTGGACAAGGTCGCCAAGGCGCTCACGGACCGGCCCACGCTGCAGATGACGGTGATCGGCACCTCCAACCTCGAGAAGGAGCGCGACGCCTACCAGCGCCAGCGCGTGCGTCAGTTGACGTACGCCGAAAAGCGCCGCGTGGCGGTGCGCGGCGGCCAGACCGGCACCGATGTGCCCCCGGTCACCGACGCCGAATACCCCGACCTGCTGACCGCCGTCTACAAGCGCGCCGACATCACCAAGCCGCGCAACATGGTCGGCCTGGCGAAAGACCTGCCGCTCAAGGACATGGAGAACCTGCTGTTCGCCAGCGTGCCGGTCGACGAGGAATCGATGCGCCAGCTGGCGGTCGAGCGCGGCGCCGCGGTGCGCGACTACCTGCTCGCCAAGAAACTGCCGAGCGAGCGCCTGTTCCTGGGCGCGGTTCGCACCAACGCCAGCGGCGCCGACTGGAAGCCGGGCGCGGAGCTGAGCCTCACGATGAAATAAGGCCGGCCTTTCGCGGCGCAGCCGACCCCCGCAGCCCGGCAATCCCCGTATGGAACTTTCGGGGGGCTTGGTTTTTTTCTTCAGCTTGCTATATATGTAGTTCATCCATTTCCCCAGCTTGCGTTTCCCGCATCCGCCGCCCGCATCCGCCACCGTTTAGGGCCGGATTTCAGCGGTCGGCCGCAAGTGGGTGAAAATGTCGATGTGCGCCGGCCTTTGCCGGCGCCTTCGCTTTCTCTACCAAGACAACGATTTCGCGCAGTGACCTCTACTTCTTCCAAGCCACACGACCTTCAGGCCCTCGACACGCTCACCGGCGGCGCCTTCACCGCGCCGACCTCCGGGGAGCGCGCCGCGCGCATCCGCGACTGGCTCGCGGGCAACCCCGCGCCCGAACAGATGCAGGAGGTCTTCAAGGAGCTGAGCGGTCGCGACAAGGGCGCCGCGCGCCTGCTGCGCGAAAAGCTCGACGAACTCAAGCGCGCCAAGGGCCAGGAGGCCATTGCCGCCGAATGGGCGCAAAAGGCCGAAGCGCTGCTGGGCCAGTCCAAACTCAACATCGCCGATGCACTGGCCTGGCAGCGCGACGCCGCCAAGGCCGGCGCGCCGCTCTCGCGCGAACCGCTGGCCGGCCTGAAGGCCAGGCTGGCCGAGCGCGTGAAGGGCATCGAAGACCTGCAGCACCGCGCGCAGGTGCACCGCGAAGCCGCCGTCCTGCTGGCACAGCGCTTTGAAGTGCTGTCCACCAAGGGCTGGCAGGACGCCCAGGCCGCCGAGGAATCGCTGCGCGCCGACGTCACCCATTGGCAGCAGCAGGCCGCCGAGATCACCGCCGACGCCAACTGGACCAGCCTCGACGCCAAGTTCGCGCCGCAGCTCGATGCCTCGAAGTCGCAACTGCTGGTGGTGTCCGACTCGTTCCACAGCGCTCTGGCCCAGGCCGTGGCCGCCGCGGCCGACGCCGCAGCGCCGCTGCCGCCCGTGCCCGTGTGGGCCGACGAGCTGCGCGCCGCGCGCGGTGAGGTCGTGGCGCCCAAGGCCGCCGCACCCGCGCGTCCCGCCGCGCCCAAGGTCGACCCGTCCGTGCGCGCCGCCGCGCAGGACGCCGTGCAGGCCGCGCTCGCCAAGCTCGAGCAGGAAACCGCCGAAGGCCACGGCAAGGCCAGCGCCGGCGCCGCCGCCGCGCTGCGCGCCGTGCTCAAGGAACACGGCAAGATGGTCGACGCCCCGCTCGAAGCCCGCGTGCATGCCGCGCTGGTGGCGGCCGGCGAACTCGAAGGCTGGCAGCGCTGGAGCGCCGACAAGGTCCGTGAAGACCTCGTCGCCAAGGCCGAAGGCCTGCTCAAGCGCCCCGAAGGCCAGGCCCTCGGTGGCCGCAAGATGCAGGAAACCCTGCGCGCCCTGCGCGACCAGTGGAAGCAGGCTGACCAGGGTGGCGTGCCGAACCACGCGCTCTGGAAGCGTTTCGACGAAGCCTGCAACGAAGCCCACAAGGTGGTCGAGGCCTGGCTGGAGAAGGTCCGCGCCGATGCCGCCGAGCACCGCGCCCACCGCGTCGCGCTGATCGAAGAGGTCAAGGCCTGGGCTGCAGAGCACGCCGGCGCCACCGACCTGAAGGCGCACAACCGTGCGCTGCACCAGTTCGCCGACCGCTGGCGCGATGCCGGCCATGTGGGCGAGAAGGTGTTCGCCGAACTGCAGCCGCATTGGAACGAAGCCTTCGGCGCCGCCCGCGCACCGTTCGAGACGGCGCAGAAGGCCAGCGTCGAACGCCGCCAGGCCATGATTGCCGAAGCCGCCGAGCTCGGCGCCCAGCCCATGCTGCGCATCGACGCCGTCAAGGCGCTGCAGCAACGCTGGCAGGCCGAGGCACAAGGCGTGCCGCTCGATCGCCGCCATGAACAGAAGCTGTGGGACGCGTTCCGCGCGCCCATCGACGAAGCCTTCAACCGCAAGACCGCCGAGCGCGAAAAGGCATCGGCCGCCATGAGCGAGCACGACCGCTACGTGCTCGACGCCTCCAAGGCGCTCGACGCGGCCAACGCCACCGGCGACGCACAGAAGATCCGTGCCGCCGTGGCTCGCCTGGAAGGCGCGCTGCGCGGTGAAGCACCGCCGCCCGCCCCGGCACCGGCACCGAAGGCCGAACAGCCCGCCGCCTCGAGCGACGGCCCCGCCGTCGGCGCGACCGAGATCGAGGCGCCCGGCCAGGCTGCCGCCGAGTTCGGCGAAAGCGCCGAGCAGGCACCGAGCCCGAGCGACGCGGAAGCATCGCCCGGCACGCACACCGCTGCCGCAACCGAGGCACCCGCCGACCTGGTGGCGCCCGCCGATGGCGCCGACGCGTCGGCCCGCTCCGATGGCGAGGCGCACGACGCCGGCGAAGCCGCCGCGGTCGAAGCCCCGGTGGCCGCACCGAAGCCCGCGCCCAAGCCTGTGGTGGCGATGCGCGGCGACGACCGCCCGAGCAGCAAGAAGGGCGAACCGGCACCCGCAGCCCGCGGTGCTGGTGGCCGGTTCGGCGACCGCCGCGATGGCGGCCGTCCCGGCGCCGGCGGCCCGGGGCGCCCTGGAGACCGCAATGACCGTGGCGCGCCCCGCGGCGACGCACGCGGCGATCGCAGCGGCCCTGGCGGCCCTGGCGGTCCCGGCGGCCGGTTTGGCGACCGCCCCCCGCGTTTCGAAGACCGCGGTCCGCGTCTCGGCGATGCCGCTTTCCGCGCGCAGCGCGAAGCGCTCGAACGCGCCGACATGCAGCTGCGCAAGCTCGCGGCGCAGGCCCACGGCGAAGCGCTGACCCAGGTGCTGGGCGCCTGGGAACAGCGCGACGCCAGCCGCCTGCCGAGCGTGCAGGAGCTGGGCCGCGCGGTCTCGCCCGCGGTGCGCACCGGTTGGTCGCAAGCCATCGGCACCTCGCCGTCGGCCGCTGCCGGCGATGCCGCCGAAGCGCTGCTGCGCCTCGAAATGGCCGCTGAAGTGCCCACGCCCGCCGAGCAACTCGACGCGCGCCGCGCACTGCAGCTCAAGCTGCTGACCAAGCGCGGCGACCCGGCCCCGGCGCAGACCTGGGGCCAGGACGCAGGCAAGGTGCTGGCCGCGGCGCACGACGCTGCGAGCGCACGCCGCCTGCAGAACGCGCTGAAGGCGCTGCTGCGCAAGTAAGCACGCCGGCGGGCCGATCGCCCAATCGGCCACGAAAAAGGCGCCCTGCGGGGCGCTTTTTTTTTGTGCGAATGGCGACGTGCGTGACGTGTGCCACGCACGTCAGTGCCGAAGGCTCAGACCTTCTCGCCGATCACCGGCGTCTGCGCCGCCGTGGCCTCTTCGGCAATGAAGCCATTGCGGATCCGGCGCCGCAGGAACAGCCCGCCGATTCCCAGCAGCAGGGCGACGAGGCCGACGATCAGCGTGCCCTTGTCCGTGGCGCTCGAGGCCGCGGCCTGGTCCTTGACCTCCATGATCTTCTGCACCTCGGCCAGGGACACCACCGGCTGGCCCTTGAGCTTGACTTCGTAGACCAGGTTGTTGTCCGAAGGATCGACGCGCACCTCGACGGCTTCGTCGATCAGCGGCTCGAGCTTCTTGCGGCCGACTGCGTAGTCGACGCGCCATTTCTCGGTGCTGCCGTCGGCCACCTTGGCGTCGAGCACGAAGTAGTGGCGCGTGGTGCTGCCACCGCGGCGGCGCTTGGTGGTCTCGGTGATCTCGCTGCCGCCGACGATCGTGCCGCTCTTGGCCACCAGGTCTTCGACGGCGGTGCCATGCGTGTCGGCGCTGGCCTTGAACTGCGCGTAGCCAGCCCACCCCAGGATGCCGATGCCCACCACCAATGCCAGCCACGCCTTGCCCGTGAGCTGATAGATCCAATCCCTCATTTTGTTTACCTTTTTAACGTGTTGATAACCCGTCGATGGTAAAGGCTGTTCAGCTATTTAATTAATAGCAAACAAATGAATACTGGCGTGCGATCAGGCCTGTTTAGGAAGAAAGAATTCATCGAAGATGGCCAGCACTTCGGGGAAGTCGCGCGCGAAGTTCGGGCGGTTCACAAAGTAGGCCTCGCAGGCTACTGCGAAGAACTCGCTGATCGAGGTGGCACCGTAGTCGTCGAGCCATGGCGGCTCGGCGCCGAAGCGCTCCGCCATGATCGTCTTTTCGCGAAAGCCGTCGTAGGCGGGTTGCAGCACCGCCATCCAGGCCGCGCGGGCCTCGCGGGTGCCGCGGCTGCCTGCAAAGCCGGCCGGCAGCGGCGGGCAGCCGTTGGCGTCCCCGCTGCGCATGTCGATCTTGTGGGCGAACTCGTGGATCACCACGTTGTAGCCGCGCTCGCTGGTGACGCTGCTGGCCAGCACGTCGTCCCAGCTCAGCATGACGGGGCCGCGGTCCATGGCTTCGCCGGCCACGACCTCGCCGTATTCGTGCACCACCTGGGCTTCGTCGACCACCTTGCGCCGCGCCACCACCTCGGAGCGGTGCACCACGATGCCGACGAAATCGTCGTACCAGTTCAGGCCGCCCTTCAGGTGCAGCACCGGCAACACGGCCTGCGCCGCGATGGCCAGCGCCACTTCGTTGGTGATGGTGAAGCCCTTGGCGCCGTGGAATTCCTTGTCGCGCAGGAACTCGGCGGTGAGGGTGCGCAGGCGTTGCCGGTCGGGCTCGGGCAGGGCGCCTAGGAAGGCGTAGCGCTTGAGTGCCGCCTGCCAGGCGGCTTCGGGGATCGGGGGCAGGGCGCGCAACCGGCGCAGCCACTTGAACATCGGTGGCGGCGGCGCGGCTAGCGCAGGTCGACGCGTTGCGCGCCGGCGGTGGAAAGGCACAGCAGCTGTGCGCGCGGCGGGTGCGCCGCGGCGTCCCAGTCGCTCAGCACGATGCGCTGCAGGCCGTGGCCCAGGTCGTGGTTGGCGGGGCGGTGCGTGTGGCCGTGCACCAGCGTGCGGGCATTGGCCTGCAGCAGCCAGTCGCGCGCGGCGTCGTTGTCGACGTCGGCCCAGATCGTCGACGGGTTGCGCTTGCGGTCTTCGCTCTGCACGCGCATGGAGCGCGCGAGCGCGCGGCGCTCTTCGAGCGGGCGGGCGAGGAAGGCGGCCTGCCATTCGGGCGTGCGCACCTGTGCGCGGAACTTGAGGTACTCGGTGTCCTCGAGGCAGAGGATGTCGCCGTGGCTCAGCAGCCAGCGTTGGCCGTGCAGCACCAGCACCGTGGGGTCGTCGAGCAGCGTGAGGCCGCATTGCGCCGCGAATGCGGGGCCGACCAGGAAGTCGCGGTTGCCGTGCATGAAGAACACCGGCAGCCGTTGCGCGGTGCGGCGCAGCAGCTCGGCGCACTGCGCTTCGAAGCCGGCTGCATCTGCAGAGCTTGCAGAAGCAGCCGAGTCGTCGCCCACCCACACCTCGAACAGGTCGCCGAGGATGATGAGCGCGTCGGCCGGCGTGGTCTGCAGGTAGCCCTGCCAAGCCTCGGAGGTGGCGGGCTCGCCGGCCTGCAGGTGCAGGTCGGAAATCAGGTCGACGGTGCGCCACGCGGGCGGCGCCACCAGTTCCTTGAACGCCGTCATTGCGGCCGCCGCCGGGTCGCCCCGAAGCGGAACGCGCGGGCCGCGCCTGCCTCATGGAGAGCGGCGAAGCACACGAAGCGGCAAGCCGGGCGGCTCACGCTCACTCGGCGATGACGACAGCCTTTTCGATCACGACGTCGTCGAGCGGCACGTCGTCATGGAAGCCCTTGCGGCCCGTCTTCACGGCCTTGATCTTGTCGACCACGTCGGTGCCGTTGATCACTTTGCCGAACACGGCATAGCCCCAGCCTTGTGCCGAGGGTGCGGTGTGGTTCAGGAAGCCGTTGTCCGACACGTTGATGAAGAACTGCGCGGTGGCCGAGTGCGGCGCGCTGGTGCGGGCCATGGCGACGGTGTAGTTGTTGTTCTTCAGGCCGTTGTTGGCTTCGTTCTCGATCTCGGCGCCGGTGGGCTTTTGCTGCATGCCGGGCTCGAAGCCGCCGCCTTGCACCATGAAGCCGGGGATCACGCGGTGGAACACCGTGTTGTCGTAGTGGCCCTTCTTCACGTACGAGATGAAGTTCTCGGCCGACTTCGGTGCCTTCTCGGCGTCGAGTTCGAGCGTGATCACGCCGTAGTTCTTGATGTGCAGTTCGACTTGGGGGTTGCTCATGGCGGGACTCCTTCTTGGGAAATGAATTACTTCGCCAGCAGCGTGGCGGACTTGATGGTGACGGCCTCGAGCGGCACGTTCTGCATGCCGGCCTTGTTGCCGGTGGCGACCGCGCGGATCTTGTCGACCACGTCGGTGCCGGCAACGACCTTGCCGAACACGGTGTAGCCGTAGCCGTCGGGGTTGGGCGCGTTGAGCGAGTCGTTGTTCTTCACGTTGATGAAGAACTGCGACGTCGCGGAATTCGGGTTGCCGGTGCGCGCCATGGCGACCGTGTACTTGTCGTTCTTCAGGCCGTTGCTGGCTTCGAGCGGAATGGCCGCGCGCGTGGGCTTTTGCTGCATGTCGGCCGTGAAGCCGCCGCCCTGGATCATGAAGCCGTCGATGACGCGGTGGAACACCGTGCCGTCGTAGTGCTTGTCCTTGACGTACTGCAGGAAGTTCTCGACCGACTTGGGCGCCTTGGCGGCATCGAGCTCGACCACGATGTCGCCGGCCGAAGTGGCCAGCTTGACGCGCGGGGCGGCCGTCTGTGCGTAGCCGGTGGCGGCGAACGTGAGTGCGGCGGCCAGCACGAGGGCGCTGCGGCGGCTGAAACGGGAGAGGGCGTGGATCGTCAAGAGAGGCTCCGTGTGCGAAAGAGGAGAGGACAGGGGGCGCGGGCCGTGCAAGAGTGCGAGAGGCGCCACGTTGGCGCCCTTGCCGGGCGGGCCGTCACTTGCTGGTGCGGCCGACCGGCTTGCGCACCACCGGCGGCGCGGCGGGCAGCGTGGCGGCTTCGGCTTCGGCCTTGGGCGTGAAGATCTGGCGGATCAGCAACAGCTTGGGCGCGACGCTCGAGTTGGTGCTGGCGAACTGCTGGGCGCGAACGTATTCCTGGGCCGCGAGGCGGGCATACACGTCGCCGAGGTTCTCGTGCGCGGTGGCGTAGTTCGGGTTGAGCTTGATGGCCTGTTCGAGCGCGGCGCGGGCCTGGTCGAACTTGCTTTGCGATGCATACAGCGCGGCCAGGTTGTTGTAGGGCTCGGACAGCTCGGGAAAGTCTTGCGTGAGCTGCGTGAAGGCGGTGATGGCCTCGGCCTGCTTGTTCTGCTCGGTGAGGATCACGCCGCGCAGGAAGCGCATCTGCGGGTCGCGCGGCTTGCCGGCAATATAGGTGTCGGCCTTGGCCAGCGCCTCGTTCGACTTGCCCTGTCGCAGCAGCAGGTTGACGTCGTCGTAGTCGTTGGCATGCGCTGCGGAGGCCCAGAGGCTGAACAGCAGAGCGAAGGCAATGGAGAGTCTGGAGAACGCGGCGTGCTTCATGAAGCCTCGGCAGAAAAGGGGGGAATGCGGGCTTGGGGAACACCCGGACGCCGCTCGGCGGCAGACGTTTATACTAGGTCGGATTGTAGCCGAGGGGCCATGTCGAACCCCTCGCGACCACAGCCCCCGTCACCCCTGAAAAACACCGTCTTTCGCCCGTGCTTTACGTGCGCGAACTGACGCTTTCCGAATCTCATGAGTCTGCGCATCTACAACACGCTGTCGCGTGAATTGGAGGAATTCTCCCCATTGCACCCCGGACAGGTGCGCATGTACGTTTGCGGCATGACGGTCTACGACTACTGCCACCTCGGCCACGCGCGCTCGATGATCGCCTTCGACGTGGTGCAGCGCTGGCTCAAGGTGAGCGGCTTCGACGTGACCTACGTGCGCAACATCACCGACATCGACGACAAGATCATCCGCCGCGCCGTGGAGAACGGCGAGAGCATCCGCGCGCTGACCGACCGCATGATCGACGCGCTGCACGAAGACGCCGACGCGCTCGGCATCGAGCGCCCCACGCACGAACCGCGCGCCACCGACTACATCCCGCAGATGCTGTCGATGATCGGCACGCTCGAGCAGAAGGGCCTGGCCTACCGCAGCGACAACGGCGACGTGAACTACGCCGTGCGCAAGTTTCCCGGCTACGGCAAGCTCAGCGGCAAGTCGATCGACGAGCTGCATGCGGGCGAACGCGTGGCCGTGCTCGACGGCAAGGACGACCCGCTCGACCCGGTGCTCTGGAAGAGCGCCAAGGCCAGCGAGCCCGACGAGGTGAAGTGGGCCAGCGAGTTCGGCCCGGGCCGCCCGGGCTGGCACATCGAGTGCTCGGCCATGGCCTGCGAGCTGCTCGGCGAAACGCTGGACATCCACGGCGGCGGCGAGGACCTGCAGTTCCCGCACCACGAGAACGAGATTGCGCAGAGCGAAGGCGCCACCGGCAAGCCGCTGTCCAACTACTGGATGCACAACGGCTTCATCGTGACCGACAACGAGAAGATGTCCAAGAGCCTGGGCAACTTCTTCCTGATCCGCGACGTGCTCAAGAAGTACGACGCCGAGACCATCCGCTTCTTCGTGCTGCGCGCGCACTACCGCCGCCCGCTGAACTACAGCGACGTGCACCTGGACGATGCGCGCGCCTCGCTCAAACGGCTGTACACCGCGCTCGACCTGGTGGCGCCGGCCGATGTGAAAGTCGACTGGAGCGACCCCTACGCGGCGCGCTTCAAGGCCGCGATGGACGAGGACTTCGCCACGCCCGAAGCCGTGGCCGTGCTCTTCGACCTGGCGGGTGAAGTGAACCGCACGCAATCGGCCGCGCAGGCCGGCTTGCTGAAGGCGCTGGGCGGCTGCGTGCAGATCCTGCAGGACGACCCCAAGGCCTTCCTGCGGGCCGGCACCACGCTCGACGAAGCCACCATCCAGGCGCAGATCGACGCGCGCGCCGCCGCCAAGGCCGCGAAGGATTTCGCCGAAGCCGACCGCATTCGCAAGGTGCTCCTGGAGCAGGGCATCGTGCTCAAGGACTCGCCCGCGGGCACGACCTGGGCGGCCGCGCAGTGAACGGAACGACGAACCCCATGCCCGCCACCACGAAGACCAGCGTTCAGATCTACACGCCGGACTATTGGGAAGAGGCATGCAAGCACCTCGCCAAGAAAGACCGCGTCATGAAGCGGCTGATTCCGAAGTTCGGAGACGCCTGCCTCGAGTCGCGCGGTGATGCGTTCACCACGCTGGCGCGCAGCGTGGTCGGCCAGCAGATCTCGGTGAAGGCCGCGCAGTCGGTGTGGGACAAGTTTGCTGCGCTGCCGCGCAAGCTCACGCCGGCCAACGTGCTCAAGCTCAAGGTCGACGACATGCGCGGCGCCGGACTGTCGGCGCGCAAGATCGAGTACCTCGTCGACCTCGCGCTGCATTTCGATTCGGGCATGGTCCACGTCAATTCGTGGAAGGACATGTCGGACGAACTCATCATCGAAGAGCTCGTGGCCATTCGCGGCATCGGCCGCTGGACGGCCGAGATGTTCCTCATCTTTCACCTGATGCGTCCGAACGTGCTCCCCGTCGATGACGTGGGGCTGCTCAACGGCATCAGCGTCAACTATTTTTCGGGCGATCCGGTCAGCCGCAGCGATGCCCGCGACGTCGCCGTGGCCTGGGCCCCGTATTGCAGCGTGGCGACTTGGTATATTTGGCGATCGCTGGATCCCGTTCCAGTCGCGTATTGAATAACAGGAGAAGACGTTGGCGAAACGAACCTTCCTCGACTTCGAGCAGCCCATTGCTGAACTCGAAACAAAGATCGAAGAATTGCGCTATGTGCAGACCGAATCCGCGGTCGACATCTCTGAAGAAATCGATCAGCTCGGCAAAAAGAGCCAGCAACTCACCAAGGACATCTACAGCGACCTGACGCCCTGGCAGATCACCAAGATCGCCCGGCATCCTGAGCGCCCCTACACGCTCGACTACGTCAACGAAATCTTCACCGATTTCGTAGAACTGCACGGCGACCGCCACTTCTCGGACGACCTGTCGATCGTGGGCGGCTTGGCCCGCTTCAACGGCGTGCCCTGCATGGTGCTCGGCCACCAGAAGGGCCGCGACACGAAGGAGCGCACCGCGCGCAACTTCGGCATGAGCAAGCCCGAGGGTTACCGCAAGGCGCTGCGTCTCATGAAGACGGCCGAGAAGTTCAAGCTGCCGGTGTTCACCTTCGTGGACACGCCCGGCGCGTACCCCGGCATCGACGCCGAAGAGCGCGGCCAGTCGGAAGCCATCGGCCGCAACATCTTCGAGATGGCGCAGCTCGAGGTGCCGATCATCGTCACCATCATCGGCGAGGGTGGTTCCGGCGGCGCGCTGGCCATTTCGGTCGGCGACCAGCTGGTGATGCTGCAGTACTCGATCTATTCGGTCATCAGCCCCGAAGGCTGCGCTTCCATCCTGTGGAAGACCAGCGAGAAGGCACAGGAAGCCGCCGATGCACTGGGCATCACGGCGCACCGCTTGAAGGCATTGGGCCTGGTCGACAAGATCGTGAATGAGCCCGTGGGCGGCGCGCACCGCGACCATCGCCAGATGGCCGCGTTCCTGAAGCGCGCGCTCAACGATGCCTTCCGCCAGGTCAGCGACCTGAAGCCGAAGGAACTGCTGGACCGCCGCTACGAGCGCCTGCAGAGCTACGGCCGTTTCAACGACACCAAGGCCGACAGCGGCCGGTAACGGCAGATCGCGCGGGTTGCCATGAACTCCGCTTTCGAACGCGCCATGGCCGCGTTCGAGCCGGCGCATTGGCCGCTGGCGGTGGGGTTCAGCGGTGGCGCCGATTCGACAGCCTTGCTGGCCGCCTGCGCCTCGCGCTGGCCGGGGCAGGTGGTCGCCTTTCACGTGCACCACGGGCTGCAGTCCGCGGCCGACGATTTCGAACTTCATTGCCTCACGGTGTGCGCACGCCTTGGGGTGCCGCTCGTCATTCATCGCGTCGATGCGCGTCATGCGCCGGGCGACAGTCCGGAAGACGCGGCCCGCCGCGCCCGCTACGAGGCTTTTGCCGCGATGGCGCGCACGGAGGGGGCGAGCGCGGCTGTCAAATCCATAGCGCTGGGTCACCACGCCGACGATCAGGTCGAGACGCTGCTGCTGGCGCTTTCACGTGGGGCAGGGCTGCCGGGTCTGGCGGCCATGCCGGCGCACATGCAGCGCAACGGCCTGGACATCCATCGGCCGCTGCTCGCGGTCCCGGGGGCCGAGATTCGTGAATGGCTTGCCGGCCGACACTTGCCCTGGATCGAAGACCCGACCAACGGCGACGAGCGCTACACCCGCAACCGGATTCGCGCGGTGCTGCTGCCTGCGCTGGCGCAGGCTTTTCCGCAATTCCGCGCGACCTTCGCGCGCAGCATCGGCCACGCGGTGCAGGCGCAGCAACTGCTCGGCGAACTGGCGGCACAAGACCTGGAGACGGTCGGCACTCCGCCGCGCATCGCCACGCTGCAGACGCTTTCGCGCGCCCGGCAAGCCAATGCGCTGCGCCATTGGCTGATGCATTCGCACGGCTGCGCGCCCAGTGCGGCGCAGCTCGATCAGCTGCTCGAGCAGGTCCGCGCATGCACCACGCGCGGGCACCGGATCCACCTCAAGGTGGGGGCCGGTTTCGCCGAGCGGCAGGGCGATTTCCTGCATTGGTACAATGCCCCGCCCTCGCCGAAGACTTCGCTCTGACCGCTTGCAGGGCGCCGCCTTTCAAGCGGCCCTTTCCTTATCTCTGATTTCATCCATGGCATTGATCGTTCACAAATACGGCGGTACGTCGATGGGCTCGACCGAGCGCATCAAGAATGTCGCCAAGCGCGTCGCCAAGTGGGCGCGCGCAGGCCACCAGATGATCGTGGTTCCGAGCGCCATGAGCGGCGAGACCAATCGCCTGCTCGGCCTGGCCAAGGAGCTGGCGCCCAGCAAACCTGGCGTGGCCCACAGCCGCGAACTCGACATGCTGGCTTCGACCGGCGAGCAGGCCTCTTCGGCGCTGCTGGCCATCGCGCTGCAGGCCGAGGGCGTCGAGTCGGTCAGCTACGCCGGCTGGCAGGTGTCGGTTCGCACCGACAACTCGTACACCAAGGCGCGCATCGAGAGCATCGATGACGCCCGCGTCATGGCCGACCTGAACGCCGGCAGGGTGGTGGTCATCACCGGCTTCCAGGGCGTGGACGACGACGGCAACATCACTACGCTGGGCCGCGGCGGCAGCGACACCTCGGCCGTGGCCATTGCCGCGGCCATGAAGGCGAACGAATGCCTGATCTACACCGACGTGGATGGCGTGTACACGACCGATCCGCGCGTGGAGCCCGATGCGCGCCGCCTCACCACCGTGAGCTTCGAAGAGATGCTCGAAATGGCGAGCCTGGGCTCCAAGGTGCTGCAAATCCGCTCGGTGGAATTCGCCGGCAAGTACAAGGTGCCGCTGCGCGTGCTTTCGAGCTTCACGCCGTGGGACATCGACATCAATGAAGAGGCCAAGTCCGGCACGCTGATCACTTTCGAGGAAGACGAAAACATGGAACAAGCCGTCGTATCCGGCATCGCATTCAATCGCGACGAAGCCAAGATCTCGGTGCTCGGCGTCCCCGACAAGCCCGGTATCGCGTATCACATCCTCGGTGCCGTGGCAGACGCCAACATCGAAGTCGACGTGATCATCCAGAACCTCAGCAAGGACGGCAAGACCGACTTCAGCTTCACCGTGCATCGCAACGAATACGCGAAGACGATCGACCTGCTGCAGTCGAAGGTCATGCCTTCGCTGGGCGCCACAGAGATCGTGGGCGACACCAAGATCTGCAAGGTCAGCATCGTGGGCATCGGCATGCGCAGCCACGTGGGCGTCGCGAGCAAGATGTTCCGCGTGTTGAGCGAAGAGGGCATCAACATCCAGATGATCTCGACCAGCGAAATCAAGACCTCGGTCGTGATCGACGAAAAATATATGGAATTGGCAGTGCGCGCACTGCATAAAGCCTTCGATCTCGACCAACCGACCGCCTAAGTAATGGCATAATCGTGGCTTCTTTCAGGAACTGTGACCGAGTGGCCGAAGGTGCTCCCCTGCTAAGGGAGTATGGGGTGTAGAGCCTCATCGAGGGTTCGAATCCCTCCGGTTCCGCCAGATAGCAAACAAAAACGGCCCCTCACGGGGCCGTTTTTCATTTGTGCTTCCACACGCGTGACGCGACAGCACACGACGTGGCAGGCGTCTCTCTTTCTCCCTGCTCTCACTACTCGCGCTACGCCGCCTTGGCCTCCCGCTGCAGCGGCAGCCACAGCACGAACCGCGTGCCCGTCGGCTTCGATTCCCAATTCACCGTCCCTCGGATCGCCTGTGCACGCCGGCGCTGGTTCTGCAGTCCGCGCCCGGAGGCCGACGGATCGCTCGTCACACGCTGCACGTCGAAGCCCTGGCCGTTGTCCTCGATCGTCACCTGCACGCCCGCACCGGCCATCGAGGTGGCCACGCGGATCTCGGTGGCGCGTGTGTGGCGCAGGATGTTCGAGATGCTCTCCTGCACGATGCGCAGGATGTGCAGCGCGCTCGACGGGTCGAGCCACTCCAGCGCCGGCAGTTCCTGCACCTCCCAGCGCAGCGACACGCCCGTGCCTTCGAGCCGCGGCTCGAGCCGGTAGCGCAGCGTGGCGAGCAGCAGCAGCACGTCGGCCTCGATCGGCTCGAGCGAGTCGAGCGTGAGCTTCAGGTCGTCGAGGCAGCTCTTGAGAATCTGCGACACCTTGTCGTCGCTCATGCCGCCGCCTTCCACCGAGCGGATGGCGCTGATCAGCGACGAGCCGAGCCCGTCGTGCATGTCCTGCATCAGGCGTTGACGTTCGGCGCTGATGGTCTGCAGGCGTTCGATCTCGCGCAGCCGCTGGTGGCTGTGCTCGAGCTCGGCTTCGCGCTTGAGCAGCCGCTGCGCGAGGTTTTCGTTCAATTGCTCGACCGCGCCGATGGCGTGCACGTAGCGGCGGTACATCAGCGCGCCGAAGACGCTGAAGGTGACGGCGTTGGTGTACGCCCCCAGGTACCAGCCCTCGGGGCTGATGAAGTTGTTCTGCAGCAGCCAGTCGGTGATGCCCAGCAGCACGCAGATGCCGATGCCCACCGCCACCAGCCGTCCCTCGTTGGAGCAACGCCATGCACTGACGCCGCCCACCAGGCACACCAGCGTGCCCATCAGCGCCGCGACCGCATAGATCAGCGGCGTGACCTGCGGGGTGTTCTGCACGATCGCCAGCACGGGCATCGTGACGACGCCGATGACACTGGTGGCCGCGACCACGCCCCAGGTCAGCCACTTGAGCTCACGCCCGTGCAGTTGCCGCAGGAAGAAGTGCACCACCATCACCAGCCAGAAGAGCGCGTTGACGGTCAGCCACGCGAACCAGTCGTTGGCCACCGGTTGGCTCACGTAGAAATGCAGCCCCCGCATGAAGGAGCTGGCCGCGAGGTTGAAGAACAGCAGGTAGCCGGTTTCGTCGCGGCGCCTGAACCACACGAAGAGGGCGAACACGCCCACGGCCATGAAGGCCGTGCTGAGCATGGCGGGCAGTTCCTGCTGCAGCCACTGGCGCGCGCCATAGCGGCCTCGCAGCGATTCGACGGGGCCGATCCACAACGAGGACAGCGCAACCTGCGCGCTCTGCGTGTGTTCGAGCCGCAGCAGGATCTCGTGCGGTGGCGCGCCGCCCGCGGTGCCATGGTCCAGCTCCACCCACAGCGGCGTGCGCGTGCTGTTCCACAGCGGCCCCTGCTGCTGTGCGCGGTGAACCAGCTGGCCGTTGATGTAGACCGCGATGGTGCCGTCGGTCTTGATGCGCGCGCCGTACAGCGCCAACGGGCCGGCGGCGGCCGGCAGGTCGCGCGTGGAGAGCCTGATCCAGGAAGTGCGTGTCGTCCTGGTGGCGGCGCCGGAGCCGGCTTGCCGCAGCAGGGCGATCGGCGGTGCGAAGGGCAGGGCGATCGGCTGCCAGCGGCCCGGCAGGGCGTCGCTGTCCTGGCGCACGGGCGGCACGGAGAAGCCCGAGGCGTCGTCGACTTGCCAATCGGCGCGCGTCAGGTGCAGCAGCGTCTCGGGCTGCTGCAGGTGGGCCATGCTTGCGAAGAAGATGCCGATGACGCAGAGCAGCGCGATCGACAGCAGGAGCACCACTTTGGCGAAGAAGGGTGCCGGGCGGCTGCGCGAGGAAGGGGTGGAGGGATGCATCCGAAGGGAGTGCACGGAACGGTGCAGCCCAAGTTTCGCACTTTGTTACCAATCTGCGCGAATGCACTGCGGGCCTCGGGCCCCCAGAAGACGCCGAACGCGGCTCAGCGCGGCGCGTCAGGCTGCGACAGCACCCACTGCGCCAGCACCTGCGCGTCGGCCTCGGAGACCTGCGTCTGGCGCGGCATGATGATCCGGCCCCAGGTGCCGACGCTGCCGTCGCGGATCTTTCCGGCCAGGCGCGCCGGTGCCTCGGCATCGTTGCGGTAGCGCTGCGCGATCTGCGCGAATCCGGGGCCGACCTGCTTGTGGACCAGCCCGTGGCACGCCATGCAGGCGTTCTTGCGCGCCAGGTCGGCGGGCGGGGTTTGCGCGTGGGCCGCAAACGTCTGCGCGGACATCCACACGACCACGGCGATGAAAGGCGAGGCAGAAGAGCGCTTTGGTTTTATTCTGGGAATCATCGACATGGGTCTGGGCTGGCGAAGGGATCGTAGCCGCTGGTTCTCCGGCCGGGAGCGGCCCTGCGCCGTCGTGCGTCCGCGACAACTCGATTCAAGAGTAACTATATGTATGGTTAAATCCCGTCAACTATCGCGAAGAAGACGAGGGATTGCATGAAGCTGCTGCTGAGCATTGCGTTTGCCGCTGTGGCGTTGGTGGGTTGCGCCAGCGCGCCGCCACCGACGCCGACCGAACCTGGCACGGGCCGGGGCACCTCCTATGTGCCCATGGTGGCCATGGAAGGCGTCGACAAGGTCCGCTACGACAACGACGTGGCCGACTGCCGCACGGCAGCCAACCGCATCACGGCGCGCACCGAGACCGGCGACGCCATGTGGGGCGCGTTGGGCCTCGGCCTGATCACGGTGCACGGCCAGGGCATCGTCGCCGCAGCTTCCTACACCGGCATCACGGCCGCCATCATCGACTGGAACGGCCGACCCGACGCCGAGCTGATCGCCGAGCACCAGCAGATCGCCATCGTGCATTGCATGGCCAAGCGCGGCTATCGCAACCTCGACACGAACGTGCGCGACACGTTCTACGGCAACACCTTCGACCCCGGCATCGTGCTGAAGCCGCGCCGCACCGGCGTGGACACGTACAACGTCGAGAACCTCGCCAAGGCCGGCCGCTGCAACCTGCAGCCGCGCGCCGAACTCACGGCGAAGGGCCCCGGCTACGAGACCTACAACGTGCCGTGCGACAACGGCGGTACGTGGGCGGTGCGCTGCGAATTCGGCAAGTGCCGCGTGCTCGCGCAGGCCTTGATCCGACGCTCCTGAGTTTCCTCGAGCCGTCTCAGACGGGTTCAGGCGGATTCAGGCGGCAGCCATGCGAGCGACCGGTGAGTCGTTCGCTCGAGCGGCAATGACAGGTCGGCGAACTTCGCTTCGATCCTGTCCCGCGCGCGCCCATCGACGCGCATTCCCAAGGACATCGGCAACTGGCGGCAACGCGCAAGCGCTTGCGCCACGTTGATCTGCAGCAGCGCCGCGGTGGCCAGCGCCGCCTCGCCGACGCGCTCGGGTGGACATTCGGCAAGGCGCAGGTCGTATTCGGCGTAGAGCTCGCGCGAAATGCCGGCCTGTGGTTCGTTTCCAGCGCATTCGCCGCTGGCAAACTGGCCCAGGTCGAGAAACGCATCCTGCTCGTGATAGTGCTTCAACGCCGCCGCGAATTCCTCGAGCGTTGAAAGCGGCCGCTGCGTCTTCTGCACCGACAGCACGTCGGCAAAAGTGGCGGCTTCCAGGTAATGGCGCAGCCCGTGTTCGGCGGCGTAGGCCGGTATCTCGCCCCCGTGGTCGTCCTCGACGGGATCTTCTTCCTCGTCCGCGTTGCAGGACAGGAAGAAGCGGTTGTCGATCAGCTCGCCGCCGTCGCGGGCATAGACCCACGAAAAGCGCTCATACAGATCGGTGTCGTTGAAGCATGCAGCGAGCGCCTCGATGGCTTCGCGCAGGTTCATCAAGCGAGACATCTCAGGCGCCTCCTTCGCGCGAAGAAGGCGCCCGGCCGGCGATCAGCGCCAGGCGTAATGCCCGCGCACGAGGCGGCCGTGCTCGCGGTGCGCCGGCACCCACACCTTGTGCGGGCGATGGTGCGGCCGGTCGTAGCCGGGGCCGTGGCGCGGTCCCGGCTGGGCCATGGTGGCCGTGGAAGCGAAAGCGAGCGTGGTGGCTGCAAGAACGAAGAGAAGTTGTTTTTTCATGTTGGAGTCCTTCTGGTTGGTGCACCCGAATCGGTACGCAGCCCAGCTTAGTGGGGCGTCCGAAGCCGCTTCGTAGGCGAAGTCGCACTTTACAAAAGGGACACGCAAGGCCCGCTGCCAAGGCCTGCGCGCTCACTTGACGATCATTCCCTTGAGTGCCGGATCGGGCGGCGGCGCCTTCAGCTTCATCTGCCGCATCGTCTTCACCAGCAGCTGCGCAATCATCACGTTGCGGTGCCGCTTGCTGTTGGCCGGAATCACGTGCCACGGCGCGTGGTCGCTCGACGTGTGGCTCAGCGCTGTCTGGTAGGCCTGCTGGTAGGCGCTCCACTTGGTGCGCACCTCGAGGTCGTCCATGCTGAACTTCCATTGCTTGCCCGGCGTGTCGATGCGCGCCTGCAGGCGCTCGCGCTGCTCGTCCTTGTCGATGTGCAGCATGCACTTGACGACGACCGTGCCGGTCTCCGTGAGCATCCGCTCGAAGTCGTTGATCTGCGCATAGCGGCGTTTGGTTTCCGCCTTGTCGATCCAGCCTTCGACCACGGGCACCAGCACGTCTTCGTAGTGGCTGCGGTTCCACACCATGATCTCGCCGGTGCGCGGCACCACCGCATGGCAGCGCCACAGGTAGTCGCGCGCGCGCTCGTCCACGGTGGGCGCCTTGAAGGCCGACACGCGCACGCCCAGCGGCGAGGTGCGCGAGAACACCCAGCGCACGGTGCCGTCCTTGCCGCTGGTGTCCATGCCCTGCAGCACCAGCAGCAGCTTGCGCTTGCCTTCGGCGTGCAGCAGGTCCTGGAGTTCGTCGAGCTCGACCGCCAGTGCGTCGACCTCCGCGCGCTGCGAGGCTTCATCGCCTTCGCAGAAGGGCGTGTCGTCGGGGTCGATGTGCGAGAGCTTGAACTTGTCGCCGACGCGGTATTTCTTGAAGCTGGCCATGAAGCAGGGACTCCGTGAAGAAAACGAAGCCGACAGCGTAAGCGATCAGCTACCGGTGGTCAGCGCTCGTCGTCGTCCGGACTGAGCGAAGCGCTCCAGCGGTTGTCCCAGTCGGCATGCTGGCGCACCGCGCCGTCGAGCTCGCGCCGGTCGCGCTTGGTGGGGCGTCCCTGCTCGATGGACAGGGCCGGCTCGCTGCCCGTGCGGCGCAGTTCGCGAAAGGCCGCCTGCGCCGCGATGCTCTCGGGCGTCTCCTCGTAGAGCTGCTGCGCCACCGGCGCCGGCCCACGCAGGCCGCTGATGCCGCGCACCGTCACGGTCCGCGTCAGCGGGCCCATGCGCAGGGCCACGGTATCGCCGGGTTTCACCTCGCGCGAGGCCTTGGCGACGTCGCCGTTCACCTGCACGCGGTTCTTGCCGATTTCCTCCGCGGCCAGCGAGCGCGTCTTGAAGAAGCGGGCGGCCCAGAGCCATTTGTCGATGCGCAGGCGTTCCATAGAAGGTGGAAAGTGGAGATGTGGAATTGTGCCGCGACCGCAGCTAGGCTGTCGACGGTTCCAACGGCCACAGCGGCAGCCGCACCACAGCGTCCAGCCCGCCTGCCGCGCGGTTGTCCAGGCTGATGCGCCCCTGCAGCGCCAGCACGATCTCGCGGCAGATCGCCAGCCCCAGCCCCGAGCCGCTCGACGTGCTGCCGGCGGAAAACGGCGCGAACAGGCGCTGGCGCAGTTCGTCCGAAATGCCCGGGCCGCTGTCGCGCACCGTCAGCACCGCCTCGTCGCCATCCGCTTGCACCGACACCGACAGCGCGGCGCCCACCGGGCTCAGCTTGATCGCGTTGTGCAGCAGGTTGCGCGTGAGCTCCTGCAGCATCCACTGGTGGGCCCGCACCCGCACCGGCCGGTCGATGGCGAGCTCGAAGTCGAGCGCCTTGTCGGCGACCAGCGGCGACAGGTCGAGCGCCATCTGGCGCACCACCTCGCCGAAATCGAGCGTCACCGACTCCGGCTGCTGGCGCAGCTGCTCCACCTTGGCGAGCGACAGCATCTGGTTGGCCAGCGCGGTCGCGCGCTCCACCGTCTGGCTGATTTCGCCGAAGGCCTGCTCGGGCGCCACGTCGCCGCGGCGCGCCGACTGCACCTGCGCCTTCAGCACCGCCAGCGGCGTGCGCAGCTGGTGGGCGCTGTCGCGCACAAAGCGCTTCTGGTGGTCGAGCAGCCCCTGCAGCCGGCCCATGACCTGCGTGGTGGCGTCGATCAGCGGGCGCAGTTCGCGCGGCGCGTCGGGTGCGTCGATGGGCGAGAGGTCGTCGGCCGGCCGCCTCTCGATGGCCTCGCCGAGTTCGCGCACCGGGCGCGTGGCGCGCTGCACCACGAACACCGTGGCCAGCGCGATCACGCCCATCAGCAGGAGCTGGCGCCACAGCGTGTCGACCAGCAGCTTGCGCGCCAGCGTCTCGCGGATCTCCAGCGTCTCGGCCACCTGCACCACCGCCATGCCGCGCCCGCGCGCGCTGGCCACCGGCTGCAGCAGCACCGCCACGCGCACCGGCTGGTTGCGGAACTGCGCGTCGTAGAAATCCACCAGCGCGGCGTACGCGCTGCGGTCGGGAATGCGCCCGCGCCAGAAGGGCAGCTCGGCAAAGCCCGAGATCATCTCGCCGTCGAGCGCCGACACCCGGTAGAACAGCCGGCTGCGGTTGTCGGCCTCGAAGGCCTCGAGCGCGGAGTAGGGCACGATGGCGCGCAACTGCGCCAGCTCGTCGTAGCCCTCCACGTCGAGCTGCTCGCCGATGGTCTTGGCCGACGCGAGCAGCGTGCGGTCGTAGGCCGTGGTGGCCGCCGCCAGGCTCTGGCGGTACACGCTCACGCTGTTGATCACGATGAACAGCGCGATCGGCGCGAGGATGCCGAGCAGCAGCCGCGCGCGCAGCGATGAAACGCGGGTCATGTCTCGGGGCGCAGCAGGTAGCCCAGGCCGCGCATGGTCATCAGCACGGCGCCCGTGCCCACCAGCTTCTTGCGCAGGCGGTACACCACCACCTCGATGGCCTCGTACTGCACGTCGGCCTCGCCCGGGAACACCAGCTCGAACAGGCGCTCCTTGGTCACGGCGTGGCCGGGCTTCATCATCAGCGCCTTCAGCAGCGCCAGCTCGCGCGGCGTGAGCTCTAGCAGTTCGGCGCGGTGGTAGATGGCGCCGTTGTCGGGCTCGAAGCGCAGGCCGCCGACCTCCTGCGGGTTCAGGCCCGCGTCCTGCCCGGCGACGCCGTGGCTGCGCCGGCGCAGCGCGCGGATGCGGGCCTCCAGTTCGTCGAGGTCGAAGGGCTTGGGCAGGTAGTCGTCGGCCCCGGCGTTCAGTCCCATGATGCGGTCGCCCACGGTGCCGCGCGCCGTCAGCAGCAGCACCGGCGTGCGCAGCCCTTCGGCGCGCGCCTGGGCCAGCACCTGCAGGCCGTCGAGGTTGGGCAGGCTCAGGTCGAGCGCCACCACGTCGGGCTCGACGGCGCGCCATTGCGCCACGGCCTCGGCCCCGTCGCCGCAGATGCGCACGTCGATGCGGCGCCGCCCGAGGGTGCGCTGCAGGGTGATTTGCATCGAGGGGTCGTCTTCGACCAGCAGCAGCTTCATAGGGGGACGGCGGGTGTGTTCTTCAGTGTTTTCCCCAGTCCGGCGGACAGCCAACTGACAGCGGGGCGGCGCATGATAGCGCTCAGGTTCAAGTCAGGTTCCTTTCAAGTTCCTTCCAGTTTTCAGGAGACAACAATGCGTCGCGATACCTTTCTGAAGTCCTTGGCCGCGCTGGCCGCCGCCGGTGCCCTGCCACTGTCGGCCCGGGCCGCTGCCAACGTCAAGATGATGATCCCCGCCAACCCGGGCGGCGGCTGGGACACCACGGGCCGCGCGCTGGGCAAGGCGCTGAACGACGCCAAGGTGGCCGACACCGTCACCTACGACAACAAGGGCGGCGCCGCCGGCGCGCTGGGCCTGGCCCAGTTCGTGAACGGTTCCAAGGGCGACGCCAACGCATTGATGGTCATGGGCTCGGTCATGCTGGGCGGCATCATCACCGGCAAGCCGCCGGTCAAGCTCGAGCAGGCCACGCCCATCGCGCGCCTGACCACCGAATACAACGTGTTCGTGCTGCCCTCGAACTCACCGTTCAAGACCATGGCCGACGTCGTGGCCCAGCTCAAGAAAGACCCGGGCAGCGTCAAGTGGGGCGGCGGTTCGCGCGGCTCCACCGAGCACATTGCCGCGGCCATGATCGCGCAGAAGGTCGGTGCCGACCCGTCCAAGATCAACTACGTGGCCTTCCGCGGAGGCGGTGAAGCCACCGCCGCCATCCTGGGTGGCAACGTCACCATCGGCGGCAGCGGCTACAGCGAGTTCGCCGAATACATCGCCGCCGGCAAGATGAAAGCCATCGCCGTCACCTCGGCCAAGCGCCTTCCGGGCATCGACGTGCCCACGCTGAAGGAGCAGGGCATCGACGTGGAAATCGGCAACTGGCGCGGCGTGTACGGCGCGCCCGGCATCTCGGCCGAACAGCGCAAGGCGCTGACCGACATGGTGCTGGCCGCCATGAAGAGCGCTTCGTGGGCCGAGTCGCTCAAGAAGAACGAATGGACGCCGGCCGTGCTGTCGGGCGACGCGTTCGCGAAGTTCGTCGACGACGACTTCGCCAGCCTGCGCGCCATCATGACCAAGTCCGGCATGGTCTGACCCCCGGCGCGCACCCCTGGCCCGCCCCACGGCGCGCTGTCCTCGCAAGAGACGACAGCGTGCCGTTTTCAAATCCAGTTCCACATTCCTCCCGGGAGAAAAAATGACAACTCCAGACTCCTCGGTCCCGCTCTCCGGCGAGGCCCGGCCTGCGGCCACATGGCCGCAAACCCTGGTCGGCGCCGGCGTCCTGCTGACCGGCCTGGCGCTGGCTTTCGGCGCCATCGGCATTTCTTCCGAAGCCGGCTACGGCGGCGTCGGCCCCAACTTCCTGCCGTGGCTGGTGTCGGTGGTGCTGGTGCTGTGCGGCGGCTGGATCCTCTGGGAAGCACGCACCGGCGGCTTTCGCGAGCTCGATGCGCCCACGGGTGCCGCGCAGGCCTACTGGCCCGGCTTCGTCTGGGTGTCGGCGGGGCTGCTGCTCAACGCGGCGCTGATCACCACGCTCGGCTTCATCCTGAGCTGCACGCTGTGCTACGTGCTGGCCGTGCAGGGGCTGCGCCGCGCGAGCGGGCAGGCCGGTGTGAACTTGCCGCGCACCTGGGCCATCGACTTCATCGCGGGCGCGCTGATCTCCGCCCCGGTGTTCTGGATGTTCACGCAATTCCTGGCCATCAACCTGCCTGGCCTCACCAACACCGGGTGGTTCTGACATGGAAATCTTCAACGCACTGATGGCGGGCTTCGCCACCGCGATCACCCCGATCAATCTGCTCTGGTGCCTGGTCGGCTGCGCGCTCGGCACCGCCGTGGGCGTGCTGCCCGGCATCGGCCCGGCCGTGGCGGTCGCCATGCTGCTGCCCATCACCGGCAAGGTCGACATCACGGCCTCGATGATCTTCTTCTCGGGCATCTACTACGGCGCCATGTACGGCGGCTCGACCACCTCCATCCTGCTGAACACGCCCGGCGAAACCGCCAGCATGGTGACGGCAATGGAGGGCAACAAGATGGCCAAGAGCGGCCGCGCGGGCGCCGCGCTTGCCACGGCCGCCATCGGCTCCTTCGTGGCCGGCACCATCGCCACCGTCATCGTCACGCTGTTCGCGCCCTTCGTGGCCGAGTTCGCGGTCAAGCTCGGCCCGCCCGAGTACTTCCTGCTGATGCTGCTGGCCTTCACCACCGTGAGCGCGGTGCTGGGCAAGAGCACGCTGCGCGGCATGACGGCGCTGTTCGTCGGCCTGGCCGCGGGCTGCGTCGGCCTCGACCAGATCTCCGGACAGGGCCGCTACACCGGCGGCGTGCCCGAGCTGCTCGACGGCATCGAGATCGTGCTGGTCGCGGTCGGACTGTTCGCCGTGGCCGAGGTGCTGTATGCGGTGCTCTACGAAGGCAAGGTCACCGAAGGCCAGAACAAGCTCAGCCGCGTGCACATGACCAAGCGCGACTGGAAGCGCTCCATTCCAGCGTGGCTGCGCGGCACCGCCATCGGCACGCCCTTCGGCTGCATTCCGGCCGGCGGCACCGAGATCCCGACCTTCCTGAGCTATGCGATGGAAAAGAAGCTGGTCAAGAACCCCGAGGACAAGGCCGAGTTCGGCACCAAGGGCGCCATCGAAGGCGTGGCCGGTCCCGAGGCGGCCAACAACGCCACGGTGACGGCCGCGCTGATTCCGTTGCTCACGCTCGGCATTCCCACCTCGAACACCACCGCCATCCTGCTGGGCGCGTTCCAGAACTACGGCATCCAGCCGGGCCCGCAGCTCTTCACCACCTCGGCCGCGCTGGTGTGGGCGCTGATCGCCTCGCTGTACATCGGCAACGTGATGCTGCTGGTGCTCAACCTGCCGATGGTCGGCCTGTGGGTGAAGCTGCTGAAGATCCCGAAGCCCCAGCTCTACGCCGGCATCCTGATCTTCGCGACGGTGGGTGCCTACGGCATGCGCCAGAGCGCGTTCGACCTGTTCCTGCTGTACGCCATCGGCCTGCTGGGCGTGGTGATGCGCCGCTTCGACTTCCCGACCGCCCCCGTGGTGGTCGGCATGATCCTCGGGCCGCTGGCCGAAGCGCAACTGCGCAATGCCATGTCGATCGGCGAGGGCAGTGCGGTGGTGTTCTTCCAGCGCCCGATGTCGATCACGCTGGTGGTCATCGTGGTGGCCGTGCTGGTGCTGCCGCGGCTGGCCAAGCGCATGAGCGAACGCAAGCTGAAGCGGCTGGCGCAGCTCGACGCCTGATTCGCCCCAAGTCTTCGCAGACCCTCGAAGGCGCCGCCTCGCACGTTTCGTGCGGCGCGGCGCCTTCTGGTTTTCGGGCCCGCTAACCGGTTGGCGCCGGCCCGGATGCGCCGGCGCGTCAGCGCATCAGTGCTGCGGCGTCTCGGCGAGGTCGTCGTCGATGTGCGGGTCCGCCGGCTGCCCGCGCAGCTTGCGCACGGTGCGCCGGATCCAGTGCTCGATGTCGTCGATGTAGGTGAACACGGCCGGCACCACCAGCAGGCTCAGCACGGTGGAGGTGATCAGCCCGCCGATCACCGCCATCGCCATCGGCGAGCGGAAGCTGGAGTCGGCCGCGCCGAAGCCCACCGCGATCGGCAGCATGCCCGCGCCCATGGCCAGGGTGGTCATGATGATGGGCCGCGCGCGCTTGTGGCAGGCGTCGCGCAGCGCGTCCCAGCGGCTCATGCCGTGGTCGCGGCGCGCCACGATGGCGTACTCCACCAGCAGGATCGAGTTCTTCGTGGCAATGCCCATCAGCATGATCAAGCCGATCAGCGACGGCATCGACAGCGCCTTCTGCCCGATCAGCAGCCCCACGAACGCACCGCCCAGCGCCAGCGGCAACGCGCACAGGATCGTCACCGGGTGCAGGAAGTCCTTGAACAGCAGCACCAGCACGATGTAGATGCACAGCACGCCCGTGAGCATGGCCAGCCCGAAGCTCGCGAACAGCTCGGTCATGACTTCGGCGTCACCCACCTCGGCAATGCGCACGCCGGGCGGCAGCTTCTGGATCGAAGGCAGTTTCTCGACCGCTGCCTTCGCGTCGCCCAGGCCCACGCCCGACAGCTCGATCTCGAAGTTCACGTTGCGCGAGCGGTCGTAGCGGTCGATCACGGCCGGGCCGCCTTCCATGGTGAGCGAGGCCACCTGGTTCAGCATCACGGGCCCGCGCGCGCCCGGCACCGACAGGCGCCCGAGCAGGTCGATGTCCTGGCGCGCCGAGTCTTCCAGCTTCACCACGATCGGCACCTGCCGCTGCGCGAGGTTGAGCTTGGCCAGCGACTGGTCGTAGTCGCCCAGCGTGGCCACGCGCAGCGTCTCGGCGATGGCCGAACTGGTCACGCCCAGGTCGGCGGCGCGCGCGAAGTCGGGCCGCACGGCGATCTCGGGGCGGATCAGGCTGGCGGTGGACGTGATGTTGCCCAGGCCGTGGATGGTGCGCAGGTCCTTCTCGACCGCGCTCGCGGCCGAGGCCAGCGCCACCGGGTCTTCGCCCGTCAGCGCCAGGATGTACTTCTCGCCCGAGCCGCCCAGGCCCACCGTGCTGCGCACGCCGGGCAGCGTCTCGAGCGCGGCGCGGATCTGGTTCTCGATCACCTGCTTGCGCGGCCGGTCGCCGCGCGGGTCGAGCTTGATCGTGAGCGTGGCCTTGCGCGTCTCGGGCGTGCCGAAGCTGGCGAACGGGTCGCCGCCCGCGCTGCCGCCCGCCACCGTGGTGTAGACGCTCTTCACGTGGGCGACCTGCATCACGCGGCGGCGCGTTTCCTCCGATGCCGCCGTGGTCTGCGCCAGCGTGGCGCCGGGCGCGAGCGACAGGTACACCTGCGTCTGCGAGTTGTCGTCCGGCGGAATGAAGCCGGTCTTCAGCAGCGGGATCATCGCCAGCGAACCGAAGAAGAAGAGGGTGGCCAGCACCATCGTCTTGAAGCGGTTGTGCGTGCTCCATTCCACCGCGCGCATGTACCAGCGCAGCCAGCCGGGTTCCTTCTCCGCACCGACGATGGGCTTGAGGATGTAAGCCGCCATCATGGGCGTGAGCACCCGCGCGACCACCAGCGAGGCGAACACCGCGAGCGAGGCCGTCCAGCCGAACTGCTTGAAGAACTTGCCGGCCACGCCGCTCATGAAGGCCGTGGGCAGGAACACCGCAATGAGCGTGAAGGTGGTGGCGATCACGGCCAGCCCGATCTCGTCGGCCGCCTCCATGGCCGCCTGGTAGGGTGTCTTGCCCATGCGCAGGTGGCGCACGATGTTCTCGACCTCCACGATGGCGTCGTCCACCAATATGCCCACCACCAGCGACAGCGCCAGCAGCGAGATCACGTTCACCGAGAAGCCCAGCAGGTGCATGCCGATGAAGGCCGGAATCACCGACATCGGCAGCGCCACGGCCGACACGAAGGTGGCGCGCCAGTCGCGCAGGAACAGCCACACCACGATCACCGCCAGGATGGCGCCTTCGTACAGCAGGTGCAGCGAGCCGTTGTATTCCTCTTCCACCGGGTCGACGAAGTTGAAGGCCTCGGTCAGCTCGATGTCGGGGCGCTGCACGCGCAGGTCGGCCAGCGCCTTCTGCACCGCGTGGCCCACTTCCACTTCGCTGGCGCCGCGGCTGCGCGCCACCTCGAAGCCCACCACCGGCTTGCCGTTGAGCAGCGCGGCCGCGCGCGGCTCGGCAATGGTGTCGCTGATGCGCGCTACCTGGTCCAGGCGCACGCGCCGGCCGTCGGTGAGCGCGATCTGCATGTCGGCGAGCTGGTCGGCCGACTGCACCGTGGCCATGGTGCGCACGGGTTGCTCGCTGCCGCCCAGGTCGAAGCGTCCGCCCGCGCTTTCGGTCTGCACCTGGCGCAGCTGGCGCGAGATGTCGCCGGCCGAAGCGCCCAGCGCCTGCAGCTTGGCCGGGTCGAGGTCGATGTGCACCTGGCGCGTGACGCCGCCCACGCGGTTCACCGCACCCACGCCGGGCAGCGCGAGCAGCTTCTTGGTGATGTCGTTGTCGACGTACCAGCTCAGCGCCTCGTTGTCCATGTGGGACGAGGCGATGGTGAAGGCCAGCACCGGCTGGCCCGCCAGGTCGAGCTTGGTGACCACCGGGTCGCGCACGTCGGCCGGCAGGTCGGCGCGCACGCGCTGCACCGCGGAGCGCACGTCGTCCACGGCTTCCTGCACGGGCTTCTCGAGGCGGAATTCCACGATGAGGGTGGCCGCGCCGTCCTGCACCTTGGTGGTGATGTGCTTCAGGCCCTGCACGGTGGCGATGGAGTTCTCGAGCTTGCGCGCGACGTCGTTCTCCAGCTGCGAAGGCGAGGCACCGGGCAGCGACGCCGAGACCGTGACGGTCGGCAGGTCGATGTCCGGAAAGTTCTGCACCTTCATCGCGTTGAACGACAGCAGCCCACCGAAGGTGAGCAGCACGAACAGCATCACCGCCGGAATCGGGTTGCGTATGGACCAGGCGGAAACGTTCATGGCGTGTCCTTTGAAATTACTTGGCCGCGGCGGCGGAAGCCGCAGGCTGGGCCGGTTGCGCCGCAGGCTGCGCCGATTGCGCCGCAGGCTGCGCCGAAGTGGGCGCTGCTGTGGACGCCGCCGCCGGTGCGGGCGCGGACACGGGCGCGTCCACCACGCGCACCAGGTCGCCGTCGTTCAGGAAGCCCGCGCCTTGCACCACCACGCGCGCGCCCTCGGGCAGCGCGCTGGTGATCTCGATGCGGTCGTTCAGCCGGCGCCCGATCTGCACCTTCAGCTGCGCCACCTTGTTGTCGGGCTTGAGCAGGAAGACGTTGTTGAAGCCGTCGCGCGGCACGATGGCGATCTGCGGCACCGTGGGCGCCGAGCTGCGGCCGAGTTCGAAGTCGCCGCGCGCGAACATGCCGGCCTTGATGCCGGTGTTCTGCTGCACGTTGGGCAGGTCGACATACACCAGCGCCGCGCGCGTCTGCGGGTCGACCGTGGGCGCGATGCTGCGCACCTTGCCGCGCACCTGCGCGCCGCTGGCGCTCACCACGAAGGCCGTGGTGCCCACCGCGATGCGGCCCAGCTCGGCCGAGGTGACCTCGGCGCGCCACTCGAGGCGGCCCTGGCGGATCAGCCGGAACAGCTCGGTGCCGGCCGCGACCACGCTGCCCACCGTGGCGGTGCGCGCGGAGATCACGCCGTCGTCGGGTGCCAGCACCTGCGTGTTGCGCCCGCGCACTTCCTGCGCGGCCAGCACGGCCTCGGCCGCCTCGACGCGCGCCTTGGCCGTCTGCTCGGTGGTCTGGTACTGGTTGATCTGCTGCTGGCTCAGCGCGCCGGTGGCCTGCAGCGTGCGGGCGCGCGCGGCGTTGCCGGCGGCGTCGGCCGCGGTGGCGCGGGCTTCGGCCAGCGAGGCGCGCGACTGCGCGATGTCGGCGCGCACCGTCTCGGGCGAGAACACGGCCAGCACCTGGCCCTTCTTGACCACGTCGCCCACGTTCACGCGCACCTCGGCGAGCTTGAGCCCGTTCGATTCGGAGCCGACCACGGCCTCCTGCCAAGCGGCGACGTTGCCGTTGGCCGCGAGGGTCAGCGTGAGCTCGGTGGCTTCGGGCCTGGTGACGGTGACGGTCAGCGCGGGCTTGGGCGTGTTCGCGCCGTCCTTGCCGGCCTTGGCCGCGGCAGCGGAGGGTTCGCCCGCCTTGTCCGGGGACTTGCGCGTGAGGAAGAACACCGCCGCAAGGACGACGACCAGCGCGACCAGCGCGACGACGAGGGTGGAACGCTTCATTGATTTCATGGCGACGTCGCGACCTTGGCGGCCGGGGTGGTGGTCATTGGGGACGATTCGGTGATCTCGGGGGAGGCGGTGGCGGAGCGGTTCCAGCCGCCGCCCATCGAGCGGTACAGCGCCACCCAGGCTTCGGCGCGCTCGCGCTGCAGCGAGACGCGCGCGGTCTGCGCGGTGAACAGCGTGCGGCGCGAGTCCTCCAGCTCGAACAGGCTGGCCAGGCCGCTGCTGTAGCGGGCCTGCGTGGCGTCGAAGGAGGCCTGGTAGTTCTTCACCGCGCTGTCGGCGTCGATGGTGCGGGCGTCGGTGGCGTCGAGGTTGACGAGGGCTTCTTCCACCTCGCGCACCGCCTGGCGCACATCGGCGCGGTACAGCGACACGGCCTCGGCGTAGCGGGCCTTGGCCGCGTCGGTGTTGGCCTTGCGCGCGCCGCCGTCGAGCAGCGGCACGGTGAGCGACACCGGCCCCACGGTCCAGGTTTCGAGCGACTGGCGAAAGCCGCTCACGCGCAACTGCGAACGGCCGATGGAGCCCGACACCGTGAGCTTGGGATAGCGCTCGGCCTCGGCCGAGCCCACGTCGGCGCTGGCCGAGGCCACGCCGAGTTCGGCCGCGTACACGTCGGGCCGCTGCGCGATGGCGTCGGCCGGCACGCTGGCGATGCTGCCCACCAGGGGCAACGCGCGCTGCGCGGGCGCGGCGGCGAGCTTCTGCTCGAGCGTGGTCTCGTCGATGCCGCTGAGCGCCACCAGCGCCTTGCGCTGCACGGCGCACTGCGCGCGCTGCTGCGTGAGGCGGCCCGACGCGTCCGAGGCGCTGGCGCGTGCCAGCGCGGCGTCGGCCGGCGCGGTGAAACCGGCCTTGGCCGACAGGTCGGTCAGGCGCGCGGTTTCCGAGCGCGAGCGCGCGTCCGACTCGGCCACGCGCAACTGCTGCCGGCAGGCGCGCTCGGCAAAGTAGGCATTGGCCGTTTCGGCGGCCACCGCCACGCGCGCGTCGTGCCACTTGGCGTTGGCGCTGCTCTGCTTGGCCTCGGCGGCGTCGCGGTCGGCGCGCAGGCGGCCGAACAGGTCGACCTCCCACTTCGACTGCAGGCCGGCCTGCAGCGTGGTGACGGGTGTGCTGGCCGAGGTTGAGCTGCTGCTGCTGCTGCCCGTGCTGCCCGTTCCGCTGCTGCCGGTGGTGGAGCCACCCGAAGAAAAGCCCGAGGTGCCCCGGCTGGCCGACGCCGTGCCGTCCAGGCTCGGCAGCAGCGCCGCGCCGGCCTGAACGCGCGTGGAGCGCGCCTCGGCCACGCGCGCCGCGGCGCTCGCCACGTTGGGGCTGGCGGCCTCGGCCGCGGCAATCAGCTCGACCAGCAACGGGTCGTCGAGCTGGCGCCACCAGTCGGCCAGCGACGCGAGCGAGCCACCGTGCGGCAGCGGCGCGTTCCATTGGGCGGGCAAGGGTGCTTCCACCTGCGCGGGCGGGCGCATCAGCGTGCAACCCGTCAGGCCCAGTCCCAGGCCCAGCGGCAGGAAGAGGGTGGCGATCAGTTTCGGTCGGAGTCTTCTCATTTCTTCTGCTTTCTCTCGGTGCGGCGGCGCGCCGCCTCGGCCTCGACCAGCGCCAGCGCGTAGCCCGTGAGCCGGTCGGCCCAGGTGTCGATGGCGCGCGGCGTGCGCAGCAGCGACGGGCGCAAGGCCTCGATGAAATCCTGGCTCACGTAGAGCTGCATCGACAGCCCGGTGATCGCGAAGGTCAGGCGGTGGATGTCGTCGTCGGCGCGGTCCACCTGCAGGTGGCGGCACAGCAGCTCGGCAATGGCGCGGTGCGGGCCCTTGATTTCGCGGTCGAGCTCCTCGGCCCAGCGGCTGGTGGGGTCCAGCATCTCGCGCATGTGCAGCTGGATGCATTGCCGCACGATCTCGCCCTGCTTGAGCGGGTCGATCATCGACACCATGCAGATGCGCAGCGTTTCCTCGAGCGACTGGCCCGGCACCTTGCAGGCGGCCACCAGGTCGCTGGCGTCGCCGCCCATCGGCTCGCAGAAGGTGGCGGCGTACAGCCCCTCCTTGTCGCCGAAGTAGTAGCTGATGGCCGAGATGTTCACCTCGGCCTCGCGCGCGATCTCGCGGGTCGAGGTCTTGGCGAAACCTTTTTGTGCAAACAGCCGCAGCGCGGTGTGGAGCAATCGGTGGCGTGCCTCGGCGCCGTCGGCGCGCGGTGCGCGGCGCGGGGCCTGGGGGCCTGGAGTGAGGGAATCGCTCGCGGTCATGCGCGGCATTAGACCACGCTAAAAATCAAACGATTGATTTACTTAAGGCTTCCTGAAGGCTTTTGTCTTCGGCCGCCGGGGCGCTACTTGCTGCGCAGAACAATCTCTTTCATCCGTTGCAGCCGCGGCGCAACAACGGGCACCGTGAGCATGGTGCTGGCCACCGCCATCAGCAGCAGCGCGGTGAAGGCCTCGCTGGTGATGAGCGCCTTGTCCAGCAGCACGTTCGCAAAGATGATCATGATCAGCGCCTTGGTCTGCAGCAGCCACCCGATCAGCAGGCCTTCGCCCGGCTGCCAGCGCAGCAGGCGCCCGGCCACCAGCGTGCCGATGAGCTTGCCGCCCACCGACGCCACCAGCAGCACGCCGGCCGCCACGAACACCGCGGCGCCGCCCACCTGCCAGTCGGTGCGCAGGCCGGTGCTCAGGAAGAACACCGGCATCGCGACCAGCAGCACGTTGTGGCGCAGCCCGTCCATCTCCTTCTGGTCGAACCAGTGCGAGTCCATCACGGCCCCCGCGATGAACGCGCCCACCATGTAGTGCAGCCCCGACCAGTCGGCCCCCAGCCCGCAGGCCGCGAGCCACACCAGGCCCAGGTACCAGCGGTCGCGCGGCGCAACGCGCAGCATCAGCCAGCGGAAGGCGGCGCTTGCGACAGCGAACACCGCGAGAAAGGCGAGCTGTTTTCCGACACGCGCCCAGTCCATCAGGATCAGCGCGAGCACGCCCCAGATCGCGATGTCGTCCAGGCTCGCGTAGCGCAGGATGCGCTGGCCGATCGGCTGGCGCAGGATCTGCAGCTTCTCCATGAACAGGATCAGGATCGGCAGCGCCGTCACCGCGCACGCCATGCCGATGCCCAGCACGAACTGCCAGGTCTGCGCCTTCGCGCCCATCCAGCCGGGGAACATCAGCATGCCCAGTGCCGCCGCGCTGCCGAACAGCAGCGGCACGCCGAGCGCGAGGCCGGCGGTGATGCCGCTTTCGCGACGGTGCGCCCAGGCCTTGCGCAGGTCGAGCTCGATGCCGGCGATCCACACGAACAGCATCACCGCCCACTGCGCGATGCCGTTGAGCGACTGGACCACCGGCGCGTTGAAGACGAACTTGTAGTACGCCGGGAATACCGCGCCCAGCACGCCCGGTCCGAGCACGATGCCGGTGACGATCTGCACCACCACCAGCGGCGCGAAATACTCGGTGCGCCCGAGCCGCCACACCAGGTAGGGCGCGGTGAAGATGATCAGCATGGCGATCAGGAAGATCTCGGACGTGCTCATGAGGGCAGGCCGTGCGGGCCGAGAGGGTGGGGGTGCCGCAGTTTGTCATGCACGGGCCGCGATGCGGAGCCATGCCATGGAAGGAAGCCGCGCTACGATTCCGCCATGCCCGCCGCCTCCACCGCACCGCCCGCCTTGCCCCTCGATGCCGACGGCATCCTCGCGCTGGCCGCGCGCTCCATGTTCCATCTGTTCTCCAGCGTCAGCCAGGGCATGTTCCTGGTCGACCGGGGCGGGCGCATCGTGTGGGTGAACGAGGGCTACCGCCGCTTCCTGCCGGCGCTGGGCTTCTCGTCCATCGACCAGTTCATGGGGCACATGGTCGAAGACGTGATCCCCAACACCCAGATGCGCCGCGTGCTGGAAACCGGCGAGCCGATTTTGGTCGACCTGCTCACCAACAAGGCCGGCACCTTCGTGGTCAGCCGGATCCCTCTGCGCGAGGAGCGGGAGGGCAGCGCGGGCGAGGTGATCGGCGCCATCGGCATCGTGCTGTTCGACCAGCCCGAGACCACGCTGCAGCCGCTCATCAGCAAGTTCGCGCTGCTGCAGCGCGACCTCGACGACGCGCGCCGCGAACTCGCGAGCCAGCGCAACAACCCGCTCTACCAGCACGCGCCCGACGGGCAGCGCCGCTCCAAGTACACCTTCGCGAGCTTCATCGGCAGCAGCCCCGCCGCGGTGGAGGTGAAGCGCCACGCGCGCCGCGCGGCGCAGTCGGCGAGCCCGGTGCTGCTGCTGGGCGAGACCGGCACCGGCAAGGAGCTGCTGGCGCATGCGATCCACGCGTCGTCGGCGCGGGCCAAGGGGCAGTTCGTCAGCGTCAACATCGCGGCTGTGCCCGACACCCTGCTCGAAGCCGAGTTCTTCGGCTTCTCACCCGGCGCCTTCACGGGCGCCGACCGCAAGGGCCGAGAAGGCAAGTTCAAGCTGGCCGACGGCGGCAGCCTCTTTCTCGACGAGATCGGCGACATGCCGCTGGGCCTGCAGGCCAAGCTGCTGCGCGCGCTGCAGGAGGGCGAGATCGAGCCGCTGGGCTCCAACAAGCTCGTGCCCTTCGATGCGCGCGTGATCGCCGCCACCTCGCGCGACCTGCCCGAGCTGGTGCGCCGCGGCCAGTTCCGCGAAGACCTGTACTACCGCCTCAACGTGCTGCCGCTGCGCGTGCCGCCGCTGCGCGAACGGCGCGCCGACATTCCCGCGCTGGTCGAGGCGCTGGGCGAGGACATGGCCCTGCGCAGCGGCGAGGCGCCGCCCGAACTCACGCCCGACGCGCTCGCGCTGCTCGCCGGCCAGCACTGGCGCGGCAACATCCGCGAACTGCGCAACGTGCTCGAGCAGGTGACCATGCGCAGCGACTCGCAACGCATCGACGCCGTGCAGCTCGAACGCATCCTGCGCGAAGCGGGGCTGGAGCAGATCGAGCTGCCGGCCATGCTGCAAAACGCACACGACGCCGACGAAGAAGCCGCGCTGCTGCGGCCGCTGGCGCAGCAGGTGGCCGAGCTGGAACGCAAGGCGATCGCGGCGGCGCTGGCGTCGACCGGCGGGAACAAGCTGGCGACGGCGCGGCTGCTCGGTATTTCGCGGGCGACCTTGTATGAACGGATGACGAGCCAGGAACCGTGAGCCTGTTCACGGGCCGACGAAAGAGACCCGATTTCAAACAATCAGCGAGGACATTTCAATGAAGGGTTTGTTGACAAGACTGAGAGGGCTGGGCGCATCGGCCAAGCCCGCGCAGCCGCCGGGCGAGCGTGCTGACGATCAAGGCGGCGAAGGCGTGCTGATCAATGCCTATTGCACGCGTGCCGATGTGCCGGCACCGGACTTTGCGCACACCCTCCTTGCGCGCCGCGACCTGTCGGATGCGGAACTCGCAACGCACCTCTCGGGATTCGTGGGCTATGTGCTGAGCCGGGGCGACGGCGAAATGTCGCGCAACCGCTACCACGTGATGCGGCACATCCAGCGGGTGCGGCAACACCTGAGCCTGTCGATCGACGAGTCGCAACTCGACGCCTTCTCGGCATGGGCCGAGCGCGCGAACGCCATCGTGTTCCTGCCCGACGGCGGCATTCGCGACCCCAACGGACGGGTCCTGCTGTCCGCCGCAGGAGAGGAGCCCGACAGGGAGGCTGCGCTTCCTTATCCGCCCGAGGCCTGGCAGCGAAAGGCGCGGACCGAGGCGCTGCTGGCAGCGCGCGGCATGCCGGTCCCGCAACACCTGCCGCCCCTGATCTCGGAGCCTGAATTGCGGCTGCGCGCGCCGGAGGACCTGGCGGGCAGGGCCTTTGCGCTGCTGGCGGTGTCGGCCCGGGCCGAGTCGGTCGCCAACAACGAGCCGCTCGCGGTGGGCGAATTGCTGGAACGTCTGCCGTCCGCACAGGCAAGCCTCACGCCGAAGGAGCAGGCTTTTCTTTCCGACGGCGCGCCGGCGGAGTCGACGGTCGTGCAGTTCGGCTGGCGGTTCGAGTGCCTGTTCGTGCTCGAGTGGGCCATGGGCCTAGTCGACGCGCTGCCCTTTCCCGAGGCGATCTGCGACGTGCCGCTCGCGACACGCACCATGCTGGATGCGCGCGATGTGGCCGGGGCGATGCGTGCCGCGCAGATACGAGCAGAGGTGCGAACGGAGAGCGAGATCCTGGACGCACTCGACCTGCACTACCGTCTGCACTGGCTGATACGCCAGGCGCGCATGAAGGAAGCTGCGCTGCCGCAAGGGCTCGACGCCGGGGTGGTTGCGGAACGGCACCATGCGCTGAACTGGCTGGTCCGGTTCGAGGACCACGAATGGGACGACGTGGACACGCCCACGTGACAATCCCGTCTGTGCCTGTATTTGCCATCACGCCATTCATGAAGACTTCGATTCGCTCCTTCGTCCTCGTTGCGCTCTGCGCCACCGCCGGGTTCTCCAGCCTCGCCAGCGCCGCCCCCCAATGCTCCGGCGAAGCCGTCTCCCGCGCCAAGAAGCTGCTGACCTTCCACTTCGGCGAGGACGACCGCATCCGCGTCAGCCCCGACGTGAAGGAGCTGCCGCCCATTCGCAACCCCGCCAACAAGAAGCAGCAGTTCAAGGTGCTGGAGGTCTGGGGCAGCGTCTACAAGGGCGACTACCGCATGCGGCTCATCTACTACGTGTCGGGCAACGACTGCACGCTGATGGGCCAGGAAATCCTCGAGTACGCCAACCTGTGAGCGTCAAGGCCCTGCGCTCCACCTTCGGGCCCAACTGCCATTGGTGCGGCCTGCCGATGGACTTTGCCGAGCCCTGTGGCCGGCCCGAGTCCGCCACCATCGAGCACCTGGTCGATTCCACGTTCGGCGGCGTGCGCTCGGCCAAGCACCGGCGGCTGGCGCACGCCGCCTGCAACCACGCGCGCAACGAGTTCCGCCTGCAGGCCGAGCGGCAGTTCAGGCAGTGGATCGCCGAACGCCAAGCCTCCGCGAAAACCCTGACTGATAATCAGACAATTGACTGAAATTCAGACACTGCAAGTGTTCTGAATTCAGCCGATTGGCGCTTCTTCCAAATGAAGAAGCGTTTGTTATCAATAGGTTACCGAGTGGCACGAAGTGTGCAATATTCAGTCACCTTTATCAGGAGACAAAGAATGAACCGTCGCCACCTCGTCGCCCTGGCCGCGCTCGCCACCTGCGCAGCCGCCGCTCCCGCCTGGGCCCAGTCCAACGAAATCCGCATCGCCCACATCTACAGCAAGACCGGCGCGCTGGAGGCCTACGGCAAGCAGACCCAGACCGGTTTCATGATGGGCCTGGACTACGCCACCGGCGGCACGATGGCGATCAACGGCAAGAAGCTCGTGGTCATCGAGAAGGACGACCAGGGCAAGCCCGACCTGGGCAAGTCGCTGCTGGCTGCTGCCTACTCCGACGACAAGGCCGCGCTGGCCGTCGGCCCGACCGCCTCGGGCGTGGCGCTGGCCATGCTGCCGGTGGCCGAGGAATACAAGAAGATCCTGCTGGTCGAGCCCGCCGTGGCCGACTCGATCACCGGCGACAAGTGGAACAAGTACATCTTCCGCACCGGCCGCAACTCGAGCCAGGACGCGATCTCCAACGCGGTGGCGGTCGACAAGGCCGGCGTCACGGTCGCCACGCTCGCGCAGGACAACGCCTTCGGCCGCGACGGCGTGAAGGCCTTCGGCACCGCGCTCAAGAAGGCCAAGCTGGTGCACGAGGAATACCTGCCGCCCGCCACCACCGACTTCACCGCCGGCGCGCAGCGCCTGATCGACAAGCTGAAAGACCAGCCGGGCCGCAAGATCATCTGGATCGTGTGGGCCGGCGCGGGCAACCCGTTCAAGATCGTCGACCTCGACCTGAAGCGCTACGGCATCGAGATCGCCACCGGCGGCAACATCCTGCCGGCCATGGCCGCCTACAAGGCGCTGCCGGGCATGGAAGGCGCGGCTTACTACTACTTCGGCATTCCGAAGAACCCGGTGAACGACGCGATGGTGTCGGCGCACTACAAGCAGTTCAAGACGCCGCCGGACTTCTTCACCGCTGGCGGTTTCTCGGCCGCGATGGCGGTGGTGACGGCGCTGAAGAAGACCAACGGCGACACCAGCACCAACAAGCTCATCAGCACCATGGAAGGCATGAGCTTCGACACGCCCAAGGGCAAGATGACCTTCCGCAAGGAAGACCACCAGGCGATGCAGTCGATGTACCACTTCAAGATCAAGGTCGACCCGGCGTTCGCCTGGGGCGTGCCGGAGCTGGTGCACGAGATCAAGCCCGAAGAGATGGACATCCCCATCAAGAACAAGCGCTGATCACGGCGCCGATCGTCACCTGAACCCCGCGGCGCACGGAAGGCGCCGCTCCCTTTTCGCCCCGGATGGCCGCCGGGCGAAGCGCCCGCGTTCGCGCGCGGCGCGTTTCCACGGCCGATTCGTCAGTCTGCAAGCAAGCGTTCGATACCCAAAACACAAGGAGACAGCGATGCCAGCGATGAGATTGAACTGGAAGGGACTTGCCGCGGCCGCGGCAATGGCGGTGGCGGCGCATGCCGCGACGGCGGCGGTGCCGCTGCCGGCGCTCGGCGCCAACCCGGCGGAGGTGAGCGTGTCGGGCCTGTCGGCCGGCGGTTTCATGTCGGTGCAACTGCACGTGGCCTATTCGGCCACCTTCAAGCGCGGCGCCGGCGTGGTGGCGGGCGGGCCGTTCTACTGCGCCGAAGGCTCGGTGCTCAACGCCACGGGGCGCTGCATGACGCACAGCACCAGCATCCCGGTGGCCTCGCTCGTGAGCACCACCAACAGCTGGGCCGCCAGCGGCGCGATCGACCCGGTCTCCAACCTGAGCGGCTCCAAGGTGTACCTGTTCTCGGGCACGTCCGACAACACCGTCAAGCAGGCCGTCATGGACGACCTGAAGACCTATTACCAGAGCTTCGTGCCGGCCGCGAACACGGTCTACAAGAACACCATCGGCGCGGGCCATGCGATGGTCACCGACGACTACGGCGGCGCCTGCAGCACCACCGCCGCGCCGTACATCAACAACTGCGGCTTCGACCTGGCGGGCGAGATCCTCACGCAGCTCTACGGGCCGCTGAACCCGCGCAACAACGGCACGCTGGGCGGCACCTTCACCGAGTTCAACCAGTCGGAGTTCATCTCCGGCCACGGCATGGCCGCCACGGGCTGGATCTACGTGCCGCAGGCCTGCACCACCACCTCGTGCCGCGTGCACCTGGTGCTGCACGGCTGCAAGCAGAACTACACCGACGTGAGCGACCAGTACGTGCGCAAGACGGGCTACAACCGCTGGGCCGACACCAACAACATCGTGCTGATCTACCCGCAGACCAGCACCGCGGCCACCAACAGCTGCTGGGACTGGTGGGGCTACGACAACGCCAACTACTCGAAGAAGTCGGGCCCGCAGATGGCCGCCATGAAGGCCATGATCGACCGCGTCACCGGCTCGGCCGGCGGCGGCGGGCTGCCCGCGCCCACCGGCGTGGGCACCTCGGGTGCCACCGCCAGCAGCATGGTGATCGGCTGGGCCGGCGTGAGCGGCGCCAGCGGCTACAACGTGTACCGCGGCGGCAGCAAGGTGAATGCCTCGCCCGTGGCCGCCACCAGCTACACCGACACCGGCCTGGCCGCGTCGACCAGCTACAGCTGGACCGTGGCCGCGCTGAACGCGAGCAACGTGGAAGGCGCGATGTCGGGCGCGGCCACCGGTGCCACCACCGCGGGCAGCGGCGGCGGAGGCACCTGCTACACCGCGAGCAACTACACGCACACGATGGCCGGACGCGCGTATGCGCTCTACGGCCTGACCTATGCCTACGGCTCGGGCCAGTCCATGGGCCTGTGGAACATCTACGTGACGACCACGCTGAAGCAGACCGGCCCCAACTACTACGTGATCGGCAGCTGTTGAGGCCGCGCGCTTTTCTTTTTCGACTTCTGATTTGCAATGACCAACGATGCTTGAGACCCGAGACCTGACCATCCGCTTCGGTGGGCACGTGGCCGTCAACAGCGTGAGCTGCGCGTTTGCGCCGGGCACGCTGACGGCCATCGTCGGCCCCAACGGGGCGGGCAAGACCACCTACTTCAACCTGATCTCGGGGCAGCTCAAGGCGAGCGCCGGCACGGTGTCGCTCGACGGGCAATCGCTCGCGGGCCTGTCGCCGTCCGCGCGCACGCACGCCGGGCTGGGGCGGGCCTTCCAGCTCACCAACCTGTTCCCGAACCTCACGGTGCTGGAGAACGTGCGCCTGGCGGTGCAGGCCACGCGCGAGGGCGCGCACCGGCGCGGGCTCAACCTGTGGAGCATCTGGAGCGACCACAAGGCGCTGACCGAGCGCGCCGACCAGATCCTGGCCGAGGTGGCACTCAAGTCGCGCGAGCACGCCACCGTGGCAAGCCTGCCGCACGGCGACCAGCGCAAGCTGGAAGTGGCGCTGCTGATGGCGCTGGAGCCCAAGGTGTTCATGTTCGACGAACCCACGGCCGGCATGAACGCGGCCGAGGCGCCGGTCATCCTCGACCTGATCCGCAAGCTCAAGCAGGACAAGACCAAGACCATCCTGCTGGTGGAACACAAGATGGACGTGGTGCGCGAGCTGGCGGACCGCATCATCGTGCTGCACAACGGCACGCTGGTGGCCGACGGCGAGCCGGCCGAGGTGATTGCATCTCCGGTGGTGCAAGAGGCTTACCTGGGCATTGCGAAGGAGGCCACTGCATGAGCGGCCTGACGTATTTCTCCATTCCCCGCTGGGGGAGGGCAGGGGTGGGGGCCGGCGGCCTTCACACCGCCGTGGCCCTTCAAGCGCCGCTTGCCCCCATCCCAGCCTTCCCCCGGAAGGGGAAGGAGCAAAACAGATGAACCGCAACGATCACTTGATGGCCCCGATGCATTTCTCCCTCCCCTCCCGGGGGAGGGCAGGGGTGGGGGCTCGCGGCCTTCACGCCGCCGCAGCCTTGCAAGCGCCGCTTGCCCCCATCCCAGCCTTCCCCCGGAAGGGGAAGGAGCAAGACCTATGAGCACGAACAACCTCCTGAGCCTCGAAGGCGTGCACACGCACATCGGGGCGTACCACATCCTGCACGGCGTGGACCTTGCCATTCCGAAGGGCCAGCTCACCATGCTGCTGGGCCGCAACGGCGCGGGCAAGACGACCACGCTGCGAACCATCATGGGCCTGTGGCATGCGTCGCAGGGCAGGGTGCGCTTCGGCGAGCAGGACATCACCGCGCAGCACACGCCGCAGATCGCCGGCCTGGGCATCGCCTACGTGCCCGAGAACATGGGCATCTTCTCCGACCTCACGGTGAAGGAGAACATGCTGCTGGCCGCGCGCGGCGCGAAGAACGCGCAGCAGATCGACGAGACGCGCCTGAAGTGGATCTTCAAGCTCTTCCCCGCGGTCGAGAAGTTCTGGAACCACCCGGCGGGCAAGCTCTCGGGCGGGCAGAAGCAGATGCTGGCCGTGTCGCGCGCCATCGTGGAGCCGCGCGAGCTGCTCATCATCGACGAGCCCAGCAAGGGCCTGGCGCCCTTGATGATCAACAACATGATCGATGCGTTCGCCGAACTCAAGCGCAGCGGCGTGACCATCCTGCTGGTGGAGCAGAACATCAACTTCGCCCAACGCCTGGGCGACACCGTCGCGGTGATGGACAACGGCCGCGTGGTGCACGCGGGCTCGATGGCGGAGTTTTCCGCCGATGCGCAATTGCAGCAATCGCTGCTTGGACTGGCTCTATGAAGTATTCGACGTATGACTCCCTCCCCCTCCGGGGGAGGGTCGGGGTGGGGGCTCGCGGCCTTCGATGCAACGCGGCCCTGCAAGCGCCGCCAGCCCCCATCCCAGCCTTCCCCCAAAAGGGGAAGGCGCAAGAAGGGGCACGCACATGACCAAGATCGACTTCGACTGGAAGCCCCTGCTGCTCGCCCCCGTGCTCGCGCTCGTCGCGCTGCCGCTCACGGGCTCCTTCTCCACCTGGCTCACGCTCACCGTCGCGGGGCTGGCGATGGGCATGATCATCTTCATCATCGCCTCGGGCCTCACGCTGGTGTTCGGCCTGATGGACGTGCTGAACTTCGGCCACGGCGTGTTCATCGCGCTGGGTGCCTTCGTGGCCAGCAGCGTGCTCGGCCTGATGGGCGACTGGACCGGCTCGGGCGAGCTGTGGCGCAACCTGGTGGCGGTGTTCCCGGCCATGCTTGTCGCGATGCTCGTGGCCGGCGCGGTGGGCCTCGCGTTCGAGCGCTTCATCGTGCGGCCGGTGTACGGCCAGCACCTGAAGCAGATCCTCATCACGATGGGCGGCATGATCATCGGCGAGGAACTCATCAAGGTGATCTGGGGCCCGGCGCAGATTCCGCTGCCGCTGCCCGAGGCCTTGCGCGGCTCATTGCTGGTGGGCGACGCGGCCATCAGCAAGTACCGCCTGCTCGCGGTGGCCGTGGGCGTGGTGGTGTTCGGCGTGCTTGCCTGGACGCTGGGCCGCACCAAGATCGGCCTGCTGATTCGCGCCGGCGTTCAGGACCGCGAGATGGTCGAGTCGCTCGGCTACCGCATCGGCCGCCTGTTCGTGGGCGTGTTCGTGGTGGGCAGCGCGCTGGCCGGCCTGGGCGGCGTGATGTGGGGGCTGTTCCAGCAGAACCTGGTGCCGCAGATGGGCGCGCAGGTCAACGTGCTGATCTTCATCGTGATCATCATCGGCGGGCTGGGCTCGACGGGCGGGGCGCTCATCGGCGCGCTGCTGGTGGGCCTCATGACCAACTACATCGGCTTCCTGCTGCCGACCGTGACGCAGTTCGCGAGCATCCTGCTGATGGTGGCGGTGCTGCTGTGGCGCCCGCAGGGCGTGTACCCGGTGGCGAACCGTTGAAGAGGAAGACGCCATGTTCCTGAAACGACTTCTCTCCAACGACATGCCGCGCAGCCGCCTCCTGGCGCTGCTGCTGGTGGTGCTGTTCATCGCGCTGGCCTTCGCGCCGTTCATCTTCCCGGGCGTGAAGGCGCTCAGCGTGGCGGCCAAGATCCTGGTGTTCGTGGTGCTGGTGGCCAGCTTCGACCTGCTGCTGGGCTACACCGGCATCGTGAGCTTCGCGCACACGATGTTCTTCGGCATCGGCGCCTACGGCATCGCCATCTCGGCCTCGCGGCTCGGGCCCAACTGGGGCGCGGTGCTGGTGGGGCTGGGCGCCTCGCTGCTGGTCTCGCTGGTGCTCTCGTTCGCCATCGGGCTGTTCTCGCTGCGGGTGCGTGCGATCTTCTTCGCGATGATCACGCTGGCCGTGGCCTCTGCGTTCCAGACGCTGGCCTCGCAGCTGTCGGACTTCACCGGTGGCGAAGACGGCCTGACCTTCAAGATGCCCGAGCTGATCTCGCCGAGCTTCGAGTTCTCCGAAGACCCGTTCCTGGGCGTGTCGCTCGACGGCCGGCTGCTGTGCTACTACCTGCTGTTCGTGGCGGCCGTGGTGCTGGTGCTGGCGCTGCTGCGCATCGTGAACTCGCCGTTCGGGCGCGTGCTGCAGGCCATTCGCGAGAACGAGTTCCGCGCCGAGGCCATCGGCTACCGCGTGGTGGTGTACCGCACCACCGCCGCGGTGCTGTCGGCGCTCTTCGCCACGCTGGCCGGCGCCATGCTGGCCATCTGGCTGCGCTACAACGGCCCCGACACCTCGCTGAGCTTCGAGATCATGATCGACGTGCTGTTGATCGTGGTGATCGGTGGCATGGGCACGATCTACGGCGCGGCCATCGGCGCGGTGCTGTTCGTGGTGGCGCAAAGCTACCTGCAGGACCTGCTGCGCGTGGGCAGCGAGGCCGCGAGCGGCTTGCCCTGGCTGGCCGCGCTGCTGTCGCCCGACCGCTGGCTGCTGTGGCTGGGCGTGCTGTTCGTGCTGTCCGTCTATTACTTCCCGACCGGCATCGTCGGCAAACTGCGAGCAAGGGCAGCGCGATGAGCGAGCACCACATTCCACTGTCCCGCTACGCGCAGCTCGCGGGCCGCGAAATCCACTGGCTCGAATGGGGCGCGGCCAATCCCCCTGACGCGTCTGACGCGCCTGACGCCCCCGTCGTCATCGCCTGGCACGGCCTCGCGCGCACCGGCCGCGACATGGACGAGCTGGCGCAGCACTTCGCCGCGCGCGGCTTCCGCGTGATCTGCCCCGACACCCTCGGCCGCGGCCTGAGCCAGTGGAGCCCGCTGCCTGACGAGGAGTACACGCTGCGCTTCTATGCGCGCATGGCCGATGCGCTGTGCGACGAACTGGCGCTGGAACGCGTGCACTGGGTCGGCACGTCGATGGGCGGTGCCGTCGGCACGGTCTGCGCGTCGGGCCTCTTCGAGCCGCGCATGAAGGCGCGCATTGCGAGCCTGGTGCTCAACGACAACGCGCCCGAGCTGGCCCAGCCCGCCATCGAGCGCATCCGCGCCTACGCCGGCCAGCCGCCCGCGTTCGACACGGTGGCCGAGCTGGAGGCCTTCTTCCGCACGGTCTACAAGCCCTACGGCTGGCTCAGCGACGCGCAATGGCGCCGCCTGACCGAGAGCTCCACGCGCCGCCTGGCCGACGGCCGCGTCACGCCGCACTACGACCCGGCCATGGTCCGCCAGTTCAGCGCGCACGACAACGACTACCTGATCTGGCCGCACTACGACGCCATCGAGGTGCCCGTGCTGTGCCTGCGCGGCGCGGAGTCGGACCTGGTGCTGCCCGACGTGGTCGCGCAGATGCGCCTGCGCGGGCCCGGCGCGGCCGGCAGGCTGGAGGTGATCGAAGTGCCTGCCTGCGGTCACGCGCCCGCGCTGAACGTGCCCGAACAACTGGAGCCGATCGAAGGGTTTATCCGGGCGGCCGGCCGTTGAAGCCGCGGCGGCGTGACAATCGCCGCCGCTCTCAACCACAAGGCCTCGAAAACCATGGCGCTCTCGATGTACGACCTGTCCGTGCCCGTCTTCACCCGCGGACTCGGCCAACTCACCCACCTGCTCGACAAGAGCCTGGCGCACGCCAAGGCCAACGGCCTCGACCCTGCCACGCTGGTCGAGGCGCGCCTTGCGCCCGACATGCTCACGCTGGCCGGCCAGATCCAGCGCGCGAGCGACGCGTCGAAGCTGGGCACCGCGCGCATCGCGGGCATTGCCGCGCCGAGCTTCCCCGACGAGGAAAAGACCTGGGACGACCTGCTGGCGCGGATTGCGAAGACGCAGGACTTCCTCGCGACGGTGGACCGCGCGCTGATCGACGGCCAGGAAGAGCGCGCCGTGACCATCAAGGCGCGCGAAGGCGAGGCGCACTTCACCGCGCAGCGCTACCTGCTGCAGTTCGCGCTGCCCAACTTCTTCTTCCACGTGACCACGGCCTACGACGTGCTGCGCCACAGCGGCATTCCGATCGGCAAGATGGATTACCTCGGCAAGTTCTGACGGCCTGAATGTGCCGAGGCCCGGCGGCCTTCACGCCGCCGGGACAAACTTCAAATTGCCGTGACACATGCGCACGCACCGCGTGCGCCGCGAACAATCGCGCCAGGCTGCCGTCGGCCTGACACGAACGAGGTTTGCGATCATGAAGCACATGCTGTCCAGAAGGGCGTTCTCGGGGCTCGCCGCGGGGGCCTCCGCATTCGTTGCGGCCGCGGGTGGCGGCTGGCCGGTGGCCAGCGCCTTCGCTGCGTCGCCGGGCCTGCGCGACTACGGCAAGGCGCCCGAGTTCGCGGGCATCGACAAGTGGCTCAACTCGCAGCCGCTCACCCTGCAAGGCTTGGCCGGCAAGGTGGTGCTGGTCGACTTCTGGACCTACTCGTGCATCAACTGCATCCGCACGCTGCCGCACGTGGTGCGCTGGTACGAGAAGTACAAGGACCAGGGCTTCACGGTGGTGGGCGTGCATTCGCCCGAGTTCGCCTACGAGAAGCTCACGCGCAACGTGCAGGACGCGATCGAGCGCTTCAACATCCGCTACCCGGTGGCGCAGGACAACGCCTTCGCCACCTGGAAGGCCTACGACAACCAGTACTGGCCGGCGTTCTACCTGGTCGACAGCAAGGGGCAGGTGATGCGCCAGCACTTCGGCGAAGGGGAGTACGCCGAGATGGAGGCCGCGATCGAGGCGCTGCTGGCGCGCAAGTCGGCGGTGTGAGCGCCGCCGCGCGGGCGTGTCAAGGCTTGCGCGCAACCAGCGAATACATCAGCGGGATGCGCGGCATGCCTTCGGGCGGCGCCATGCGCCGACCGCCGATGTCGCGCATGCCCTCGAAGGGCTTCCAGCCGTTGGCGTACGGATATTCGTCGAGGCGCTCGATCACGAGACCGGCTTGCGACAGCGCGGTCGTCACCTGGCCCACGCCCCATGAGAACTCGAAACTCGGGTGTGGGTTGCTGAAGTTCTCGACGCCGCGCTCGCAGCCCTCGGGCACGAGGCCGTCGCCGGACTGCGACACGTAGTCGCCCACGCCTTCTTCCGGCACGGGCGCGTCGTTGAAGTAGTCGAAGTGAAACTTCCACGACGGGTCGAACACCATCGCGAACGGATGGAAGTCGATGAAGACGAAGCGCCCGCCCGGCTTGAGCTGTTGCGACACGCCATGTGCCCATGCCGAAAGATCGGACAGCCAGCAGAGCGTGCCGTACGAGCAGAAGACGATGTCGTGCCGCTCACCGCGCGCCTGCGCATCGCGGAAGTGGTCGTAGACATCCGAGCGCACAAAGCGCGCGGAAATGTCCGACTGCGCCGCGAGCTGCGTCGCGAAGGCAATGGCTTCATCGGAAATGTCCACGCCCGTGACCGCCGCGCCCAGACGCGCGATGCTCAGGCTGTCCTGCCCGGCGTTGCATTGCAAATGCAGCACCGACAGGCCCTTCACGTCGCCAAGCAGCGCGGTTTCTTCGGGGAACAGCGTTGATCCGCCGTTGCGGAAGAACGCGGCCTGGTCGCCCTTGTGGCTGTTGTGCGCGACGGTGGCCGCATTCCACGACAGCCGGTTGGCTTCGTGCAGTTCTTTTTTCATGGCGAGGTTGTTTGCGTGGGCCAGCCCGCCAGGTTGCGTTCGGCGATGCCCGCGAGCGCGGTGATCCATGCCGGGCTGTCGTTGAGGCAGGGGATGTAGCTGAAGGCCTGGCCGCCGGCGTGCATGAAAGCCTCGCGGCCCTCCATGGCGATTTCTTCGAGCGTCTCGAGGCAGTCGGCCGGGAAGCCGGGGCACACCACGTCGACGCGCTTCACGCCCGAGGCGCCGAGCTCGCGCAGCGTGGGCTCGGTGTAGGGCTCGAGCCATTTCGCACGGCCGAAGCGCGACTGGAAGGTCACGCGGTGCTGCGCTGCCGACAGGCCCAGCCGCGCCGCGAGCAGGCGCGCGGTTTCGAGGCACTGCGCCTGGTACGGATCGCCCAGCGCGATGTTGCGCGCGGGAATGCCGTGGAAGCTCATCAGCAGCACCTCGCCGCGGCCTTCGGTCTTCCAGTGCTTCTCGATGCCCTGGGCCAGCGCGTCGATGTACGCCGGGTCGTCGTGGTAGTCGTTGACGAAGCGGAACTCCGGCAGCCGGCGCTGCTTGCGGCTCCAGTCGTTCACCGCGTCGATCACGCTGGCGGTGGTGGTGGCCGAGTACTGCGGGTAGGCCTGCAACACCAGCACGCGCGTGGCGCCTTCGGCCTGCAGTGCGTCGAGGCGAGAGGCGATCGACGGGTTGGCGTAGCGCATCGCGTCGCGCACGGTGACGCGGTGGCCGCGTTCGCCGAGCCAGCCGGCCAGCAGCGTGGCCTGCTTCTGCGTGAACACTTTCAGCGGCGAGCCTTCGGCCGTCCAGATGCTCGCGTACTTCGCGGCTGACTTGGCCGGGCGCGTGCGCAGGATGATGCCGTGCAGGATCAGCGCCCAGATCGCCTTGGGAATTTCGACCACGCGCGGGTCGCCCAGGAAGTCGGCGAGGTAGGGGCGCACCGCGGCGGCGGTGGGGGCGTCGGGCGAGCCGAGGTTGCACCACAGCACGGCGGCGGGGGTGCGCCGGGTGGTCTGAGGGGTACTCGGCACAGCGTTCTCGGGGGTGGAGGGCATGCGATATTCTCGGGCATGACTTCCGCTTCCCCGGCGCCCGCAGACTTCGCGCCCCTCGACCTGAAACGCATCTCGGCGATCTCGCTGGACCTCGATGACACCCTCTGGCCGATCTGGCCGACCATCGAACGCGCCGAAGGCGTGCTGCAGGCCTGGCTGCTGCGCGAGGCGCCCAAGACGGCCTCGCTGCTGCTGACCCCGGGCATCCTGCGCGAGCTGCGCGAAGCGACCGCCAAGGAACGCTCCGACCTCGCGCACGACCTGAGCGCGCTGCGCCGCGAATCGATCCGCACCGCGCTCAGGCGCGCGGGCGAAGACCCGGCGCTGGCCGACCCGGCCTTCGACGCTTTCTTCGAGGAACGCCAGCGCGTCACGCTGTACGACGACGCGCTGCCCGCGCTCAAGTGGCTCAGCGAACGCTACCCGCTGGTGGCGGTGTCCAACGGCAATGCCGACATCCACCGCACCGGCGTCGGCCGCTGGTTTCGCACCGCGTTCAATGCGCGCGCTTTCGGCAGCGGCAAGCCGCAGGCCCCGATCTTCCGCGCAGCGGCCGCCTCGGTCGGCCTCCTGCCGAAGGACGTGCTGCACGTGGGCGACGACGCCGAGCTCGACGTGGTCGGCGCGCTCAACGCCGGCATGCAGGCGGCGTGGCTGGTGCGCGACGAGCGGCCGTGGGTGCACGGCGCGCGGCCGCAGCTGATCGTGCCCAACCTGCACGCGCTGTGCGTGGCGCTGGGCGCCTGAGCTTCAGTCGACGCTCACTTGAAGACCGGCCGGAAGAAGCTGCGTTCGTAGCTGACGATGCAGCGGGTTTCTTCCGCATAGCGGAAAGCGGCCTGGCAGTCGGCGTCCTGCATCGAGTCGATGCGGTACTGCTCGTAGGCGGCCAGGCTGGGGAAGGTGAACATCGCCAGCGCCACGTTGTTGCTGCCTTCCGACGGCAGGAAGTAGCCGTGGTGCTGCCCGCCGAACTTCTCGACCAGCGGGATCCAGAGCTTGCCGTAGTGCTCGAATTCCTTGAGCTTGTAGGCGTCGACGATGTAGCGCAGGTAGCAGGTGACCATGGGGTGTTCGGGCTTGCTTTTGGGGTTTATCGGCACGGGATCTGCGGCGATCCGCGGGGCTGACTATAGTTTCAGCCCGACCCCCGGCTTCAACCGCAGCGGCCCCGCGCCGCGCAGGACACCCCAAGTGCATTTCTCCAACTGGCTCATCTTCTGCGGCGTGACCTTGCTGGTCGCGTTCACCCCCGGTCCCGCGGTGCTGCTCGCCGTGTCGACCTCGATGGCCGTGGGCCCGCGCCGCGCAATGATCAGTTCGCTGGGCAACGCGATGGGCCTGTTCATGGTGTCCGCCGCCGCAATGGCCGGCCTGGGCGTGGTGCTCTCCACCTCGGCCCATGCCTTCATGGTGCTCAAGGTGGCCGGCGCGGCCTACCTGATCTACCTGGGCATCAAGCAATGGCGCAGCCAGGGCAGCGTGTTCGCCGACCTGCAGGGCTCGCCGACGGGCGCGGCGCCGCGCTCGAGCTGGCGGCTGTTCGGGCATGGCCTGACGGTGGCGCTGACCAACCCCAAGGGCATTCTTTTCTTCTCGGCGCTGTTCCCGCAGTTCCTCACGCAGGACGCGCCCATCCTCACGCAGTTCGCGGTGCTGACGACCACCTTCGCCATGGCCTCGGTGCTGTCGCACGCGTTCTACGTGCTGCTGGCGCGGCTGCTGCGCAAGCAGCTGTCGGACCCGCGGCGCACGCGGCTGTTCAACAAGGTGTCGGGCGGCGCGTTCGTGCTGCTGGGGCTGAGCCTGCTGCGTCTGCGCAACAAGACGGCCTGAACGGACTGACCGGCCTGAAGTTCTGGCGCTTCAGTCGAGCGCGAACTGTTCGCGCAGTGCCGCGCAGAAAGACTCGGTGCCGCTCAGGGAGAGCGTGACGGTGTCGAAGCGCGGGTTGTCCTCGCGCGTTTCCTGCAGGTCGAAGTCCCAGGTCGCGCCTTCGTCGAGCGCGCCGCGCGCATGTGGGAACGTGGCTTCGGCCCAGGCCAGCACTTGCGCGATCTCGGCCTGCACCTCGGGTGTCTTGTCGGGCGGGGTCGAGGCCATCGCGTCGAAGGTGCCGTGGCCTTCGGTGTCTTCGCTGTAGTCGAAGTCGAGGTAGCGCAGTTCGGTCGTCATGGGGTCAATGCCTTGGCAATGCGTTCGCGGCCGCCAGCCCGCTGAGCACGGCGCCTTCGAGCGTGGCGGGGTAGGGGCCTTCGGTGTAGTCGCCGCAGGCTTGCAGGCCGGGGGCGATGGTCGAGGACGGTCTGGCCAGTCCGGGCGTGCACGCGAAGGTGGCGCGCTTCTCGACCACGGTCTGCACGAGCTGAAGGTTCTTCTGGCCTAACTGGGCAGCGGCTTGCGCGATCACTTGTTCTTCGAGCACTTCGCGCGATGCCTCGTTGGCGCTGATGACCATCGCCAGCACGCCCTGCATGCCGCCGAGCTGGCCACGGTCGAACGCGAACTGCGCGGGCGCCGTGGCCGGATGGCTGCGCAGCGCGAGCATCGGTTCGGCGAGCGGCGAGGCGCCGCGCACGTAGACGGTGGCAATGGCTTCGAAGCGCAAGGCTTCGGTGGTCTTGCACCAATCGTCTGCGGGCAGGCCCGACGCGCGGACCAGGCGCGCCGCGTCCCACGGGGCGCAGGCCAGCACCACCTGGTCGAAGACGTCCTCGTCGACCCGCCATTGCCCGGCCTCGGGCGAAATCGCACGCACGCGCGCGCCGATGCGCACGGCGGCGCGATGCGCCGTCAGCCATCGGAGCGCCGCGTCGGGCAGCAGCGCGCCGAGGTCGGCGCGCGGCAGCAGCAGGTCGGCACCGCCGCTGCCGCTGAACAGCGCGTCGTTCAGCACGCGCAGGAAGACCCGGCCGCTCGATTGCCCGACGGGTGTGTTGAGCGCGGAGACGCACAGCGGCTCGATCAGCTCCTGCATCACGCGCGGCGAAAGGCCGGCGCACAGCTCGGCAACCGTGGTGGTGCCGGCGCAGCGAAAGCCCGCGAGCCGCCACCGGATGGCGGTGCGCAGCAGCGACGACTTGTCGCGCCAGGTCCAGCCGCGCGCCGTGAAGATGCCCGCGAGCAGGTCGAACGGCGCCGGCAGCCGCGGCAGCTTGAGCCCGCCGCCGTCGGCAAAGCGCAGCGAGAGCGGCAGCCGCAGCAGCGCGCTGTCGACATCCACGCCGACGTCGCGCATGAGCTTCAACGTGGCGGTGTACGCGCCGATCAGGATGTGCTGGCCGTTGTCCAGTGCCATGCCGTGCATGTTGTCGACACGGCGCGCCCGGCCGCCCGGCATGGGCGCGGCTTCGAACAGGGTGACGGCATGGCCCAGTCGCGTGGCCTCGACCGCGCAGGCCAGGCCGGCCCAGCCGGCGCCGATGACGGCCGTCTTCTTCAAGCTCAGATCCGCCCGAGCGCCTGAACCTTCCAAGCCAGCCACAGCTTGCGAACGGGCGTGAGGCTCACGCGCTGGTTCAGCACCTGGAAGTCGTCGCGTTCGATCTCGCGCAGCAGCGTGCGGTAGATGCTGGCCATCATCAGGCCGGGCTTCTGCGTGCGGCGGTCGGCCAGCGGGAGCAGGGACAGGGCTTCGTCGTAGGCCGCATGGGCACGCGCGGCCTGGAACTTCATGAGCGCCACGAAGCGCTCGGAGTGCACGCGGTTCAGGATCTCGTGCGCCTTCACGTCGAACTTCTGCAGCTCGTTCACCGGCAGGTAGATGCGCCCGCGCAGCGCGTCTTCACCCACGTCGCGCAGGATGTTGGTGAGCTGCAGCGCCAGGCCCAGCTTGTGGGCGTAGGCGGTGGTCTGCGGGTCGGTCTGGCCGAAGATGCGCGCCGCGACTTCGCCGACCACGCCGGCCACCAGGTGGCAGTAGCGCGCGAGGCCGGGAAAGTCGAGATAGCGGGTCTGGTCCAGGTCCATCTGGCAGCCGTCGATCACCTCGTGAAGCTGGCGCGCCTCGATGCCGTAGGCGGCGGCGTGCGGCATCAGCGCCTGCATCACGGGGTGGCGCGGGGTGCCGGCAAAGGCCTGGGCCACCTCGGTGCGCCACCAGGCGAGCTTGGTGGCGGCCACGCCGGGGTCGGTGACCTCGTCGACCACGTCGTCGACTTCACGGCAGAACGCATAGAACGCCGTGATCGCGGCGCGGCGCGGCTTGGGAAGAAACAGGAAGGCGTAATAGAAACTGCTGCCCGAGGCGGCGGCCTTGTCTTGCACGTATTGCTCGGGGGTCATCGGGGAGGCGCTGCTTTCATGGGCCGCCATTGTCTCCGCATCCGCATGGCCTTCCAGAGCAGCACGGGCGCGTCGAACTTGCCGACGGTGGGGCGTTGCGAGAAGGTGTCGAAGCCCAGGTCGTCGATCTTGTCGAGGATGCGCAGGCCGCCCTGCACGACCAGGCGCAGCTCCCAGCCCATGCGGCCCGGCAGCCGGTGCACCAGGGGCGCGCCCTCGGTCATGAGTTCGCGCGCCCAGTGCGACACGATTGCTATCAAATTAATAGCTTCCTGCGGAGGCGGGGCGTGCGAGAGCGGCTCGAATACCTTGAAATTCTCGGGGCTCAGCCTGCGCCGGGCGCAGTCGGTCAGCGGAAAGTAGAAGCGCCCGCGCGGCAGGTCGACGCTCGGGTCCTGCCAGAAGTTGATGAGCTGCAGCGCGCTGCAGATGGCGTCGCTCTGCGCCAGCGCTTCGGCGTCGTGCACGCCGTAGAGATGCAGCAGCAGCCGGCCGATGGGGTTGGCGGAGCGGCGGCAGTAGTCGAGCAGCTCGGCCCGGTCGGCGTAGGTGCCGCGGTCGCGCGTCTTCTCGATGTCCTGCATGAAGGCGCTCAGCAGGTCGGCCAGCAGGTCTTCGGGCAGGCCGTGGCGGGCGATGCTGTATGCGAGCGGGCCGAACACGTGCGGCCAGCGCGAGCCGGGGAGGGCTTCGCCCCGCGCGGCGGCGGCGAGCTCCTCGCGGTAGGCGCGCAGCTCGGCCAGGCGCTCGCCGGGCGAGGCGCTGCCTTCGTCGGCGATGTCGTCGGCGGTGCGCGCGAAATGGTAGATCGCGGCGATGGGCGGGCGCAGGTGCGGCGGGCACAGCCACGAGGCGACCGGAAAGTTCTCGTAATGCGCCGGCGGGGCGGCAAGGTGGGGGGGAGTGGCGGACACGCGACGATTGTCAGCGACGAGGCGGTGCCCCGGCACTATGCTCGCAGCCTTGCCACTAAGAACTTCCGCTTCATGAAAGCATCCGCTGCGGCCTCCGGATCCCAGGTTTCATCGGCGTACGGCGAGGCGGCGCACCCGGCGGGGCCCACGCTCATGATCGCGGCGCTCGGCGTGGTGTTCGGCGACATCGGCACGTCGCCGCTCTATGCCTTCAAGGAGACGATGAATCCCGAGCATGGCATTGCGTTCTCGCCCGATTCGGTGCTGGGGCTGCTCTCGCTGATCTTCTGGGGGCTGATGTTCGTGGTGACGCTGAAGTATGTGGTGTTCGTGCTGCGCGCCGACCACGACGGCGAAGGCGGCATCCTGGCGCTGCAGGCGCTGGCCCGCAGCGCGGTGGCCGGGCCCAGGACGAAGCCGTGGGTCTGGAACGCGATCGGCCTGCTGGGCCTGGTGGGCGCGGCCATGTTCTACGGCGACAGCCTGATCACGCCGGCCATCTCGGTGCTGTCGGCGGTCGAGGGGCTGGAGGTGCAGGCGCCGGTGTTGCAGCGCGCGGTGCTGCCGATCACCGTGGTGATCTTGATCGCGCTGTTCGCGGTGCAGAAGAAGGGCACGGGCGTGGTCGGCAAGGTGTTCGGGCCCGTCATGCTGCTGTGGTTCCTGGTGCTGGCGGTGGCCGGGCTGTGGCAGGTGCTGCAGCAGCCGCAGGTGCTGGTGGCGCTCGACCCGCGCCGGGCGGTGGGCTTCCTGTTCGAGCACCGGGCGCAGTCGCTGGCGGTGCTGGGCGCAGTGTTCCTGGCGTTCACGGGCGGCGAGGCGCTGTATGCCGACATGGGGCACTTCGGGGCCAAGCCGATCCGCCTGGCGTGGCTCTTCATCGCGCTGCCGGGGCTGGTGCTGAATTACTTCGGCCAGGGTGCGCTGGTGCTGGGCAACCCGGCGGCCATCGACAACCCGTTCTTCCGGCTCTTTCCGTCCTGGGGCGTGCTGCCGATGGTGGTGCTGGCCGCCATGGCGACGGTGATCGCCTCGCAGGCGGTGATTTCGGGTGCGTTCTCGCTCACGGCGCACGCCATGCGCATGGGCTACCTGCCGCGCATGCGGGTGATCCAGACCTCGGGCACGGCCATCGGGCAGATCTACGTGCCGACCGTGAACTGGCTGCTGATGGTGGGCGTGCTGCTGCTGGTGCTGGGCTTTCGCAGCTCGGGCGCGCTGTCGGCGGCGTACGGCATTGCGGTGTCGATCACGATGGTGACGACCACGCTGCTGGCCGGCATCGTGGCCTGGGGGCTGTGGCGCTGGAACAAGGTGGCGGTGGCGGTCGGCGTGGCCGCCTTCGCGGTGGTCGACCTGACCTTCGTGCTCGCCAACAGCCTGAAGATCGCCGAGGGCGGCTGGCTCACGCTGGCCGTGGCGGCGGGGGTGATGGTGCTCTTCACCACCTGGGCCAAGGGGCGCCGGCTCGGGCTGGAGGCCGCCGCGGCCGAGAGCCTGCCGCTGCGGCCCTTCATCGAGTCGCTGGCGCAGCACATGCCGCACCGGGTGAGCGGCACGGCGGTGTTCCTGAACCCCGACGCCACCGCGGTGCCGCATGCGCTGCTGCACAACCTCAAGCACAACCAGGTGCTGCACGAGCAGGTGATCGTGCTGCGCGTGCTGGCCTGCGACACGCCGCGCGTGGACGCGCGCATCCGCATCGAGGCCGAGCAGCTGATGGAAGGCATCTGGGTGGTCACGGCGCGCCACGGCTTCATGGAGCGGCCCGACGTGCCGGAGTTCATCCGCATCCTGGCGTACCAGAAGACGCTGGCCATCGACTCGATGAAGACCTCGTACTTCGTCTCGCGCGCCTCGGTGGGCGAGGAAAACCTGCCGGGGCTGAACCCGATCCGGCGGGCGCTGTTCGGCTCGCTGCAGCGCAACGCGGGGCGGGCGTCGGACTACTTCGAACTGCCCGACAACCGGCTGGTGGAGATGGGCCAGCGCACCTGATCCAGGGGTGTTTCGGCGGGCCGGACCGGCCCTAGTGACCGGCGGGTCATTGACAGTGTTTAACGTTTACCCTAGATTACTAACCAGTGGGTCAGTAATGATCCGGTTCGTCCTTTTTAGGGTGTCTCATGACCGCCTCCGCCGTTCTCCGTTCCCGTGCCCGCAGCGCCGCATGGCTGCTTCTTCCAGCCGTATCCGCCATTTTCCTGGCCGGCTGCTCGCCCAAACCCGCGGCCGAGGACCCCGTTCGCGCGGTCAAGTTCGTGACCGTGGGCACCAGCGAATTCGACGCCCAGCCCGAGTTCTCGGCCGAGGTGCGCGCGCGTGTCGAGTCGCGCCTGGGCTTCCGCGTGGCGGGCAAGATCACGCGCCGCCAGGCCGAGCTCGGCCAGCGCGTGCAGGCCGGCCAGGTGCTGGCCCAGCTCGATCCGCAGGACTACAAGCTCGCCACCGAAGCCGCGCGCGCCCAGCAGGCCGCCGCGCTCACCAACCGTGACCTGGCCGCCGCCGACCTGAAGCGCTACGCCGAGCTGCGCCAGCAGAACTTCATCAGCGGCGCCGAACTCGAGCGCCGCGAAACCACCTGGAAGGCCGCGCAGGCCCAGCTCGAACAGGCGCAGGCGCAGCTCGCCTCGCAGGGCAACCAGGCCAACTACACGACGCTGGTGGCCGACGTGGCCGGCGTCATCACCGCCATCGAGGCCGAGCCCGGCCAGGTGGTGCAGGCCGGCACGCCGGTCGTGCGCATCGCCCAGGACGGCGCGCGCGACGTGGTGTTCGCGGTGCCCGAAGACCGCGCCACGCTGATCAAGACCGGCACGCCCGTCACGGTGCGCGGCTGGTCGGGCGGCGACGAGCTGCAGGGCCAGGTGCGCGAAGTGGCGGCCAGTGCCGACGCGGTCACGCGCACGTACTCGGTCAAGGTCGCGATCGACGCGGCCACCTCGCCGCCGCTGGGCGCCACCGTCTACGCGCGTCCGCAGGCGCTGGCCCACGCCAGCACCGCGGTGATGAAGCTGCCGACCAGCGCACTGCGCCAGGAAGGCAAGGGCTCGGCCGTGTGGGTGCTCGACAAGGCGACCATGACGGTGCGCTCGCAGCCCGTGCAGGTGGCCACCGCCGACGGCAACGAGGCCGTGATCGCCTCGGGCATCGCGCCCGGCATGATGGTCGTGGCCGCGGGCGTGCATGTGCTGCAGCCGGGGCAGAAGGTCACCATCTACCAGTCGAAGGAGGCGGCCGCGGCCGCCGCCAATGCGAGCGCGAAGGACTCGGCCCAGCCGGTCACCGCCGTCGCCGCGACGAACAAGGAGATTGCAGCGGGTGCCGGCAAATGAGCGGCGGCGCGGCAGATCCCTCCGACAAGCCTTCGGGCTTCAACCTCTCCAAATGGGCGCTGGACCACGCGCCCCTCACGCGCTACCTGATGGTGGTGCTGATGGTGCTGGGTGCCTTCGCGTACTTCCAGCTCGGCCAGGACGAAGACCCGCCCTTCACCTTCCGTGCGATGGTGGTGCGCACCTACTGGCCCGGCGCCACCGCGCAGCAGGTGGCCGAGCAGGTCACCGACAAGCTCGAGCGCACGCTGCAGGAAGCGCCGTACGCCGACAAGATCCGCAGCTACTCCAAGCCGGGCGAGTCGCAGATCATCTTCAACATCAAGGACTCGTCGAAGTCCACCGAGGTGGCCAACGTCTGGTACACGGTGCGCAAGAAGATCGGCGACATGCGCGCCACCTTGCCCGCCGGCGTGCAGGGCCCGTACTTCAATGACGACTTCGGTGACGTCTATGGCGTGATCTACGCGCTGGAAAGCGAAGGCTTCAGCTACGCCGAGCTGAAGACGCTGGCCGACGACGTGCGCCAGCAGCTGCTGCGCGTGAAGGACGTGGCCAAGGTCGATCAGTTCGGCGTGCAGGACGAGAAGGTCTACATCGAGATCTCGCAGAAGCGCCTGGCGCAGCTGGGGCTCGACTTCAACGCGGTGCTGTCGCAGCTCGGTTCGCAGAACGCGATCGAGAGCGCCGGCACCATCCAGTCGCCGCAGGACGTGGTGCAGGTGCGCGTGGCCGGCCAGTTCACCAGCGTCGACCAGCTGCGCGACATGCCCATCCGCGGCAGCTCCGGCAACCAGCTGAAGCTGGGCGACATCGCGGACATTCGCCGCGGCTACGTCGACCCGCCGGCGGTGAAGGTGCACCACCAGGGCAAGGAAGTGATCGCGCTGGGCGTGTCCATGGCCAAGGGCGGCGACATCATCGCGCTGGGCAAGGCGCTGAAGGCCACCACGACCACCATCGACCAGCGCCTGCCGGCCGGCGTGAAGCTGGCGCAGGTGCAGGACCAGCCGGTGTCGGTGGCCAGCTCGGTCAACGAGTTCGTGGGCGTACTGATCGAGGCCGTGGCCATCGTGCTGGCGGTGAGCATCATCTCGCTGGGCCTGCACAAGGGCGGGCGCTTCGGCTGGTACATCGACATGCGCCCGGGGCTGGTGGTGGCCATCACCATTCCGCTGGTGCTGGCCGTGACCTTCCTGGCGATGAACTACTTCGGCATCGGGCTGCACAAGATATCGCTGGGGTCGCTCATCATCGCGCTGGGCCTGCTGGTGGACGACGCGATCATTGCGGTCGAGATGATGGTGCGCAAGATGGAAGAGGGCTACGACAAGGCCCGCGCCGCCACCTATGCCTACGACGTGACGGCCAAGCCGATGCTCACGGGCACGCTCATCACGGCGGCGGGCTTCCTGCCGATCGGGCTGGCCAAGTCGGTGACGGGCGAATACACCTTCGCGATCTTCGCGGTGACGGTGATTGCGCTGGTGCTGTCGTGGATCGTCTCGGTGTACTTCGTGCCTTACCTCGGCACGCTGCTGCTGAAGGTGAAGGCGCACGACCCCGATGCGCCCCCGCACGAGCTGTTCGACACGCCGTTCTACAACGCCTTTCGCCGCACCGTGAACTGGTGCGTGCAGCACCGCTGGATGACCATCGGCGCCACCGTGCTGATCTTCGCGCTGGGCATCGTGGGCATGGGCAAGGTGCAGCAGCAGTTCTTCCCGGACTCGAGCCGGCCCGAGATCCTGGTGGACATCTGGTTCCCCGAAGGCACCTCGTTCGCGGCCAATGAAGAAGTGGCCAAGCGCGTGGAGAAGCGCTTCATGGAAGAGGCCGGCGTGAACACGGTCAGCACCTGGATCGGCTCGGGCGTGCCGCGCTTCTACCTGCCGCTGGACCAGGTGTTCCCGCAGACCAACGTGTCGCAGCTCATCGTGCTGGCCAAGGACCTGAAGGTGCGCGAGACGCTGCGCCTGAAGCTGCCGCAGGTGCTGGCGCAGGAATTCCCCGAGGTGCGCGGGCGCGTCAAGCTGCTGCCCAACGGGCCGCCGGTGCCGTACCCGGTGCAGTTCCGCGTGATCGGCACCGACCCGGCGCAGCTGCGCGGCCATGCCGACGAGGTGAAGGCCGTGCTGCGCGAGAACGCCAACATGCGCGGCGTGAACGACAACTGGAACGAGTCGGTGAAGGTGATCCGCCTGGAGATCGACCAGGCCAAGGCACGCGCGCTGGGCGTGACCAGCCAGGCCATTGCACAGGCGTCCAAGACCATGTTCAGCGGCACCACCGTGGGCCAGTACCGCGAGAACGACCAGCTGATCGACATCGTGCTGCGCCAGGCGCCCGACGAGCGCCAGGCCATCTCGGACATCGGCAACGCCTACATCCCGACCAGCTCGGGCCGTTCGATTCCGCTCACGCAGATCGCCAAGCCGGTGTTCACCTGGGAGCCGGGCGTGATGTGGCGCGAGAACCGCGACTACGCCATCACCGTGCAGGGCGACGTCATCGAGGGCCTGCAGGGCGCGACCGTGACGGCGCAGCTGCTGCCCAGGCTGCGCGAGCTGGAGGCCGGCTGGGCCGCGGCCGGGCAGGGCGGCTACCGCATCGAGGTGGCCGGCGCGGTGGAGGAAAGCAGCAAGGGCTCGGCCTCGATCGTGGCGGGCGTGCCGATCATGCTGTTCCTGGTGTTCACGCTGCTGATGCTGCAGCTGCACAGCTTCAGCCGCTCGCTGCTGGTGTTCATCACCGGGCCGATGGGCATTGCCGGCGTGGCCGGTGCGCTGCTGCTGTTGAACCGGCCGTTCGGCTTCGTGGCGCTGCTGGGCGTGATCGCGCTGATGGGCATGATCCAGCGCAACGCGGTGATCCTGATCGACCAGATCGAGCTCGACCGCGCGGCGGGCGTGCCGGCGTGGGACGCGATCGTGGAGTCGGCGGTGCGGCGGCTGCGCCCGATCGTGCTGACGGCCGCGGCGGCGGTGCTGGCCATGATCCCGCTGTCGCGCAGCGTGTTCTGGGGTCCGATGGCCGTGGCCATCATGGGCGGGCTGATCGTGGCGACCGTGCTGACGCTGCTGGCCTTGCCGGCGATGTACGCGGCGGCCTTCCGCGTCAAACGCGAAACGGGTGAGCCAAGTCGACCGAAGGCGTTGCCCGGTCCGGAAGCGGCCCCGATTAGTGTTTAAAATTGAAAGCTGACCGATTTCAAGCGGATGGTCTTTGGCCCATGCAACTTCATGGCGCAAAGAGGCCGTCCGCTTTTGCATTCACCTGAAAGATTGGCATCGCGCGGGTGGCGAAATTGGTAGACGCACCAGGTTTAGGTCCTGACGTTCGCAAGAACGTGCCGGTTCGAGTCCGGCCCCGCGCACCAGCCCTGCTAAGTAGCCCGTTCTATCGAGCAGTGACGAAGCCCCCGTTTCGAAAGAGACGGGGGCTTTTTCTTTTCTTTTTCTTTGGGCGGGGCTTTACCAGTCGCTGTTGTCGCCACCACCACCACCGCTGCTGCTGCCGTCGTCCCACGAACTCGTGTCGGTGATGCCGAAGTCGTTGTCGACGATGCGCTCGGGCGCTTGATCGGAGGCGGATGACGAGGAAGGCCAGAGGCTGCGGCCCATCTCGTTGTTGCCGCTGTTGCCGCTGTCGGCGACGTGGGAGGTGTCGTTGCGCTCCGTGGTGTCCGACCTGTTGTTCATCCAGTGACGCACGGCCTCCTGGGCCACGACCGCGCCGACGCCCACGGCCGCGCCGGTGGCCAGCGCCGAGCCCAGGCCCATGCCGGGCGCCGCTGCGGGAGGGGCCGCGGGTGTCCAGTTGCGGCCCGGCGCGTAGCTGCCGTAGCCGCTGCCTGGTCCGCTGGGCCCACCTTGCGCGCCTGGTGCAGGGCCGTACGACGAAGCTTGCGCTGCGGGCGCAGCCACCTTGCGGCGGAAGGCCAGGTACCCCACGGCCAGCAGCCCCACCAACGCGATGGGCAGCCACGGTGTCGACCCGGTCCTGGTCTTGGACTCGGTCTGCAGCGGTGCGGGTGCGGGCGTGCTCGCGCGTGAAGGCTCGGTGCGGGTCGCAGCGGCCGCGGGCTTGTCGAGCTTGCGGGTCAGCCGCTCGACGGCTTCGGGTTTGGCGAAAGACAGGTCGGGTGCGAGTTTTCTGGCTTCTGCCAATGCGCTCCGAGCGCCGTCGAGCTTGCCTTGCGCCGCGAGCAGCTCAGCTTGCACGAAATGCGCTTTCGCGCTGTTGGGGTGGTCCTTCAGCACCTTCGCGATCATGGTGTCGGCGTCGGCCATCCGGCCGCCGTTCGCGGCCTCGTAGATCTGCTGGATGGTGGGTTCTTTCGAGGCCGGCGCGTCGGTGGCGGCTTGCGCCAACGAGGGCATGCCGAATGCGATGACAAGGGTGAAGGCGAGGGCGGTGAAGAGTCGCTGAAGCATGGTTTTTCCTGCGCGTTCCTGCGAAGAAGGAACGAATCGGAACCGACTTTACGGCTGGAATATTGGCCAAACCTGACCGTCGTTCGCCGCGAGACAGGGCCCCGTGAAAACCCGCTTTTCCGCCAGATTAGAATCGCGGGTTGCCCAGTTTTGCAGGCGGCACGTGTGTGCCTCCGCATAAATCCCGCTAGCGCGTGTAAGTCCTTGATCTGTATTGATAAAAAACGATGCAGGCCCCGCGCACCCAGCCCCCTTACCAGGAAGACATCATGACCGTGACCGTTGAAACTCTCGAGAAGCTCGAACGCAAGATCACGCTGACCCTGCCGGTCGGCACCATCCAGTCCGAAGTCGATTCGCGCCTCAAGAAGCTCGCGCGCACCGTCAAGATGGACGGCTTCCGTCCCGGCAAGGTGCCGATGAACGTCGTGGCCCAGCGCTACGGCTACTCGGTGCACTACGAAGTCATGAACGACAAGGTCGGCGAAGCCTTCTCGCAAGCCGCCAACGAAGCCAAGCTGCGCGTGGCCGGCCAGCCCCGCATCACCGAGAAGGAAGAGTCGCCCGAAGGCGAACTGGCCTTCGACGCGGTGTTCGAAGTGTTCCCCGAAGTCAAGATCAACGACCTGTCGACCGCTGAAGTCGAGAAGCTGTCGGCCGAAGTGGGCGACGACGCCATCGACAAGACGCTGGACATCCTGCGCAAGCAGCGCCGTACCTTCGCCCAACGCGCACAAGATGCCGTGGCACAGGACGACGACCGCGTGACCGTCGACTTCGAAGGCAAGATCGACGGCGAGCCCTTCCAGGGCGGCAAGGCCGAAGACTTCCAGTTCGTCGTCGGCGAAGGCCAGATGCTCAAGGAATTCGAAGACGCCGTGCGCGGCATGAAGTCCGGCGACAGCCGCACCTTCCCGCTGTCGTTCCCGGCCGACTACCACGGCAAGGACGTGGCCGGCAAGCAAGCCGACTTCCTCGTGACCGTGAAGAAGATCGAAGCTTCGCACCTGCCCGAAGTCAACGAACAGCTCGCCAAGTCGCTCGGCATCGCCGAAGCCACGGTGGAAGGCCTGCGCGCCGACATCAAGCGCAACCTCGAGCGCGAAGTGAAGTTCCGCCTGCTGGCGCGCAACAAGAACGCCGTGATGGACGCGCTGGTGGCCAACGCCGAGCTCGACCTGCCGAACGCCAGCGTGCAGAGCGAAGTGAGCCGCATGGTCGAAGGCGCCCGTGCCGAGCTGAAGCAGCGCGGCATCAAGGACGCCGACAAGGCGCCGATCCCCGACGAAGTGTTCCGTCCGCAAGCCGAGCGCCGCGTGCGCCTGGGCCTGGTGGTGGCCGAGCTGGTGCGTGCCAACAACCTGCAGGCCAAGCCCGAGCAGATCAAGGCCCACATCGACGAGCTGGCCGCCAGCTACGAAAAGCCGGCCGACGTGGTTCGCTGGTACTTCAGCGACAACAACCGCCTGGCCGAAGTCGAAGCCGTGGTCATCGAGAACAACGTGACCGACTTCGTCCTGGGCAAGGCCAAGGTCAACGAAAAGTCGGTGTCGTTCGACGAGCTGATGGCGCAACAGCAAGGCTGATTTCCGTCGCTGCCCGCAACGCCAATGGGGCTTGTGCTTTGCGGCACGAGCCCCATTTCACTCAGGCGTACAGTGCAAACAAGCAGCGAACGACCTCATCTTCCGGAAAGAAAATTCATGATCGCAAACGAAATTCAAGGCCTCGGCATGGTTCCGATGGTCATCGAGCAATCGGGCCGCGGCGAGCGGTCTTACGACATCTACTCGCGCCTCCTCAAGGAGCGCATCATTTTCCTGGTGGGCGAGGTCAACGACCAGACGGCCAATCTCGTGGTGGCACAGCTGCTGTTCCTCGAGAGCGAGAACCCGGACAAGGACATTTCGTTCTACATCAACTCGCCCGGCGGCAGCGTGAGCGCCGGCATGGCGATCTACGACACCATGCAGTTCATCAAGCCGGACGTGTCGACCATGTGCCTGGGCTTCGCGGCCAGCATGGGCGCCTTCCTGCTGGCGGCCGGTGAGAAGGGCAAGCGCTTCTCGCTGCCCAACTCCAAGATCATGATCCACCAGGTGCTTGGCGGCGCACGCGGCCAGGCCACCGACATCGAGATCCATGCGCGCGACATCCTGCGCACCAAGGACCAGATGAACCGCATCCTGGCCGAGCGCACGGGCCAGCCGCTGGAAAAGGTCAAGTCGGACACCGAACGCGACTACTTCCTGACCGCCGACGAAGCCAAGGACTACGGGCTGGTCGACCAGGTCGTGGCCAAGCGCGGTTAAAGCCATCCAGGCAGCCGGCACGGCCCAGGCCGCCTGGCGCTGAGGGCGCCAAATGGCAAAAAACGGCGTTTTCCACACGGGAAACGCCGTTTTTCTTTCGTTATCATTGTCCACACCCTGTCACGAGGCAAAAGTCCATGGCCGAAAAAAAAGGCTCTTCCAGCGAAAAAACGCTTTATTGCTCGTTCTGCGGCAAGAGCCAGCATGAGGTCAAGAAGCTGATCGCGGGCCCTTCGGTCTTCATCTGCGACGAGTGCATCGACCTCTGCAACGAGATCATCCGCGACGAGCTGCCCGCGGGCGAGGAAGCGCGCGATGCGCGCAGCGACCTGCCGACACCGCTGGAGATCAAGACCAACCTCGACAACTACGTGATCGGCCAGGAGCCGGCCAAGCGCATGTTGTCGGTGGCCGTCTACAACCACTACAAGCGCCTTCGCCACAAGGAAAAGGCCAAGGGCGAGGATGTGGAGCTCAGCAAGAGCAACATCCTGCTGATCGGCCCCACGGGCTCGGGCAAGACGCTGCTGGCGCAGACGCTGGCGCGCATGCTCGACGTTCCGTTCGTGATGGCCGACGCCACCACGCTGACCGAAGCCGGCTACGTGGGCGAAGACGTCGAGAACATCATCCAGAAGCTGCTGCAGAGCTGCAACTACGAGGTGGAACGGGCCCAGCGCGGCATCGTCTACATCGACGAAATCGACAAGATCTCGCGCAAGTCCGACAACCCCTCGATCACGCGCGACGTGTCGGGCGAGGGCGTGCAGCAGGCCCTGCTGAAGCTCATCGAAGGCACCATGGCCAGCGTGCCGCCCCAGGGCGGGCGCAAGCACCCGAACCAGGACTTCCTGCAGATCGACACGACCAACATCCTGTTCATCTGCGGCGGCGCGTTCGCCGGCCTGGAAAAGGTCATCGAAAACCGCACCGAGGCCTCGGGCATCGGCTTCGGTGCCGCGGTGAAGAGCAAGGCGCAACGCAGCATCACCGAGGTGTTCCGCGAAGTCGAGCCCGAAGACCTGATCAAGTTCGGCCTGATCCCCGAACTCGTGGGCCGCATGCCCGTGGTCGCCTCGCTCGCCGAACTCAGCGAGGACGCACTGGTGCAGATCCTGACCGAGCCGAAGAACGCCGTGGTCAAGCAGTTCACTAAGCTGCTGCAGATGGAGGGCGTGGACCTCGAGATCCGCCCGGCGGCGCTCAAGGCGATCGCGCGCAAGGCGCTGGCCCGCAAGACCGGCGCACGCGGCCTGCGCTCCATCCTTGAACAGTCGCTGATCGACACCATGTTCGAATTGCCGAACGCGACCAATGTCGACAAGGTGGTGGTCGAGGAATCGACCATCGACGAAAACAAGCCCCCGCTGCTCGTGTACCGCGAAGCGGCGAAAAAGGCCTAAAGCCAAAGACGCGAAGGATCTGCATGTCTGGCCACACCCCATTGCCTCCCGAAGCACTCGACCTGCCGCTGCTGCCGCTGCGCGACGTCGTGGTGTTTCCCCACATGGTGATCCCGCTGTTCGTGGGTCGTCCCAAGAGCATCAAGGCGCTCGAACTGGCCATGGAAGCGGAACGCCGCATCATGCTGGTGGCCCAGAAGGCCGCCGCCAAGGACGAGCCCTCGGTCGAGGACATGTTCGAAGTCGGCTGCGTCTCGACCATCCTGCAGATGCTCAAGCTGCCCGACGGCACCGTGAAGGTGCTGGTCGAAGGCCAGCAGCGCGCGCGCGTCAACCGCATCGATGACGGCGAGACCCATTTCTCGGCCAACGTGACGCCCGTGGCGGTGTCCGAAGGCAGCGAGAAGGGCACCGAGGTCGAAGCACTGCGCCGCGCCGTGATGCAGCAGTTCGACCAGTACGTCAAGCTGAACAAGAAGATTCCGCCCGAGATCCTGACCTCGATCTCGAGCATCGACGACCCGGGCCGCCTGGCGGACACCATCGCCGCGCACCTGCCGCTCAAGCTCGACAACAAGCAGGCCGTGCTCGACCTCGACGACGTCAAGGCACGCCTGGAGAACCTGTTCGGCCAGCTCGAGCGCGAGGTCGACATCCTGAACGTCGACAAGAAGATCCGCGGGCGCGTGAAGCGCCAGATGGAAAAGAACCAGCGCGACTTCTATCTCAACGAGCAGGTCAAGGCCATCCAGAAGGAACTCGGCGAAGGCGAAGAGGGCGCGGACATCGAGGAGATCGAGAAGAAGATCAAGCTCGCCAAGATGTCCAAGGAAGGCCTGAAGAAGGCCGAGGGCGAGCTCAAGAAGCTCAAGCTCATGTCGCCCATGTCGGCCGAAGCCACCGTGGTGCGCAACTACATCGACGTGCTCATCGGCCTGCCGTGGAGCAAGAAGACCAAGATCAAGCACGACCTGGCGAATGCCGAAGCCGTGCTCAATGCCGACCACTACGGCCTCGAGAAGGTCAAGGACCGCATCCTTGAATATCTCGCGGTGCAGCAACGTGTCGACAAGGTGAAGGCACCCATCCTGTGCCTCGTGGGCCCACCGGGCGTCGGCAAGACCTCGCTGGGGCAGTCGATCGCCAAGGCGACCGGCCGCAAGTACACCCGCATGGCGCTGGGCGGCATGCGCGACGAAGCCGAGATCCGCGGCCATCGCCGCACCTACATCGGCGCGCTGCCGGGCAAGGTGCTGCAGGGGCTGAGCAAGATCGGCACGCGCAATCCGCTGTTCCTGCTCGACGAAATCGACAAGCTGGGCACCGACTTCCGTGGCGATCCATCGAGCGCGCTGCTCGAAGTGCTCGACCCGGAACAGAACCACACCTTCGGCGACCACTACGTGGAAGTCGACTTCGACCTGAGCGACGTGATGTTCGTCGCCACCTCGAATTCGATGAACATTCCGCCGGCGCTGCTGGACCGCATGGAAGTCATCCGCCTCTCGGGTTACACCGAGGACGAGAAGACCAACATCGCGATCAAGTACCTGCTGCCCAAGCAGATGAAGAACAACGGCGTGAAGGACGAGGAACTCGCCGTCACCGAAGAAGCCGTGCGCGACATCGTGCGCTACTACACGCGTGAAGCGGGTGTGCGTTCGCTGGAACGCGAGCTGTCCAAGATCTGCCGCAAGGTGGTGAAGGGCCTGCTGCTGAAGCAACTCACGCCGAAGGTCACGGTCGACGGCAAGAACCTCAACGACTTCCTGGGCGTGCGCAAGTACAGCTTCGGCCTCGCCGAGAAGCAGAACCAGGTCGGCCAGGTGGTCGGTCTCGCGTGGACGGAGGTCGGCGGCGATCTGCTGACGATCGAGGCGGTGACCATGCCCGGCAAGGGCGTGATCAGCCGCACCGGTTCGCTGGGCGACGTGATGAAGGAATCGGTCGAGGCCGCGCGCACCGTGGTGCGCAGCCGCTCGCGCCGCCTGGGCATCAAGGACGAGGTGTTCGAGAAGCGCGACATCCACATCCACGTGCCCGACGGCGCCACGCCGAAGGACGGCCCGAGCGCGGGCGCGGCGATGACGACGGCCTTCGTGTCGGCGCTCACGGGCATCCCCGTGCGCAGCGACGTTGCGATGACCGGCGAGATCACGCTGCGCGGCGAGGTGACGGCCATCGGCGGCCTGAAGGAAAAGCTGCTGGCCGCGCTGCGCGGCGGCATCAAGACCGTGCTGATTCCCGAAGAGAACGCCAAGGACCTGCAGGACATTCCCGAGAACGTGAAGAACGGCCTCGAGATCGTGCCCGTGAAGTGGATCGACAAGGTGCTCGAGATCGCTCTGGAGAAAATGCCCGAGCCGCTGTCCGACGAAGAGGTGGCCGCATCGGCTGCTGCCGTGGCCGAACTGGCCAAGCAGCGTGCCGGCGCACCGGCTGCGGGCGGTTCGGTCAAGCATTGATCGAATTCGAGTCGCAAGACTTGTGAAGCCTCGAAATATTGGTATATAATTCGAGGCTCGAAACGCGGGAATAGCTCAGTTGGTAGAGCGCAACCTTGCCAAGGTTGAGGTCGAGAGTTCGAGACTCTTTTCCCGCTCCAGTTTTGAAAAAGGGAAGCGTCAGCTTCCCTTTTTTTCGCTAGTTCGATTTCGTATTTGCGTGGCGCGATAGCAAAGCGGTTATGCAACGGATTGCAAATCCGTCTAGCCCGGTTCGACTCCGGGTCGCGCCTCCACCTTCTCGTTCAACTAGATTCGACCCGACTTCCAGGCCCCGCCAACCCATGTTGCCGGGGCTTGTTTTGTTTGGGTTATCGTCGATGTTCAACCTGACGCCCGGATGGTGAAATTGGTAGACACATCGGACTTAAAATCCGCCGCTTCCTTAATCGGGGCATACGGGTTCGACCCCCGTTCCGGGTACCAAACTTACAAGGGAGCATTCGATGCCTCGCTACAACGCTCCATTTGAAATTCATGTGCACGGCGATGTGCCGTTGCGGTCCGATGTGACCTTCGACCAGATCCAGGAGGCGCTCAGTCCCCTGTGGAAATACGCCGGCGCCAAGTCGCTGGCCGATGGCGCCACGAGCACCTACGAAGAAGAACCCGGCATCCGTTTCGAGCAGAAGGACCATACGCTGCAGATCTGCTGGACCGTGCCGGGCGACGAAGACTTCCGCCAGGCGCTCGACGAGATGTGCATGGGCCTGAACGAGCTCTCCGACCGCGGCGCGGCCATCGAGGTCACCTTCTACGACACCGACTTCGACGAGGAAGAGGGCGACCCTGAAGAAGAGTCGCGCGACGACTTCCTGATGCTGTTCGTCGGCCCCAACCCCGCCGCGATCATGCAGGTGCAGCGCGACCTGCTGGTGGAAGACGTCGTGAACCTCATGGAGCGCCACTTCGACGGCGCCGAGCTGGGTGGCGTGGTCGCCGAGATCGATCGCCTCTTCAGCGACCGTTTCGACGCGCTGGTGAACTCGCTGGAGATCGGCAAGCGCCCGCGCGGCACGGGTGGTTCCGGCGGCAGCGGTGGCGGCCATGGCGGCGGCCGCCGTCCGCGTCACCTGCACTGACCCTTCCACCCCCGCGAGAAAGAGGCCGCATGGCCCTGTTTCCCGCCTCCGCGCTGCGCCCCGGCGTGCGCAAGCGGGAAGTGTTCGGTTGGGCGATGTACGACTTCGCCAACTCGGGCTACACCACGGTCGTCATCACCGCGGTGTTCGCCGCCTACTTCGTGGGCGGCATCGCCAAGGGCGCGCCGTGGGCCGCCTTTGCGTGGACCGCCGCCCTCAGCACCTCCTACGCCATCGTGATGCTCACGATGCCCGCCATCGGCGCCTGGGCCGACCAGCATGCGGCCAAGAAGCGCGTGCTGGCCTTCGCAACGGTCGGCTGCGTGCTGGCCACCGCCGCGCTGGCCGTGACGCCGCGCTTCTCGGGCCCCTCCGGCGTGGCCCTGGCGATGGCGCTGATCATCGTCTCCAACGCTTTCTATTCCTACGGCGAGTCGCTCACGGGCGCCTTCCTGCCCGAGCTGGCCACGGCCGAAGGCATGGGCAAGGTGAGCGGCTGGGGCTGGAGCTTCGGCTATGTCGGCGGCATGCTGGCGCTGGGCATTTGCCTGGCCTACGTGCTGTGGTCGCAATCGAAGGGGCTGCCGGCGGCGCACTTCGTGCCGGTCACCATGCTGATCACGGCGGTCATCTACGGCGGTGCGGCCTGCGCCACGTTCGCGCTGTTGCCCGAGCGTGCGAAGCCGCAGGCGGCGGGCACCGAAGCCGGCGCGTGGCAGCAGCTGCTCGCCACCTACCGGCAGGCACGCGCCTACCGCGACTTCATGTGGCTGCTGGTCTGCACGGTCTTCTACCAGGGCGGCGTGGCGGTGGCCATCACGCTCGCGGCCATCTATGCGGAGCAGGTGATCGGCTTCGTCGCGAGCGAGACGATGGTGCTGATCTTCGTGCTCAACATCGCCGCGGCGCTGGGCGCGTTCAGCTTCGGCTACGTGCAGGACCGCATCGGCCACAAGGTCTCGCTGGCCGGCACGCTGGTCGCCTGGATCGCGGTCTGCGTGATCGCCGCCATGGTGAGCACCAAGGGCGGCTTCTGGTGGGCCGCTGCCATCGCCGGGCTGGCGATGGGGTCGAGCCAGTCGGCGGGCCGCGCCATGACGGGCTACCTGGCGCCGCCGCAACAGCTGGCGGAGTTCTTCGGCCTCTGGACCTTCGCCACGCGGCTGGCCAGCATCATCGGCCCGCTGAGCTTCGGTGCCATCACCTGGATGACCGGCGGCAACCAGCGCATCGCGATCCTCTCGACCGCGGTGCTGTTCGTCGCGGGTCTCTTGCTGCTGCTGCCGATCGACATGCAGCGCGGCCGGCAAGCCGCGCTGCGTTCCTAGCCCCGCGCGATCAGGGCAGCCTGTCGCCGAACAGGCTGTCGTTGGTCAGCGGATAGCCGACCGCCGGCGCATAGCGCTGGACCCAGTTCGCCGGGTTCTTCACGCGGGCCGCGAAGGCTGCGAGGTCGGAGCGGTCGAGCGAGCCGGTGTAGATCGTGTTGGTCTGGTTGGCAGGCGAAACCACGAAGCTGAAGGCCGTGCCGGCCGCCGTGATGCTCGCGGGAATGGTGCCGGCGTTGCCGCCCAGCGTGATGCTCGCGAGGTAGTCGCCCACCGCCGTGATCTTGCCCGCCTTGCCTTCGCTCAGGTCGGCGATGGTGCCGCCCGCGATGGCATAGATGGTTTCCGACTTCCCGATGCCGCCGGGCGAGCCGAGCGTGAAGCCCTTGTCCGCGACCGGATTGCCGGTGACGTCGGTCTGGATGGTCACGATGGTGCCGGCCGGCAGGTTCTGGTCCGCAGTCCAGAAGAAGGCCGTTTCGTTGGTGATGTCCTTGAACTCGTCCGGGTCCGCCTTGCGGTCGCGGTCGGTGAAGAGCACTTGCGTGCCGCCGTTCAGGGCCTTCAGCAGCACGAAGGCGTAGGCGTCGGGCGCCTCGGCGTTGGCGGCCATGAAGAGCAGATCGCCCGCGACCAGCGGGGTGGGCACGCCGGCGCTCGTGAAGCTCAGCGTCGTGGCATCGGCAATGCCCTGGAAGGCGTTGCCGCGCGCGTCGGTGACGGCGCTGGCGTCCACCGTGATGTAGTAGCCCGTGCTCATCGCGAGCTTGGCCGTGGGCACCAGCGTCAGCTTGTTGAAGGCCACCTGCAGGCGCGCAGCCGGGCTGTTGCCGTGGAAGGTCTCGACCACGCTGCCGTCGGCCTTGTGCAGCGCGATGCTGCCGGAGCCCAGGCGCACGGCCTCGTTGAACGACAGGGTGATCGAAGTGTCGAGGTTGACGCCCACGCGGCCCGCCGCGGGCAGGGCCTTCTTGAGCACCGGTCCGGTGGTGTCGACCCAGGGCGAGCCCAGGCGAACGACGAAGCCGTCGAACTTCTGGTCGGCGGCGGGCAGGTCCTTCGACGCGGTGGCGCCGTCCCACTTGGTGTCGCCGTTGTCGAGCAGCAGCTGCACCTGCGTACCGGCCTTGACCGGGCCCGGCACCTCGACGGTCGACTCGAAGCTGCCGCCCGACGCCTTGCGCAGCAGGTCGAGGTCGTTCGACAGCTCGACCGGTGCGCTGTTGGCATTGCCGTCCCAGGCGAACAGCGCGAAGTTGCGGTCCACGTCGGGGCTGCTGGCACCCGCCGGGCCGGCCACGATCAGGTAGTTGCCGTCGGTGCCCTTGTCGATCGAGCGGATGCCGCGCCCGCCCAGCTCCAGCTCGATGGCCGCGCCGAAGGTGGCCTGCGTGGCGGTGCCCGCGATGAGCGCGGCGTAGTTCTGCACCGGCACGATCAGCGCCTTGGCGCGCACCGAGGTGCCCGTCTGCGGCGCGCGAAAGCCCAGCCACAGCGCGGTGTCGCCCGGCGAGCTGGTCATGCCCTCGATGGAGAAGCCGTCGACGCGCTCGGGCGCGATGCCGGCCGCGGCCGACACGGCAAAGCCGAAGCGGTTGGCGCCCAGGCCGTGCGCGTTGGTGCTGTCCCAGGCGACGAGCTGCGCCTCGAGCAGCGAGAACTTGCCCACGTAGTTGAAGGCGGTGGCCGTGCCGGTGCCGGTGACCTTCACCGCGAAGAGGTGCGAGCGCTCGGACGCCGCCTCGGCGCCGTCCTTCTTGTTGCTGTTGGAGCCCGTGAAGTACAGCGTGTCGCCGATGCGCGTGCCGGCCTCGAGGTCGAGTTCCTTGGTGAGCTTGGGGCCCTCGAGTTCGTAGCTCCATTCCTTCACCGCGGCACCGCCGCCGCGCGGGTACACGCGCAGCACGTTCGACTCGTCGTCCGCCACGAGCATGAAGTCGCCCGGCAGCGCGAGGGCGGTCGATGCGTCCGACGAGCCTTCGGTGGTGCCGGCGTTGGGCGTGAAGCGCGCCTTCGACACGAGCTGGTCGGGTTCCGCTTCAGGCTGCGCAACCACCACCGGCGGCGGCGCGGAGCTGGCCGGCGGAAAGAAGCCGAAGCCGCCCGAGCTGCCGCCGCCACCACCGCAGGCGGCCAACAGCAACGACAGGGTGCTGGCGAGCAGCATGGGCTTGAAGGGAATGCGGGCCGAAAAGTGCGAATTCATTGTGCGCGGTGGTTCTTTGTAAGAAACCGCGCATGCTGTTACTTTCGCATGACAGGTCCGTGAAAGTCCGGACCCGAGTCAGGTGTTCGTCAGGCCTCTATCGAGTGCTTATCGAGTGCTTGTCGGGTGTTGATCAGGGCGTTTGCTGGCGCAGCGACTTCGGCACCTTGTAGCGCTCGCCGTCGTAGCGCAGCGTCACGGTGTCGAACTTCGCGGGCAGCGTCTTCTCGAGGCAGCCCTGGTCTTCCTGCTCCTGCGCGCGGCTCTGCACCAGCGTGCGCGACAGCTGCAGGTCGGCCAGGCCGTTGCTGCTGCCCTTGCCGATCGACAGCATGCCGCGCAGCTTCTCGAAGTGGCCGGTGCAGGTGGAATCCCAGCCGCCGTTGTCGTGGTCGAGCTCGATCTCCTGCAGCACCTGGCGCAGCTGCTTGGCATGGTGCACGTAGAGCCGCACGGTCTCGCTCGCCAGCGGGCTGCCGGGCGCGCTGGTGCCGCGGTAGCGCACGCGCAGGCCGAAGGCGCGCGCCTCGGGCGAGAGCACGTAGCGCGAGGTGTCGATGCGGATGTCCTGGATCGAGGTGGTGGCGTCCTCGTCGAGGGCCTCGGCCTGCATGAGCCGGCCGATGACGGTGTCGCGGTCGGTGTTGCCGTTGTCGGGCCGCTGGATCAGCAGGATCTCGAGGTCGAAGACCTTGGCGCCGCGGTCGGTGGTCTCGCGCGGCAGGGGCAGCACGACGATGCTGCGGCCGGGGAATGCCGGCCAGATCTTGCAGGCCGCGAGCCGCTCGTCGAGCGGGCGGTTCGGGTGCAGCTTGGCGTGCATGCGCTCGGCCAGTCCGCTCTCGCAGGCCGCGTGGCTCAGGCCGGCGGCGCAGAGGCAAAGAAGGAAGAGGGCGGCGTGGCGCAGCAGGTGCATGGGGTCGGTGCGCGGGTCGGTGCGCGAGTTCAGGCCGTGGTGGCCACGGTGGCCGCGCCGGCCATGGGAAGCCCGAGCCAGCGTGCCGCCGCGGCTTCGAGCACGGCGACGTGGCCGCTGCTCTGCAGCGTCAAGGCGCCGGTGCCGCCGTCTGCGAGCAGGCCGGCCGACGCCAGCAGGCGCCGTGTCTGCTGCGCGACCGGCACGCCGGTGTCGATGAAGCGCAGCGTGGCCGGCGCGTGCCGGCTCAGTTCGTCTTTCACGAGCGGGTAGTGGGTGCAGCCCAGCACCACGGTGTCGACGTCCGTGGGGCCGTCGCCGAAAGGCCCGGCCTCTTTCATGTAGCGCTCGCACAGGGCCGCGATGCCCGCGGCGTCGAAGCCTTCGATGGCCTTCACGAGCCCGTCGCACGGCACCGGGCGCACGTCGGCCGATCCGGCGAACGATGCGCGCAGGGCCGCGTACTTGGCACTGGCCAGCGTGCCGCGCGTGGCCATCACCGCGACGTGCCCGGTGCGGCTCGCCGCCACGGCGGGCTTGAGGCCCGGTTCCAGGCCCACGATCGGCAGGCCAGGGTGCTCGGCGCGCAGCAAATGAATGGCGGCCGTGGTGGCCGTGTTGCAGGCCACCACGAGCGCCTTGATGCCGTGCGCGCGCAGCAGGTGGTCGACCACCGCGCGCGAGCGCTCGATCACGTAGGCGTCTCCGCGTTCACCGTACGGCGCATAGGCCGTGTCGGCGAAGTACACGAAGTTCTCGTGCGGAAGCTCGGCCCTCAGCGCGGCCAGCACGCTGAGCCCGCCGACGCCGCTGTCGAAGACGCCTACCGGGTGCATCAGCAAGCCTTCGTGCCGCGCACCGCGGTGCGAGCGCCTGCGGGCGGCCGGGCGGCGGTGGCGTTCAAGCTTGTTCCATCATGATGGTCTTGAACTCGCCGCTGGCAATGCGCTTTTGCCACTCGGCCGGGCCGGTGATGTGCGCGCTGGTGCCGCCGGCGTCCACCGCCACCGTCACGGGCATGTCGACCACGTCGAATTCATAGATGGCTTCCATGCCCAGGTCTTCGAAGCCCACCACCTTGGCGGTCTTGATGGCCTTGCTCACGAGGTAGGCGGCGCCGCCCACGGCCATGAGGTAGGCGCTCTTGTGCTTCTTGATGGCCTCGATGGCCACCGGGCCGCGCTCGGCCTTGCCGATCATCGCGATCAGGCCGGTCTGGGCCAGCATCATCTCGGTGAAGCCGTCCATGCGCGTGGCGGTGGTCGGGCCGGCGGGGCCCACGGCCTCGTCGCCCACCGGGTCGACCGGGCCGACGTAGTAGATGACGCGGTTGGTGAAGTCCACCGGCAGCTTCTCGCCCTTGGCCAGCATGTCCTGGATGCGCTTGTGCGCGGCGTCGCGGCCGGTGAGCATCTTGCCGTTCAGCAGGATCGTGTCGCCGGGCTTCCAGCTCGCCACTTCGGCGGGCGTGAGCTTGTCGAGGTTCACGCGCTTGCTCTTCTTCTCGTCGGGTGCCCAGTTCACGTCGGGCCACAGGTCCAGCGACGGCGGGTCGAGGTACACCGGGCCGCTGCCGTCCATCGTGAAGTGCGCGTGGCGCGTGGCCGCGCAGTTGGGGATCATCGCCACCGGCTTGCTCGCGGCGTGCGTGGGGTACATCTGGATCTTCACGTCCAGCACGGTGGCCAGGCCGCCCAGGCCCTGCGCGCCGATGCCCAGCGCGTTGACCTTCTCGTACAGCTCGATGCGCAACGCCTCGACCTTGCTCAGCTCGGCGCCCGAGGCCTTCTTGGCCTGCAGCTCGTGCATGTCGAGGTCGTCCATCAGGCTTTCCTTGGCCATCAGCGCGGCCTTCTCGGCCGTGCCGCCGATGCCGATGCCCAGCATGCCCGGCGGGCACCAGCCGGCGCCCATGGTCGGCACGGTCTTCAGCACCCAGTCGACCACGCTGTCGCCGGGGTTCAGCATGGCCAGCTTGCTCTTGTTCTCGCTGCCGCCACCCTTGGCCGCCACCGTCACTTCGACGGTGTTGCCCGGCACGATCTCGGTGAAGATCACCGCGGGCGTGTTGTCCTTGGTGTTCTTGCGGTCGAACTGCGGGTCGGCCACGACCGAGGCGCGCAGCGTGTTGTCGGGGTGGTTGTAGCCGCGGCGCACGCCTTCGTTGATGGCCTCATGGAGGCTGCCGGTGAAGCCGCCCCAGCGCACGTCCATGCCCACCTTGAGGAACACGTTGACGATGCCGGTGTCCTGGCAGATCGGGCGGTGGCCCGTGGCGCTCATCTTGCTGTTGGTCAGGATCTGCGCAATGGCGTCCTTGGCCGCGGGGCTCTGCTCGCGCTCGTAGGCGCGGGCCAGGTGGGCGATGTAGTCGGCGGGGTGGTAGTAGCTGATGTACTGCAGCGCGGCGCTGATCGATTCGATCAGGTCGGCCTGCTGGATCGTGGTCGTCATGGTGGGGGGCTTTTTTATGAATGTGAAAACGCCCCCCGATTATCTCCGCCCGGTGCCTACCGGGCGGCGGCCCGGGCTTGCGCGAGCCAGCCGTCGAACAGCTGCTGGTGCACCTTGATCCAGCCGTCGGTGTGGCGCTCCACGTCCTGCTGCGTGTTGGCGCCCTGGCTCATGCGCAGGTTCTGGGCGTTGATGTCCGAGATCGGCAGCTTCATCACCTCGAACAGCTTGGCCGCGGCCGGGTTCTTCTCGGCGAACGCCTTGTTGGCAACGATCTGTTCCTGGTTGGCCTGGAAACCGTAGTTCTTGCCGTTGGGCAGCTTGGTGTCGGCCTGGCCTTCCTGCGAGGAAGAGAAGGGCACCTGCAGCCACACCACGTCGGTGCCGGGGCGCAGCACGGCGCTCACCCAGTAGGGCGTCCACGTGTAGTACAGCACCGGCTTGTCCTGCTTGAAGCGGGCGATGGTGTCGGCCATCAGCGCGGCGTAGCTGCCCTGCTTGTGCGTGACGGTGTCGCGCAGCTGGTAGGCCGTCAGGTGGTTCTCGATGGCCAGCTCGCAGCCCCAGCCGGGGTTGCAGCCGGTCAGGTCGGCCTTGCCGTCGCCGTCGGCGTCGAACAGCTTGGCGATGGCCGGGTCCTTCAGCTGCGCGATGTTCGTGATGTTGTACTGCTCGGCCGTCTTGCGATCGATCAGGTAGCCCTGCACCGCGCCGTCGGAGTACACACCCTTGCGCCACAGCTTGGCGTCGCCGCCGCTGTTCTTGTAGAAGTCGGCGTGCAGCAGGCTCCAGTGGTTGGCCATGAAGGTGGCGTCCCCGTTGGCAATGGCCAGGTGCTCGGTGGCGGGCTCCAGGTCTTTCATGGGCTCGACCGTGTAGCCGAGCTTCTCGAGCCCGCGCATCACCAGCAGCGTCTGAAAGGCTTCCTCGGCGAGCGAGCTTTTCAGCGGGCGCACCGTCACGCCCTTGCCGGGCAGGTCGTTGGCGGCCTGGGCCGCCACGCCCGAGGCGACGAAGGCGAGGGCCAGCAGGCCGCGCGCGATGAAACGGGTCTTGCGGGTCATGTTCTTCAGGCTCTTCATGCGTTCGGTTCCTCCGTTCATTGCGCTTGCGTCGACAGGGCGGGCGCCGGCTCGCCGGCCGAGCGGCCCGGGGCCACGGCGCGCTGCAGCGTGCGCAGCGCGAAGCCGACCGGGCCGGTGTGCCACCAACGGCGTCCGCCGCTGCGGCGCGACTTGCCCATGGCCTGCGTCAGGCGGTCCAGCGAGATGGCCAGCAGCACGATGCCAACGCCGCCCACGGTCGCCAGGCCCATGTCGAGGCGGCCGATGCCGCGCAGCACCATCTGGCCGAGGCCGCCCACCGCGATCATCGAGGCGATCACCACCATCGACAGCGACAGCATCAGCGCCTGGTTGATGCCCGCCATGATCGACGGCATGGCCAGCGGCAGCTGCACCTTCACCAGCATCTGCCACGGCGAGGCGCCGTAGGCGCGCGCGGCCTCGATGAGGTCGGGGCGCACCTGGCGCAGGCCCAGGTTGGTCAGGCGCACCAGCGGAGCCAGCGCGAAGATGATCGTCACGATCACGCCCGGCACGTTGCCGATGCCGAACAGCATCACCACCGGCACCAGGTACACGAACGCGGGCGTGGTCTGCATCGCATCGAGCACCGGCCGCATGATGCGCTGGGCCCGGTCGCTGCTGGCCAGCAGCACGCCCAGCGGCAGGCCGATGACCATGCAGAACACCAGCGAGGTCAGCACCAGCGACAGCGTCACCATGGCTTCGGGCCAGATGCCCAGCATCGCCACCAGCAGCAGCGCCACCGTGGTGCCGATGGCCAGCGCGCGGCCCGCGAACTGCCAGGCCAGCAGGCCGATGAGCGCGATCATCGCCAGCGTGGGCAGGCCGGTGAGCAGGCTCTGCACCGAGTTCAGCGTGCTGTCGATCGGCAGGCGCACGGTCTGGAAGAACGGGCGGAAATGCGTGACCACCCAGCCCAGGCCCTGGTTGATCCACGATTCGATGGGCAGCGAGCCGTCCCAGAGGCGGTGCAGCTGGAAGCCGCCGGTGGCGGCGTCGGCCTGGCCGGCCATCTGGTGGGCGGCATCGAGTGGCGCCGGGGCGTCGAGCCAGGCGCTGGTGGCGGAGGTGTCGGGCGCGGCCGACATGGCCTCCCACGGGTCGACCGGCATCGGCGCGGGGGCCGCGGCCTGGGTGGCCAGCGTCGCGGCGGCGTCGTTCAGGTTGGAGAGTTCGGAGGGCAGTGCGGTGTCGTTCATCAATGGCTCTTTCTCGACGTCGTTCAGGCGGCGGTTGCGGCGGCTGCGGTGGTTGCCGTGGAGGCAGCCGCGGTGGCCGCGGAAGGCTGGGCCGGGTGCTGCGGCTGGTGCGCGGGGTCGATCGGCGGCGTGTCGCGGTCGAGGAACTTCAGCAGCGTGGTCTTGCTGATCGCGCCGCAGAAGCGCCCGTCATTGGCCACCACGGGCACCGCGCACGGTGCCTGGCCCACCTGGCCGAACAGGCCGGCCACGGGCGCGTCGGCCTCGATCGAGCCCAGGTCGTTCAGGAACGCGTGGCGCAGGCCCAGCGGACCCGAATGCCCGTCCAGCGCGGCGCGCAGCGTGTCGGCCGACACGGTGCCCAGGTAGCGCTTGTTCGGGCTCGTCACGTAGGCGAAGTCGCGGTCCTGGTCTTCGAGCAGCTTGAGCGCCGCGCGCGCGCCGCGCTCGGGGTGCTCGCTGACCACGGTGAGCGACTTGCGCGCGATGTCGCCCGCCTTGAACACGGCCGCCGCGTCCACGCCGCGCACGAAGCTGCGCACGTAGTCGTTGGCGGGGCTGCGCAGGATCTCGTCGGGCGTGCCGACCTGGATCACCTGGCCGTCCTTCATGATCGCGATGCGGTCGCCGATGCGCATGGCCTCGTCCAGGTCGTGCGAGATGAAGACGATGGTGCGGCGCTGCTCCTGCTGCAGGCGCAGCAGCTCCGACTGCATCTCGGTGCGGATGATCGGGTCGAGCGCCGAGAAGGCTTCGTCCATCAGCAGGATCGACGGGTCGGAGGCCAGCGCCCGGGCCAGGCCCACGCGCTGCTGCATGCCGCCGGAAAGCTCGTCGGGGTAGCTGTTGCCCCAGCCGGCCAGCCCGACCTGCGCGAGCGCCAGGTCGGCCTGCGCCAGGCGCTCCTTCTTGCCCGTGCCCGACAGCTCGAGGCCGAAGGCGGTGTTCTCGCGCACCGTCATGTGCGGCATCAGCGCGAACGACTGGAACACCATGCTGATGTCCTTGCGGCGCAGCGCGCGCAGACGCACGTCGGAGTGTTCGTTGATGTCCGCCCCGTCGATCACGATGCGGCCCGCGGTCGGCTCGATCAGCCGGTTCAGCAGGCGCACGAGCGTCGACTTGCCCGAACCCGAGAGACCCATGATGACGAAGATTTCTCCAGCCTGGATTTCGAAGGTGGCGTCGAACACGCCGATCGACTGGCCGGTGCGCGCCAGGATCTCTTTCTTGGAAAGTCCTTGGCGGACCAGCTCCAGGGCTTGTTGCGGCTCGTCGCCGAAAACCTTGAAAACGTGGTCGATGAGAATTCCTTTGGCCATACGTCGGGGCTCCTTTGGTGAAGGGTGGACAGATCGCCGCCCCACGCGGGACGACGGCGACCACGTCACCAGCCAAAGGGTTGCCAGGCGGCACGCGGGAAAAACGCGCGCAATGGCCCGGCAGGCCTCAAGGGCTGCCGACAGGCACTGAAGACGACATGGCGACGAAGCCAGTGCCCGCCGGATGCTTCATTCGCAGGGCAACGGGCCTGGTCGAGGGGCGCCGCCTGGATGAGCGTGACGTGGCAATGGGGACGGAAAAATCCGGCCGGTTTGCCGGGCTGGGCCCGGCGGGAGAACCTTGCACCGCGACGGGATGTGGAGATCCGCGAGTAGTGAAGGGGTGACCAACGGGCGTCATCATCATGACTTGTTGGTCGTCGGAAGCCTTTGATCATAACTTTTTGGCATGATGAAAGTCAAGGCGCAGGACGTATCGCCATGTCAGCGAACAGGCAATGGCCCCGTCAGATGCGAGCTACTCGTATTGGCCGATACTCGGCACCGCGCCTGTCCGGGCGCGATCCCGGTCTGTGTGTCTCGCCCGCCCGGGCGCGACCCAGGCCTCTCGCCCGAGCCGACGCAACCTTCCATGACCCCGGAGCTTTTTTCATGACGACTTCTCCCAAGACCCGCGCCGAGCGTGACACCTTCGGCCCGATCGACGTGCCGGCCGACAAGCTGTGGGGCGCGCAAACGCAGCGCTCGCTGCAGAACTTCGACATCTCCGGCGAACAGCAGCCGCGCGAGATCATCAAGGCCCTGGCCCAGGTCAAGCGTGCTTCGGCCGTGGTGAACCACGCGCTGGGCCTGCAGGATGAGAAGAAGACCCACGCCATCGTGGCGGCCGCCGACGAAGTCATTGCCGGCAAGCACCCGGGCGAGTTCCCGCTGGTGGTGTGGCAGACCGGCTCGGGCACGCAGACCAACATGAACGTCAACGAGGTGCTGGCCAACCGCGCGAGCGAAATCCTCGGCGGCGAGCGCGGCGAAGGCCGCCTGGTGCACCCGAACGACGACGTGAACCGCAGCCAGTCGAGCAACGACGTGTTCCCCACCGCCATGCACGTGGCCGCCGTGGAAGCCATCACGCACAAGCTGCTGCCCGCCATTGCCAAGCTGCGCGGCACGCTCGACCAGAAGGCCAAGGACTTCGCCGACATCGTGAAGATCGGCCGTACCCACCTGCAGGACGCCACGCCCCTCACGCTGGGCCAGGAGTTCTCGGGCTACGTGGCGCAGCTGGCGCATGGCGAGGCGCACGTGCGCGCCGCGCTGCCGCACCTGAGCGAACTGGCGCTGGGCGGCACGGCCGTCGGCACCGGCCTGAACGCACCCAAGGGCTACGCAGAACAAGTGGCCGCCGAACTGGCGAAGCTCACGGGCCTGCCTTTCGTGACTGCGCCGAGCAAGTTCGAAGCCATGGCCAGCGTGGACGCGCTGGTGCACGCCCACGGCGCGCTGAAGACGCTGGCCGCCAGCATGAACAAGATCGCCAACGACGTGCGCTGGCTGGCCAGCGGCCCGCGCAGCGGCATCGGCGAACTGAGCATCCCCGAGAACGAACCCGGCTCGTCGATCATGCCGGGCAAGGTCAACCCGACCCAGAGCGAGGCCGTCACGATGCTGGCCGCGCAGGTGTTCGGCAACGACGTGGCCATCAACATCGGCGGCGCGTCGGGCAACTTCGAGCTGAACGTGTTCCGCCCGATGGTGGCGCACAACTTCCTGCAGAGCGTGCGCCTGCTGGCCGACGGCATGGTGAGCTTCAACGACCACTGCGCCGTGGGCATCGAGCCGAACCGCGAACGCATCACCGAGCTGGTGCAGCGCTCGCTGATGCTGGTGACCGCGCTGAACACGCACATCGGCTACGACAAGTCGGCCTACATCGCCAAGAAGGCGCACAAGGAAGGCACGAGCCTGCGCGAAGCGGCCATCGCTTCGGGCCACCTGACGGCCGAGCAGTTCGATGCGTGGGTGATTCCCGAGAACATGACCGGCCGCTGATCCGGCACACCGGCCAGCCTCCATGAAAAAAGGACCCTCGCGGGTCCTTTTTAATTGGTCGGCGATCGGTACCGGATCAGTACCCGATGGTGTAGCGCTGGCGCGAGTGCGCCGGCTTTTCGAGCTCGTCGATGAACGCGATCGCGTAGTCCTCGAAGGTGATCCAGCTGCGGCCTTCGGCGCTCACCAGCAGGTCGTCCTTGCCCAGGCGGAACTTGCCCGTGCGCTCGCCGTTGACGAACTCGGCGGAAGGCGACAGGAAGGTCCAGTCGAGTTCCTTCTCGTTGCGCAGCGCGTCCAGGAACACGCCGCCGGCCGAGGCTTCGGCGCGGTAGGCATCGGGGAAGTTCGGCGTGTCGATCACCTTCAGGCCGGGCGCGGCGAACAGGCTGCCGGCGCCGCCGACCACCAGCAGGCGCTTCACGCCCGCGCGCCTGGCCGGCTCGACGATGGCCGCGGGCGGCACGGTGGCGAAGTGCGCGGCACTGAACACGGCGTCGTGGCCGGCCAGGGCTTTCTCGAGCGCGGGGCCGTCGAGCACGTCGAGGTCGACGGCCTTCACGTTGGCGCGGTCCGCCAGCTTGGCGCTGGCCTTGCGGGCGATGGCCGTGACGGTGTGGCCGCGGCGCAGCGCCTCTTCGAGAAGCTGGCTGCCGGCGCGTCCGGTGGCACCGATGATGGCGATGTGGCTCATGAGGGACTCCTGTGAAAAAACGAAAGGACCGAAGGGATCGGATGCGATGAACCGCATCTTAGGTTTCTGATTTCGAAAGAAATACCTCGATTTGCGCGCTTGTTTATTTCTAAAATCGTTCGAATGGACCGATTGAATGCAATGCGCGTGTTCGTGAACGTGGTCGATGCGGGCAGCCTTTCGGCCGCGGCCGACAAGCTCGACCTGTCGCGCCCCGTGGTCACGCGTTACGTGGCCGAGCTGGAGCAATGGACCGGCGCGCGCCTGCTGCACCGCACGACGCGCCGCCTGAGCCTCACCGCCGCCGGCGAGGAGCTGCTGCCGCGCTGCCGGCAGGTGCTGGAGCTCACGGGCGACATGCAGGCCGCGGTGCGGCACCCGGCCGAGGCGCCGCGCGGGCAGTTGCGCATCACGGCCAGCACCTCGTTCGCGCAGGCGCAACTGGCCGATGCGGTGGCCGACTATGTGCGGCTGTATCCGGGCGTGGCGGTCGACCTGGTGCTGCTCGACCGCGCGGTGAACCTGGTGGACGAGCGCATCGACCTGGCCATTCGCGTGGCCGCCGAGATCGACCCCAACCTCATCGCGCGGCGGCTCACCGACTGCCGTTCGGTCGTGTGCGCCTCACCGGGCTACCTGAAGGAGCACGGCCAGCCGCTGCGGGTGGAAGAGCTGGCGCAGCGCAACTGCCTCACGCATTCGTACTTCGGGCGCAGCCTGTGGAACTTCACGCGCAAGGACACGGGGGAGCCGGCCTCGGTGGCCGTGGGCGGCAACGTCTCGGCCAACGATGCTGCGAGCCTCATGTACCTGGCCCGCGCGGGGGCCGGCGTTGCGATGCTGCCGACCTACCTGGCGGCGCCGCTGCTGCAGGCGGGGGAGCTGGTGCGGTTGTTCGGCGATTTCGAGCCGCAGGTGGTGGGCATGTACGCGGTGTATGCCTCGCGCAAGCACATGCCGGCCACGCTGCGCACGATGCTCGACTTTCTGGCTGGGCGCTTCACCGAAGTGCCGGCCTGGGATATGACGGGCGTGCCGGGCGTGCCGGGCGTGCCGCGCGCCGTGGGGTAGGGCGCGCGGGCTTTTTCCGTCAGTGAGGCGCGCCGCCGTGCGAAGCGTTCGCGGTCATCAGCTTGTCGGTGTACGCAATGGCGATGGCCGAGAACAGGAAGGTGATGTGGATCACCGTCTGCGCAATCAGCACGCGGTCGGTGTAGTTGTCCGCGTTGATGAAGGTCTTGAGCAGGTGGATCGAGCTGATGCCGATGATGGCGGTGGCCAGCTTCACCTTGAGCACCGAGGCGTTCACGTGGCTCAGCCACTCGGGCTGGTCGCGGTGGCCTTCCAGGTTCATGCGGCTCACGAAGGTCTCGTAGCCGCCCACGATCACCATGATGAGCAGGTTGGAGATCATCACCACGTCGATCAGCGCCAGCACCACCAGCATGATGACCGTCTCGTTCAGCGCGCCGACCGGGGCGGTGGTCTTGTAGCCGATGCTGGTGATCAGCGCCTGCAGGGCGGTCTGGCTGCCGAACGCGGCCTCCACCAGGTGCAGCAGTTCGACCAGGAAGTGAACCACATACACCGCTTGCGCCACGATCAGGCCCAGGTACAAGGGCAGTTGCAGCCAGCGGCTCGCAAAGATCAGCTTGGGCAACGGTCCCATGGGCACGGTCCGGCGGATGGGCGGGTTCAGAGGATCGAAAGGATCTGGAGCGGACATCGGTAGGGTGGTCGTGGAGGACGAAGGATTTTAGGGGTGGCCCCGTGTCGCACTCGTGATAACCCTGCGAACTAACATCGGACCTTCGACCCTCGTCAGTGACCCGTAAGTGCGGCCGCCGACATTACGGCCGCATCCATCCAGGAGACAAAGAGCATGAGCAGCGCATCCAAGAACATTGAATCCGTCCTGGTCGAGAACCGCGTGTTCCCGCCCGACGCCCGCGCCACCGAAGGCGCCCGCATTTCCGGCATGGCCGCCTACGAGGCCCTGTGCAAGGAAGCCGAGCAGGACGTCGAAGGGTTCTGGACCCGCCTGGCCAAGGGCAACCTGCAGTGGACCAAGCCCTTCACCAAGACGCTCGACGAGTCGAAGGCCCCGTTCTACGAATGGTTCGGCGACGGCGAACTCAACGCCAGCGCCAACTGCCTCGACAGGCACATCGGCACCCCGGTCGAGAACAAGACCGCGATCGTCTTCGAAGCCGATGACGGCAGCGTCACCAACGTCACCTACAAGGAACTGCTTGCCCGCGTGAGCCAGTTCGCCAACGCGCTCAAGGCCGACGGCATCAAGAAGGGCGACCGCGTCATCATCTACATGCCGATGACGGTCGAGGGCGTCATCGCCATGCAGGCCTGCGCGCGCATCGGCGCCACGCACAGCGTGGTGTTCGGCGGCTTCTCCGCCAAGGCGCTGCAGGAGCGCATCATCGACGCGGGCGCGGTGGCGGTCATCACGGCCAACTACCAGCTGCGCGGCGGCAAGGAACTGCCGCTGAAGGCCATCGTGGACGACGGCATCGCGCTGGGCGGCTGCGAGTCGATCAAGACCGTGTTCGTCTACGAGCGCACGCCCACCGCGTGGACGCGCGTCGAGGGCCGTGACAAGACCTTTGCCGAAGCGCTGAAGGGCCAGAGCACAGACTGCCCGCCCGTGCCCGTGAACGCCGAGCACCCGCTGTTCATCCTCTACACCTCGGGCTCCACCGGCAAGCCCAAGGGCGTGCAGCACGCCACCGGCGGCTACCTGCTGTGGGCCAAGCTCACGATGGACTGGACCTTCGACATCAAGCCCGAAGACGTGTTCTGGTGCACCGCCGACATCGGCTGGATCACCGGCCACACCTACGTCGCCTATGGCCCGCTCGCGGCCGGTGCCACGCAGGTGGTTTTCGAGGGCATCCCGACCTTCCCGCACGCGGGCCGCTTCTGGCAGATGATCGAGAAGCACAAGGTCAGCGTGTTCTACACGGCGCCCACCGCCATTCGCTCGCTCATCAAGGCGGCCGAGGGCGACGAGAAGGTGCACCCGAAGAACTGGGACCTTACGAGCCTGCGCATCCTGGGTTCGGTCGGCGAGCCGATCAACCCCGAGGCCTGGATGTGGTACCACCGCAATATCGGCGGTGAGCGCTGCCCCATCGTCGACACCTTCTGGCAGACCGAAACGGGCGGCCACGTCATCACGCCGCTGCCGGGCGCCACGCCGCTGGTGCCGGGTTCGTGCACGCTGCCGCTGCCGGGCATCATGGCCGCCATCGTCGACGAGACCGGCAAGGACCTGCCCAACGGCGCGGGCGGCATGCTGGTCATCAAGCGGCCCTGGCCCTCGATGATCCGCACGATCTGGAACGACCCCGAGCGCTTCAAGAAGAGCTACTTCCCCGAGGAAATGGGCGGCACGATCTACCTGGCCGGCGACGGCGCCGTGCGCAGCGAAGACCGCGGCTACTTCCGCATCACGGGCCGCATCGACGACGTGCTGAACGTGTCGGGCCACCGGCTGGGCACGATGGAGATCGAGTCGGCGCTGGTGTCCAAGACCGACCTCGTGGCCGAAGCCGCGGTGGTGGGCCGGCCCGACGACGTGACGGGCGAGGCGGTGTGCGCCTTCGTCGTGCTCAAGCGCGCCCGCCCGACCGGCGAGGAAGCCAAGCAGATCGCCAACGAGCTGCGCAACTGGGTCGCCAAGGAAATCGGCCCGATCGCCAAGCCCAAGGACATCCGCTTCGGCGACAACCTGCCCAAGACGCGCAGCGGCAAGATCATGCGGCGCCTGCTGCGCAGCATCGCCAAGGGCGAGGCCATCACGCAGGACACCTCGACGCTGGAGAACCCGGCCATCCTGGAGCAGCTTTCCGAAAAGCTCTGAGCCCGCAGCCGCTGTAGGACGTGGCCGTTAATGCGGCCATCTGCGCCGAACCGGCCGCTTCGCTGAGGTAAAACCATCGCATTCACCGTGCGCCGCCATGCGCGCGGTCGATTGCGTTTGCGATGTGTTCGATCTTTCCGAAGGAGGCCTCCATGGGCGTGAGATCCGCTTTTCTTTTCGTCATCGTGCTGCTCATCGCGGCGCTGGCCGCGCTGAACTGGGGCGCGCTGTCGGCGCCGTCCGAGGTGTGGCTGGGCTTCATGACGGTCACGGCCCCGCTGGGGCTGATCATGCTGGGCCTCACCGTGGTGCTGGCCGCGTTCTTCCTGGTGTACGTGCTGTACCTGCACAGCTCGGTGCTGATGGACACCAAGCGCCACACGAAGGAAATGCAGGTGCAGCGCGACCTGGCCGACAAGGCCGAGGCCTCGCGCTTCACGGAGTTGCGCAACTTCCTCGAAGCGCAGGAGAACAAGCACATGGCGCAGAACGCCGATGGCCAGGCGGTGCTGCTGGCGCGGCTCGACCAGCTCGAGACCGCGGTCCGCCTGCGCTCCGACCAGACCGACAACACCGTGGCCGCGCACATCGGCCAGCTCGAGGACCGCATCGAGCGCCGGCCGCTGCCGGTGGACATCAACCCGCAGGCGTGAGGCCCGTACCAGTGGCGCGCGCAAGGCGCGCGGCGCCTGGGTTGGTTACTTCGTCGACAGCACCCAGGCCGCCAGCTTCTTCGCGTCGGCTTCGCTGACCTGGTTGTTCGCCGGCATCGGCACCGGTCCCCACACACCGGAGCCGCCCTTCATGATCTTGCTGGCGAGCTTGTCGGCCGCGCCCTTGTCGTCCTTGTACTTCGCGGCCACGTCCTTGAACGACGGCCCGAGCACCTTGCGCTCGACCGCGTGACAGCTCATGCAGTTCTTCGACGTCGCCAGCGCCAGGTCGGCGAAGGCGGGCGCGGCGAGTGCCGCAAGGCCGAGGCCCAGGGCTGCCGTCAACAGGACTCTTTTCATGGGGATGTATTTCGTAAGGGCTGAGTTACATTCGACTCAACGCGATTGTAGGTAGCGCCGTGCACGGCGTACGCATGCGTGCCTTTACAACCCGAAGGGATTCGCAATGTGGTTTCTGGCGTTGGGCCTGCTTGGACTGGGCCTCAAGTATTTCGAAATAGGCATGGTCGCCGGCTGGAGCTGGTGGATCGTGCTGACCCCGTTCGCCATGGCCGTGGCTTGGTGGGCCTGGGCCGACTCGTCGGGCTACACCAAGCGCCGGGTCATGGAGCGGGAAGAGCGGCGCAAGCAGGACCGCATCGACCGCCAGAAGACCAACATGGGCATGAAGACCAGCAACGGCCAGCGCCCGCGCCGCTGAACCGCCTGTTCTTCACCCGCATGGCGCGCCGGTTCCGCAAGGTCCCGGGCGCCTGGCCTGATGCCTCCGCCGATCAGAACTTGTCGAGCACGGCGCCCGAGCTGGCGCTCGATGCGTTGAACGCGAACTTGGCCTGCACGCCGCGCGTGTAGCGCGGTGCCGGTGCCTTCCAGCCTTCGCGGCGCTTGGCGATCTCGGCCTCGGGCACGTTCAGCTCCAGCTTCAGGTCGTGCGCGTCGATGGTGATCGAGTCGCCTTCGTTCACGAAGGCGATGGTGCCGCCGGCCGCAGCTTCAGGTGCCACGTGGCCCACCACCATGCCCCAGGTGCCGCCCGAGAAGCGGCCGTCGGTGATCAGGCCCACGCTCTCGCCCAGGCCCGCGCCGATCAGCGCGCCCGTGGGCGCCAGCATTTCCGGCATGCCCGGGCCGCCCTTGGGGCCCAGGTAGCGCAGCACCATCACGTCGCCGGCCACGATCTTGCCGGCCAGGATGGCGGCCAGCGCCGACTGTTCGTCGTCGAACACGCGCGCCGGGCCGGTGATGACCGGGTTCTTCAGGCCGGTGATCTTGGCCACGGCGCCTTCGGGCGACAGGTTGCCCTTCAGGATGGCCAGGTGGCCTTCGGCGTACATGGGCTTGTCGATCGGGCGGATCACGTCCTGGTCGGCACGCGGCACGTCCGGCACGTCGGCCAGCACTTCCGCGATGGTCTGGCCGCTGATGGTGATGCAGTCGCCGTGCAGCAGGCCGGCCTTCAGCAGCACCTTCATCACTTGCGGAATGCCGCCGGCCTGGTGCAGGTCGACCGCGAGGTACTTGCCCGAGGGCTTCAGGTCGCACAGCACCGGCACCTTCTTGCGCATGCGCTCGAAGTCGTCGATGGTCCACTCGACCTCGGCCGCATGGGCAATGGCCAGGAAGTGCAGCACCGCGTTGGTCGAGCCGCCCGTGGCCATGATCACGGCCACGGCGTTCTCGATGGCCTTCTTGGTCACGATGTCGCGCGGCTTCAGGTCCTTCTTGATGGCCTCGATCAGCACCTTGGCCGATTCCTTGGCCGAGTTGGCCTTCTCGTCGTGCGGGTTGGCCATGGTCGAGGAGTAGGGCAGCGAGATGCCCAGCGCCTCGAACGCGCTGGACATGGTGTTGGCCGTGTACATGCCGCCGCACGAGCCGGTGCCGGGAATGGCGCGCTTCTCGATCTCGTGCAGGTCCTCGTCGCTCATGTTGCCGGCGGCGTTCTGGCCCACGGCCTCGAACACGCTCACGATGTTCAGGTCCTGGCCCTTGTAGCGGCCCGGCAGGATGGTGCCGCCGTACACGTAGATGGCCGGCACGTTGGCGCGCAGCATGCCCATCAGGCCGCCGGGCATGTTCTTGTCGCAGCCGCCGACCACCAGCACGCCGTCCATCCACTGGCCGCCCACGCAGGTCTCGATGCAGTCGGAGATCACCTCGCGGCTCACCAGCGAGTACTTCATGCCTTCGGTGCCCATGGCCATGCCATCGGAGATGGTGGGGGTGCCGAACACCTGCGCGTTGCCGCCGGCTTCCTCGATGCCCGCGATGGCCGCGTCGGCCAGCTTCTGCAGGCCCGAGTTGCAGGGCGTGATGGTGCTGTGGCCGTTGGCGACGCCGACCATCGGCTTCTTGAAGTCGCTTTCCTCGTAGCCCATGGCGTAGAACATGGAGCGGTTGGGCGCGCGGCTCTTGCCTTCGACGATGTTGGCGCTGCGGCGATTGATCTGGATCGGTTTGGTGTCCATGGTGCTTCTTCTGTCGTGGGGTGTGGGGAATCGCGGGAGATCGCGGGCGAACGTGGGCGAACGCGACGGAGGTCAAGTATCGGACTTCTGATTGATTGGTTCCAATCCGATTTTCGATACGCATTGATATGCTCGGCATATGAAAGAAAGCCTGATCGACCTGCGGGCCTGGCGCCAGTTCGTGGCCGTGGCCGAGGAACTGCACTTCGGCCGCGCCGCGCTGCGCCTGCACATGACGCAGCCGCCCGTCACGCAGGCCATTGCGCAACTGGAGAAGACGCTGGGCGTGGTGCTGTTCGACCGCACGCGGCGGCGCGTGGCGCTCACGCCGGCCGGCGAGGCCTTGCTGCCCGACGTGCGCGAACTGCTGGCCCGCGCGCAGGCGCTGCCGGCCAGGGCGCGCGCGGCGGCGGCGGGGCAGGTGGGGCGCGTGCGCATCGGCTTCGTGTCGACCGTCGGCTTCGAGCAGTTGCCGGCCTGGGTGCGCGAATTTCGCGTGCTGTGCCCCGAGGTGGCGCTCGAACTGGTCGAGGCCACGGGCGACGTGCAGCTCGAAGCCTTCGCGCGCGGCGAGATCGACGCCGGCCTGATGCTGCATTCGCCCGGCGCCGCGCCGCCGGGGCTCGCGCGGCTCGCGGTCTCGCAAGAGCCGCTGGTGCTCGCGCTGCCGGCGCAGCATGCGCTGGCCCGTGCACCCGCGCTGCTGCTGGCCGACGTGCTGGCCGAGCCGCTGGTGATCTTTCCGCGCCGCATCGTGCCGTCGCTGCACGACGCCATCTTCGACCTGTACCACGCGGCCGGGCGCGCGCCGCAGCTCGGGCAGGAGGCGATCCAGATGCAGACCATCGTCAACCTCGTCTCGGGCGGCATCGGCGTGGCCTGGGTGCCAGAGAGCGTCACGCAGTTCCGGCGCGCAGGCGTGGTGTACCGCCGCGCCGCGGAGTTCGCGCCGGCCGCGCGGCGCCGCAGTGCGCCGGTGCTGCCGTCCTGCGAGACCAGCCTGGTGTGGCCCGAGGAGGCGGCCAACCCGGCGCTGGCGCGCTTCGTGGCCTTCGTGCGCGAGCGCGGACAGGAGGGCGGACAGGGGCGCGGACGTGGGGACGTCAGCGAAGGCAAGACGCCCGCGCATTGATCCGGCAAGATGCTTCCCCTGGAGGAAAGCGCGTATGCACACGATCATGGTGATGGGCGGCGGCTTCGTGCTGCTGGCGGTGTTCCTTCTGGCCGCGCGCCTCAGGGGCGACGGCTCGGCGCTCACGCTGGCTTCGGCCGCCAAGTGGTTCATTCCGGCGTGGTTCATCGGCGCGGCCATCAACATGGCGGTGGGCGTGCTCACGGCCGGGTATTCGGTGGCCGACGAGTTGCCGATCTTCCTGCTGATCTTCGCGGTGCCCGCGGTGGTGGCCAGGCTGCTGTGGTGGAAGTGGGGACGCTAGCTTTCGGCTGAATATCCCCGACCCTGCCTCGACATCCGGGGCGGGCACAATCTGCGCCATGCTCATGTATCCGCAGATCAATCCCATCGCCCTGCAGCTCGGGCCGGTGGCCATTCACTGGTACGGCCTGACCTACCTGGCCGCGTTTGCGCTGTTCTATTTCCTCGGCACGCGGCGCCTGCGGCACGAGCCGTACCGCTCGCTGGTAGGCGCGGGCGCCTGGCAGCGCAAGGACATCGAGGACATTCTTTTCCTCGGCGTGATGGGCGTCATCGTCGGCGGGCGGCTCGGCTACTGCCTGTTCTACAAGCCCGAGTTCTACCTGACGCATCCGCTCGAAATCCTCTATGTGTGGCAGGGCGGCATGAGCTTCCATGGCGGGCTGCTCGGGGTGATCGGCGCGATGGTGTGGTTCTCGCATTCGCGCGCACGCCCGTTCTGGCAGGTGATGGACTTCGTCTCGCCCTGCGTGCCGACCGGCCTGGCCGCCGGCCGCGTGGGCAACTTCATCAACGGCGAACTCTGGGGCCGCTTCAGCAGCCCCGACCTGCCTTGGGGCATGGTGTTTCCGCAGAGCGGCTCGATGCTGCCGCGCCACCCCTCGCAGGTCTACCAGTTCCTGCTCGAAGGCCTGCTGCTGTTCGCGGTGATGTGGCTCTACGCGCGCAAGGAGCGCGAGCAGGGGCAGGTGGCCTCGGTGTTCCTGATCGGCTACGGTGTGCTGCGCTTCGTGGCCGAGTACTTCCGCGAGCCCGACGATTTCCTCGGCCTGCGCGCGCTCAGCCTGAGCCAGGGCCAGTGGCTCAGCGTGCCGATGGTCATCGCCGGCATCGCGCTGTGGTTCTGGTTCGGCCGCAACGGCACCAAGACGACCACCGCACGCGCTTGATTCCTTAGTTCGCAGGGTAAGTCCCAGCCGCGCACGGGGTGCGCGGCCCTTTGCGCCGCATCGCGGGCAGGCTCAGAATTACGCGTAATTACAGGAAATTACGCGGTTCTCGCTCTGACGATCCCCATGCGCCTGGTCCCCAACTCCCTGCACGACGAAGTCGCCGCCACCCTGCGCGAGCAGATCTTCGACGGCACCCTGGCGCCCGGCAGCTTCGTGGACGAGGCCGCGCTGTGCGAGCGTCTCTCCATCTCCCGCACGCCGCTGCGCGAAGCGCTCAAGGTGCTCACCGCCGAAGGCCTGCTGCGGCACGAGCCGCGCCGCGGCTGCTTCGTCAACGAGGTCACCGAGCGCGACCTCGACGAGATCTTTCCCGTCATCGCCTTGCTCGAAGGCCGCTGCGCCTACGAGGCCGCGCGCAACGCGAGCGACGCCGAACTGCACGAGCTCGACGCGCTGCACGAGCGGCTGGTGCGCCATGCCAAGGCGCGGCGCATCAACGACTACTACGCCACCAACCACATCATTCACGAGGCGATCATCCAGCTCGCCGACAACAGGTGGCTGGCCCAAGTGATCGGCGACCTGCGCAAGATACTGAAGCTCGCGCGGCTGCAGCAGCTGCATGCGCCGGGGCGGCTCGAGCAGAGCCTGTCGGAGCACCTGGCCGTGTTCGCGGCGCTCAAGGCCCGCGACAGCGAAGGCGCCGACGCCGCCATGCGCACGCACATGACGCGCCAGCGCGAGGCGCTGCGCGAAGTCATGCGCCAGCAGAAATCCAGGGTGATGTCGTGACGACCGTGCGCCGCGCCATGCCCGTTCTCCCCAGCATTGGAGTGTCCCGATGAGTGCGACCGAATGGTTCCAGGCGCGGCTGCGTTCTGGCGAAAAGTCCAAGGTGCCGGTGGCGCCCGAAGCGGCCGCCAAGGGCGTGCCGAAGAACGCGCCCAAGCCCAGCGTGCGCACGACCGCCGAGCGCCTGCAGGTCACGCTGCGCAAGGCCGACGAGGCGCTGTCGCCGCGCGCGCTGCGCCGCGTGCTGGCCGACCTTCAGGCCGTGATCGATCCGCGCGTGAGCGAGGTCGAGGGCGGGCGCCGCGCGCACGCCATCGCCGATGCCTACCGCGCCGCGCCGGCCGAGGAGCGCCGCGACTACTGGGCGCTCATGAGCGAGCATTTCGCGGCCGACGGGCAAAAGCTCAAGGCGGCCCGCGACCAGCACCAGAGCGCCGTCGGCACGCCCGACGAAGGGCAGGCCGAGTCGCGCCTGCGCCGCGCGCTGGTGTCGCCGCGCATGCGGCTGCTGCAACGCTTCGCGGTGGAGCCCGAAGGCATGCGCTTCCTGGTCGACCTGCGCGCCGACCTGCTGCCCAACCTGAAGGCCGACAAGCGCCTGCTCGCGCTCGACGCCGAGCTCGAGCACCTGTTCTCCACCTGGTTCGACGTGGCCTTCCTCGAGCTGCGCCGCATCGACTGGGATTCGCCGGCCTCGCTGATCGAGAAGCTCATCCGCTACGAGGCGGTGCACGACATCAAGAGCTGGTCCGACGTGAAGAACCGTCTCGACGACAGCGACCGCCGCTGCTACGGCTTCTTCCATCCGCGGCTGCCCAACGAGCCGCTCATCTTCGTCGAGGTGGCGCTGGTCGACCGCATCAGCGACGGCATCACGCCGCTGCTCGACGAGGCCGCCGTGCCCGTGCTGCCCGCCAAGGCCACCACCGCCATCTTCTATTCGATCAGCAACACGCAGAACGGCCTGCGCGGCGTGAGCTTCGGCGACTCGCTCATCAAGCGCGTGGTCGAGACGCTGCAGGACGAACTGCCGCGCCTGAAGACCTTCGCCACGCTGTCGCCGATTCCGGGCTTTCGCACCTGGCTCGCCAAGAACGCGGCCGACCTGCTGCCGCGCCTGGACGAGAAGCGCGAGGCCGAACTCGGCCGGCTCGTCGGCTCGCTGCCGCCCACCGCCGAGCGCCTGCTCGCGGCGCTCGATGCGGCCACCGTCTTCGACGCCAGGTCGCCGCTGCGGCAATGGCTCATGCAGGCCGCCGCCGAGTACCTCGGCCGCGCGCTGGTCGACGGCACGCCGGCCGACCCGGTCGCGCGCTTCCACCTGGGCAACGGCGCCCGCGTGGAGCGCCTGAACTGGGCGGGCGATCCGTCGCCCAAGGGGCACAAGCAGTCTTACGGGCTGATGGTCAACTACCTCTACGACCTCAAGCGACTGGACAAACACCGCACCTGGCTGGCCGACGGCAAGGTGGCTGTATCGGGAGACATCGAAAGCCTGTACTTCAAAAAAGGCTGAGGGGCGTTCGCAGGCCGGCAGCAGCGCGAGCGCATGCCGGCGGCCGCATCGGGCGGCAAAATCCACAACGACAGGAGATGAGACAGATGAACCCAGGTTTTCAACGCCGTGACGTCCTGCGCGCGGCCGCCGCCGGCGCGGCCGTTCTGTGCGGCGGCGCGCAAGCCCAGCAGGGCTGGCCCGCCAAGCCCGTGACCATGATCGTGCCGTTCCCGGCGGGCGGCGGCACCGACGCCTTCGCACGACCGCTGTCGGGGCAGTTCTCGCGGCTGACGAACCAGTCGCTCATCATCGACAACCGCGGCGGCGCCGGCGGCACGCTGGGCGCCAGCGTGGCCTCCAAGGCCTCGGCCGACGGCTACTCGCTGTTCATGGGCGCGGTGCACCACGCCATCGCGCCGTCGGTCTACCCCAAGCTCGACTACGACATCGAGAAAGACTTCGCTCCCCTCATGCTGCTGGCCAACGTGCCGCAGGTGGTGGTGGTCAACCCGAAGCGCGTGCAGGCCACCAGCATCAAGGAACTCATCGCGCTGGCCAAGCGCAGCCCGGGGCAGCTCAACTACGGCTCGGCCGGCGCGGGCACCTCGCACCACCTGGCGGGCGAGCTGTTCAAGCTGCAGACCGGCACCTTCATCACCCACATTCCGTACCGCGGCGCGGGCCCGGCGCTGGCCGACCTGATCGCCGGCAACGTCGACCTGATGTTCGACGGCCTCGGCTCCTCGGCCCAGTACATCAAGAGCGGCCGCATCAAGGCGCTGATGGTGGCCGGCAGCAAGCGCAACCCCGCGTTCCCCGACGTGCCGTGCGCCGCCGAGGTGGGCCTGCCCGAGTACACCGTGACCACCTGGTACGGCCTGTGGGCGCCGCGGCGCACGCCGGCCGACGTGCAGCCGCACATCATCGACGAGATGAAGAAGGTGCTGGCGGCCGACGACATCAAGAACATCTGGGCCCAGAACGGCTCCGAAATCCCGACCCTCACGGGCGCCGCCTACGGCAGCTTCGTGAGCGCGGAGATCAAGCGCTGGGCCACGGTGGTGAAGGCCTCGGGCGCGAAGATCGAATGAGCGCAAGCCAGGTTTCGCTGCGCTGCAAGGGCGAGGGCCGCGCCGCCGTCGCTTTCGTCACGCTGTCGAACGCGGGCCGTCTCAACGCCATGACGCGCGCCATGTGGCGCGAGCTGCGCGCCGTGTTCGACGGGCTGCGCAACGCCAGCGCGGCCGACGGCCCGCGCTGCGTGGTCGTGCGCGGGGAGGGCGGTGCCTTCTGCGCGGGCGGCGACATCTCCGAGTACCCGTCGTTCCGCTTCGAAGAGCCCAGCCTGCGCGAGTTCCACGAGAACGAAGTGTGGGCCGCGCTGCAGGCGATGCTCGACTGCCCGCTGCCGCTGGTCGCGCAGATCGAGGGCGCGTGCATGGGCGCGGGCATCGAGATTGCGAGCTGCTGCGACATCCGCCTGGCCGGTGCCTCCGCCAAGTTCGGCGCGCCCATTGCCAAGCTGGGCTTTCCGATGGCGCCGCGCGAAGCCGCGCTGGTGCATGGCGCCATCGGCGACGTGCTCGCGCGCGACATGCTGCTGGCCGCCGGCGTGCACGGCGCGCAGCGCCTGTACGACGCGGGCTTCCTGCTCACGGTGCTGCCCGACGACGAAGTGGCGCCTGCCGCGCAGGCGCATGCCACGCGCATCTCGGCACTATCGCCGCAGGCCGCGCGGCTGCACAAGCAGACCTTTGCGGCACTGCGCGCCGGCGCGCCCTCGGCCCACGGCCTGCTGCCCACGGCCTACGACTACGCCGACTCCGACGAACACCGCGAGGGCATCCACGCCTTCCTGGCCAAGCGCACCCCGAATTTCTGAACGAAGAAGAACCCGTCCGAACACAAGCAATGACGAAGACCGCCAACTCCAACCTGTTCGCCGCCCTGCGCGCGGCTTTCCCCGCCGACCTCGACAGCATTGCCGTCGAGACCGACAACGGCCTGTTCTATTCGTGGCGCGACATCGAACGCGCCAGCGCCATGATCGCCAACCTGCTCGACGCCCTGAAGCTGGAGAAGGGCGCGCGCATCGCGGTGCAGGTCGAGAAGTCGGTCGAGGCCATGCTGCTGTACCTTGCCACGCTGCGCGCGGGCTATGTGTTCCTGCCGCTGAACACGGCCTACCAGAGCGCCGAGATCGAATACTTCATCGGCAACGCCGAGCCGGCCGTGGTGGTGTGCACCAGCCGCAATGCGTCGTGGGTCGCACCGATTGCCACGGCGGCCGGCACCAAGCACGTCTTCACGCTGGACGACGACCGCACCGGCACGCTGCTCGAAGTGGCCGCGCTGTGCAGCGACCAGCACAAGGTGGCGCAGCGCAAGGCGGGCGACATGGCCGCCATCCTCTACACCAGCGGCACCACCGGCCGCAGCAAGGGCGCGATGCTCTCGCACGGCAACCTGCTGTCGAACGCCGAGGTGCTGAAGGACTACTGGGGCTGGACCGAAGGCGACGTGCTGATCCACGCGCTGCCCATCTTCCACGTGCACGGCCTGTTCGTGGCGCTGCACGGCGCGCTGCTCAACGGCAGCAAGATGCTGTGGTTCTCGAAGTTCGACCCCAAGCGCATCGTGCAGAAGCTGCCCGAGGCCACGGTGTTCATGGGCGTGCCCACGCTCTACGTGCGCCTGCTGGCCGAGGCCGGCCTCACGCGCAAGGCGGTGCGCAACATGCGCCTGTTCGTCGCGGGCTCGGCGCCGCTGCTCATCGAGACCTTCGACGAATGGCGCGAGCGCACCGGCCACACCATCCTGGAGCGCTACGGCATGAGCGAGACGGCCATGCTCACGTCCAACCCCTACAGGCCCGAGCAGGGCGAGCGCCGCGGCGGCACCGTCGGCTTTGCGCTGCCGGGCGTGCAGCTGCGCGTGCGCGACGACAGCGGGCGCGACTGCACCACCGACGAGATCGGCAACATCGAGGTCAGCGGGCCCAACGTGTTCGCCGGGTACTGGCGCATGCCAGAGAAGACCAGGGAAGAGTTCACCGCCGACGGCTTCTTCAAGACCGGCGACGTGGGCAAGATCGACGGCATGGGCTACATCACCATCGTCGGGCGCAGCAAGGACCTGATCATCAGCGGCGGCTACAACGTGTACCCGGCCGAGATCGAGGGCTACATCAACGAGATGACCGGTGTGGCCGAAAGCGCCGTGGTCGGCGTGCCGCACCCCGACTTCGGCGAGGTGGGCGTGGCCATCGTCATCGCCAAGTCGGGCGCTTCGCTCGATGCGGAGGCCATCGTGGCCGACCTGAAGTCGAGGCTCGCGAACTTCAAGATTCCCAAGCGCTGCTTCGTGGTGCCGGAGCTGCCGCGCAACACCATGGGCAAGGTGCAGAAGGCGCTGCTGCGCGCCGAGCACAAGGGGCTCTTTGCCGCCTAGCGAGGCCTAGGTTCTTGCTCCCGGCGTGCCCTCGACGCGCTGGAACACGATGTCCGCCACCGCGGGCTCGAACGGCGCCGCGATGCGGTCGATGCGGCCTTCGCGGTCGTAAAGAAAGCTCAGCGCCAGTTCGTCGGGGTGGAACTCCACCGGGCGATACGGCGTGGTGAACACGTCGTAGTGCCAGTGCGCGAGCGGGCCCGAGAAGGTGCGCCAGCGCCAGGCGAGGCCCTCGGCTTCGCGCGTGATCTCGATGGGGCCGTAGGCCGGATGCGCGTACACGCCCGCGTATTCGTCGAGTGCATGGCTGGGCTGCGTGCCGCTGCGGCGCTTGTCTTCGCGGGCGGCGCGTTCCTTCTTCTGCTGCCCGATGAATTCGCGGCGCTTCGGCATCAGGCGGGCGAACCAGTCGACAGGCTCGCGCCCGCTGACCTGGTCGAACACCGCATAGGTCAGCATCGACGTGACGACGCTGGGCGCGCGGTTGGTCAGCACCACCACGCCGGTGTGGCGCTCGGGCATCACCGTCATGAGCGTGCCCCAGCCCAGCCATGAGCCCGAATGCGAGAAGGTGCGGTCGCCGCGGTAGTTCTCGCAGAACAGGCCGAAGCCGTAGTGCGAGTCGCCGATCTCCGCGTGCTCGGAGCGGCCCATGTGCACGTGCGGCGTGCACATCTCGCGCAGCGACTTGGCGGACAGCAACTGCCGTCCGTTCACCTTGCCGTCGTCCAGCAGGAAGCGCGCCCATTTCGCGATGTCGGCCACCGACACGTTCATGCCGCCGCCGGCCGTGGTGCGTATCGGCCACAGCGGGGAGGGCGTGCATTCGTCGCTGACGATCACATGCGGGCGGGCCGCATTGCCGGCGGCGGCCAGCGCCTCGATGGTGAAGCCGAAGTCATTGAAGCCCAGCGGCGCGAGCAGGCGCTCGGTGGTGAAGTCTTCCCAGCTTCGGCCGCTGATGCGCTCCGTGACCATGCCCGCCACCATGTAGCCGAGGTTCGAATACTGGAAGGTGTCGCGCAACTCGCGGCTCGGCGCGAGGTGGCGCAGCAGCGGCATCATCTGCGCGCCGCCAAGGTCGCCGGGCATGTGCAGCCAGTCGTGGCGCGGCAGGCCGCTGCGGTGGCACAGCAGGTCGCGCACGGTGAGGCGCTCGGTGGCCAGCGCATCGTGCAGGCGGAACTCGGGAATCACCTCGCGCACCGGGCGGTTCCACTCGAGCTTGCCTTCGTCGACCAGCAGGCCCAGGCCGGCCGCGGTGAAAGACTTGGTGATGGAGCACAGCAGGAACTGCGTGTCGGGCGTCACCGGCTCCATGCCACTCATGCCGCTCATGTCGCGCACGCCGTAGCCCTGCTGCAGCACCACCTCGCCGTCGCGAATCACCGCCAGCGCCAGGCCGGGAATCTTCCACTCCTGCATCGAGGCTTCGACCAGCCTCTCGAGATCGCTCCACATGTCGGGTCCTTGCCGTTCGGGTAGGGCTCGAGATGCTAAGCCATCCCCGCCGCACGCGAGGCGTTCAGGCCATGCCGTTCATCAGCCCGCTGCGCGCGTGGCAGTTGATGTACTCGTAGCTCTGCTCGTCGGCCTTCAGCACCGACACCTCGTGGTACACGCGCAGCTGCAGCTGGAAGTTCAGCGCCTGCACGTAGCGCATGAAGCTGCCGAAGATGGCCACGTGCGTGGGGTGCGACTCGGCCCAGCGCTCCATGTCGGCCAGCGAGCGCCAGTAGCTCAGGCCGAAGGATTTCTGCAGCGGTGCGCCCTGCGCGTCGAGGTGGTGCATGTAGCGGTTGCTGTAACAGCCGATGCCCAGGCCCTGGTCGCGCAGGAAGTCCATGCCTTCGCGCAGCACGGGTTCCATGTCGTCGAGGTAGAGCGTGCGTTCCTGGCCGGTGGTGTCGGTCCACTCCTGGCCCGAGCGGATCATTGCGATGTTCTCGTGGCCCGCCACGCGCACGCGCTGGCCCGGAGCCGGCGCGCCCGCGATCACCGCGCGCGTGCCCGAAGGCGCCATCGCATCGGTCTGCGAGAGCGGGATGCGGTCGCGCATCGATCCCCAGTAGCCGTGCTCCTGCAGCTCGCCGCTGACCTCGCCCATCACCACGCCCACGCCTTCGAAGCGGTCGGGCGTGTTGAACATGGTCTCGAAGTGTTCGACGCGCGGCGACGCCACTTCGCGGAAGTAGCCCAAGCCTTCAGAGAGCCGCTCGCCGGAGCGCCACCAGGCATCGATGGCCGGCGTGGCGCACCAGCGTACGTAGGCCGCGGCGTCGCGCCAGTACGCGATGGCGATCATGTTGTCGAAGCCGTCGGCATCGACGTGGTGCGTCAGGTCGTGGTGGCCGGGACCGTCGGGCAGGGCGAAGTCGCGGGCGATCTTCATCAGCGCGGCGCAGGCGCGGCCCTGCATGGACGCGCCGCGCGACTGCACGCCGAAGTAGCCCATCACCACCTGCTTCAGTTCGGCGGGCGCGCGGGCCGACCACACGGGGTAGGGCGGCGTGTAGTCGTCTTCCACGCGGCGGTGGCGCGTGCGCGGGCACTTCAGGTGGTCGGCAATGGCGGATTCCATGGCGAAGCTCCTTTCATGTGCCCGGGGCTCAGGCCACGACCGGCTCGGCCGCGCTGCCCTCGGGCTCCGGCGTGAGCTGCACCACCACCGGCTCGCGGCGCGTCTTGTTCAGCAGCAGCTGCGTGACGTCGGGGCGCGAGTAGTGGCCGCTCGGGTCGGCCGCCGCCTTGGCGAGCGAGATCATGCCGAGGTCGATGTCGGCGATGAGCAGGCCTTCCTCGTCTTGCGCAAGCGGCGTGCCCAGCGGCGAACCGTCGGGCGCGTAGATGCGCGCATGGCCGCCGCCGGTGCCCAGCATCTGCTGCTTGCCGGCGTCGGTGCACATCAGCTCGCTCATGGCCTTCGACACCGTGGCGCAGGGCGCGATGACGAAGCAGCCGCCCTCGACCGCGTACACCTGGCTCGCGGCGTTGTTGACCTCGTGGCCCAGCGCATAGGCCGCGCCGCGGTAGAGCGAGAAGCTCGGCCACGCGCCGCAGTGGATCTGCTCGTTCTGAGAGTACATGGCGTACTTGCTGAGCGGCTGCAGGTGCTCCCAGCAGCACAGCGAGCCGATGTTGCCGATGGGCGTTTCCACCACGTGCAGGTCGGAGCCGTCGCCCTCGCCGAACACGGTGCGCTCCACGTGCGTGGGCTTGAGCTTGCGGCGCGTCTGCACCGTGTGGCCCTGGTCGTCGATGAGCGCCTGCGCAATGTAGAGGCTGCCCGCGGCCTTTTCGCTGAAGCCGAACGACAGCCAGATCTTGTGCTTGCGCGCCGCCGCCTTCAGCCGGTCGAACTCGGCCGAGCCTATGACCAGCGAGTTGTCGTGGTAGCGCTGCACGAACTGCATGCCCCAGGCCGGCGAGTCGAGCCAGATCCACCAGGGGTAGCCCGGGATCCACGTCTCAGGGAACGCGATGAGCTGCACGCCTTGCTTCGCGGCCTGCGCCATCAGGTCGATGGTCTTGTCGATGGTGCCGTCGAGGTCGAGGAACACGGGGGCGGCCTGCACGGCGGCAACGCGCAGCTTGGGGTGGACGGTGGTGGGCATGTCGGTTCTCCTGGTGCGAATGAAAGTGCAATGAAAAAGCAAGGAACGTAAGGGTCCGCGTGGCTGGCGCACCGGGTTTGCGCTGTGGCATGCGGGTTGCTTGAAGCGTAGATTCGCGCCGCCGGAATGGCTTGACCCGGATTGGCGGCGTTCTTGTTCCAGCGTTGCATGCCGCCTTGCCGAGGCGTTTCACGGCCCTTGAAGCGCTTCCAGTGCTCCCAGTGCTTCCAGTTGCTTTCAGGGCTTTCCGAGGAACCACGATGACCCAACTGCTCAGCACCGATGCCGTCTCCCGCGACCAGCGGCTCGCCTACTGGACCGACATGATCTGCAACGTCTACGTGCAGCTCGAGTGCGATGCGGTGCACGAGGACGGCAACGGCGATTTCGCGGGCAGCATCCGCCAGCACACGCTGCCCAGCCTCGACATGTCGGTGGTCACCTCGGGGCCGCAGAAGGTGATGCGCACGCCGGGCCACATCGCGAAGTCGAGCGACGATTACTTTCTGGTGAGCATCCAGGCGCGCGGCCAGGGCGTGGTGCGCCAGGACGGGCGCGACGCCGTGCTGGCGGCCGGCGACTTCGCGCTGTACGACAGCACGCGGCCCTACGAACTGCTGTTCGAGGAGGCCTTCGAGCAGATCGTGCTCAAGCTGCCCGGCGAGCGCCTGCGCAGCGAGTTGCGCGACACCGAGGCGCTGACGGCCACCACGGTGTCAGGGCGCGAAGGCGCGGGGCACCTGCTGCTGGGCATGATCCGCACGCTGCGCGAGGACATCGACACGCTGCAGCCCGCCTCGGCATTGGCGGTGGCCAACGGCGTGCAGAACATCCTGGTGGCGGGCCTGCAGACGCTGCCCGCGGCACGCGCGCCGGCGCTGAGCAACCTCACGGCGTACCACCTGGCGCGCGTGAAGCGGCGCATCGACGAGCAGCTGGCCGATCCTTTGCTGTCGGTGGGCACGCTGGCAACCGGGCTGGGCGTGTCGGTGAGCCACATCCACCGCGTGTTCAAGAGCGAGCCGCTGACGCCCGCGCAGTACATCTGGGAGCGCCGGCTCGAGGCATGCAGCCGCGACCTGCTGGAGCCGCGGCTGGCGGGGCGCCCGGTGGCGGAAATTGCGTACGGCCGGGGCTTCAACGACGCGGCGCATTTCAGCCGCGCGTTCCGCGAGCGCTTCGGCTGCTCGCCGCGCGAGTGGCGGCAGCAGCGCGTGCAGTAACGACCGGTCTTTTTACCGGACCAGCAGCACCGTGGTGTTGGTCTCCGCGATCACCTGGGTGGCGACCGAACCCATCAGCGCGCGGCCGAAGCGTCGACGGTGCAGTTGCCCACGCCCTGTTCGGCCGGCTCGGATCAGCGCGGATCAGCGCGGCTCAGCCGTGCAGGCCCTTCCAGAGCATGTACGTCGCCAGCAGGTACAGGATGGTCGCGAACACGCGCTTGAGCTTCTTCACCGGCAGGCTGTGCGCCGCCTTCGCGCCCAGCGGCGCGGTGAACACGCTGCACGCGGCAATCACCGCCAGCGCGGGCAGCCAGATGTAGCCGAACGAGCCGGCCGGCAGGCCCTGGGCCGACTGGCCGCTGATGACGTAGCCCAGCACGTTGGCCACCGCGATCGGAAAGCCCAGCGCCGCGCTGGTCGCCACGGCGTTGTGGATGGCCACGTTGCACCACGTCATGAACGGCACGCTGATGAAACCGCCGCCCGCGCCCACCAGGCCCGAGATGAAGCCGATGGCGCCGCCCGCCGCAAGCTGCCCGCCGGTGCCGGGCATCCGCGTGGGCTTGGGCTTCTTGTCGATGAACATCTGCGTGGCCGAGAAGCCGACGAACAGCGCGAAGAAGATCGCCAGCGCCGTGCCCTTGAGCAGCGCGAACACGCCCAGGCTGCCCACGAGGCTGCCGATGACGATGCCGGGCGACAGCCGCTGCACGATGTCCCAGCGGACCGCGCCGCGCTTGTGGTGCGCGCGCACGCTCGACACCGAGGTGAAGATGATCGTGGCCATCGAGGTTGCGATGGCCATCTTCACCGCGAGGTCGGCCGGCACGCCGCGCTGGCCCATGATGATCGTGATGAACGGCACCATCAGCATGCCGCCGCCGATGCCCAGCAGGCCCGCGAGGAAACCGGTGCCCAGGCCGAGGGCGGCGAGTTCGGCGATCAGCAGGGGGTCGAGCAGTTCAGCGATGTTCACGGTGGCGTCGAAAAAAAGTGCTTCTGGAAAAAGCAACGGCCCCGTGCAACTGGTGCAAGGGGCCGTGGCCGGAATAGGTGTCTGCAGATGGTGTGCCGGACCCGCATCCTGAACCAGGGTTCAGGTGGGCGAGGGCAGCAAGACTTCGGGTTCATCTGACGCGAGATGATCACGCCCGTCTAGCGATGTACCAAGCCCGGCTCCGGAGAGCATTGGAACAAGGAAATATTAAGCCCGACACGTCTGCAGACAAGGCGGATTTTACGCCCCGTATGCGTCCGCCGCGCTCATTCAGAGCAAATGTCCATCGCCGGCCAGTGCCTGATCGAGTCTTTGAATGAGCTGCCCGGCCTTGGGGTCTGTTTCGGTGGTATCTGCAGCGGCGGCAACCGGTGCGGGCGCCGCGGCGGCAGCGGCGATAGCGGCCTGTTGCGCGGCGAGGTCGAACGCGAGGTTCAGCGACGCGAGCACCGCGATGCGGTCGCGGGCCTTGACTTTTCCTGCATCGCGGATCTTGCACATGGCCGCGTCCACGCGGTCGACGGCTTCGCGCAGCTGCGCCTCGCCGCCATCGGGACAGCCGAGCAAATAGCTCTGGCCCATGATCTGTACTTCAATCTGCTTCATGCGGGGGAGTCTTGGGAAGGTGGTTCAGCCGGCAACCGTTCCAGCAGTGCATCCAGGCGCGTGCGGGCGGCGGCGAGGCGCGACTTCAGGGCGTCGCGTTCGCGCGTGAGCGCATCGACCTGTTCCTGCAACAGCGCATTGGTGCGCTGCACCTCTTCGTGACGCACGAGCAGGCGTTCGACACGCTCGGCGATCTGGTCGATAGGGCTGGAGGCGGGCATGGTTGGCGATTGTAGTTTCCCGGGAAATCGGTCCCGCCGAGGCTGGGCGCGGCGCCCGGCGTGCTCGGGATTCTGCGGCTTCGCAGCCCGCCGATCAAACCTTTCATGGCTCGCTCAGCCGCACGTAGGTGGCCAGCAGCGCGCTCTTGGCAACGACACCGAGCAGCACGGGGTCTTGCGCGCTCTCGATCACCGGCAGCCGCTCGCCCAGGTGGTCGAGGAAGCGCTGCAGCGCCTCGCCCAGCCCGGTGTCGGCGGCAATCGGCAGGATGGCCTGCGACAGCAGGGCGCCCGCCGTGGTTTCTTCTGGCGCGGTGCCCAGCGCCGACAGCGGCACCACGCCCAGGTAGCGGTTGCTCGCATCGACCACGTACAGGTACTTCACCGGGTGCTGCAGGAAGAGCCTGCTCATCGCCTCGCGGTCGGCCCCGGGGCCGACCACCGTCTCGGCCGGCTGCACCAGGTCGCGCATGTGCAGCCCGCGCAGGCGCAGCTGCGTGTCGCGCTGCTCGTTGCGCCGCAGCGTGATCTCGTACATCGAGCCCGCGTTGGCCGAGCGCGCCACGAAGTACGCGATGACGCTGGCCGCCATCAGCGGCAGCATGACCTGGTAGCTCAGCGTCATCTCGAAGATCATGAGAATCGCCATCAGCGGTGCCTGCGTGGCGCCCGCCAGGAACGCGCCCATGCCGACGATGGCATAGGCGAACGGCGCTGAAGTAGCGGCCGGCCACAGCGCCTGCACGCCCTGGCCGAACAGCGCCCCCACCATGCAGCCGAAGAACAGCGCCGGCGTGAACACGCCGCCCACCGCGCCCGAGCCCGCCGTGGCCAGCGTGGCCGCGGTCTTGGCGACCAGCACCATCGCAATGAGCGCCCACGGCCATGGCGTGTGCAGCACCGCGTTGACCACGCTGTAGCCGTTGCCCCAGACCTCCGGCATGGGCACCGAGATCGCGCCCATCAGCAGCCCGCCCAGCGCCAGCCGCAAGGGCAGCGCCAGCGGCAGCCGCGAGAACAGCGCGCGGCTGCCCTGCAGCGCGCGCAGGAAGCCGACGGCCGCAAAGCCCAGCAGCACGCCCAGCACGCAGAACAGCACCACCTCGGTGCCGTGGATCTCGGGGAAGGCCGGCATCTTGTACGGCGGCTGGTAGCCGGGCAGCGCGCGCATCGCCACGTTGGCGACCACCGAGGCGATGATGATCGGCCCCACGCTTTCCATCGCGATGGAACCCAGCACGATTTCCGCGACGAAGAAGGCGCCCGCAATGGGCGCGTTGTAGGCCGCGGTCAGGCCCGCCGCCGCGCCGCAGGCCACCAGCAGCCGCAGCCGCTCGACCGGAAAGCGGCACACGCGCCCCAGCAGCGAGGCCGCGAGCGCCGCCAGCTGCACCATCGAGCCTTCGCGCCCGATCGAGCCGCCGGTGCCGATGCTGACCAGCGACGACGCACTGCGCACCAGCGTCTGTGCCACCGGAATGCGCCCGTCGCCGAGCACGATGGCTTCCATGTAGTCGGAGGTGGCGCTGCGCACGGCCACGCGTCTGGCGAGCACCAGCAGTCCGCCGGCCACCAGCCCGCCGAGCGCGGGGCAGGCGACACGCGCCCACCACGGCAGGCTCTTGGCCATGGCCACCAGCCCGTCGCCGGGTCCGAGGAAGAGGTGCTCGAAGTGATAGAGCGCCGCGCGAAAGAGTTCGGTGGCCAGCGTGCCCAGCAGCCCCGCCACGATCGACCACAGCAGCATCGATTGCCAGCCGGAAACACCAAAGAGGCGCTGCAGCGCCGAACGAAGATTCAGGAAAACCGTGGCGGGCCGCATCATGGGCATCGATGTTAGCGGCGAGCGCAACTTTCGACTTAAAACGCGATCGCCAGGGCCTAAAATGCCGCCCGTTGGTGCTCGCGGCGTGGTTCACACGGCGCAGTTCAACGGGAAGCAGGAGTGGACGCCCCCCGAATTCGCATCGGGACCCGGCCGAAGCCGCCTGCGCTGCCCCCGCAACGGTCAAGCAGACGGCGCCGCAAGGCGCCAACCCCTTTCCATCCAAGCCACTGGGCGCCCTGAAACAGGTGCCTGGGAAGGCGGTGGGGGTCGTTCTGCCAGCCCGGATACCGGCCAACAAGGCGGCTGCCGCATGCATCGACGAATGAAGGTCGTGCACCAGGCAGCCATGGCGCCCCGTGGCGCCGGCGGGGAGGCCGGCGAGGGGCATTGACGTTCGTTCGGTTCATTCATGATTTCCCACGTTTGCTTTTCACGCGGTAGCGCTCCTGCGCGCCGTCTCCGTGTCGCCTGCCTGCCGCTGGCGCTGGTGTCCGCCTTCGGCGCTTTCGGTGGCGTGGCCCATGCGCAGGAAACCCCCGCGCTGGTCGAAACGGTGGTCACGGCCAACCGCACGCCGCAGCCGCTGTCGGAGCTGGTGGGCGATGTGTCCATCGTCGACCGCCAGGCCATCGAACGCAGCGGCGCGACCGGCGTGGCCGACGTGCTCTCGCGCCTGCCCGGCATCGAGATCTCGCGCACCGGCGGCGTGGGCAACACCACCAGTCTGTTCATCCGCGGCGCGGAAACGCGCTTCACCGCCGTCTACCTGGACGGCGTGCGCATCGACTCGCAATCCACCGGCGGTGCCGGCTGGGAAGGCATTCCGCTGTCGCAGATCGACCGCATCGAAGTGCTGCGCGGCCCGGCCGCCGCGGTGTACGGCTCCGACGCCGTGGGCGGCGTGATCCAGCTGTTCACCCGGCGCGGCGAAGAGGGCGTGCGCCCCTACGCCGGCATCGGCTTCGGCAGCAACGGCCTGCGCAAGATCGAAGGCGGCGTGAGCGGCAAGTCGGGCCTGTTCGATTACTCGTTCGGCGTGGCGCACGAGGAAAGCAAGGGCTACAACCTGCAGCCGGTGGAAAAGCGCAACGTGGTGAAAGACGGCTTCACCAACCCCGACCGCGACGGCTATCACAGCACCTCGGGCAACGTGAAGCTGGGCTTGCAGATCACGCCCGACCAGCGCATCGAGGCCACGCTGCTCACCAGCGACACCACGGCCGCCTACGACCCCTCGGTGGCCTACAAGACCAAGCTGCCGATCCTGTTCCGCGAGGACGAGTCGAACAACACGCTGCGCACCGCCGGCCTGACCTGGTCGGCCAGGTGGAACGACATCTACAGCACCCGCGTGCAGGTGACCGATTCGCAATCGGTCTACAAGACGCAGCCTTCGTTCTACCGCACCGAAACCAACCTGCGCGGCTACCTGTTCCAGAACGAGTTCCGCTTCGGCCCGCACCTGGTCTCGGCCACCTTCGAGCGCCGCGAAGACGCGCTCGAGAACGCGCCCACCACCTCGGCCAAGCTGCTCTCGCGCGACCGTTCGCAGGACGCCATCTCGCTGGGCTACGGCTTCGTGCAGGGCCCGCACTCGCTGCAGCTGCACGTGCGCCACGACAAGGACAGCGAGTTCGGCGGCAAGACCACCGGCAGCGCGGCCTACGGCTACGCCATCACGCCGGCGCTGCGCTTCACGGCGTCGGCCGGCACCGCCTTCCGCGTGCCCACGCTGTACCAGCGCTTCAGCGAGTACGGCCTGCCCACGCTCAAGCCCGAGTCGAGCCGCAACGCCGAGCTGGGCCTGCAGTACAGCGACGGCGGCACGCAGGCGGGCATCGTGGTCTACAAGAACCGCGTGCGCAACCTGATCGTGTTCGACGGCTCGGCCACCGGCTGCGCCTCGTCGTTCGGCTGCTACTCGAGCACCGCGCGCGCTCGTTACCAGGGCGCGACGCTGTCGGGCAGCCAGCGCCTGGGCGACGTCACGCTGCGCGGCTCGGTCGACTTCCAGGACCCGCGCGACGAGGCCACGCACAACCTGCTGGCGCGCCGCGCGCAGCGCCACGCCACCCTCGGTGCCGACTGGCGCGTGGCCGGCTGGACGCTGGGCGCCGAGGTGCAGACCTCGGGCCGTCGCTACGACGACGCGGCCAACGCGGTCAGGCTCGGCGGCTACACGCTGCTGAACCTGTCGGCCAGCACCAAGATCACGCGCGACCTGAACCTGGTGGCGCGCGTCGACAATGTGGGCAACAAGGACTACCAGTTCGCGCGGCTGTATGCCAATGCAGGCCGCACCGCGTACGTCGGTCTCAAGTGGACGCCTCAATAAACCAACCCTCGCAACGACCCGGCGCCGCCGGGCAGCCCGCGTGCGCCGCGGTGCTGGTGGCTGCCCCGGCCTCGGGCCAGGGCAAGACCACCGTCGCCGCGGCGCTCGCGCGCCTGCACGCACGGCAGGGCCGGCGCGTGCGCGCCTTCAAGTGCGGGCCCGACTTCCTGGACCCGCACTGGCTGGCGCTGGCCACCGGCGCGCCCGTGCACTCGCTCGATTTGTGGATGACCGGCGAGGCCGACTGCCGCGCGCGCCTGCGCGAGGCCGCCGCCGGCTGCGACCTGCTGATCGTCGAGGGCGTGATGGGCCTGTTCGACGGCACGCCGAGCGCGGCCGACCTGGCCGAGCGCTTCGGCCTGCCGGTGCTGGCCGTGATCGACGCGCATGCCATGGCAGGCACCTTCGGTGCGCTGGCCTTTGGGCTGCAGAACTTCCGGCCCGGCCTGCCGTGGGCCGGCGTGCTGGCCAACCGCGTCGGCAGCGAGCGGCATGCGGGCATGCTGAAAGACGCGCTGCGCGAACCCTCGCAATGGCTGGGCGCCTTGCCGCGCGACGCCGGCTTCACGCTGCCCGAGCGGCACCTGGGCCTGGTGCTGACCAACGAACTGGGTGACGCGATGGCGCGGCTCGACGCCGTGGCCGACGTGCTGGCCGCCACGCCGCTGGGCCAGATGGCGCTGGCGCAATTGCCGCAGGTGCGCTTCGAGGCGCGCGAGCCCGAGCCCGAACCCGAACCCGAACCCGAAGCCGCTCAGGCCGTGCCGCCCTTGCTGGCCGGGCGCACCATCGCCATCGCACGCGACGCGGCCTTCTCGTTCATCTACCCCGCCAACCTCGACGTGCTCACGTCGCTGGGCGCGGCGCTTTCCTTTTTCTCGCCGCTCGCGGGTGAGGCCTTGCCGGCCTGCGATGCGGTCTGGCTGCCGGGCGGTTACCCCGAGCTGCACGCCGAGGCGCTGTCCGCCTGCACGCCGCTGCGCGACGCGCTGGCCGCGCATGCCGCATCGGGCAAGCCCATCTGGGCCGAGTGCGGCGGCATGATGGCGCTGTTCGACGAGCTCGCCACGCAAGACGCCGCGCAGGTTCACCGCCTCTGGGGCCTGCTGCCCGGCCGCGTGACCATGCAGAAGCGCCTGGCCGGTCTCGGCCCGCAGCAGCTCGTGCTCGGCAACCACGTGCTGCGCGGCCACACCTTCCACTATTCGCTGTGCGACACGCCGCTGCCGCCCGCGGCGCACACGGCGCGGCCCGGCGCGACGCAGCCCGTGGGCGCGCGCGGCGGCGAGGCGCTGTACGTGCACGGCCCGGTGCGCGCGAGCTATTTCCATGCGTGGTTCGCGTCCAGCCCGGAAGCCACCGCGCGTCTTTTCGGCGCCATGCCCATCGAACTGGAGAGCCATGTCACAGCCGAGTAAGCCGGGCAAGCCGAAGACGGCCGCCGACGCCATCCACGAATTCATCCTCGGCGGCCAGAAGAGCGGCAAGTCGCGCCGCGGCGAGCAGCGCGCCATCGACTGGCTCGCCGCCTCACCCCGGCACCGCGCCGTGATGATCGCCACCGCGCAGGCCTACGACGACGAGATGCAGGAGCGCATCGTGCGCCACCAGGCCGACCGCGCCGAGCGCGTGCCCGGCATGCGCACCATCGAGGAGCCGATCGAGCTGGCGCGCGCCATCGTCACGCAGAGCGCGCCCGAGACGCTGGTGGTCGTCGACTGCCTCACGCTGTGGCTCACCAACCTCATGATGCCGATGCCCTGCGAAGACGCACGGCCCGCCACGCGCACGCCCGCCGCGCACGCCGGCCTGCTGATGGCGGCGCTGCGCGACGCGCCGGGCCCGGTGGTGGTGGTGGGCAACGAAATCGGCCTGGGCGTGATTCCGCTCGGCCGCGAGACGCGGGCCTTCGTCGACGCGCTGGGCCGCCTGAACCAGGACGTGGCCGCCGCTTGCGACCGCGTCACGCTGATGGCGGCCGGCCTGCCCTTGACCCTGAAGGCACCTGCCGCATGAAGATGTTCCGTTCGCTGCCCGCCCTGGGCTTGGCCCTGTACCTGAGCCTCTGCGCCTTCGCCGCCCATGCCCTCGACATCGTCGACGAGCGCGGCGTCACCGTCAGCCTGCCGCAGCCGCCGCAACGCATCGTCACGCTGCTGCCGTCGCTCACCGAATCGGTCTGCGCGCTGGGCGCGTGCGACCGGCTGATCGGCGTCGACCGCTATTCCAATTCGCCCGCGCAGGTGAAGGCGCTGCCGCAGCTCGGCGGCGGCATCGACCCGAACGTCGAGGCCATCGTCGCGCTCAAGCCCGACGCGGTGCTGCTGGCCAAGTCCTCGCGCGTCACGCAGCGCCTGGAGGCGCTGGGCCTGAAGGTGCTGGTGCTCGAACCCAAGAGCCATGCCGACGTGCGCCGCGTGCTCGACAAGCTCGACCAGGTGCTCGGCACCCACGAGGCGCCCCGGGTCTGGCGCGTGATCGACGCCAGCGTCTCGGCCGCCGCCCAATCGCTGCCCGCCGGCGCCAAGGGGCTGCGCGTGTACTTCGAGGTGAACAGCGCGCCGTACGCGGCGGGCGAGTCGTCGTTCATCGGCGAGACGCTCGCGCGGCTCGGCGAGAAGAACATCGTGCCGGCCTCGCTCGGCCCGTTTCCCAAGCTCAACCCCGAATACGTGGTGCGCGCCAACCCCGACCTCATCATGGTCAGCGTGCGCAGCGCGCAGGGGCTGGAGCAGCGCCCCGGCTGGGCCGGCATCCGCGCGGTGCGCGAGGGCCGCATCTGCCGCTTCAGCGCCGAAGAGTCCGACGTGCTGGTGCGCCCCGGTCCGCGCATGGACGAGGCGGCGCGCCTGATGGCGAAGTGCATCGCCGACATGAGTGGCAACGGCGGCAAGGGCGGCAAGCCGTGAACGCGGCCGTGAGGCACACGGCCCATCTGCGCCGCGTCCTGCTGCTCGGCGCGGGCCTGCTGGTGCTGGGCGCCGCGCTGGTGCTGCTGGGCCTGGGCATCGGCAGCACCGGTTTCGAAAGCCTGCTGTCCGCGCGGCACGACCCGGTGGCGCTGCAGATCGTGTGGGACATCCGGCTGCCGCGCACGCTCGGCGCCTGGCTGGCCGGCGCGCTGCTGGGCCTGGCGGGCGCGGTGGCGCAGGGCCTGTTCCGCAACCCGCTGGCCGACCCGTACCTGCTGGGCAGCGCCTCGGGCGCCTCGCTGGGCGTGGCGGTGGCGCTGCTGATGTTCGGCGGCTCGGCCGCCAGCACGCAGTGGGTGATGCGGCTCGGCCTGACGGGCGCGGCCTTCGTCGGCGCGGTGCTGGCGGTGATGCTCACGCTGATGCTCGCGCGCGGCGTGCAGCAGACGCTGCGGCTGCTGCTCGCGGGCGTGATCGTCGGCGTGGTGCTGGGCGCGGCCAAGGACCTGATCACCATCGCCTCGGCCGACATTCTCCAGGCCATCCAGGGCTTCGTGCTCGGCAGCACCGGCCTGGTCGGCTGGAGCGCATGCGCGGTGATGGCCATGGTCGGCGCGGTGTGCCTGCTGCTCGGCTGGGCGCTGGCGCCGGTGCTCGACGGGTTGGCGCTCGGCGAGGCCACGGCGCGCAGCCTGGGCCTGCCGCTGGGCGCGATGCGCGCGGCGCTGGTGGTGGTGCTCGCGCTGGCCACCGGCGCGGCCGTGGCGCAGACCGGGCTCATTGCCTTCGTCGGCCTGGCGTCGCCGCACCTGGTGCGCTCGATCGTCAAGACCACGCATGCGCGGCTGATCGTGCTGTCGGCGCTCATGGGCGGGCTGCTGCTGATGGGCGCCGACCTGCTGGCGCGCTGGCTCATCGCACCGCAGGAACTGCCGGTGGGCGTGCTCACGGCCGTGCTCGGCGGCAGCTACCTGCTGTGGCTGATGCACCGGCGCAGCGCGCGCGGAGGCCTGGCATGAACGACCGGACGCACCGGACGCACCGCGCGCCTGCAACCCCGGCGCTCGAGGCGCGCCGCGTCAGCGCCACGCTCGGCGCGACCGAGGTGCTGCACGACATCGACCTGAAGCTCTCGGCCGCGCGCTGGACCAGCATCGTCGGGCCGAACGGCGCGGGCAAGTCGACGCTGCTGAAAGCCATGGCCGGCCTGCTCGCGCACCGCGGCGAGGTGCGGCTGTTCGGCGACGCGCAAGCCAGGGTGCCCGCGCGCACGCGCGCCCAGCGCCTTTCGTGGCTGGGCCAGAGCGGCTCGGGCGAGGGCAGCGCCGACGACCTGATGGTCTACGACGTTGCCATGCTCGGCCGCCTGCCGCACCAGCGCTGGCTGGCCGCACCGAGCGCGGCCGACCGCGAGGCCGTGGAGCGTGCATTGCGAAGCACCCAGGCCTGGGACTGGCGCGACCGCCCGCTGGGCCAGCTGTCGGGCGGCGAGCGCCAGCGCGTGCTGCTGGCACGCGCGCTCGCGGTCGAGGCCGAGTTGCTGCTGATGGACGAGCCGCTGGCCAACCTCGACCCGCCGCACCAGGCCGACTGGATGCAGACCGCCCGCACGCTCGTGGCCGAGGGCAAGACCGTGGTCAGCGTGCTGCACGAACTGCCGATGGCGCTGGCCGCCGACGAGCTGGTGGTGATGAACCACGGCCGCGTGGTGCACCACGGCGGCTGCAGCGACCCCGCCACCCACGCCGCGCTGGAGCAGGTGTTCGACCACCGCATCCGCGTGCACCGCGTGGCGGACCAGTGGATCGCGCTGCCCAGATAAAGAACATAAAGAACACAGGAACCGCTCCCCATGCAGATCGAAACTCCCCCCAGCGAGAAGCCCTACGAAAAGCCCGAGGGCGAACGCCGCGGCATCGTCATCGTCAACACCGGTGACGGCAAGGGCAAGAGCACCGCGGCCTTCGGCCTCGCGCTGCGCGCGCACGGCCGCGGCAAGGCCGTGAAGATCTACCAGTTCATGAAGGTGCCGAGCGCGCGCTTCGGCGAACACCGCATGTTCGAGCAGATCGGCATTCCGATCGAAGGGCTCGGCGACGGCTTCAGCTGGAAGAGCCAGGACCTCGAGCGCTCGGGCCAGCTGGCGCGCGACGGCTGGGAGAAGGCCAAGGCGGCGATCCTGTCGGGCGAGTTCTTCCTGGTGGTGCTCGACGAGATCACCTACCCGCTGATCTACGGCTGGCTGCCGCTCGAAGGCGTGCTCGAGACGCTGCGCGCGCGGCCGAAGCATGTGCACGTGGCCCTCACCGGGCGCCGCTGCCCGCCCGAGATCGTCGAGCTGGCCGACACGGTGACCGAGATGACCATGGTCAAGCACGCGTTCAAGGCCGGCATTCCGGCGCAGCGCGGCATCGAGGACTGAACCCGATGGCGCATGCGTTCGAGGCCGGCGAGGCGAAAGGCGTCTACCGCGCCATCCACGAGCGGCGCGACATGCGCCACTTTGCGGGCGGCCAGGTCGCGCCCGAGGTGCTGCGCCGGCTGCTGGACGCCGCGCACCACGCGCCCAGCGTCGGCTTCATGCAGCCGTGGCGCTTCATCCGCATCCGCGGCGAGGCGCTGCGCCAGCAGCTGCACCGCGTGGTCGAGCACGAACGCGTGCTCACCGCCCGCGCGCTGGGCGAGCGCGAGGACGAGTTCATGCGCCTGAAGGTGCAGGGCCTGCTCGACGCGGCCGAACTGCTGGCGGTGACGCTGGCCGACGGCCGCGAGAAGCACGTGTTCGGCCGCCGCACGCTGCCGCAGATGGACCTGGCCTCGGCCTCGTGCGCCATCCAGAACCTGTGGCTCGCGGCGCGCGCCGAGGGGCTGGGCATGGGCTGGGTGTCGCTGTTCGATCCGGCCGAAGTGTCCGTATTGCTCGGCTTGCCCGAGGGCGCCGAGCCCATCGCCTTGCTGTGCCTGGGCCCGGTGCGCGGCTTCTACGAGGAGCCGATGCTGCAGCGCGAACGCTGGGCCAAGCGCGAGCCGCTCGCCTCGCTGGTGTTCGACGAAGGCTGGGGCCGGCCTTCGGACCTGTTCGACAACCCGTCTCCCGTGGAGCCCACCTGATGCTGGCTTTCGACACCGTCCTCTTCGAGCTCGCGCGCCTGTTCCTCTGGCCGGTGACGCTGGGCGTGCTGCTGTCCTTCGTGTATGCCGTGTACTGCCTCGGCGCCTTCGGCATCGAGTACCTGCAGCGCCGCCGCGACCCCCTGCGCGCACTGGTGCTGCAACGCCATGCGCAGGCCAGCCAGGAGCAGATGGAGCTGGTGGTGCTCAAGCAGCTCGAAGGCGTGCGTTTGTGCAGCCGCGTGGCGCCGATGCTGGGGCTGATCGCCACCATGATCCCGATGGGCCCGGCGCTGGTGGCCGTGGCCTCGGGCGAGTCGCAGGGCGTGGCGCAGAGCCTGGCGCCCGCGTTCGCCAGCGTGATCGTGGCGCTGGCCTCGGCCTCGATCACCTTCGTGGTCTACACCGTGCGCCGCCGCTGGCTCATGCGCGAGCTGGTGACGGTGCTGGACGCGCGGGACCGGCTGTCATGAGCGCCGCGCCAGGGGGGCGCCGATGAGCCGTCGCCAGTTCTCCATCTTGAGCAGCCTGGACAGCGACGACGACGATCCGGTGCTGTCGACCATCAACCTGATCGACGTGTTCATGGTGGTGATCGGCATGCTGATGATCGCGGTCATCAACAACCCGATGAACCCCTTCGCGCAGGACAAGGTGACGGTCATCCGCAACGAAGGCCAGCCGGACATGGAAATCATCACGCGCGAGGGCCGGAAGATCACGCGCTTCAAGGCCAGCGGCGCGACGGGGCAGGGCGACGGCGAGAAGGCCGGCACGGCCTGGCGGCTGAAGGACGGCACGATGGTCTATGTGCCGGCGGATGCGGTGCCTGCGGGTGCCGCGCCTTCGGGTGCAGCGCCTGCGCAGGGCGGGAAGTGACGCGGGTCTTCTTCTGGTTCCTGCTGGCCGTGCTGGGGGTGGTGGCGCCCGCGCACGCGCAGCAGCTTGCGCCGCGGGTCGTGGTGCTGAGCACGCCGCTGGTGTCGCCGGCGCGCGTGGTGCGGCTGCAGGCCGCGGCGCGGGACGCGGGCGTGCCGTTGCAGGTGATGTCGGCCTCCACGGATTCGCCTGAAACGCTGGCCGCGGCGCTCGACGGCGCTGCGCTGCTCGTGATCGACGCGCCGCACATCAGCGTGGCGCAAGCCGCCGCGGCACGCTTCGGCGATGCGATCTCCCGGCGTGCCACGCCCTATGTGCTGATCGGCGAGTTCGCCCTGGTGGCCAAGGGGCAGGCCTCGGCGGCCGCGCCGTTGGCGGCCGAACGCGGGGTCGATGCCGCCTGGGCGCAGCGCCTGCGCGAGTACTGGCGCTTTGCCGGTGCGTCCAACCTCGGCGCGGCCATGAAGGCGCTCGCGCAACCCGGCAACCTCGCCGGCTTGCCGGTCCCCGTGCCGCTGCCGCTGGCCGGCTTCTATCACCCGGGCTGGCCGCGCGTCGAAGCCGACATCGCCGCCATCGACAGGCTGCCCGGCAGCGGCACGGTCGCCATCGCGGTCAACGGCGCCACCGTCAGCGGCGACGACACCGGCTGGCTCGACGCGCTCATTGCCGCGCTCGAGCAGCGCGGCCTGCGCGCCTACGCCTTCTACGGCCCGCGCCAGCAGAAGGACCTGTTCTTTCGCATGACACATGCCGGCGAGCAGCGCGTGGCCGACGCGATCGTCAATGCCTCGCTGGTGTTCAACCCGAACGAGCGCAAGGCCGAGCTGGAGCGCATCGGCGTGCCGGTGCTGCAAACCTTGCCCTCGCTGGCGATGGACGCCGCCCAATGGGCGCAGAGCAAGGACGGCCTCTCGCAGACTGACATTGCGGCCTACTACAGCCCGAGCGAGCTGGCCGGCATGACCGACCCGATGCTGGTCTCCGCGCGCGACGCCGCGGCCGGCACGCTGCAGCCGCTGCCCGCGCAGATCGACGCCGTGGCCGGCAAGGCCGCCGCCTTGCTGCGGCTGCAGCGCACGCCGCCCGCCGACCGGCGCGTGGCGATGCTGGTCTACAACTACCCGCCGGGCGAGGCCAACTTCGGCGCGTCGTTCCTCAACGTGCCGCGCAGCGTGAACAACATGCTGGCCGCGATGCAGTCGGCCGGCTACCGCACCGCGCTGCCCGGCACCGACGCGCTGATTGCGCAGGTGCAGGCGACGATGAAGGCGTACTACCCGGGCGGGCAGGGCGACGAGCTGCAGCCGCTGCTCGACAGGAACCTTGCCGACGCGATGCCGCTGTCGCGCTATGTCGCATGGTTTCGCGCGCTGCCGGCCGAGACACAGCACCGCATCGAAAGCTATTGGGGCCCGCCAGAGAAGTCGACCATGCTGCGCTCCGTGGCGGGCGAGCCGGCCTTCGTGATCCCGCGCGTGCAGTTCGGCCACGTGGTCGTGCTGCGCCAGCCGCCGCGCTTCGAGCCCGGCACGCAGGTGGCGGACAAGGCCGCGCAGGTCTACCACCGCTCGGCCGTTCCGCTGAGCCACGGCTACCTGGCCACCTACCTGTGGCTGCGCACGCAGTTCGGTGCCAGCGCGGTGGTGCACGTGGGCACGCACGGCACGGTGGAGTGGTCGGCGGGCAAGGAGCGCGGGCTGTCGGTGCAGGACGATCCGCTGCTCGCGCTGGGCGACCTGCCCAACGTGTACCCGTACATCATGGACAACCTGGGCGAGGCCACCACCGCCAAGCGCCGAGGGCGCGCGACGATGGTGAGCCATTCGACGCCGATGTTCGCGCCCGCGGGCTTTCGCCCCGGGGTGCAGGAAATGCACGAGCGCATGCACGACTGGGAGACGCTGTCGCCCGGCCCGGTGAAGACCGCGCTGGAGCGGCAGCTGACGGCGGAGTTCGTCGCGCAGCACTACGACCGCGACCTGAAATGGACGCCCGCGCGCATCCGCGCCGACTTCACGGGCTTCATCGCCGTGCTGCATCCGTACCTCGACGAACTCGCGCAGACCGCGCAACCGCTGGGCCTCGCGACCTTCGGGGAGGCGCCCGATGCGCAGCGCCGGCGCATGACGGTGCTGCAGATCCTCGGCAAGCCGCTGGTCGAGGCGCTGGGCGAAGACATCGACGAGGCCTTCCTGGTCGATGCGAAGAACGTTGCCAGCTCGAAACCCGCACGCTGGGTGGAACTGGCGCTGGCCGATGCGCCGGCGCCCATCGCGATGGGCAGGACCGCCGCCGACAGGCAACGCCTGCAGGCCCTGGCCGAGCGCGCGCAGAAGCTCGACACGGTGCTTGCGCACAACGAGGAAATCGACGGCCTGCTGACCGCGCTCGACGGCCGCTACCTCCGCTCCAGCTACGGCGGCGACCCGGTGCGCAACCCCGACAGCCTGCCCACCGGCCGCAACCTCTACGGCTTCGACCCCAGCCGCATACCGACCCGCGCCGCATGGGATGCGGGCGTGGCCGCCATGGACGCGTGGATCGCCGACCACGCCAGGGCCCATGCCGGCAAGCCGCCCGAGAAGATCGCCTTCACGCTCTGGGCCGGCGAGGCCTCGCGCCACCAGGGCGTGCTGGAGAGCCAGGCCTTCTACGCCATGGGCGTGAAGCCGCGCTGGGACGAGGGCGGGCGCATTGCGGGCATCGAGGTGATTCCCGCCGCGGTGCTGAAGCGCCCGCGCATCGACGTGCTGCTCAGCGTGACCGGTTCGTACCGCGACCAGTTCCCCAACGCCATGCGCTGGCTCGACGAGGCGGTGCAGCAGGTGGCCGCCTTGCGCGAGCCCGGCAACGCGGTGGCGCGAAACAGCGAGGCCTTGGCCGGCAAGCTGCGCGCGCAAGGCGCGTCGGCGCAGGAAGCGCAGCGCTGGTCCACCGCGCGCGTGTTCTCCAACGAGCAGGGCAGCTACGGCGCGGGGCTCGAAGAAGCGTCGCTGGCCAGCGACGTGTGGAAGAACCAGCAGCGCGGCGGCGGCGACGCGCAGATGGCGCAGCTCTACATGGACCGCATGGGCCACGCCTACGGCAAGGGCCTGGACGGCGCCGCGCGGCCCGGCGCGTACGCGGGCAACCTGGTGCAGGTCGATGCGGCGCTGATGGCGCGCAGCTCCAACCTGTACGGCGTGCTGACCAACGACGACCCGTTCCAGTACCTCGGCGGCATCGCGCAGGCGGTGCGCCAGCTCACGGGCAAGGACCCGGCGCTGTACGTGCAGAACCTGCGCGACGGCAGCGCGGTGCGCACCGACACCGCGGCCGGCGCCATCGCGCGCGAAATGCAGACCCGCTACCTGCACCCGCAGTGGATCGAGGCGCAGAAGGCCGAGGGCTACAGCGGCACGCTGCAGGTGCTGAAGACCGCGCAGTTCCTCTGGGGCTGGCAGGTCACGGCGCCGGCCGCGGTGCGGCAGGACCAGTGGCAGTCGCTGCACGACGTGTACGTGCGCGACCGGTACAAGCTGGGCACGCGCGAATGGCTGGAAGGCGACAACCGCGCCGCCTTCGCGCAGACGCTGGAACGCATGCTCGACGCGGTGCGGCTGAACTACTGGAAGCCCGACGCGGCCACGCGCCGTGAACTGGCGAAGGCCTACTCGGAGGCGGTGAGCGCGACCGGGCTGCGCGAGCGGAGTGCGGGCGTGCAGCGCTTCGTGCAGGCGGAGCTGACGCCGGCGGCCCCGCACCCGCAAGTCAGGCCGGTTCAGCCGCGTCCGGCCGTTGCGCCGGTGGTGGTGGCCGAGCCCGCGCCTGAACCTGCACAGGTACCCGCCGCGGTGCCGACGCCCGCAGCCGAGCCGGCGCCGGACAGCACCCAGCCCGTCACCGGCCTCAAGCTCGAACCCACCGCCGCCGAGGCGCCGCCCGAGGCCGAAAGCGTCGTCCTCAGGCTCTGGGTCGCGCTCGGTGCCGCGCTGCTCATCGCCTTCGGTGCGCTGGCGCAGTGGCGCCGGGGCCGGGCCGCTGCCTGATTCGCGAGAATGGCGGGTCTCATGCCCCACCTGAATCCTGAATACGGCATCGCTGTCGCCGCCGCGCTGTGGCTCTCGCTGGCCATCGACCGCTGGCTCGGCGAGCCGCCCGCGCCGCTGCATCCCGTCGTGTGGATGGGCAACTACCTCGGCTGGATCGGCGCGCGGGTCGCACCCCAGCCCAGCCACGAGCAACGAACGGATCTTCCGATGTTCTTCATCGGCGCATTGACGTGGTGCGTGGGCGCGGCCTGCGTCTGGGGCGTGGCCATGGCCTTGCAGACGCTGGTCGCGCAATGGCTCCCGCTGTGGGCCATGGCGCTGGGCCTCGGCCTGCTGCTCAAGCCGCTCTTTGCCTGGCGCATGCTGCGCGACGAGGTGCTCGCGGTCGAGGCCGCGCTGGCGGTGTCGCTGGACGACGGGCGCCGGCAGCTCGCGCGGCTGGTGAGCCGCGACGTTTCACGGCTGAGCGAGCGCGAGGTGCGCGAAAGCGCCATCGAGTCGCTCGCAGAGAACCTCAACGATTCGCTGGTGGCGCCCGTGTTCTGGTTTGTGCTGCTCGGCCTGCCGGGCGCGGCGCTCTACCGTTTCGCGAACACCGCCGACGCCATGTGGGGCTACCGCGGCGAGCGCAACGGCCGCGAATGGACCTGGCTCGGCAAATGGGCCGCGCGCGCGGACGACGTGCTGTCGTGGGTGCCCGCGCGCCTCACCGTGCTGCTGCTGGCATTGGCGGCATGGCGCTGGCCCGCGGGGCTGTCCGCCGAGGCGCGCCGCACGCCGTCGCCCAACAGCGGCTGGCCGATGGCGACAATGGCGCTGCTGCTGGGCGTGCGCCTGGCCAAGCCGGGCGTGTATGCGCTGAATGCAGAGGGCCGCGCGCCTTCCGCGGCGGACATGCAGCGCACCGCGCAACTGGGCGAGCGGGCCGCGCTGGCGCTGGGCCTGTTCGCGACGCTGGCGATCGTGGCGACCTCGGGCTGGAGGTGGGCATGAGCACCGCCGTGCACGGCGGACCGGACGCCTCGGGCGCCGCGCCGCACGATTTCTCGACCAACGGCAATGCCGTGGGTTCCTGCCCGGCCGTGCTGGACGCATTGCGCGCGGCCGATGCCGCGCATTACCCGGACCCGCGCTACACGGCGCTGCGCGGCCGGCTCGCCGCCTTCCATGGCGTGGACGCGGCGCGCATCGTGATCGCCGCGAGCGGCAGCGAATTCATCCATCGCGTCAGCGCCGCCGTGATGCAGCAGGGCGGGCGCGAGGCGTGGCTGCCCGCGCACAGCTATGGCGACTACGAACGCGCGGCACTGGCCTGGGGCTTGCAGGTCGCGCGCGCGCCGCAGCCGCATGCCGATGCCGCCTTGCGCTGGTGCTGCGAGCCGTCGAGCCCGCTGGGCCAGCCGCAGGCCGACCTGGCGCAGCAGGCGGCCTCGGAGGGCGTCTGCGTGCTCGACATGGCCTACGCGCCGCTGCGCCTCGAGGGCAGGGCGTCGCTGGGTGCGGCGCAGCTCGACCGCGTCTGGCAGATGTGGACGCCCAACAAGGCCATGGGCCTGACCGGCATCCGTGCCGCCTACGCCATCGCGCCCGCCGATGTCGGCGCCGGCCTCCTGCGGCGCATCGACCGCTTGGCCCCTTCGTGGCCCGTGGGCACGCACGGCGTCGCGCTGCTGCAGACCTGGGCCGGCGCGGAGGCCCAGCACTGGCTGGCACAGAGCCTGGCCACCTTGAGGGCGTGGAAGGCGCAGCAACGCGCGCTCTGCGAATCCCTCGGCTGGCACTGCCTGCCCAGCGACGCCAACTTCTTCTGCGCGCGCACCGACCGGCCGTACCCCGCGCTGGCCGCTGCGTTGCGCGCGCAAGGCATCAAGCTGCGCGACTGTGCCTCCTTCGGCTTGGCGGGCCACGTGCGGCTGGGGGTGCTGCCGCCCGCCAGCCAACATGCCTTGAAAGAGGGATGGACACGCGCGGGCGCTTGCGCCGACCATTGAACCGACCTGCGGACACCCCATGCTCTACGCGATCACCACGCTCTTTCTCTGCCAGCTCGCCGGCGAACTGCTGGTGCAGTGGCTCGGCCTGCCCATTCCCGGCCCGTTGATCGGCATGGTGCTGCTGTTCATCGGCCTGCTCGTGCGCGGCCGCGTGCCGCAGGTGCTGACCGACACCTCGGGCCACCTGCTGCGCAACCTGATGCTGCTGTTCATTCCAGCCGTGACCGGCGTGATGCTGCATTTCGAGCGGGTGGGGCGCGAGTGGCTGCCGTTCCTGGCGGCGGGCATCGTCGGCGCGGCCGTCACCATGACCGTGACCGCGCTCACCTTCCGCTGGATGATCCGCATCACCGGCAAGGACGCCGAATGACCGCGCCCGCCAAGCTCTCCGAGATCTGGGTGTTCCTGGCCCAGTCGCCGCTGCTGTGGCTCTCGCTCACGCTGCTGGCCTACCTGGGCGCGCTGTGGCTGCACACGCGCAGCGGGCGCAACCCGGTGGTCAACCCGGTGCTGGTGTCGGTGATCGTCATCGTGTCGGTGCTGCTGCTCACGCGCACGCCGTACGACACCTACTTCGAAGGCGCTAAGTTCGTGCACTTCCTGATCGGCCCGGCCACGGTGGCGCTGGCCGTGCCGCTGTACAGCCAGGTCGGGCGGCTGCGGCGGCTGTGGCTGCCCATCGGCGTGGCGCTGCTCGTGGGCTCGGTCGCGGCGATCGCGTCGGCCATTGCCATCTCATGGGTGCTCGGCGGCTCGCACGAGCTCACGATGTCGCTCGCACCCAAGTCGGCCACCATGCCCATCGCGATGGGCGTGGCCGAGAAGATCGGCGGGCTGCCATCGCTGGCGGCGGTGGCCGCGGCCATTGCGGGCATCTCGGGCGCGATCATGGCGACCGGCCTCCTGAACCTGCTGCGCATCAAGGAGCCCGCGGTGCGCGGCTTCGCGGTCGGCATGGCGGCGCACGGCATCGGCACGGCGCGCGCGATCCAGGTGAACGAGACGGCGGGCGCGTTCTCGGCGCTGGCCATGGGGCTGAACGGCATCGCCACGGCGCTGCTGGTGCCGCTCATCGTGAAGCTGATGGGGGCCTAGCGCGCATGCCGAAGTCCGTCTCGGAACCCCGTCCGATGGAGCTCGTCTGGCCGGCCCGGCCTTACCTGGCGAGCTACGTGTCGGCGCTTAACCGCGGCTGGGCGCGCGACGAGTCGCGCCCCGAGTCGGGCGCCGAAGACCGCGCTGCCATCGAGGCCGACGCCACGCGCTTCCTCGCGAGCCTGGTGGACCGCGAGGCGAAGGGCGACCCCATCACGCTGCCCGACGGCACGAAGGTGCCGCGCCTGCCGGGCTACAAGTGCTGGCTGTGGGACGGCGAGTTCTGCGGCAGCATCGACCTGCGCTGGCAGCCCGGCACCATCGCGCTGCCGGTGTACTGCCTGGGGCACATCGGCTACAACGTGGTGCCGTGGAAGCGGCGCAAGGGCTACGCCACGCGCGCGCTGCAGGCCATGCTGATGCTGGCGGCCGGCGAGGGCCTCAGCCGCATCGAGATCACGACCGGGCCCGACAACCACGCGTCGCAGAAGGTGATCGTGGCCAACGGCGGCATGCTGGCTGAGAGTTTCCTCACGCTGCCCAGCCAGGGCAGCCTGACCAAGTACCGCTACTACATCTACCTCTGACGCCTCTGACGCCACTGATGCGTCCGGGGCTTCTGAACACAAGGAACAGCACCATGGCCCAGTACAGCGCGGAAATCCTCTGGGAGCGCGGCGAGCAGGACTTTCTCGCCAACACCTACAGCCGCAGGCACACGCTGCGCTTCGACGGTGGCGCGCAGGTGCCGGGCTCGTCGTCGCCGCACGTGGTGCCGCTGCCGATGTCCGATGCGTCGGCGGTCGATCCGGAGGAGATGTTCGTGGCGTCGCTGTCGAACTGCCACATGCTGTGGTTCCTCACGATGGCGGTGAAGCGCAAGTTCGTGGTCGACCGCTACTTCGACGCGGCCGTGGGCGTGATGGAGAAGAACGCCGAGGGAAAGATGGCGATGACGGTGGTCACGCTGCGCCCCGAGGTGAGGTTCTCGGGCGCCAGCCTGCCCACGCGCGAGCAGATCGAGCAGATGCACCACCGCGCGCACGACGAGTGCTTCATCGCGAATTCGGTGAAGACCGAGGTGCGCTGCGAGCCGGTGTTCCCAGGCTGACCGCGGGGCCGCCGCCCCGCTCGAACGCGCTCAGCGCACCAGGGCGTTGCGCTTCATCTCCAGCTGCGTGATTAGGCGCTGCAGCCGGCCTTCGACGTTGCCCGGCAGCGCCAGGAAACGAAAACCCAGCTGATGGCGCCGCGTGCCGTTGGGCAGCGCGGTGGGGCGGCACGACATGAGTTCCAGGTCGAGCGAGAACCGGCCGAGCGCGCCGAGCGAGAGTTCGCAATTCTTCAGCAGCGTGCCCATGGGCAGGTCGGCCACGCGCGCGTCCGAGGTGCGCATGCCGACGCCGCCGAGCGACAGGTCGTGCACGTCGAAGCGGAACGCATCGCCCTTGGGCCAGCGGCCCGTGCAGGTGTAGGCATCGACCACCGGCGTGTCGACGCGGAAGTACTCGCGGCGCTGCAGGTAGAACAGCAGCTCGGGAAAGTCGACCTCGAAGGCGGGCAGCCCTTCGTAGCGGGTTTCGCGCGGCGTGGCGGTGGCGAACTCGACGCGCACGCCGTCCGGCTGGGCGCTGAAGTGGCAGCGCGGCGCGGCCAGCAGGCCCTGGTTCTGCTCGGCCGATGCGCCCCAGTCGAAGATGAAGGTGCGCGCGTGCACGTCCACGTCGAGCAGCTGCGTCACCAACTGGCCGCCCGCGTACTGGACGGTGAGGAAGTCGCTGCCGTTGGCGAGGTTGCGCAGCCGCGCGCCGATTTCCAGCGGATTGCGGCGGCCGAACTCGCTCGTGCTTTCGTCTGACGGGTCGTGCGATGGGCCGGGCGCGTCCGTCTGGCCGTTCGACTGGTCTGTGTCCATGTGCTTGCGGTATTTCTGTTCTGGCGGACGCGGTCTTCGTCGAAGCCGCGGCACGCGCATGTCGGCCGGAAATTGCAACGCTTTCCGGCAGGGGTCTCACTCAATAGCGGCAGAAGCCGGCGAAAGTTTAGGGGGCGGAGATAAATAATTCGCGACGCCGGCTGAAACAGCCGGTCCCGAATTCCGATCTCGCCCTTCCGATCCCGCCTTCCCGATCCCGCCTTCCCGATCCCGCGTTCAGCGGGCCGTCAGCGCCGCTGCAGCCTCGGGTTCTTCGCGAACAGCTCGGCGGCCCAGTCCACGAAGGCGCGCACCTTCGCGCTCAGGTGGCGGTTGGGCGGGTACACCACGTGAATGGGCAGGGGCTCGCGCTCCCAGTCGGGCAGCACCTCGACCAGCTCGCCGCTTTCCAACAGCGGCTCGGCCATGAAGGTGATGCACTGCGAGATGCCGAAGCCGCCCAGCACGGCCGTGATGTGCGCGTTGCTCTCGTTGACCGACACGCGGTAGTGCCCGTTGAGCTCGATGTGCTCGTCGCCCTTCTTGAACTCGTGCGGGTACACGCGCCGCGTGGTGCCCGAGAAGTAGCTCACCACCACGTGGCGCTTCTCGATGTCGTTCGGGTGCTGCGGCATGCCGTAGCGCTTGATGTACGCGGGCGACGCCACGGTCACGAAATGCAGCGTGCCGATGCGCCGCGCCACCAGCGACTGGTCGTTGAGCTCGCCCGCGCGGATCACGCAGTCGACGTTGTCGCTGATCAGGTCGACGGTGCGGTCGCTCACGCCCAGGTCGACCTGGATGTCGGGGTAGCGGTCGCAGAAGCTGGCCAGGTGGGGCAGGATGATGAGCCTGGCCACCGAGGTGCCGATGTCGATGCGCAGCCGCCCCGTGGGGTTGGCCTGCGCATTCGTCATGCTGGCTTCCATGTCGTCGAAGTCGTTGAGCAGGCGCGCCGCGCGCTCGTAGTAGGCCGCGCCGTCGGGCGTGACCGTGACGCGCCGCGTGGTGCGGTTGAGCAGCTTCACGCGCAGGCGCGATTCGAGCGCCTGGATCTGCTTGGTGACCGTGCCCTTGGGCAGGGCGAGCGAGTCCGCTGCACGGGTGAAGGTGCCGGCTTCCACGACGCGGACAAAGATCCGCATGGCCTGGATTTGATCCATCGAATGCCTGTTCTGGGGTACCCGGCCCACACCGGGGGACGCGGATTCTCACACATGCGGGCAAATCCCCGTTGACCATCCGATTGTTAGCAGTTTGGAAACAGAGTAGGGGCATCAACCCTGTTTAACGTCACATGCGGCGCCTTATATTTCAACCATCGCCCAATACCCCGAGGTCGCCCATGTCCCCCGCTCCATCGTCCCTTTCTGCCGAAGCTGCCATCCGCGCCGCCACGCAAGGCGTGGAAGCCGATCTGTCGATCGAGCTGCCCGGCCGCGCGCCGGTCGGCGCCCGTGTCTACGGGCAGCGGGCCAAGGGCGACGTGGTGCCGCTGGTGCTGCATTTCCATGGCGGCACCTTCGTGTGCGGCGGCCTGGACAACGGCCGCAACGTGGCCCGGCTGCTGGCCGGCGCGGGCGCGGTGGTGGTGTCGGTGGCCTACCCGCTGGCACCCGAATCTCCGTTCCCCGAACCCATCGAGGTCGGCTATGCCGCCCTCGAATGGCTCTACAAGCAACGCACCAAGCTCGGCGGCAAGGGCGCCCAGGTGTACCTGGCCGGCGAGGAAGCCGGTGGCAACCTGGCCGCCGCGGTGGCGCTGATCGCCCGTGACCGGGCGCACCCGCCGATCGCCGGGCAGATCCTGCTGTCGCCCATGCTCGACCCGTGCGCCGGTACCGCCTCGCTGCGCAAGGCCACCAACGACGCCAGCGAATGCCGCTGGGCCAGCGGCTGGGAAAAGTACCTGAGCTGCCCGTCGAACGCGACGCACCCCTATGCGGTGCCCAGCGGCTCGCTGCGGCTCGCCGCGCTGGCACCGGCCCTGGTGCTGGTGGGCGCGGACGACGCGATGCACGACGAAGCCATGGCTTTCGCCAACCGCCTGCGCGGCGCCGGCATCGAGGTGACGAGCAGCGTGCTGCCCAGCGCCGCGAACTGGCCCAAGGCGCTGTACGACACCGAGAACACGGCTTGCGTGGCCTGTGAGGCCACGGTGCAGCGGCACTTCCGTGAGTTCTTCAGCGCGACCACGCCGCCGCCCTCGGCGTCCAACCACCCCAGCTAGTCCCCAGCCCACCCCGGCTGCCTGAACGACACGCTGCCAGCGCGGCAGCGTGCGGGGGCCCTTTTTTTCCTGAATTTCGCCTCCTGGTGCCAAAAGCGCCGGGGTGGCCTGTTGCATCCCAAAAGTCATCGAGAAGGACGAACATCATGTCGAACAACGAAAAAAAGCTGTCTTCCACCGCCCCCAAGGCGCTGTGGCCCACCGTGACCGGCCTGACGGCGGTGCTGGCCGTGGCGGCCGCCGTGCTGGGCATGCACAGTTTCAAGGCCGAGGCCAATAACGCCCCGGCCGCGCCCCCGGCCACGCCGGTGTCGGTGGCGACCGTGGCGTCGAGCGAGATCAATGCCTGGGACGAGTTCTCGGGCCGGCTCGAAGCCGTGCAGCGGGTGGACGTGCGCTCCCGCGTGGCGGGCGCCGTGCAGTCGGTGCACTTCCGTGAAGGCGCGCTGGTGAAGCAGGGCGACCTGCTGGTCACCATCGACCCCGCGCCGTACGCGGCCGAAGTCGAGCGCGCCGAAGCGCAGGTGGCTTCCGCCCAGGCCCGCCAGTCCTTCAGCCGCAGCGAGCAGGAGCGCGCCAAGCGCCTGTGGGACGACAAGGCCATTGCCCAGCGCGAGTACGACGAGCGCGTGAACGCCGGCAGCGAAGCCAACGCCAACCTGCGCGCGGCCCAGGCCTCGCTGCAGACGGCGCGCCTGAGCCTGGGCTACACGCAGGTGCGTGCCCCGGTGTCGGGGCGCATCGGCAAGGTCGAGGTGACGGTGGGCAACCTGGTGGCGGCCGGTCCGGGCGCCCCGGTGCTGACCACGCTGGTGTCGGTGAGCCCGATCTACGCGAGCTTCGACGCCGACGAGCAGGTCATCACCCGCGCCCTCAAAGACCTGCCGAGCGGCTCCAGCGCCCGCGGCCAGATCGAGAGCATTCCCGTGCAGATGGGCACCGCCGGCCTGGACGGCACGCCCTTCACCGGCAAGCTGCAGCTGATCGACAACCAGGTCGACGCCCGCAGCGGCACCGTGCGCGTGCGTGCCTCGTTCGACAACAAGGACGGCGCGCTCATTCCCGGCCAGTTCGCACGCATCCGCATGGGCCAGGCCCGCAGCGACACCGCGCTGCTGGTGAGCGAGCGCGCCATTGGCACCGACCAGAACAAGAAGTTCGTGATGGTCGTGGGTGAAGACAACAAGGCCGTCTACCGCGAAGTGGCCCTGGGCGCTTCGATCAACGGCCTGCGTGTCGTGAGCAAGGGCCTGAAGGCGGGCGACCGCGTGGTGGTCAACGGCCTGCAGCACATCCGCCCGGGTGCGCTGGTGGCGCCGCAGCAAGTGACCATGGACGCCAAGGCCGACCCCAAGCAGCAACAACCGGAACGCGTCGCGGAAGCGGCCAAGTCCTGATTTCGGAGGAGGGCGCACCCGCGCCCGCCGGAGAACCAACATGAATCTCTCAAAATTCTTCATCGACCGGCCGATCTTTGCCGGCGTGCTGTCGCTATTGATGCTGATAGCCGGCCTGATCGCGCTGCGCGGGCTGCCGATCTCGGAGTACCCGGAAGTCGCGCCGCCTTCGGTGGTGGTGCGCGCCCAGTACCCGGGCGCCAACCCGAAGGTGATCGCCGAAACGGTGGCCACCCCGCTCGAAGAGCAGATCAACGGCGTCGAGGGCATGCTCTACATGGGCAGCCAGGCCACGACCGACGGCGTGCTCACGCTCACCGTCACGTTCCGCCTCGGCACCGATCCCGACAAGGCACAGCAGCTCGTGCAGAACCGCGTCTCGCAAGCCGAGCCGCGCCTGCCCGAGGAAGTGCGCCGCCTGGGCATCACGACCGTCAAGAGCGCACCCGACCTGACGATGGTGGTCCACCTCGTCTCGCCGAACAACCGCTACGACATCAACTACCTGCGCAACTACGCGGTGCTGAACGTGAAGGACCCGCTGGCGCGCATCGAAGGCGTGGGCCAGGTCCAGATCTTCGGCGGCGGCGACTACTCCATGCGTGTGTGGCTCGACCCGCAGAAGGTCGCGCAGCGCGGCCTCTCGGCGTCCGACGTGGTGGCCGCCATCCGCGGCCAGAACGTGCAGGCCGCGGCCGGCGTGGTCGGCGCATCGCCGGGCCTGTCGGGCGTGGACATGCAGCTGTCGATCAATGCGCAAGGGCGCCTGCAGAGCGAAGAAGAGTTCGGCGACATCATCGTCAAGAGCGGCACCGACGGCGCCGTGACCCGCCTGCGCGACATCGGCCGGCTGGAAATGGGCGCTGCCGACTACTCGCTGCGTTCGCTGCTGAACAACGACCCGGCCGTGGGCATGGGCGTGTTCCAGGCCCCGGGCTCCAACGCGCTCGACATCTCCTCCAACGTGCGCAAGACGATGGAAGAGCTCAACAAGAACATGCCCGAAGGCCTGGAGTACCGCATTGCGTACGACCCGACGCAGTTCGTGCGCGCATCGATCGAATCGGTGATCCACACGCTGCTCGAAGCCATCATGCTGGTGGTGCTGGTCGTGATCCTGTTCCTGCAGACGTGGCGCGCTTCCATCATTCCGCTGCTGGCCGTGCCGGTGTCGGTGATCGGTACCTTCGCGGTGCTGCACATCCTCGGTTTCTCGATCAACGCGCTGAGCCTGTTCGGGCTGGTGCTGGCGATCGGCATCGTGGTGGACGACGCCATCGTGGTGGTGGAGAACGTCGAGCGCAACATCGAGGCGGGCCTCACGCCGCGTGAAGCGACCTACCGTGCGATGCGCGAAGTGTCGGGCCCCATCATCGCCATCGCGCTGGTGCTGGTGGCCGTGTTCGTGCCGCTGGCCTTCATCAGCGGCCTCACGGGCCAGTTCTATCGCCAGTTCGCGGTGACCATCGCGATCTCGACGGTGATCTCGGCCATCAACTCGCTCACGCTGTCGCCCGCGCTCGCCGCCTTGCTGCTGCGCGGCCACGACCAGCCCAAGGACGCGCTCACGCGCGGCATGGACAAGGCCTTCGGCTGGCTGTTCCGCGGCTTCAACCGCATGTTCCATCGCGGTTCCGAGGCCTACAGCGGCGGCGTGAAGAGCGTCATTTCGCGCAAGTCGCTGATGCTGGTGATCTACGTGGCGCTCATCGCCGTGACCTTCGGCCTCTTCAAGGCGGTGCCCGGCGGCTTCGTGCCGGCGCAGGACAAGCAGTACCTCATCGGTTTTGCCCAGCTGCCCGACGGCGCCACGCTCGATCGCACGGAAGACGTGATCAAGCGCATGGGTGACCTCATCAAGAACAACCCGAACGTGGAAGACGCCATCTCGTTTCCGGGCCTGTCGATCAACGGCTTCACCAACAGCTCCAACTCGGGCATCGTGTTCGTCACGCTCAAGCCCTTCGACGAGCGCAAGCGCGCCGATCAAAGCGGTGGTGCGGTGGCAGGCCAGTTGAACGGTGCCTTCTCCAGCATCCAGGACGCCTTCATCGTGATGTTCCCGCCACCGCCGGTGGCGGGCCTGGGCACCACGGGCGGCTTCAAGCTGCAGCTGGAAGACCGTGCCTCGGTCGGCTACGACCAGATGGACGCGGCGGTGAAGGCCTTCATGGCCAAGGCGCAAGCCGCGCCCGAGCTGGCCGGCATGTTCACGAGCTGGCAGGTCAACGTGCCGCAGTTGTATGCCGACATCGACCGCACCAAGGCCCGCCAGCTCGGCGTGCCGGTGACGGACATCTTCGACACCATGCAGATCTACCTGGGCAGCCTGTACGCGAACGACTTCAACAAGTTCGGCCGCACGTACAGCGTGCGGGTGCAGGCCGACGCGCCTTACCGCGCCCGTGCCGAAGACGTGGGCCTGCTGAAGGTGCGCTCGACCTCGGGCGAGATGGTGCCGCTGGCCGCGCTGATGAAGGTCAACTCGACCTTCGGTCCGGAACGCGCCATGCGCTACAACGGCTACCTGGCCGCCGACATCAACGGCGGCCCGGCACCAGGCTACTCGTCGGGCCAGGCGCAGGACGCGATCACCAAGATCGCGGCCGAGACGCTGCCCAAGGGCGTGAGCTTCGAGTGGACCGAGTTGACGTACCAGGAAATCCTGGCCGGCAACTCCGCCTTCCTGGTGTTCCCGCTGGCCATCCTGCTGGTGTTCCTGGTGCTGGCCGCGCAGTACGAAAGCCTGACGCTGCCGATCGCGATCATCTTGATCGTGCCCATGGGCATCCTGGCCGCGATGACGGGCGTATGGATATCGGGGGGTGACAACAACGTCTTCACGCAGATCGGGTTGATCGTGCTGGTGGGGCTGAGTGCGAAGAACGCGATCCTGATCGTGGAGTTCGCACGGGAGCTCGAGTTTGCCGGCCGCACACCCGTGCAGGCCGCCATCGAAGCCAGCCGCCTGCGCCTGCGCCCGATTCTGATGACCTCGCTGGCCTTCGTGATGGGCGTGCTGCCCCTCGTGCTGTCGACCGGCGCCGGCTCCGAAATGCGCAAGGCGATGGGTGTGGCGGTGTTCTCCGGAATGATCGGCGTGACGGCCTTCGGCCTGTTCCTGACGCCGGTGTTCTATGTGCTGTTGCGCCGCCTGGCGGGCAACAGGCCGCTCAAGCTGCATGGCGAAGTGCCGCACGGCGACGACTTCGTGTCGGCCGAGCATCCTGCCGCGCCGTCGAGTGGCGGTTCGGGCGGTGGCCTGCACCCGGTGCCTGCCTCGCCGCGTCCTTCGCACGGTTCGCATGACTGATCGAGAAGAAAGCTGATCATGAAATTCTCAGTACAACCTCTGGTGAAGCCCCTTCGCGGCGCCTTGCTGCCGCTGATGGCCGCCCTGGTGCTGGCCGGCTGTGCCACCGTGCCCTCGGGCCTGCCCGAGATCACGACCACGGCGCAGTTCAAGGAGCAAGGCAATCAAGCCAATCAAGGTGTCGCGCCGCCGGCCGGCTTCACGCGGGCCGTGCCTTCCGAGGCGCAGGCGCGCGGCGCCTGGTGGCTGGCGTTCAACGACCCGGCGCTCAACGCGCTGGTCGAGAAGGCCGACATCAACAACAACAACATCCAGGCGGCGGCCGCGCGGCTGGCCGAGGCCCGCGCGCTGGCGCGCAGCGCCAACGCCGACCGCCTGCCGCAGATCGGCCTGGGCGCCGGCGCCAACCGTGGCGCGGGCCTGGACAAGGCCTCGGCCAGCGTCCGGCCGGGCACCATGACGAACGTGGGCGCCACGTTCTCCTACGAGGTCGACCTGTTCGGGCGCCTCTCGGGCGCCAGCGACGCGGCCCGGCTCGATGCGGCCGGCCGCGAGGCGCTGCTGCAGAGCACGCGCCTGGCGGTGCAGGCCGAGGTGGCGCAGACCTACCTGCAACTGCGCGCGCTCGACGCCGAGCGCGTGCTGGTGCGCGAGCAGGTCGAGGCCTACCGCGACACGCTGCGCCTGACGCAGCGCCGCGAGCAGGCCGGCGACATCGCCGAGCTCGACGTGGCGCGCGTGCAGACCGAGGTGTCGTCGACCGAGTCGGACGCGCTCGCGCTCGACCGCCAGCGTGCCCAGGTGGAACATGCGCTGGCCGTGCTGGTCGGCGACTCGGCCTCCAGCTTCGCGCTGGGCAGCGCCGACTGGTCGACGGCGCTGCCGTCCATTCCGCCCGGCGTGCCGGCCACGGTGCTGACGCGCCGGCCCGACGTGTCGGCCGCGCAGAGCGCCGTGCTGGCCGCGCAGGCCCGCGTGGGCGTGGCGCAGACCGCCTGGTTCCCGGACATCTCGCTGACCGGCGCCGCCGGCTACGCCTCGCCCGAGATCGGCGACCTCTTCAAGTGGTCGGCCCGCTCGTGGGGCGTGGGTGCGCTGCTGTCGCTGCCGATCTTCGACGGCGGCCGCCGCGAGGCGGGCGTGCAGGGCGCCAATGCGCAGCTCGACGGGGCGCTGGCCAGCTACCGCACGCAGGTGCTGACGGCGTTCCAGGAGGTCGAAGACCAACTGGCCTCCATCCGCATCCTGCAGGAGCAGTCGGTGGTGCAGGCGCAGGCCGTGACCTCGGCCGCGCGCGCCACGAGCCTGTCGGACACGCGCTACCGCAACGGCTACATCAGCCAGCTCGACCTGCTGGACGCGCGCCGCAGCGAGCTGCGCAACCGCCGCCAGGCGCTGCAGGTGAAGTCGGCCCAGTACCAGGCGGCCGTGGGCCTGGTCCGCGCGATCGGCGGGGGCTGGGACGTGCCGGCGCCGGTGGCGGCCGCGGCCGGTCCGCAGACGGTGGCCGCGCGCTGAGCGGCCGGCGAACGGGACACGCGACGGAATTTCGACGGAAAGCCGACGAGAAAGATTGAAACCCTGAAAGCCGCAAGGCGGTCTTTGCGCCGTCGCGGGTTCAGCCTTGAGTGGCCGGGCCTGCGGCGGCGCTTATTTTTTTCAGCTCGGCCACGCCCATGGCCAGGGCGTTGGAGTAGCTGGTCTGCGGCTTGTCCGCGACGCGGTAGACGCGGTAGTCCAGCGTTTCGGACGACTCGCCGCCATGGTGGGCTTCGAGCAAGGTCCAGAAAAACTGGCCGGGTTCGCGTTCTTCGATGGCAAGCGCCAAATCGTTCAAGGCTGGCATGGGTCCCTGGGTGCTATGCGTTGTTCAAGCCATATGTACGCAATAAAGCTACTTTTGGATTCATCGGATGCGTTTGCAAGGCTCCATGTGTGAAAGATGTCGCATTTCGTCGGCCCTGCGCGCCTGAACGGGCTTGGGGGGGCGCTCAACGACAATCCGCCGATGAGTTCAACGGTAAAGAGCGGGCCGGCGCAGGCCGTCATGGTGCTGGGCACCACCAGCGGGGCCGGCAAGAGCTGGCTGGCCACGGCACTGTGCCGCTGGTACGCCCGGCGCGGGCTGAAGGTGGCGCCCTTCAAGGCGCAGAACATGAGCAACAACGCCCGCGTGGTCGACGGCGGCGAAATCGGCAGCGCCCAGTACTTCCAGGCGCTGGCCGCCAACGCGGTGCCCGACGTGCGCATGAACCCGCTGCTGCTCAAGCCCGAGCGCGACACCCACAGCCAGGTGGTGCTGATGGGGCAGGTGAGCGAAGAGCTGTCGGCCTTGCCCTGGCGCGGCCGCAGCGAGCGCGTGTGGCCGCAGATCGCGCAGGCGCTGGACGAGCTGCGCGCCGAGAACGACGTGGTCGTCATCGAGGGCGCGGGTTCGCCGGCCGAGATCAACCTCATGGCCAGCGACATCGTCAACATGAGCATCGCCCGCCACGCCCAGGCGCGCTGCCTGCTGGCGACCGACATCGACCGCGGCGGCGCCTTCGCCCACCTGTACGGCACCTGGGCGCTGCTGCCCGAGGTCGACCGGGCGCTGCTGCGCGGCTTCGTGCTGAACAAGTTCCGCGGCGACGCCACCTTGCTGGCCCCCGCGCCGCAGCAGCTGCAGGCGCTGACAGGCGTGCCCACCGTGGCCACGCTGCCGATGTGGTGGCAGCACGGCCTGCCCGAGGAAGACGGCGTGTTCGACGACCGCAGCCGCGCGAGCGGCACGGTCACCCGCACGGTGGCCGTGGTGGCCTACCCGCGCATCAGCAACCTCGACGAATTCCAGGCGCTGAAGAACGTGCCGGGCGTGCGGCTGGTCTGGGCACGCACGCCGGCCGACGTAGCCGCCGCCGACTGGATCGTGCTGCCCGGCTCCAAGCACACCAGCGGCGACCTGGCCTGGCTGCGCGCGCAGGGACTGGACCGCGCGGTGGCCGCGCACGCCGAGCGTGGCGGCGCGGTGCTGGGCATCTGCGGCGGGCTGCAGATGCTGGGCGAGGCGCTGGTCGATCCGCACGGCATCGACGGCAACGCGCCGGGCCTGGGCCTGCTGCCGCTGGTGACGGTGTTCGCACGCGAGAAGACCGTGCGCCACCGCGCCGCGAGCTTCGGCGAGCTGGCGGGCGCCTGGGGCGCGCTGTCGGGCGTGCCGGTGGCCGGCTACGAAATCCACCACGGCCAGAGCGCCGCCCACCCGCAGATGGCGCAGGACGGCCAGGCCGTGATGCCCGACGGGCTGGCCTGGCAGAACGCGCGCGGCAACGTGCTCGGCATTTATCTTCATGGCCTGTTCGAGGACCCGGGCGCGCTGCATGCGCTGTTCGGCGCCTCGGCGCCCACGCTCGACGCCACCTTCGACGGCCTGGCCGATTTCATCGACACCCACTTCGACGCCGGCGTGCTCGCCGGACTGATTGCATGACCGATTCCCTCCTAGCCATTCCCGACCTGGCCGACCTGACCGACGCCGTGCTCACCGCCCGGCTGCAGGAAAAGCTGGCCAACAAGACCAAGCCGCTCGGCGCGCTCGGCCGCCTCGAGGCGCTGGCGCTGCGCATCGGCACCGTGCTGGGCACCGAGGACCCGGTGCTTGAGGCGCCTCAGATGCTGGTGTGCGCGGGCGACCACGGCCTGGCGGCGCGCGGCGTCTCGGCGTACCCGAGCGACGTGACCTGGCAGATGGTCGAGAACTTCCTGGCCGGCGGCGCGGCCGTGAGCGTGCTCGCGCGCCAGCACGACCTGGCGCTCACGGTGGTCGACTGCGGCGTGCGGCGCGACTTCCAGGCCCGCCCCGGGCTGGTGTCGCGGCGCATCGCCGAAGGCACGGCCGACGCATCGGCCGGCCCCGCGATGACCGCCGCGCAATGCGCGCAGGCCATCGCCAACGGCCGCGAGGTGGTGCGCGCGCTGCCGGGCAACGCGCTGCTGCTGGGCGAGATGGGCATCGGCAACAGCTCGTCGGCGGCGCTGCTGCTGTCGCGGCTGGCGGGCCTGCGCATCGACGACTGCACCGGCGTGGGCACCGGGCTCGATGCGGCGGGGCTGGCGCGCAAGCGCGAGGTGCTGCGCCAGGTGCTGGCGCTGCACGCCTCGGCCACGGCGCCGCTGGACGCGCTGGCGGCCTTCGGCGGCTTCGAGATCGCCACCTTGGTCGGCGCGGTGCTGCAGGCAGCGCACGAGCGCCGCGTGATCGTGCTCGACGGCTTCATCGCCAGTTCGGCGGTGCTGGTGGCGCAGGCGCTGCAGCCCCACGTCACGCAACGCTGCGTGGCCGCGCATTGCTCGGCCGAGCCGGGCCACCTGCTGCTGCTGGAGCGGCTGGGGCTCGACCCGCTGTTGAACCTCCACTTGCGCCTGGGCGAAGGCTCGGGCGGCGCGCTGGCCTGGCCGCTGCTCGAGTCGGCCTGCCGCATCCTGCGCGAGATGGCGAGCTTCGAGGCGGCGGGCGTGTCGCGCAAGGACGCCTGAGGCGCCGCATTCACAACATTCGCAAGGGACTCGGATGAACGGCGTTCGCCACTTCCTGCTCGCGCTGCAGTTCTTCACGCGGGTGCCGGTGACCGGGCCGCTCGCGGCGTGGGTGGGCTTCAGCCCGCAGATGCTGCGCGCGAGCGCGGCGCACCTGCCGGGCATCGGCTGGCTCGTGGGCGCGGTGGCGGCGCTGGTGTTCGTGGGCGTCGGCATGGGCCTGCCCGGCGTGGCGGGCGCCCTGGTCGCCGCGGTGCTCAGCACCGTTGCCACCGTGATGATGACCGGCGCCTTCCATGAAGACGGCCTGGCCGACGTGGCCGACGGCCTGGGCGGCTCGGCGCAGCGTGACCGCGCGCTGGAGATCATGAAGGACTCGCGCATCGGCGCTTTCGGCGCGGTGGCGCTGGTGCTGGCGCTGGGCCTGAAGTTCGCGCTGCTCGCCGCGCTCGCGGCACGCGGGCTGCAGGCGGCGGCCATCGGCATCGTCGGCGCGCATGTGCTGTCGCGGCTGATGCCGCTGTTCCTGATTCGCTGGCTGCCCTATGTGGGCGACAGCGGCGCCAGCAAGGCCAAGCCGCTGGCGGATGCCATCACCGGCGGCGCGCTGGTCATCGCCTTCGTGTGGGCGCTGCCGGCGGTGGCGCTGCTGCTGTGCGCGCACGACCCGGTGCACGTCGGCGCGGCCGTGCTGGCGGCGCTGCTTGCGGCGGGCTGGATGGCGCGGCTCTTCCTGCGGCGCCTGCAGGGCTTCACCGGCGACGGGCTCGGCGCGACGCAGCAGGTCTGCGAACTCGCGATCTACCTCGCGCTGGCGTGGGGCGCATGAGCATGGCGGCGAACCAGCGAACGCTCTGGCTGCAGCGCCATGCCCCGGTGATCGCCGAGCCCGGCCTGTGCTACGGCGCGACGAACCTGGCCGCGCATGCGGACGAAACGCAGGCGGCGGCGCAGCGCATTGCGCACCGGCTGCCCGCCGGCATCGTGCTGCGCAGTTCGCCGCTGCGGCGCTGCGCCGAACTGGCCGGCGCCATCGTGGCCTTGCGCCCCGATCTTTCGGTGCAGCACGACGCGCGGCTGGCCGAGATGGATTTCGGCGCCTGGGAAGGGCAGCCCTGGTCGGCCATTGCGCGGGAAGACTTCGAGGCCTGGACCGCCGACTTTGCCGACCGGCGCGCCGGCGGTCGCGGCGAGAGCGTGCGCGGCTTCATGCAGCGCGTGGCGGCCGCGCACGACGAATGGCTGGCGGGCGAGGGCGATGCGCTGTGGGTCACGCACGCGGGCGTGCTGCGTGCCGTGACCCTGCTGCACGGCGGCGTGCGCTGCCCCGCGGCGGCGGCCGACTGGCCGGCCGGCGAGCTGGCGTTCGGCGGCTGGCTGACCTTCGAGCGGTAAGACGTTCGAGCTTGGAGGTTGGCAGCCTCTTGGCGGCCTGTTGGCGGCCTGTGGTCGGCCCGGGCTACTTCCTGCCGTCGCGCGCGAGCTCGTGCCGCATGCGCTCGGCCACGGCGTCGCGGCCGTGTGCGTCCAGCTTCAGGTAGATGTTCTTCAGGTGCCACTTGACGGTGTCGAGCGAGAGCCCGAGCGTCAGCGCGATCTTCTTGTTCGGCAGCGACTGCAGCAGCAGCTCGGCGATCTCGGCTTCGCGCAGCGTGAGCAGCCGCGTCACGCTGCGGTCTTCCGGGAAGCGCGCCGTGGCCGGCGGGTTGGCCGCTGCGTCGCCTTGCGACCGGGCCAGCGCCTCGATGCGCTCGGCGTAGAACACCAGCACCGGGTCGAGCTGGGGCTCGGCGGCGGCCGTGCGGACCAGCTGCAGCGCGTTGTCGTGGGCGCTCAGCAAGGTCTGCATCAGGCCCAGCCGGTGGCCCAGGCGAAGGGCCGAGCGCACGCGCGCGGCCGACGCCTCGTTGCGCCCGAGCCTGCGTTCCACCTCGGCCGCGTGCAGCAGCAGCGAGACCACGAGGTTGACCTGCCCGCGCTGCTCATAGCGCTCGCGCAGCGCCTCGATCTTCGCCAGCGCGAACTGCAGTTCGCCGTCGTGCACCGCCATCAGGATGCGTGCGCGCGCCAGCACGTCGCACACCTGGCGCAGCGAGCGTGGCTCCTCGTCGGGGTGGCGGTCATGCAGCGCGTCCATCTGCTGGAACGAGGCGCGCGCCGCGTCGATGTCGTGGCTCGCCAGCTCGATGCGCAGGCGCTCGAACAGCACGCAGGCCAACGCCCGGTCCATCCGGTAGCGCTGCAGGAAGCCCGTGGCCTGGGCGAGATGGGCGAGCGCCTCGTGCAGCCGGCCGGCGGCCTGCTGCGCGCGGTTCGACACGATGATCATGCGCAGCGTGGTGTCGGGAATCAGCCCGTCGTGCGTGCCCAGCTGCTCCTGGATGAAGCGCGCGGCGACGATCGGGCCGTGCTGCTCGTACAGCACCTCCACCAGCAGCTGGGCCGTCAGCCGCGCGGCCTCGGCGCAGTGCGCGCCGCGTTCCTGCGCCTCGCGCAGCACGTTGCGGTAGATGCGCTCGGCCCGGTGCATGTGGCCCTCGACCGCGTACGACAGGCCCACCAGGCACTGGCCCACCAGCGAGCCGAACAGGGTGCCGACGACGGGCTCGCCGCCGACCGTGGGCGCCGGCTCGTCGCGCTGGATGCGGCGCGCCTCCTCGAACTCGCCGCGGTGCAGGTACAGCCAGCTCAGCACGTTGCGCCGCCCGGCCAGGGCGAAGTCGTCGGCCGCCGCCGGCGCCTCGAGCAGCTCGGGCATCAGCCGCGTGACCGCGTCGTTGTCGTCGCTGCGAATGGCCAGCAGGCAGTCCAGCAGCGTGAGCCGGTAGCGCATGGCCGGCTCGATGGCGTCGGCTTCCGCGCGCAGCCGGGCGATGCCGCGCGCGCAGTCGTCGAGCCGGTAGTCGGCCAGCTCGACCCAGGCCATCCAGAGACGGAGGTTGGGGTTGGTGTAGAGCGTGGCGGGGTCGAGCTGGCGCACCAGCGCGATCACCTCGTTCATCCGGCCCTGCAGGAACAGCGCCAGCGCGCCGCGCTCGGCCAGCGTGGCGGCGGCCTCGCCGTTGCCGGCGGCCAGCGCGTGGCGCACGGCCTCGTGGTGCATGCCGCGCAGCGCGAGCGATTCCCAGGCCGCCGCGTGGATCTTCTGCCGCTGCGCCTCGGGCAAGGCCGCGAAGTCCCGCAGCAGCACGCTGCGCGCCAGCGGATGCAGCTGCCACCAGCGTTCGTCGGCGATGCGGTGCGGCAGGACGGTGAGCAGGCCGTCGCGCACCAGCGGTTCGAGCAGCTCGGCGCACAGTGGCGCGGCGTGGCTCTCGCCCGCCAGGTCGGCGCACAGGGCCGGGCTGAAGCGGGCGGTGGCGGCGCACAGGGTGAGCAGGCGCAGCTGCGTGCCCGACAGCCGCGAAAACACCTGGGCGCGCAGGTAAGCCGCGAACGGCTCGGGGTCGGGCATGCCGTGCAGCAGCGGCGAGGGCGTTGCGCGCCGGCGGCGCACGTCGGCGCTGGCCAGCCGCAGCAGCGCGGGCCAGCCCTCGGTCAGCAGGTGGATGGCCGCGGCGGCGCGCTCGTCGATGTCGGGCAGCCGCATGCGCAGGTACTCGAGCGACTCGGCCAGGCTGAAGCGCAGGTCCTCGTTGCGCAGCTCCAGCACCGTCTTGGACACCGGCGCGTGCGCCATGGTCACCGGCAGGTGGTCGCGGCAGGCGAAGACACAGGTCAGGTTGGCTGGCGCGTACTCGACCAGCAGCTGCAGCGCGTTCAACACGTTGCCGCTTTCGGCGCGGTGCGCGTCGTCCACGATCAGCACGATCCTGCGCCCGTGCGCCGCAATGCCGCGCACCAGCGCGATGACCAGCCGCTCGACGGCGTCGGCGTCGGGCCGCGCGTGCGCCACCGCGCCCCGGGGAATGGCGGTGTCGATGGCGGCCAGCGCCGACATCAGGGTGGTCATGAACTGCAGGTCGCCTTCGGCAAGGGCGGCCAGGCGGACCCAGGCGATGTCGATGTCCGCCGAGACCAGCTGGCGCTGCCAGGTGAGCAGCAGCGAGCTCTTGCCGAAGCCCGGCGGTGCCTGGAGCACCACGCACCGGCGCTCGCCCGGTCCGGCAAGCCGGTCGAGCAAGCCCTGTCGGACCAGGAGGCGGCGGCTGCGGGTGCGCAACGCTGGCGCGGCGGGTAAGAAATCAGGTTGCATCTTTGGTGAATTCTCATTCATACAGATCGCCAGAAATCCAGTTTCTCCGGGTTTGCCTACCCGCCCTTCAAGGGTGGGGTGGCGCATGCCCGCGGTGCCGATGAACGATGAAACCACCATGGAGTCCCCCACATGTTCGATCTATCGAATCTCAAAATCGGCGTCCGCCTGGGAATGGGTTTTGCCTTGATGCTGCTGCTGCAGCTCGTCATCACGAGCATTGGCGTGCATCAGATGACAAATCTGTCGGACCGGATCGCTTTTGCCACGGAAGTTGGTGCGCGAAAGCTCGACCAGCTGAACAACGTGCAGTCGGCCATCGGCAAGCGGGCCATCGCGGCGCGCAACCTGGCGCTGGTGACGGACCCGGTGGCGCAGAAGGGCGATATCGACCTGGTCGTGCGCTCGCAGCGCGAGATCGACGCCGGCATGGCGACCCTGGGCACGATCATGGCCAACCCCGCGTCGGCCAGCGACGAGGAGCGCCGCATGCTGGAGAAGTTGCGCGCGCTGGAGGCGCTGTACCTGCCCATCGCGCAGAAGGTGCTCACGCTGGCCACCGGCAAGCAGACCGAGGCGGCGATCAAGGTGCTGACGCAGGAATGCATGCCCTTGCTCAACCAGGTGCTGGCACACGTCTCGACCTTCCGGGAGCTGCTGAAGAAAAGCGCCGATGAAAGCGCCGCGTCGGCCCAGGCCACCTACCAGAGCGCGCGCTGGCTGATGCTGTCGATCAGCGGCGCCTCGCTGATCGGCGGGCTGCTGCTGGCGTTCCGGATGACGCGCTCCATCACCCGCCCGCTGGGCCAGGCGGTGAATGTGGCGCAGCAGGTGGCCTCCGGCGACCTGACGGCGCGCATCGAGGTGGCCGACAGGTCGGAGTCGGGCATGCTCATGAACGCGCTGCGCTCCATGAACGACGAGCTGGCCAAGGTGGTCGGCCAGGTCCGCGCGGGCACCGATTCCATTGCCACGGCCTCGGGCCAGATCGCCACCGGCAACCGCGACCTGTCCTCGCGCACCGAGGAGCAGGCCAGTTCGCTGGAGCAGACGGCGGCGTCGATGCAGGAGCTGACCTCCACCGTGAAGCAGAACGCCGACAACGCACGGCTGGCCAATCAGCTGGCCGACTCGGCCTCGCAGGTGGCCTCGCGCGGCGGCTCGGTGGTCGACCAGGTGGTGGAGAAGATGGCGTCGATCAACGCCTCGTCGAAAAAGATCGTCGACATCATCGGCGTGATCGACGGCATCTCGTTCCAGACCAACATCCTCGCGCTGAACGCGGCGGTGGAGGCGGCGCGCGCCGGCGAGCAGGGGCGCGGCTTTGCCGTGGTGGCCTCGGAAGTGCGCAGCCTGGCGCAGCGCTCGGCGGCGGCGGCCAAGGAAATCAAGACGCTGATCGGCGACTCGGTGGGCGAGGTGGACGCGGGCAGCGTGCTGGTCAACGAGGCCGGCAGGACCATGGAGGAGATCATGGGCAGCGTGCGGCGCGTGACGGACATCATGGCGGAGATCACCGCGGCCAGCCAGGAGCAGTCGGCGGGCATCGAGCAGGTGAACGACGCCATCAAGCAGATGGACCGCACCACGCAGCAGAACGCGGCGCTGGTGGAAGAGGCCTCGGCCGCGGCGCAGTCCATGAACGACCAGGCCGCGGGCCTGGTGCACGCGGTCAGCATGTTCAAGCTGCGCTGAGCGGGCTTGGGTCAATCCGGCCCAGTTCGGTTCGAGTCAGTTCAGCTCAGTTCTTCTGGCGCCACTGCTCGCGCCAGAGCTTTTCCAGTTGCGGCGCCATGGCCGGCGGCGGCGCACCGACCAGGCGGTTGCGGCCGTCGCGCTGCACCAGCCCGTAGATGCGGCCGGAGCCCTGGTCGTAGAGCGCGACGGCGTTGTTGTCGTGGCAGTCGTGCGGCTTGCAGAAGGCATGCAGCAGGTAGCGCGTGCCCTCGACCGTGACCCACTGCGGCTCGGGCGCCGGGCCTTCGCGGCGCACCAGCCAGCGGTCGTTCTCGCGCGGGCCCAGCGCGTTGCGCCAGGCCTTCTGCATGGCCGGGCCCTGTGCCAGCGCGGCGGGGCTGCCGGTGGGCGGGGGCGGCAGCTTTGCGGCGGGTGCGGCCTCGGCCGGCGGCGGTGCGGCGCGCGCGGCGCCGTCGCAGCGCCAGTAGCGCAGCTTCATCAACTCGGCCCCGAGCTGGCCGGCAACCGGCTTGTCGGCGTCCAGCGTGACCGACTGGCCGCGCGCATCGCGGTAGACCAGGAAGGTCATGGCGCCGGCCTTGTCGACATCGCTCATCAGCGCCACGTCGAAGCCGGCCGGCGGCGGGCTGTTGCCGAAGAAGCTGTAGGCCGTCTGCGGCGTGCGGCCGACCACGCGGCGCTTGCCGCTCTCGGCGATCAGCGCGTCCTGGCGCACCTGCAGCGTGGGGGCGGCGTTGTCGGCGCAGGCGGTCGACCAGCGCCCGCCGTAGAGCGCCATGGCGTCGGGGGCGAGGCCGGCGGCCTGCTGAGACCAGGCCGCGCCGGGCGCGGCGCAAAGCAGGGTGGCGAGCAGGGCCGGGAGCAGGGCGCCTGTCGCGAGGGTCGGGGTGTGTCTTTTCTGGGTCGTCATTCTTGAAGCGTCATGCCGTCATGCTGTTTTGGGCGCGGGGGTCTTGGGTTTGTAGGCGCAGAAGGTGTGCACCGCGCATTCCCAGCAGCGCGGCTTGCGCGCCACGCACACATAGCGCCCGTGCAGGATCAGCCAGTGGTGCGCGTGCAGCCGGTATTCCATCGGAACGCGCTTCTCCAGCTTGAGTTCCACCTCCAGCGGCGTCTTGCCCGGCGCCAGGCCGGTGCGGTTGCCCATGCGGAAGATGTGCGTGTCGACCGCGATGGTGGCCTCGCCGAAGGCCGTGTTCAGCACCACGTTGGCCGTCTTGCGGCCCACGCCGGGCAGCGCCTCCAGCTCGGCGCGCGTGCGCGGCACCTCGCCGCCGTGCAGCTCGACCAGCATGCGGCAGGCTTCGTTGAGGTGCTTGGCCTTGCTGCGGTACAGGCCGATGGTCTTGATGTATTCCTCCAGCCCTTCCACGCCCAGGTCGTAGATGGCCTGGGGCGTGTTCGCCACCGGGAACAGCTTGCGCGTGGCCTTGTTCACGCCCACGTCGGTGGCCTGCGCCGACAGCAGCACGGCCGCCAGCAGCTCGAAGGGCGTGGTGTATTCGAGCTCGGTCTTGGGCTCGGGGTTGGCCGCCTGCAGGGTGGCGAAGAAGAGCGGGATGTTTTCTTTTTTCATGGGGCGGGCCCCGAAAGGCTCCGGATTTCTCGTTTTGTCATTTCTCTTGCCGGCGCCGCTGCTACCAGTCGGCACCGCTCAAGGGCGATGACGGTGACGACGGCGAAGGCGGCGCGCCCGGCAATCGGCGTGCCGACAGGGGCGGCACCGGTGGCGGCACGAGCAGCAGCCGGGCATCGAGCGCGTGCAGCACCTCGAGCAGCTGCGCCACGCTCACCACGCCCGGATTCTTCTCGATGTCGGCCATCCGGGTCTGCTTCACACCCAGCCGCTGGCCCAGTTGAGCCTGGGTCAGGTTGTGCGTTTTTCGCAGGGCCTTGAGATGGGCCGAGAGTTCTTTTGCCGAATCGATACCGATGTTCATCGCATGAACCTCCTCGCGTCGACCGAAAAAACCGCCTTGCAGCGTTACACGCAATATATCGTCGAAAGGCCATGAGCTCACGCAGCTTTATTGCCCGCCGGTTTCGCGACAATGGCGCCCAGAAAGTGAGAGCCCTACCATGCAATTCGCCTCCCGCCTCGACAACGTCGAAACCTCCGCCATCCGCGAACTCTTCAAGCTGCTGGGCAAGCCCGGCATCATCAGCTTCGCGGGCGGTTTTCCCGACAGCGCCATGTTCGACGTGGAAGGCCTCAAGGAGGCGAGCCAGAAGGCGCTGACCGAGGAAGCCGGCGGCGCGCTGCAGTACGGCGCCACCGAAGGCTACGAGCCGTTGCGCACGCAGCTCGGTGCCTTCATGAAGACCAAGGGCGTCGAGGTCGACCCCAGCGGCCTGATCGTCACCACCGGCAGCCAGCAGGCGCTGGACCTGCTGGGCAAGACCATGATCTCGCCCGGCGACAAGGTGATCGTGGAGGGCCCGACCTTCCTGGCCACCATCCAGTGCTTTCGCCTGTACGGCGCGCAGCTCATCAGCGCGCCCATCGACGCCAACGGCGTGAAGACCGACGAACTCGAGAAGCTCATTGCCGAGCACAAGCCCAAGTTCGTCTACCTGATTCCCACCTTCGGCAACCCCAGCGGCGCCATGCTGAGCCTGGAGCGCCGCAAGAAGGTGCTCGAGCTGGCCGTGAAGTACCAGACGCTGATCGTCGAGGACGACCCCTACGGCGACCTGTACTTCGGCGAGGCGCCGCCGCCGTCGATCCTGTCGCTGAGCAAGGACGTGCCCGGCAGCCGCGAACTCATCGCCCATTGCGGCAGCCTGAGCAAGGTGCTGAGCCCGGGCCTGCGCATCGGCTGGATGATCGCGCCGGCCGAGCTGCTGGCCAAGGCCACCATGTGCAAGCAGTTCAGCGACGCGCACACCAGCACCTTCTCGCAGGCCACGGCCGCGCAGTACCTCAAGAGCGGGCGCATGCCGGCCACGCTGGCGCATGTGCGCGAGGTGTACGGCCAGCGCGCCCAGGCCATGGGCGACGCGCTGAAGCGCGAACTGGGCGATGCCGTGAGCTTCACGCAGCCCAACGGCGGCTTGTTCTTCTGGGCCCGCCTGACGGGCGCCAACGGCAAGCTGGCCGATGCGAACGAACTCGCGAAGCGGGCGATCGAGAAGCTCGTGGCCTTCGTGCCCGGCGCGCCGTTCTTTGCCGAGAACCCCGATGTGGCCACCCTGCGCCTGAGCTTTGCCACGGCCGACGTGGCCAAGATCGAGGAAGGCGTGAAGCGCCTCGGCCAGGCGCTCTAAAGCGCTAGGTACCTGCAGCTGTCGGTATCAGGGGGACCGGTGCAGCCTGGGCGCTGCAAGCAGGTCCAGGTTGTCTGAAATGGCCGCATCCACGTTCGGATAGCGGCCTTTCATCTTGGAGAGCGTCATGATGGTCTGCAGCGCCTTCAGGTCCTTGACCGAGGGCGCGACCTTGATCTGCGCGATGGCGGCAGGGGCGTTGCCTCCGTTCACCAATGCCATCACCTTGCCTGCCCAGTCGTTTGCGCGCGCCATGTCGTCACCTGTTATCCGTTGAATGCGCCGACTGTACACAGCGGGTTAGGATCACCCATGAGAAAAACCTTTCAGCTTCAAGTCGAGGGCAAGCACCCCGACCGTCTCCTCGAAGCCATCAAGCACGAGATCCGCAAGTACATCAAGCGCGAACGCCGCCGCGAATTGCCCGAAGGCGCGGACTTCTGGGACTTCGATTGCAAGTTCGGCGCCGCCGAAGAAACCGCCGAAGCGGTGCACCTCTCGGCCATCACCGGCCTGATCGACGGTGTGGTCAAGGAGGGCGGCCAGCAGTTCTATGTCGAGCTGCTGGCCAAGCCCGGCAAGCGCCAGCCGCGTCCGGAGGGCGAGGCCCCCCGCCACACCGCCGGTGCATCCGATGCATCCGGCGAATCCGAAGAAGACTGATCCTTCGTCAGACCAGCGCCTGCGCCAGCCGCAGGCCATGCCGCTGCTCGGCGTCCTGCAGCGAGCGCGCAATCGACGGGTGCAGCCGCACCCCGTTCGCCGATTGCCCTTCCCGACGTTTCAACCCGCCTTCGCCCGGCAGCCGCACAGGCTTCGCCGGGTCGATGGGCACGTTGCCGCGGCACTGCGCCGCCACGTGGTCCATCTGGCGCAAAAAGGCTTCCTTGCCGCCGAAGGCGTTCAGGTCGTGCAGCGTGATGTGCACGGTCGCGCCCCAGCCCTCGGGCGGATCGGCCCGGCCGTGGCCGGCCAGGCCCGCGGTGAGGGTCTCCACCAGCAGCGCCATGCCGTAGCCCTTGTGCCCGTGGCTCAGGCCGCCCACCGGCAGCAGCGTGCCGGGCGGCTGGTCGAACAGCACCTGCGGGTTGTTCGACGGCTTGCCGGCGGCGTCGATGAGCCACTCCTCGGCGAAGGTCTCGCCGGCCGCGCGCTTGCGGTTGCTCATGCCGTTGGTGGTGATGGAGGCCGAGATGTCGACCATCACGCCGCCCTGCGACAGCGGGAAACCCATGGCCAGCGGGTTGGGCGTGAACACCGCCTGCGTGCCGCCGAAGGGCGCGACGCTGGCCGCGTTGGGGTCGGAACAGGCCAGCAGCATCAGCATGTCTTCCTGCAGCGCGCGCAGCATGTAGACCGCGAGGCAGGCGATGTGGTGGCTGCGGCGAATGACCAGCGAGGCCGTGCCCAGCTCGCGCGCACGCGGCACCAGCAGGTCCATGCCCTGTTCCATGAGCCAGGGGCCGGGCAGGCGCCTGCCGTCCCACAGCACGGCGGCGGGGCGGTCCGACAGCACCTCTGGCGCGCCGTCGCGCGCCATGCCGCCCGATTCGAGTTCCTTCACATAGCCCGCCAGCAGCGCGAGGCCGTGCGTGTCGTGGCCCAGCAGGTCGCCCTCGACCAGCGTGCGCGCGACCGCGGCCGCCTTGGGCGCGGCGAGGCCGGCCTTCCGGAGCAGGGCGTCGGCGTAGGCGACGAGCGCGTCGGCGCGGTACAGGGGGGCGGCGTCGGTCATTTCAGGATTTCCAGTACGCGGTCGAGGCCGCCTTCGTTGATGGCCACCATGGCCTGTTCGCGCACCTTCGGCTTGGCGTGATAGGCCACCGAGAGGCCGGCTTCGCCCATCATCGGCAGGTCGTTGGCGCCGTCGCCCACGGCAATGGTTTCCTGCGGCGAGATGCCCATGAGCGAGGCCACCTCGAGCAGCGTGCGGCGCTTTTCGGCGCCGTCGCAGATGTCGCCCCAGCTCTGCGTGACCACCTGGCCGGTGAGCTTGCCGCCGGCCTCGTCGAGCAGGTTGGAGCGCGCGAAGTCGATCCCCAGGCGCTCCTTCACGCGGTTCGCGAAGAAGGTGAAGCCGCCCGACACCAGCAGCACCTTGAGGCCGGCCGCCTTGCAGGCCGCGACCAGCTCGGCCGCGCCGGGGTTGAGCTTCAGCCGCTCGTCGTACACCTGCTGCAGGGCCTGCACGGGCACGCCCTGCAGCAGCGCCACGCGGCGGCGCAGGCTTTCCTTGAAGTCCTTGATCTCGCCGCGCATCGTGGCCTCGGTGATGGCCGCCACCTCGGCCTTCTTGCCGACGGCATCGGCGATCTCGTCGATGCATTCGATGTTGATGAGCGTGGAGTCCATGTCGAACGCGATCAGCTTGAAATCGGCGAGCTTCAGCGGCGGCTTCACGCGCTGCAGGACGAGACCGGGCGAAATTTCTGTGGCGCTCATGCGGGAGAGGTTTCCTTGACGAGGGGTTGTCCGAGGCTGCGCAAGACGTCGCGCACCATCTGGGCACGCTCCTTCGGCTCCTTGAGTTCGCGTTCGATGCGAAGCTTCTCGTTGCCTGCGAGCTTGATGTGCTTATTCTTCTGCACCAGCTGGATGATGGCCATGCCGTCGACCGGCGCGTCCTTCTTGAAGGTGATGTTGATGATGCCGGGCGCGGCATCGACCTTGACCACGCCGTACGGCCGCGCCAGCACGCGCAGGCGGTGCGTGTCGATCAGCGTCTGCGCCTGCGGCGGCAGCTTGCCGAAGCGGTCGACGATTTCTTCCAGCAGCGTGTCGATCTGGTCGGGCGTCTTCGCGGTGGCCAGCTTCTTGTAGAACGACAGGCGCAGGTGCACGTCGCCGCAGTAGTCGTCGGGCAGCAGGGCGGGGGCGTGCAGGTTGATCTCGGTGGTGACCGACAGCGGCGCCAGCAGGTCGGGCTCCTGCCCGGCCTTGAGCGAGCGCACGGCCTCGCTGAGCATCTCGTTGTAGAGCTGGAAGCCGATCTCCATCATGTTGCCGCTCTGGTTCTCGCCCAGCACCTCGCCGGTGCCGCGAATCTCCAGGTCGTGCATGGCCAGGTAGAAGCCGGAGCCCAGCTCTTCCATCTGCTGGATGGCGTCGAGCCGTTGCGCCGCATGCTTGGTCAGGCCCTCGGTGTCGGGCACCATGAGGTAGGCGTAGGCCTGGTGGTGCGAACGCCCGACGCGGCCGCGCAGCTGGTGCAGCTGCGCCAGGCCGAACTTGTCGGCGCGGCTCATGACGATGGTGTTGGCCGTGGGCACGTCGATGCCGGTCTCGATGATGGTCGAGCACAGCAGCATGTTGTAGCGCTGCGCCACGAAGTCGCGCATGACGCGCTCCAGCTCGCGCTCGGGCATCTGGCCGTGGGCCACGGCGATGCGGGCCTCGGGCAATATCTCTTCGAGCTTCTGGCGGCGGTTCTCGATGGTCTCGACCTCGTTGTGCAGGAAGTACACCTGCCCGCCGCGCTTGAGCTCGCGCAGCACGGCTTCGCGGATCACGCCGGTGCCTTCGTTGCGCACGAAGGTCTTGATGGCCAGGCGCCGCTGCGGCGCGGTGGCGATCACGCTCAGGTCGCGCAGGCCTTCCAGGGCCATGCCCAGCGTGCGCGGAATGGGCGTGGCGGTGAGCGTCAGCACGTCGACCTCGGCGCGCATGGCCTTCATCGCTTCCTTGTGGCGCACGCCGAAACGATGCTCCTCGTCGATGATGAGCAGGCCCAGGTTCTTGAACTTGACCGACTGCGACAGCAGCTTGTGCGTGCCGACCACGATGTCGACCTGGCCCTCGGCCAGGCCCTTGGCGGCGGCGGTGATTTCCTTGGCGGATCGGAAGCGGCTCATCTCGGCCACCTTCACCGGCCACTTGGCGAAGCGGTCGATCAGCGTCTGGTAATGCTGCTCGGCCAGCAGCGTGGTGGGCGCGAGGAACGCCACCTGCTTGCCGCCGGTGACGGCGATGAACGCGGCGCGCAGCGCGACCTCGGTCTTGCCGAAGCCCACGTCGCCGCACACCAGGCGGTCCATCGGCTGGGGCGAGATCATGTCCTGCACCACGGCGTGGATCGCGGCCTTCTGGTCGGCGGTTTCCTGGAAGCCGAAGTCGTTGGCGAACACCTCGTAGTCGGCCGGCGAGTAGCGAAAGGCGTGGCCTTCGCGCGCGGCGCGCCGGGCATAGATGTTGAGCAGCTCGGCGGCCGAGTCGCGCACCTGTTCGGCGGCCTTGCGCTTGGCCTTTTCCCACTGGCCGGAGCCCAGCTTGTGCAGCGGCGCCTCGTCGGCGCTGACGCCGGTGTAGCGGCTGATCTGGTGCAGTTGCGACACCGGCACGTACAGCGTGGCCTTGTCGGCGTATTCCAGGTGCAGCATTTCCTGCAGCAGGGGCTTGCCTTCGGCGTCGGTGCCCTGGCCCAGGTCCATGTGGGTCAGGCCGCGATAGCGGCCGATGCCGTGCGCGGTGTGGACCACCGGGTCGCCCACGTTGAGCTCCGACAGGTCCTTGATGAGCGCCTCGACGTCGCTGACCTGCTCTTGCTTCTTGTTGCGCCGGCGCGTGGTGGGCGCGGTGGCGAACAGCTCGGTCTCGGTGACGAGGTCGATGCCCTGTTCGCGCCAGGCGAAGCCCGAGGCCAGCGCGGCGGTGGCGATGCCGATCTTCTCGTCGGCGGCGGCTTCGAACTCGGCCAGCGAATCGAAGGCCGGCGGGCTCACGCCACTGGCGCGCAGGAAGTCGAGCAGGCTTTCGCGGCGGCCGTCGCTCTCCGCGATCAGCAGCACGCGGTGCGGCGTGGCGCGGATGTGCGCCTTCAGGCCGACCAGCGGGTCTTCGGCGCCGCGCACCACCGCGAAGGGTGGCAGCTTGTCGAACTCGGCGTAGGGCGCCTCGGTGGGCACCTCGCCACCCGCACCGCCGCCCGCACCGCCGCCCGCACCGCCGCCCGCACCGCCGCGAATGGCGAGCTGCGGGTGCGGCTTGGCGCGCTGGTAGAACTGCTCGGCGTTCAGGAACAGCGCCTCGGGCGGCAGGGCGGGGCGCTCGGGGTCGCCCTGCACCAGGCGGTAGCGCTCGTTGGTGTCCTGCCAGAAATGCTGGAACGCGGGTTCGAGGTCGCCGTGCAGCACCACCGTGGCGTCGGGGCCCAGGTAGTCGAACACCGTGGCCGTCTCGTCGAAGAACAGCGGCAGGTAGTACTCGATGCCGGCGGTGGCCACGCCGTTGCCCATGTCCTTGTAGATGCGGCTCTTGGTCGGGTCGCCTTCGAGCAGTTCGCGCCAGCGGCTGCGAAAACGCCCGCGCGCGTCGTCGTCCATCGGGAATTCGCGGCCCGGCAGCAGGCGCACCTCGGGCACGGGGTACAGGCTGCGCTGGGTGTCGGGGTCGAAGGTGCGGATGGAGTCGATCTCGTCGTCGAACAGGTCGACGCGAAACGGCACCAGCGAGCCCATGGGGAACAGGTCGATCAGGCCGCCGCGCACCGCGTATTCGCCGGGGCTCACCACCTGCGTCACGTGGCTGTAGCCGGCCAGCGTGAGCTGGGCCTTGAGCCGGGATTCCTCCAGCTTCTGCTTGGCCTTGAACTGGAAGGTGTAGCCGGCCAGGAACGCCGGTGGCGCCAGCCGGTAGAGCGCGGTGGTGGCGGGCACCAGCACCACGTCGGCCTCTTTCTGGCTGATGCGCCAGAGCGTGGCCAGGCGCTCGCTGATCAGGTCCTGGTGCGGGGAGAAGCTGTCGTACGGCAGCGTTTCCCAGTCGGGGAACAGGGCGCAGCGCAGCTCGGGCGCGAAGAAGGCAATTTCGTCGATCAGCCGCTGCGCGTCGTTGGCGTCGGCGGTGAACATGGCGGTGGCGCGGCCCGCGGCCTTCTCGCGCATGGCCAGCTGCGCCAGCAGCAGTGCATCGGCCGACAACGGGGGACGCGGCAGCGTGAAACGCTTGCCCGCCGTGAGGTGGGGGAGGTCCATGGAACGCTTACTGGAAATGCACAACACCCCGCGCCGGCTGGCGAGGGGTGTGCGTAGCGGTCGATTCTAGAATGGCGGCCCTTTATTCGCTTGTCGGCCGACGCCGACGTCGGGCCCATGTCCACTTCCCGTCTCTTCGTGCTGATTCCGTGCGCCGGCTCCGGCCATCGCGCGGGCCATGCGCAGTCCACCCTCCCCAAGCAGTACCGGCGCCTGGCCGGCGCGCCGATGGTGGCTCACACGCTGGAGGCCTTCCGCGCGCTGGCGGGCCGGTTTGCCGGGCTGGCGCTGGTGGTGTCGCCCGACGACCGCGACGTGGACGCCGTGCTGCCGCGCTTTCCCGCGCAGGACGAGTACCTGCTGCGCGTGGGCGGCGTGACCCGCGCGGCCACGGTGCGCAACGGCCTTGCCGCGCTGCGCCAGAAGGGCGCCGGCGCGCACGACTGGGTGCTGGTGCACGACGCCGCGCGCTGCCTGGTCACTTCGAGCCAGATCGAGGCGCTGATTTCCGCCTGCGAGCACGACGCCGTGGGCGGGCTGCTGGCGCACCGCCTGGCCGACACGCTCAAGGTATCGACCGCCGAGAGCCGCGTGGCCCAGACGCTGTCGCGTGCCGACAAGTGGCTGGCGCAGACGCCGCAGATGTTCCGCATCGGCATGCTGCTCGACGCGCTGGAGCGCGCGGGCGACGCCGTGACCGACGAGGCCAGCGCCATCGAGGCCGTGGGTCTGTCGCCGCTGCTGGTGCCGGGCAGCGCGCAGAACTTCAAGGTGACCTTCCCCGAAGACTTCGCGCTGGCCGAGGCGCTGCTGCAGGCCCGCAAGAAGGACATGGCATGACGGCGCCGTTCAACATCCGCGTGGGCGAGGGCTGGGACGTTCACCAGCTGGTGGCCGGACGCAAGCTGATCCTGGGTGGCATCGAGGTGCCGCACACCACGGGCCTGCTGGGCCATTCGGACGCCGACGTGCTGCTGCACGCCATCACCGACGCGCTGCTGGGCGGCGCGGGGCTGGGCGACATCGGCCGGCATTTTCCGGACACCGATCCGCAGTTTCGCGGTGCCGATTCGGCGGTGCTGCTGGCCGAGGCGGCGCGCCGTGTGCGCGCGGCGGGCTGGGAAATCGGCAATGTCGACAGCACCGTGATCGCGCAGGCACCGAAGCTGGCGCCGCACATTCCGCTGATGTGCCAGCGCATTGCCGACACGCTGGGCGTGGCGCTCGAGCAGGTCAACGTGAAGGCCAAGACGGCCGAGAAGCTCGGCCCGGTGGGCGAGGGCCGCGCGATGGAAGCTCGCGCGGCCGTTCTCCTGCACCGCTGATACCGGTCGAAGCCCTCGGCTAAGGGCGAGGGCTCAGGCCGGCTTCCTGCCCGCCGGCAGTTCGCCCGGCTTGGGCGCCGGCATGGCGCGCGGCATGCGGATGTGCGCCGCCAGGCCGCGGCCCGGCGTGCTGGTCAGCGCGAAGGTGCCGCCCATGCGCTCGATGTTCTTCGCCACGATCGACAGGCCCAGCCCGGCGCCGGCCGCCGAGGTGCGCGCCGTATCGCCGCGGAAGAAGGGCTTGGTCAGCTGCGAGAGCAGGCCCGGCTCGACGCCCGCGCCGTGGTCGCGCACCTTGATCAGCACCGCGTCGTTGTTGGCCTGCGCCTGGATCGTGACGTCGGCCACGCCGGTGGAAGGCGTCTTGCCGTAGCGCCGCGCGTTCTCGACCAGGTTGGAGATCACGCGCGTGAGCTCGACCTCGTCGCCCAGCACGCGCAGGTCGGGTGGCACCTCGACCTTGATGTTCATCTCCTCGTAGTCCTGCACGGCGTAGGTGCAGGCGTCGACCACGTCGCGCAGCAGCACCGGCCGCGGATCGACATGGTCGGGCCGCGCGTAGTCCAGGAACTTGTCGATGATCGCGTCGAGCTGCGCGATGTCGGCGGCCATGTGGTCGCGCGCGTCTTCGTCGGCCACGCTCATCTCGGTTTCCAGCCGCAGGCGCGCCAGCGGCGTGCGCAGGTCGTGCGAGATGCCGGCCAGCATGATGGCGCGGTCCTGCTCGATCTTGGCGAGCTGGTCGGCCATGCGGTTGAAGCCGATGTTGACGGCGCGGATCTCGTTGGTGCGGGCGCGCTCGTCGAGCCGGTGCGCCTCGTACTCGCCTTCGCGCACCTGCATGGTCGCGCGCGACAGCTGCTTGAGCGGCAGGTTGATGAGCCGCGTGATCAGCGCCGCGCCGGCCAGCGACAGCGCCATGGCGGTGCTGAGCCACACCAGCCAGGTGCGCCCGCCCACGCGGCTGAAACGCGTGGGGTCGAGCAGCAGCCAGTAGGTGTCGCTCTCGATGGTGAAGCCGATCCACAGGCCCGCCTCGTCGTTCACGCGGCTGGCCACCGTGGTGCCCTCGCCGAGCTGGTCGATGAGCTCCTCGGTGACGCGCTGGTCGAGCGCGCCGCTGGTGTAGGGCTCGAAGCGGTCGTTGGGCTCGCGCGGCAGGATGCGCACGCCTTCCTGGTCGGCCAGCGTCTTGATGAGCGAGACCCGCGTGATGGCGTCCGAATACACCAGCGCCGCGCGCGTGAGATTCACGAGCGAGGCGATCTGGTGGGCGGTTTGAATGGCGCGCGGCTCGTACTCGAGCGAGCGGAAGGTCTGCAGCCACGCGACCGTGCAGCCGATGAGCAGCAGCGCCAGCAGAAAGAATGTGCGCCAGAAAAGGCTGAAGCCCAGCTTGAGGCCGGGGCGACGGTCACGTTGCGCGCTCGCTTCGAGCGGGCTCGGCATGGTGACCTGCGCACCGTCCTCCTGGGCGGAGCCGGGCCTGGCGTATTGGCCGATGGCCACCTCTCAGCGGCGCGTCAGGCCGTGCCGTCCGGCACGAACACATAGCCCACGCCCCAGACGGTCTGGATGTAGCGCGGCGCAGCGGCGTCGGACTCGACCAGCTTGCGCAGGCGCGAGATCTGCACGTCCAGGCTGCGGTCGAAGGGCTCGAACTCGCGCCCGCGCGCCAGCTGGGCCAGCTTTTCGCGCGACAGCGGTTGACGCGGATGGCGCACCAGCGCCTTCAGCATCGCGAACTCGCCGGTGGTCAGCGAGAGTTCTTCGCCATCCTTTTTCAAGGTGCGCGAGCCGAGATCGAACGCGAACGGACCGAAGGTGACGGTCTCGTTCTCGGTGGAGGGGGCGCCCGGCGCTTCGAGCGGCGGACGGCGCCGCAGCACCGCGTGCACGCGAGCCAGCAGCTCGCGCGGGTTGAAGGGCTTGCCCAGGTAGTCGTCGGCGCCGACTTCGAGGCCGACGATGCGGTCGACGTCCTCGCCCTTGGCGGTGAGCATGATGATCGGGGTGCGGTCGTTGGCGGCGCGCAGGCGGCGGCAGACCGAGAGGCCGTCTTCGCCGGGCATCATCAGGTCGAGCACGATCAGGTCGACCGTGTCGCGCAACAGGATGCGGTTGAGCGCCTTGCCGTCCTCGGCCACGATCACTTCGAATCCTTCCTGCGTCAGATAGCGGCGCAGCAGGTCGCGGATGCGGGCGTCGTCGTCGACGATCACGATCTTGTCGGTGCGAGCGGGAACTTGAGTCATTTCTACAACGATGAATTTGTAACAGGGCCGATTCTGAAGGCGTTAAGGCTTCGTTGAGCCGGATTTACTTATGGTTTGACACTAAGTTACAAAACTTGCGGACGCTCGCGGTCTGGTCATCCGACGTTAGCCTGGAGGTGGCAAAGTTCCCTCTGCGTTATGACTTCCGCTCAATGAGACTACGTTTTTCAGCCCTCACATGCCTTCTCGTTTTCGCCAGCGGTTCCGCGCTGGCGGTCTCCGGTGATTTCCTCAGGGTGGGCGAAGTGCGCCGCAACGAAGTCCGGGATGCGGTGGCGGCCCACAGGGCCGCGCAGCGCGAGGAAGTGCAGCGCGAAGAGGCCGCCGCCGGCCGCCGGCTCACCGCCGCCGAGCTGTTCGAACTGCGCCAGCAGGTGCGCGGCCAATGGACCCCGCCGGGCGCGGGGCCTCTGATGAATTCGGCAGAATCGCAGCCGGCCGAGCGCATCGTGCCGGCACCGCCGCCCGCGCGCGACCCGCTCACGGCGCCGCGCAGCCAGCGCCGCTGAGGCCTCGCGGGCAACCGAGCAGGCAGGGCCGGCCGAGCCAAGCTGGCCCGCATGGCCCGCCGTTGCGGACTGTCGGGCGGGCAGGCTCGTCTTTCATACCAAACCTGGGGAGTACATCAACTTGAAAAAAATCAAACTGTTCGCGGCCGTGGCCGCCCTGACCGTGGCCGGCACCGCGCTGGCACAGACCGTCGCCACGCCGGCGCCGCAGAACGTGCTGCAGCTCATGGCCGCCGGCACGGTCGAGGTCCAGCAGGACCTGCTGAGCATGACGCTCTCGACCACGCGGGACGCCACCGACGCGGCCACCGTGCAGACCCAGCTGAAGACCGCGCTCGACGCCGCATTGGCCGAGGCGAAGAAGACCGCCCAGCCGGGCCAGCTCGACGTGCGTACCGGCAATTTCAGCCTGTCGCCGCGCTACACCAAGGACGGCAAGATCAACGGCTGGCAAGGCTCCACCGAGCTGGTGCTCGAAGGGCGCGACTTTCCGCGCATCACCCAGGCGGCCGGCCGCGTCACCACGCTCACCGTGGGCAGCGTCGGCTTCGGCCTGAGCCGCGAACAGCGCGCCAAGACCGAGACCGAGGCGCAGAACATCGCCATCGAGAACTTCAAGCAGAAGGCCACCGAGCTGGCCAAGGGCTTCGGCTTCGGCGGCTACACGCTGCGCGAGGTGTCGGTGAACGCGAACGACTCCGGCCCGATCCGCCCGCGCATGATGGCGGCGCAGGCCAAGTCGTTCTCGTCCGATTCGGCCGTGCCGGTCGAAGCCGGCAAGACCAGCGTGGTCGTGAACGTCTCGGGCTCGGTGCAGCTCAAGTAAGAAGGCGCGCCCGATGCGTCCAGGCGTATCGGGCGCGCCGGTCCCTCCCTATATAGAAGGAGGGCCTACCTTCGGGCTACCTCCTAGTGGGCATTCTGATCAGGGTGTCACTGGGCGGTCCAGCCGCCGTCCATGGCCCAGGCCACGCCGCGCACCTGGTCGGCTGCCGGCGAGCACAGGAACACCGCCAGGCCGCCCAGTTGCTCGACGGTGGTGAACTGCAGCGAAGGCTGTTTTTCACCCAGCAGGTCGTTCTGGGCCTGCGCGGCGGTGATGCCTTCGCGCGCCGCCCGGTCGTCGATCTGCTTCTGCACCAGCGGCGTGAGCACCCAGCCGGGGCAGATCGCGTTGGCGGTGACGCCCGAGGTCGCGGTTTCGAGCGCGACCGACTTGGTCAGCCCGACGATGCCATGCTTGGCCGCCACGTAGGCCGACTTCTGCGCCGACGCCACGAGCCCGTGGGCCGACGCGATGTTGACGATGCGGCCCCAGTTGGCTTCGCGCATCGCCGGGATCGCCAGGCGCGTGGTGTGGAACGCGCTGGTGAGGTTGATCGCGATGATGGCGTCCCAGCGTTCGGTGGGGAAATCCTCGACCTTGGCGACATGCTGGATGCCGGCGTTGTTCACGAGGATGTCGACGCGGCCGAACCTGGACGCGGCGAACTTCATCATGTCCTCGATCTGGTCGGGTTTGCTCATGTCGGCGCCGTGGTACTCGGCGCGCACGCCGAGTGCCTCGATCTGGGCCTTGGGTGTTTCGGAATCGCCGAAACCGTTGAGCACGATGTTTGCGCCCTGTTGGGCGAGAGCCTTGGCGATGGCGAGGCCAATGCCGCTGGTGGACCCCGTGACAAGCGCGGTTTTGCCTTTGAGCATGTAGATCAATCTCCGGATGAATTAGGATGCGACGAGACAATTATCCGCACCAGAACGACTTCGTTTTCATGACCGAACCGACGCTTCATTACGTGGCGTGCGACGACGCCCAGGGTGGCCATCGCATGGCCTATTGGCAATGGGGCGACGCACGCAGCGCGCACGTCGTGGTCTGCGTGCACGGGCTGACCCGGCAGGGACGCGACTTCGACGCGCTGGCCCAGGCCATCGTGGCACGCGCCGGCGGCGCGGTGCGCGTGGTCTGCCCCGACGTGGTGGGCCGCGGGCGCAGCGACTGGCTGCGCGACCCGGCCTTCTATCAGGTGCCCGTGTACGCGGCCGACATGCTGGCGCTGGTGGCGCAGCTGCACCGCGAACAACCCATCGACGCGCTCGACTACGTCGGCACCAGCATGGGCGGGCTGATCGGCTTCGTGCTCGCGGGCCACAAGGAACTGCCGCTGGCACGGCCCATTCGCCGCTTCGTGGCCAACGACGTCGGCCCGACCATCGAGCCGGCCGCGGTGCAGCGCATCGGCGCGTACGTGGGGCAGGCCGGCCAGTTTGCGAGCGTGCAGGCCGCTTCCGATGCGATGTGGGTACTGTCGACCACCTTCGGTCCGCACACGCAGCAGCAGTGGCTGGCGCTGTCGCAGCACATGGTGGTGCCGGCGTCGCAACGCACGGCCGACGGCTCGGCCAAGGTAGACGCGGACGTTGAAAGCGATGGTGCCTGGGTGCTTCATTACGACCCCGCCATCGGCGTGGCGCTGCGCGCCATCACGCCCGAGGCGGCGGCCCAGGGCGGCGCGATCATGTGGAGCCTGTACGACGCCATCGAGGCGCGCACGCTGCTCACGCGCGGTGCGGTCTCCGATCTGCTGTCGCGCGACACGGCGCTGGCCATGATGCAGCGCGGCCCGCGGGCCCAACTGGTCGAGTTCGACGGCGTGGGCCATGCGCCGACTTTCGTCGACCCCGCGCAGATCGCCGCCGTCACCGACTTCCTGTTCGACTGATCGAGAGAGTGCAGCGTGAAGCGCGATTCCTCGAGCCTCCAGACGGCGCCCGTGTCCGACGCGGTCATGGTCGACTACCCGTTGTCCGCCGCCACGGCCGACCGCACGCCGGTGATGGAGAACATGCTGGCGCGCGCCCGCGCGTTCGCTGAGCCGCTGATTGCCGATGAGACGCTCGACACGGGCGAGAACACGCTCGCGCATGCCGACGCGGTGGCCGCCATCGTCGCGAAGATGGGCGGCTCCGAGGCCATGCAGGCCGCGAGCTACCTGGTCTATGCCTGCCAGCACCTGAACCGCCCGCAGGAAGTCATCGCCAAGGTGTTCGGCGACAATTTCGCGGCGCTCGCGGTGGAGACGACCAAGCTGGTGCGCGTGCAGGAGCAGGCGCGCTCCGCGTCGCAGGGGCACCATGCCGAGGGCGCCGGCGCGCAGACCGAGAACGTGCGCAAGATGCTGCTCGCGTTCTCGCGCGACCTGCGCGTGGTGATGCTGCGGCTGGCCTCGCGGCTGCAGACCTTGCGCCATGCGGCCGCGAGCAAGCAGCCGACGCCCGAGAGCGTGGCGCGCGAATCGCTGCAGGTGTTTGCGCCGCTGGCCAACCGGCTGGGCATCTGGCAGGTGAAGTGGGAGATCGAGGATCTTTCGTTCCGCTTTCTCGAGCCCGAAACCTACAAGCTGATCGCGCGGCTGCTCGACGAGAAGCGCATCGAACGCGAAGGCCACATCGAGCAACTGCGCTCGCAGCTCGAACGCGAACTGCAGGCCGAAGGCGTGAAGGCCACGGTGCAGGGTCGCCCGAAGAACATCTACAGCATCGTGAAGAAGATGCGCGGCAAGTCGCTCGACTTCGCGCAGGTCTTCGACATCCTCGCGCTGCGCGTGGTGGTGCCCGACGTCAAGGATTGCTACGCGGCGCTGGCATGGGTGCACTCGCACTTCCAGCCGATCGACGAGGAGTTCGACGACTACATCGCGCGGCCGAAGCCCAACGGCTACCAGTCGCTGCACACGGTGGTGCGCGAGCTGGTCGACGGCAAGCCGGGCAAGCCGATCGAGATCCAGATTCGCACGGAAGAAATGCACGACCACGCCGAGCATGGCGTGGCGGCCCACTGGGCCTACAAGGAAGCGGGCCACAAGGGCTACGCGGGCGTGTGGGCGAGCGGTGAATACGACGCGAAGATCGCGGTGCTGCGCCAGCTGCTGGCGTGGGAGCGGGATCTTTCGGGCGGTCTGCAGGGGCAGGGCCTGTTCGACGACCGCATCTATGTGCTGACGCCGGATGCGGCCATCGTCGAACTGCCGCAGGGCGCGACGCCGGTCGACTTCGCGTACACCGTGCACACCACGCTCGGCCATCGCTGCCGCGGTGCGCGTGTCGATGGCGCGATGGTGCCGCTGAACACACCGCTGTCGAACGGGCAGACGGTCGAGATCATTGCGGCCAAGGAAGGCGGACCTTCGCGCGATTGGCTCAATGCGGAGCTGGGCTACCTGGCGAGCCACCGTGCACGTGCGAAGGTGCGTGCGTGGTTCAACGCACAGATCACGCACGAGACCGTGGCGCGTGGACGCGAAGCGGTCGAGAAGCTGCTGCAGCGCGAAGGCAAGACGTCGGTGCGGCTCGAAGATCTCGCGTCGCAGCTGGGCTTCAAGTCGGCGGACAACCTCTTCGAAGTGGTCGGCAAGGACGAGTTCTCGTTGCGCAACATCGAGACGTTGCTGCGTCCGCCGGAACCCGCACCGGGTCCCGACGACGGCGTGCTCATCAAGAAGGCGCGCGGCAGCGAGAAGTCGGGCAAGGGCGGTGTGCTGGTGGTGGGCGTGTCTTCATTGATGACGCAACTTGCCAAGTGCTGCAAGCCTGCGCCGCCCGACGCCATTCGCGGTTTCGTCACGCGAGGTCATGGTGTCAGCGTGCACCGCAGCGATTGCAGCAACTTCCGCACGATGGCCGCGAAGGATGGCGAGCGCGTCATCGATGTGGAGTGGGGTGCCGCGAAGAAGGGCGCAGAGGCGCCGGTGTATGCGGTGGACGTGTCCGTCGAGGCGGCCGACAGGCAAGGGCTGCTGCGCGATATCTCCGACGTGTTCGCACGCGAGAAGATGAATGTGATCGGCGTGCAGACGCAATCGATCAAGGGCACGGCGTGGATGACCTTCACCGTGGAAATCGCCGATGCCGCGCGGCTTACGCAGGTGCTCGGACTGGTCACTGCAGTTATTGGTGTGCGATCTGCACGTCGTCGCTGAAAAGCGTGATTTCTGCTGCTACAATAAGTGCTTCTCGGACACATCCTTAGGCGCGTAGCTCAGCTGGTTAGAGCACCACCTTGACATGGTGGGGGTCGTTGGTTCGAGTCCAATCGCGCCTACCAATTTTTGTTCAATCCCGGCCAACCACCGGATCAGTTGAACAAAGCATGCACCGGGTTCCCCGGTGCATTCATCGTCCACTTGTGGTGATGCAGAAAAAGACCATGGCCATCTTGTTGTGCTAACTTGGCCGCACTGCAAACCATTTCCCAATTTCTTGATAAGCGATCAGATGAATACGCGATCAACGCTGGTTGATCGGGCTCATGCCGACAAGCGTCAGGCCTTGCTGTTGAAGCAGGCTCCTCTCGAGTTTGCACGTGCCGTCTACGGCATCAACGACCACGCAGGCGGCCGCACGGAAACCATGGCGGCACGCGAAGTGGCGCGCGCGCAGCAACGCCAGGGCATGCCTTTGACCGAAGAGCGTGCCGAACAGCGCGCCCGCGCCTACCTGCCCACGCCGGGCCAGGAGCACTGCCCACGTTGCTGGGTGGTCTACGGACAAAAAAATCCGCTGCGTTTTCGCGAGGCTTCCGAAGAGCTTCCAGAGACCGCGTCCTGCCATTCGTGCGGGGCGGAATACGCCACATCGTCGGACTGAACGTGCACGAGCGTCGTGCGGTCAGGGTAAACCTTGTCGCGGCGCAGCAAAACCGCTCCCTAGAATCATCCGATGACATGGGCGTCCATGTGAAGGAGTCCGCAGTGCAGAGCAAGAAGTCCGGGGTCAAACCGGTACAGCGTGTGATCAAGAAGTACCCCAACCGAAGGCTCTACGACACCGAGACATCCACGTACATCACGCTGACCGAGGTGAAGCAGCTGGTCATCCAGAGTGCGCAGTTCGTGGTGCGTGACGCCAAGTCCGGCGACGATCTCACCCGCAGCATTCTGCTGCAGATCATTCTTGAAGAAGAGGCGGGCGGCGCGCCGATGTTCACCGAGCAGGTGCTGTCCAACATCATCCGTTTCTACGGGCAGGCGATGCAGGGCTACATGGGCCCGTATCTCGAGAAGAACATCCAGGCCATGACCGAAGTGCAGGCCCAACTGGCCGACAAGGCCGAAGGCCTGACGCCCGAAATGTGGTCGCGCTTCATGAGCATGCAGTCGCCGATGCTGCAGGGGCTGATGGGCAACTACGTCGAGCAATCGAAGAATGTGTTCCTGCAGATGCAGGAGCAGATGCAGAAAAACACCGAGCAGGTGCTGGGCGCCTTTGGCATCAAGCGTCCCTGAGTTCCACCTCGGCCGTCCGGCCGCCAGATCGACCGAGTGCGCTTGACCCTCGGCCGAAGGCGAAGGTTCTCCAATGAATGCCCAGCCGTCACCGATAGCTGGGACAATAGAGGCATATGAGCGAAGTTGCCTCCCCCGAACGTACGGCCACGCCGACCGCCCCCAAGGTCGGATTCGTGAGCCTGGGCTGCCCCAAGGCCCTGACAGATTCCGAATTGATCCTGACCCAGCTGAGCGCTGAGGGCTATCAGACCTCCAAGACTTTCGAAGGTGCCGATCTGGTGATCGTCAACACCTGCGGCTTCATCGACGATGCGGTGAAGGAAAGCCTGGACACCATTGGTGAAGCGCTGGCCGAAAACGGCCGCGTGATCGTCACTGGCTGCCTCGGCGCCAAGACCGGCGACCAAGGTGGCAATCTGGTGCGCCAGATGCACCCGAGCGTGTTGGCCGTGACCGGCCCGCACGCCACGCAAGAGGTGATGGATGCGGTGCACGCCAACCTGCCCAAGCCGCACGACCCGTTCATCGACCTGGTGCCGAACACCTTCGGCGTTGCCGGCCTCAAGCTGACGCCGCGCCACTATGCGTACTTGAAGATCAGCGAAGGCTGCAACCACCGCTGCACTTTCTGCATCATTCCGTCGATGCGCGGCGACTTGGTGTCGCGGCCGGTCGGCGACGTGTTGAGCGAGGCGAAGGCCTTGTTCGAAGGCGGCGTGAAGGAGTTGCTGGTGATCAGCCAGGACACCTCGGCCTATGGCGTCGACGTGAAGTACCGCACCGGGTTCTGGGACGGCAAGCCGGTCAAGACCCGCATGCTGGAGCTGGTGCGCACCCTGGGCGAAATCGCCGAGCCTTACGGCGCGTGGGTTCGTTTGCACTACGTGTACCCGTATCCGAGCGTCGACGAAATCATTCCGCTCATGGCCAGCGGCATGGTGCTGCCGTACCTCGACGTGCCGCTGCAGCACAGCCACCCCGACGTGCTCAAGCGCATGAAGCGTCCGGCCAGCGGCGAGAAGAACCTGGAGCGTCTGGCGCGTTGGCGCGAGGTGTGCCCGGAGCTCGTGATCCGCAGCACCTTCATTGCCGGTTTCCCCGGCGAGACGGAGCAGGAATTCGAGCATCTGCTCGACTTCATTCGCGAAGCCGAAATCGACCGTGCCGGTTGCTTTGCCTACAGCCCGGTCGCAGGCGCGACCGCCAACGATATTCCCGGCATGCTGCCCGAGCCGGAGCGTGAAGCGCGTCGCGCCCGTTTCATGGAAGTGGCGGAAGCCGTGTCGATCGCCAAGCTGCAAAAGCGCATCGGCTCGACGATGCAGGTGCTGGTCGATTCGGCGCCGGGCATGGGCCGCAAGGGTGGGGTGGGGCGCACGTACGCCGATGCACCGGAGATCGACGGCACGGTTCGCCTGCTGCCGCCCGAGAAGATCAGCAAGACGCTCAAGGTCGGTGAGTTCACGCGCGCGCGCATCGTGGGCGCAGAAGGCCACGACCTGATCGCACTGCCGGTTTGATGCGGATTCGTACAGACAAGAAAAAAGCCACCGGAGACCGGTGGCTTGTTTCGAATGACCTGGCGGGGGTCAGCTTGTATTTGGTGCCCAGAAGAGGACTCGAACCTCCACGATGTTACTCGCTAGTACCTGAAACTAGTGCGTCTACCAATTCCGCCATCTGGGCTTCACACCTGCCGAAGCAGCTGTGTTGTTTTGCTTTTCAGCAAAGACTACGAGTATACACAATTTTCTGCGGCTTCCTGACAGAGATGTTCGCTTGCGCGCGCATTTTTGTTTTCGAAGCCGGCGGCATCGCCCGCGTTGCCCGTTTGATGCAGATTCAAACGGCCATGAAAAAAGCCACCGGAGACCGGTGGCTTCAATCGGATGACCTGGTAAAGGTCTGTTTAAACTTGGTGCCCAGAAGAGGACTCGAACCTCCACGATGTTACTCGCTAGTACCTGAAACTAGTGCGTCTACCAATTCCGCCATCTGGGCCCACAGAACTGCCGAAGCAGTTATGTTTTGAATTTCAGGAAAGAAGGAGATCATATCAAAAATAATGTCACTTCCAGCAGCTTGTTGGACGAATTCGAAGGCACTGTTCAAGGACATCGCGACGGGCACGGTTTTGTGCAGCGCGACGACGGTGAAGCAGACATCTACCTGCCCCCGAACGAGATGCGCGCGGTGCTGCACAAGGACCGCGTCAAGGCGCGTGTCGTGCGGCAGGACCGCCGCGGTCGCCCCGAAGGGCGCGTGGTGGAAATCGTCGAGCGTCCCGAGCAGCCGATCATCGGCCGCTTGCTGCATGAAGGCGGTATCTGGCTCGTTGCCCCCGAAGACAAGCGCTACGGACAAGACGTTCTGATTCCCAAGGGCGCCACCGGTCCTGCGAAGGTCGGGCAGGTCGTCGTGGTGCAGCTCACCGAGCCGCCGGCGCTGTTCGGCCAACCCGTGGGCCGCGTGAAGGAAGTGCTGGGCGAGATCGACGACCCCGGCATGGAAATCGAAATTGCCGTGCGCAAGTACGGCGTGCCGCACGAGTTCTCCGCGGAGTGCCTGGCCGAGGCCAAGGCATTGCCCGAGAAGGTCCGTCCCGCCGACAAGAAGGGGCGCGTCGACCTCACCGACATCCCGCTCGTCACCATCGACGGTGAAGACGCGCGCGACTTCGACGACGCCGTCTATTGCGAGCCCGCGAAGGTGGGCCGTGGCAAGGGCTGGCGGCTGCTCGTGGCCATCGCCGACGTCAGCGCCTATGTGCGCACCGGTTCGCCGATCGACATCGACGCCTACGACCGCGCCACCAGCGTCTACTTTCCGCGCCGCGTCATCCCGATGCTGCCCGAGAAGCTGTCGAACGGCCTGTGCTCGCTGAACCCCGATGTCGAACGCCTGTGCATGGTGTGCGACATGCTGGTCGCGGCCGACGGCGAGATCTACGCGTACCAGTTCTATCCGGCCGTGATGTTCAGCCATGCGCGCTTCACGTACACCGAGGTGGCCGCCATCCTCGGCAACACGCGCGGCCCCGAAGCGGCCAAGCGCAAGGACCGCGTGAAGGACCTGCTGAACCTTGCCGATGTGTACAAGGCGCTGCTCAAGCAGCGCGGCAAACGCGGTGCGGTCGACTTCGAGACCACCGAGACGCAGATCATCTGCGACGACGCCGGCCGCATCGAGAAGATCGTGCCGCGCACGCGCAACGAGGCGCACCGTCTCATCGAAGAAGCGATGCTCGCGGCCAACGTCTGCAGCGCCGACTTCATCGCCGAAGGCAAGCACCCGGGCCTGTTCCGCGTGCACGAAGGCCCGACGGCCGAGAAGAAGGAAATCCTGCGCGGCTACCTGAAGGCGATGGGCGTGGGCCTGAGCATCACGGACGACCCCAAGCCGGGCGAGTTCCAGGCGATTGCAGTGGCCACCAAGGAGCGCCCCGACGCGCAGCAGATCCACACCATGCTGCTGCGCTCGATGCAGCAGGCGATCTACACGCCGTTCAACAGCGGCCACTTCGGCTTGGCCTACGAGGCGTACACGCATTTCACCAGCCCGATCCGGCGCTATCCGGACTTGCTGGTGCACCGCGTGATCAAGGCGATCCTCACCAAGTCGCGCTACCAGTTGCCGATGCTGCCCACGCCCGGCGAAGCGCATGCGAAGCTGGCCAAGCGGCTCGCGTCGCGCGTGAAGGCGCCGACGGCCAAGCCGCAGAAAGCCACCATCGCGCCCAGCAAGGAAGTGCTGGCATGGGAAGCCGCGGGCCTGCATTGCAGCGCCAACGAGCGCCGCGCCGACGAAGCCAGCCGCGACGTCGAGGCCTGGCTCAAGTGCAAGTACATGCGCGAGCACCTCGGCGAGGAGTACGGCGGCGTGGTCACCGCGGCCACCACCTTCGGCATCTTCGTCACGCTCGACGCGATGTACGTCGAAGGGCTGGTGCACATCACCGAGCTCGGCGGCGAGTACTTCAAGTTCGACGAGATGCGCCAGGAGCTGCGCGGCGAGCGCACCGGCATTCGCTATGCCATCGGCACGCGCGTGCGGGTGCAGGTGAGTCGCGTCGACCTGGACGGCCGCAAGATCGACTTCCGCCTCGTGCGTGAGGGCGAAGACCTGATGTCGCGCGCGATGAAGGACAAGGGCGCGGCATCATCGGGCGTGCCGGTCAAGGCATCGGCCAAGCGCGGTTCGCGCCACAAGGCCGACGCCTCGGCCGACCAGCCGCGCGCCGAGCGCGGCACCTCGGTTGCGGCCGGGCCGCAGTCGGCGATGCAGGCCTTCAAGTCGGCGGTCAAGAAGGCCGCCAACAAGATGAAGGGGCGCAAGCCGCGCCGCTGATGCCCTGCCGCATGAACCATCGACAAACTGACAAAAGAAAGAGACAGACCGCATGAGCGCTGAAGACAACAAGGGCCGCATCGCCATCGTCACCGGGGCGGGCTCCGGCATCGGCCGCGCCGCGGCGCTGGCGCTGCTGGGCGACGGCTGGAACGTGGTGCTGGCCGGCCGCCGCCTGGAGCCGCTGGAGCAGGTGGCGGAAGAATCGGGCGCCGGTGCGCGCGCCTTCGCCGTGCCGACCGATGTGGCCAAGGCCGATTCGGTGCAGGCGCTGTTCGCGGCCGCGGTCGATCGCTTCGGCCGCGTCGACCTGCTGTTCAACAACGCCGGCGTGGGCAACCCGCCGGGTCCCTTCGAGGACTGGACACCGGAGCAGTGGCAGGGCGTGGTCGACATCAACCTGACGGGCATGTTCTTCTGCATCCAGCAGGCGTTCCGCACGATGAAGGCGCAGACGCCGATGGGCGGGCGCATCATCAACAACGGCTCGATCTCGGCCACCGCGCCGCGTCCGAACTCGGCCGCCTACACGTCCACCAAGCACGCGGTCGAAGGCCTGACCAAGACGGCGTCGCTCGACGGGCGCAAGTACGACATCGCGGTGGGGCAGGTGGACGTGGGCAACGCCATGACCGAACTGGCCGCGCGCATGGCCAAGGGTGTGCCGCAGGCCAATGGCGAGCTGGCGATCGAGCCGCTCATCGACGTGAAGATCGTCGGCCAGTCGGTGCTTTACATGGCCAACCTGCCGCTGGAAGCCAACGTGCTGTTCCACACCATCATGGCGACGAAGATGCCCTTCGTCGGTCGCGGCTAAACCCGTCGATCGGTCGGTTGGTCAGACGGGCGCGCGGCGGGCCAGCGTGCCCGCCGTGAGCGGGGCCGCATCGAGCGGCCAGGTGTCGGCGATGTGGCCGTGCTGCCAGACGGCCTCGCAGGCCGCCTCGAACGGCGGCCGGCGCATCGCCAGCGCCGCGCCGACCATGCCGGCCAGCACGTCGCCAGTGCCAGCGCTTGCCAGGCGGGCATTGCCGGTCAGGTTGACGGCCGGTGGCTGGTTGTCGGTACCGGCGATCACGGTGCCTGACCCCTTGAGCACCGTCACCGCGCCGAACCGGGATGCCAACTGGCGAGCGGCGGCCAGCCGGTCGGCCTGCACCTCGCCAGCCGTGCAGCCCAGCAGGCGTGCGGCCTCCAGCGGATGCGGCGTGAGCACTGTCGGCGCGCCGCTTTTCCCTCGAGACACCAGCTGCGCTTGAAGCGCGGCATCGGCCGCGATGGCGTTGAGCGCATCGGCGTCGAGCACCAGTGCAGCCGCCGTCGACAGCACGCTGGGCAGCAGGTCGCGAACGGCCTCTCCACCACCGCAACCGCACACCGCCGTCATGCCCGAGAGGTCAAGCGCATGGGCGTCTCGCAACATCAACTCCGGTTGCGAAACGTCCACCGGTGCTGCGCTCGGGTCCAGCAGCCCGACGAACACGCGTCCCGCGCCCGCATGCAGTGCCGCCGAGCCGGCCAGAAGCGCGGCGCCGGCCATGCCCGACGCGCCGCCGATCACCGCGACATCGCCGTAGCTGCCCTTGTGCGAGGCGTGGGTGCGCGGCTGCATGGCGGGCGTGCCGGCGATGCGTGCCGTCGGTGCGTGTTCCTTGGCGAATGCGCCGCAGCCGAGATCGTCGAACCACACCGCGCCCGCCGCATCGCGGCCCTGGGCCGTGAACAGGCCGGGTTTCAAGGTGAGAAAGGTGATGCAGGTGCGGGGCGACGTCTGTGCGTGATCGGCGCCGTGGGGCAGGGTGCCCGTGTCCGCGTTCAGCCCCGAGGGCACGTCGACGCTGAGCACGGGCTGCGCACTGGCGTGCATCCGCGCCAGCCACTCGGCCATCGTGCCTTCGGGCGGCCGTGTCGACCCGATGCCCAACAGCGCATCGATGGCCAGGTCATGGCTCGACGGCGGCGCCGCTGCGAAAGTGACGCCCGCATCGCGCGCTCGCTGCAGCGAGGCCGTGGCATCCGGCGGCAGCCGGCTTTCGTCGCCCGCGAACGTGACAACCGGAAAGAAGCCGCGATGCCGCAATTGCGCCGCCGCCTCGAAGCCGTCGCCCCCGTTGTTGCCCGGCCCGCACGCCACCCAGATCGTTCGCGCATGCGGTGCGATCGCCATGGCGAGGCGCGCCACGGCAAGCCCCGCGCGCTGCATCAGCGTGTGGGCGGGCAGGGCGGTTGCCGCGGCCTGCTCGATGCGGCGCGTGGCGGCGATGTCGAACAGGTCGGCGGCGGTGGCGGACGTGATGCGGTGCATCGATCCATTGTGCCGCCGCGCCTGCGCTCTATCCGCTCTCTCTATCATCGGCCGATGACGTTCAAGACCCTTGGCTGGCTGCTGGTCCTGCTGCTGGCGTTTTTCGCCGGCCTGATCGGCACGGCCCTCGCGCTGATCGCCGGCGCAGCCTGGGCGCTCGGCCTGCTGGCCGTGGTCTGGGGGCTGTTCCTGCTGGCCGAGTCGTTGCGCCGCATCCCGCTGCGCGACGTGGCCTGGGCGCTGGGCGTGGGCTATGGCTTCGGCGTGATGCACTGGCTCGACGTACCGGCCGAGGCAGGGTCGAGCCTGGCGAATTGGCTCGTGATCGGCGCGGACCTGCTGTGCCTGGTGTTTTTCGCGCTGGTGGCGCCGGCCATTCTGGGGTGGATTGCCGGCCGGTGGGCGCCGCCGCCCGAGCCCGAGCCCGAGCTGCCGGTGGAAAAGCCGGCGACCCCGGAGCAACTGCGCCGCTGGGGCCCTAGAGACTGAGCCGTTCGACGCCGAGGCCTTCGAGGTCGATGCCCGGGTCCTGACCGGCGATCAGGTCGCCCAGCACGCGCGCGCTGCCGCACGACAGCGCCCAGCCGCTCGAGCCATGCCCGAGGTTGAGCCACACGCCCGGAATGCCGCTGGGGCCCAGCACGGGCGGGCCGTCCGGCAGCATCGGCCGTGCGCCTTTCCACTGCTGCACGCCGGACTGCAGCGTGGCCGCACCCGGAAACCAGTCGTGAAGCACCTTGTAGAGCGTCTGGATGGCGGCCGGGTTCATCGTGTCCAGCGAGCCGCCGATCTCGGCGCTGCCGGCCACGCGCACACGCTGTCCGAGGCGCGAGATGGCGACCTTGTAGCGCTCGTCCATCACCGCGCTGCGCGGAGCGTTGAGCGGCTCGCGGATCGGCGCGCTGACCGAATGGCCGTAGACCGGCGCCATCGGAATGCGCAAGCCCAGCGGCCGCAGCAACGAGGCCGAGTTCAGGCCGGCGCACATCACGACCGCGTCGTAGCGCACGGCTTCCGAGCCGCCCGCCAGCGACAGCGAGGTCGGCGCCGCGCGGCTCAGCGGCGCAATGTCGCAGTTGAAGTGAAACTGCGCACCGAAGGCCTCGGCCTCCCACTTGAGCAGCAGCGCGAACTGGCGGCAGTTGGCCACTTCGTCTTCCGGCAGGTGGATGGCGCCGGCCAGCGGCGTGTCGGGGTTCAGGGCTGGTTCGAGCAGCCGGGCCTCGTCGGCATCGACCTCGCGGAACACGCTGCCGGCCTGGCGCAGCACCTCGAGCCCGGGCTGCACCAGCTTCTTCTCGCGCTTGGAGCGCAGCAGCACCAGGTAGCCGTCGCTGCGCTCGTAGCTGAGTTCGCGCGCCTCGGACACTTCGTGCAGCCGGGTGCGGCTGTAGAAGGCCAGGCGCTGCATGCGGGCGCGGTTGGCCAGGTAGGTCTCGAGCTTGCAAGCCTTCTGCCAGCGCGACATCCAGCCGATGTCGCGCGAGTTGAGCGGCCAGCGCAGCTTGATGGCGCCGTGCGACGAGAGCAGCGAGCGCAGCACCTTGCCGCGCATGCCCGGGGCCGCCCAGGGCGTGACATATCCGGGTGCGACCACGCCTGCGTTGGCGAAGCTGGCTTCTTCTGCAGCGGCGCCTCGGCGCTCGAACACGGTCACTTCATGGCCGTCGGAAACCAGTTCCCAGGCGGTGGTGACGCCGATGATGCCGGCGCCCACGATCGCGATTTTCATTGAGGATATTTAGATAAAAGAAGCGGCTGACGCCCGGTGGGCGTGCGATGGCGGCTATTGTTTTTGTAGCGCATGCTCGGTCTGGAGCGCCACCGCGAGCACGGCGTCGTCGTGCAGGGCGGCATGCCACAGCATCAGGCCGACCGGCAGTTCGCCGTTGGCGTGGCAGGGCAGCGAGAGCGCGCAGCCGTCGAGCATATTCACGATCGACGGGTTGCGCAGCAGCAGTGCGTTGACGCGGAAGAATTCGTCGTCGCGCTCGGCGCCGGGGGCCACGCTGGCGATGGACGGCGCGGTGATCGGCACGGTCGGCGAAAGCACGGCGTCGAACGGGGCAATGGCGGCTTCGACGCGGGCGATCCAGCCGTGGCGGGCGTTCAGCAGGTCGATGTACTCGTGCGCCTTCATGGTGGCGCCGCGCAGGATGCGCTGGGCCACGCGCGGGTCGTAGCCGGCGCCGCTGCGCTCGAGCAGCAGGCGGTGCCAGGCATGGGCCTCGGACGCCGAGAAGCCGCCGGTGGCGTTGATGGTCGCGAGTTCTGCCAGCTGCGGCAGCTCGATCTCCTCGATGCGGGCGCCGGCGGCGCGCAAGGTCTTCAGCGTGCGTTCGAAGGCGGTGGCGACCGTGGGCTCGATGCCGTCGAAGAACATGTTCCTGACCACGGCGAGCCGGTAGGCCGCCAGCGGCGCATTGCCGGCCGTGACGCGCCGCGCGGCAAGGATTTCGTGCGCGGCGATGGCGTCGCGCACCGAGCGGGTCATGGCGCAGACCGTGTCGAGCGTGGTCGACAGCGGCAGCGCGCCGTCTGCAGGCACGAGGCGGGCGGTGCTCTTGAAGCCGACGATGCCGTTGAGCGCCGCGGGAATGCGGATCGAGCCGCCCGTGTCGGAGCCCAGGCCGATGAAGGCGGCGCCGGTGGCCACCGAAATGGCCGCGCCGGACGACGAGCCGCCCGGAATGCGCGGCGTGGCGGCGTCGCTCACGTTGGCCGGTGTGCCGTGGTGCGGGTTGACGCCGACGCCGGAGAAGGCGAACTCCGTCATGTTGGTCCGGCCCGTGAGCACGCCGCCGGCGGCGCGCAGCCGGGCCACGGCCGTGGCATCGGCCTTGGCGGCGGGCGCGTGGGCCAACACCACCGAGCCTGCTGGCGTCGGCTGGCCCTCGATGTCGAACAGGTCCTTGGCCGTGAAGGCGAGCCCGCAAAGGCGGCTGTCGGGGTTCGACCCGGCGGCGGCCTGGCGGGCCTCGTCGAACATCGTGCGGGTGAAGACGTGGGTGCAGGCCGCCGACTGGGCGATGCCGATGGAGTGCTCCATTTCGGTGCGTGCATCGGAGCCACCTGCCAGAAGGGTGAGACGGGTGGCGTGAAGGTCGTTCATGGGTGGCTGCAGGTGCCGCGCATGCGGCTCGGGTTCAGGAAAGAGGGGAGGCGGGCGTGCTATACTCTTTGGGTTTCGCTGGCCGAGCGACGGCTTCCGTTGCATCCAGCCAAACACATCCGCAAACCGGCCCAATCAAGGTGTTGTGACTCCGTTCAAGAGAGCACAAAACGGGCTGGATTTTAGACCCAACCTTTGGAGTAATTTTCAATGTCTACCACCATGCGCGAAATGCTGGAAGCCGGTGTCCACTTCGGTCACCAAACCCGCTTCTGGAACCCCAAGATGGCTCCGTTCATCTTCGGTCACCGCAACAAGATTCACATCATCAACCTGGAAAAGTCGCTCCCGATGTTCCAGGACGCGATGAAGTACGCCAAGCAACTCACGGCCAACCGCGGCACGATCCTGATGGTCGGCACGAAGCGCCAGGCCCGTGAAATCGTGGCGGCTGAAGCCCGTCGCGCCGGCGTGCCTTTCGTCGACACCCGCTGGCTCGGCGGCATGCTGACCAACTTCAAGACCGTCAAGACCTCGATCAAGCGTCTGAAGGACATGAAGGCCCAGCAGGAAGCCGGCCTCGACTCGCTGAGCAAGAAGGAGCAACTGACCTTCTCGCGCGAAATCGCGAAGCTCGAAAAGGACATCGGCGGCATCCAGGACATGGCTGCACTGCCGGACGCCATCTTCGTGATCGACGTGGGCTTCCACAAGATCGCCGTGGCTGAAGCCAAGAAGCTCAACATTCCGCTGATCGGCGTGGTGGACTCCAACCACTCGCCCGAAGGCATCGACTACGTGATCCCCGGCAACGACGACTCGTCGAAGGCTGTCACGCTGTACGCCCGCGGCATCGCCGACGCCATCATCGAAGGCCGCAACAGCGCCACCGGTGACGTGGTCAAGGCCATCGCCGAAGGCAACGACGAATTCGTCGAAGTCGAAGAAGGCGCTTCGGCCTGATTGGCGCGCTCGCGAGCCTGAAGAAGGGGCTTTGGTGCCCCTTTTTTTTAACCTGATTTTTGGAATTACGGAGATACACAAATGGCTGCAATCACCGCAAGCATGGTTGGCGAACTGCGCGCTAAGACCGACGCGCCCATGATGGAATGCAAGAAGGCCCTGACCGAGGCCGAAGGCAACATGGAAAAGGCCGAAGAGCTGCTGCGCATCAAGCTCGGCAACAAGGCCGGCAAGGCATCGGGCCGCATCACCGCTGAAGGCGTGGTCACGGCTTTCGTCGACGGCGCTGCCGGCGGCATGATCGAAATCAACTGCGAAACCGACTTCGTCACCAAGAACGACAGCTTCCTGGCCTTGGCCAACGCTGCCGCCATGCTGGTCGCGAAGAACAACCCCGCGGACATCGCCGCCCTGGGCGCGCTGGCCTACGAGCAGGACGGTTTCGGCCCCACGCTCGAAGACGTGCGCAAGGGCCTGATCGGCAAGATCGGCGAGAACATGAGCTTCCGCCGCTTCAAGCACTTCGCCGGCAACGGCAAGCTGGCTTCGTACCTGCACGGCACGCGCATCGGCGTGATGGTCGAGTTCGAGGGCGACGACACCTCGGCCAAGGACGTGGCAATGCACATCGCCGCCATGAAGCCGGTCGCCATCCAGGCGTCGGACGTGCCTGCCGAGCTGATCGAAAAAGAGCGCGCAGTGGCTGCCGGCAAGGCGGAAGAAGACCGCAAGACGGCCGAAGCCGAAGGCAAGAAGGCTCAGCCTGCCGACATCGTTGCCAAGCGCATCGAAGGCGGCGTGCAGAAGTTCCTGAAGGAAGTCTCGCTGCACAACCAGCCGTTCGTGAAGAACGACAAGCAGACCGTCGAGCAGATGCTCAAGGCCGCCGACACCTCGATCAAGGGTTTCACCCTGTACGTGGTCGGCGAAGGCATCGAGAAGAAGGTCGACGACTTCGCCGCCGAAGTGGCCGCGCAAGTCGCCGCTGCCAAGGCAGCCGCCTGATTCTGCTGCCATACAAGCGGCGGTGCGCGAACGCGTGCCGCCGCTTTTTCACCGCTACGTTTTACACTCGCCCCCGCCAACCAAAGGAAATTGCCCATGTCTGATCCCCGCCCAGCCCACAAGCGAATCTTGTTGAAGCTGTCGGGAGAGGCACTGATGGGCGACGACGCCTTCGGCATCAACCGCGCGACGATCGTGCGCATGGTCCAGGAAGTGGCCGAAGTCGTGAACATGGGCGTCCAGGTGGCGGTCGTGATCGGCGGCGGCAACATCTTCCGCGGCGTCGCCGGAGGCTCCGTCGGCATGGATCGCGCCACGGCCGACTACATGGGCATGCTGGCCACCGTCATGAACTCGCTGGCCCTGGCCGATGCCATGGACAAGCAGGGTCTCATCGCCCGCGTGATGTCCGCCATTGCCATCGAGCAGGTGGTCGAGCCCTATGTGCGCCCCAAGGCCCTGCAGTACCTCGAAGAGGGCAAGGTCGTGGTGTTCGCGGCCGGCACGGGCAACCCGTTCTTCACGACCGACACGGCTGCCGCGCTGCGCGGTGCCGAAATCGGCGCCGAACTGGTGCTCAAGGCGACCAAGGTCGACGGCGTCTACACCGCCGATCCCAAGACCAACCCCAATGCGACGCGCTATTCCTCGCTCACCTTCGACGAGGCGATTGCGCAGAATCTCGGCATCATGGACGCCACGGCCTTCGCGCTGTGCCGCGACCAGAAGCTGCCGATCAAGGTGTTCTCGATCCTCAAGAACGGCGCGTTCAAGCGCGTCGTGATGGGCGAGGACGAGGGCACGCTGGTGCATGCCTAGGAGCCAATAAGATGACCATTGCAGATATTCAGAGCACGACCGACGCGAAGATGAACCAATCGCTCGCGGCGTTCCAGAGCAACCTCACCAAGATCCGCACCGGCCGCGCCAACTCGGCACTGCTCGACTCGATCCATGTCGAGTACTACGGTTCGCAGGTGCCGCTGAGCCAGGTGGCCAACGTGTCGGTGCTCGACTCGCGCACCATCAGCGTCCAGCCCTGGGAAAAGGGCATGGGCGCCAAGATCGAGAAGGCCATCCGCGAAAGCGACCTGGGCCTGAACCCCGCCTCGATGGGCGACCTGATCCGCGTGCCGCTGCCCGCCATGAGCGAAGAGCGCCGCAAGGAAATGACCAAGCTGGTGCGCAACGAAGGCGAGAGCGCCAAGATCGCCACGCGCAACCTGCGCCGTGACGCCAACGAAGCGGTCAAGAAACTGGTCAAGGACAAGCTGGCGTCCGAAGACGACCAGAAGCGCGCCGAAGCCGAGATCCAGAAGGTCACCGACCGCCACATCTCGGAAATCGACCGCCTGGTCACGGCCAAGGAAGCGGAGATCATGGCCGTTTGAGGCCTGCCATGGCCTCGTCATCGCCGCGCATCCCTCACCACGTTGCCATCGTCATGGACGGCAACGGCCGTTGGGCGACGCGGCGCTTCCTGCCCCGCGTCGCGGGGCACAAGCAGGGCGTCGAATCGCTGCGCCGCTGCGTCAAGGCCTGCGCCGACCGCGGCGTGGGCGTGCTCACGGTGTTCGCGTTCTCCTCGGAGAACTGGAACCGTCCCGTCGAGGAAGTCTCCGGACTCATGGAGTTGATGGTCGGTGCGCTCGCCCGCGAGGTGCCCCGGCTCAGCAAGGACGGCGTGCGGTTGCATTTCGTCGGCGAACGAGCCGGCCTGTCGCCGAAGATGGTGGCGGGCCTGGTCGAAGCCGAGGCGGCCACCGCGCACAACGCGCGCATGGTGCTGAATGTCTGCTTCAACTACGGCGGCCGCTGGGACATCGCGCAGGCCGCGGCCAGGCTGGTTGCGCAAGGCGAAGCCATCACCGAGCTCAGCCTCGACCGCGCGATGGCGCTGGCCCACGTGGCCGACCCCGACCTGTTCATCCGCACCGGCGGTGAGCAGCGGTTGTCGAACTTCCTGCTCTGGCAGAGTGCCTACGCCGAGCTCTTCTTCAGCGACAAGCTGTGGCCTGAATTCGACGAGGCCGCGCTGGACGAGGCCATCGCCGCGTTCCAGGGCCGCGAGCGCCGCTTCGGTCAAACCTCGGCACAGGTCTCGGCCCCCCAAGGCCAGACGGCCTGACGGCCCGACAACCCCTCTCGCATGCTCAAACAACGCATCCTCACGGCGATCGTGCTGCTCGCGATCCTGCTGCCGGCGCTGTTCTATCCAAGCCACATTCCCTTTGCCTGCGTGATGCTCGTGCTGATCGGCGCGGCGGCCTGGGAGTGGGGGCGCCTGAACGGCTACGGCCAGCGGCTGTCGGTGTTCCTGGGCATCGAGACGGTGGTGCTGTGCGCGCTGTCGTGGTGGCTGGGCTTGCTGAACCAGCCGCTCGCATTGATGTGGACCCTGGCCAGCGCCGCCTGGGTGCTGGGCGGTGCCGCACTGCTGCGCGTGGCGGTGCCGGGCTGGCCCCGCATTCCGCGCGGGCTGCGGCTGGTCGGCGGCCTGCTGGCGCTGTGGGTGGCCTGGCTTGCCGCGGTGCAGGCGCGCATGGTCGGCATCAACTTCCTGCTTTCGATCCTGGTGCTGGTGTGGGTGGCCGACGTGTTCGCCTATTTCGCCGGCCGCGCCTTCGGCCTGAAGTTCACCCGCAACAAGCTGGCCCCCGCGATCAGCCCCGGCAAGAGCTGGGAAGGCGTGTGGGGCGGCATGATCGGCGTGGTGGTGCTGGCCTTTGCCTGGGTCTGGGCCGACAAGGCGGCGGGCGCCACGGTGGCCAGCCTCTACACGCGGCTCCATGAGCGCGGCTGGTGGCTGTTGCTGCTCGGCGCGCTGTTCCTTGCGGCGATGAGTGTCGTGGGCGACCTTGTCGAATCTCTCATTAAACGCAGCGCCGGCGCCAAGGACAGCAGCCGGCTGCTGCCCGGCCACGGCGGCGTTCTCGACCGCGTGGATGCCCTCTTGCCCGCGCTTCCCATTGCCATGATGCTGGCCTTCCTGTGAACACTCCCAGACAACGCGTGACGGTGCTAGGTTCGACCGGTTCGGTCGGTGTGAGCACGCTCGACGTCATTTCGCGCCACCCCGAGCGCTTCGAGGTGTTCGCGCTTTCCGCGGCCACCAAGGTCGATGAACTGCTGGCGCAGTGCGCACAGTTCTCGCCGCGCTTCGCCGTCATGGCCAGCGCGCCGCATGCGGCGCTGCTGGCCGACAAACTCAAGCAGAATTCGCTCGGCACGGTCGTCCTGACTGAGGATGATGCTCTCGAAAAGATAGCGTCGCACGACGAGGTCGATGCCGTCATGGCCGCCATCGTGGGCGCCGCGGGCCTTGCACCTTGCCTCGCGGCGGCGCGTGCCGGCAAGCGGTTGCTGCTGGCCAACAAGGAAGCGCTGGTGGTTGGCGGCGACCTGTTCATGCGCACCGTGCGCGAGGGCGGCGCCACGCTGCTGCCGATCGACAGCGAGCACTCGGCCATCTTCCAGTCGCTGCCCGAAGACCCGTCGACCTGGCCGCGGCGCATCGACAAGATCATCCTCACCGCCTCGGGCGGCCCGTTCCGCACCCGCTCGCCCGACACGCTGGGCACAGTCACGCCGGAGCAGGCCTGCGCGCATCCGAACTGGGTCATGGGCCGCAAGATCTCGGTCGACTCGGCCACGATGATGAACAAGGCGCTCGAGGTCATCGAGGCCCGGCACCTGTTCGGCGTGACGCCCGAGCAGATCGAAGTGGTCATTCATCCGCAGAGCGTGGTGCATTCGATGGTGCAGTTCACCGACGCCTCGGTCATCGCGCAGCTCGGCACGCCCGACATGCGGGTGCCGATCGCGGTCGGCCTGGCCTGGCCGGAGCGCATCGAGAGCGGTGCGGCGCGGCTCGACTTCCGTCAGATGTCGGCGCTGAGCTTCGAGGCGCCCGACGCCATGCTGTTCCCGGGGCTGGGCCTGGCCTGGCAGGCGCTGCGCGCCGCGCCGGGCACCACGGCCGTGCTGAACGCCGCGAACGAAGTGGCGGTCGAGGCCTTCCTCGACCGGCGCCTGCGTTTCGACCGCATTCATGCGGTCAACATGGAAACTTTGGAAGCGGTGTCGCCCTCCAAGCCCGCATCGCTCGCCGACCTGCTGGCGCTCGATGCCAGCGCCCGTGCGGCCGCGAATGCCGCGGCGCTGCGTTTCGCGGCCTGACACCCCCCTGGAAACCGAGGACTCCGATGTTGCTCACTGTCATAGCCTTTGTGGTCGCACTCGGTGTCCTGATCGCGGTGCACGAGTACGGGCACTACCGCGTCGCGGTGGCCTGCGGCGTCAAGGTGGAGCGGTTTTCGGTCGGCTTCGGCAAGGCGCTGCTCCGCTGGCAGCCCAAGCGCCAGCATCCGGGGCAGCAGACCGAGTTCGTGATCGGTGCGTTCCCGTTCGGCGGCTACGTCAAGATGCTCGACGAGCGCGAAGGCCCCGTGGCGCCCGAAGAGCGCCATCGCGCCTTCAACACCCAGCCCCTGCGTTCGCGCGCGGCCATCGTGGCCGCGGGCCCGATCGCCAACCTGCTGCTGGCGGTGGCGCTCTACACGGCGGTCAACTGGATCGGCGTGCAGGAGCCGGTTGCCAAGCTGGGGCGTCCCGTGGCGGCGTCGCTGGCCGAGGCGGCGGGCCTGCGCGGCGGCGAGCACGTCACGCAAGCCGGCTTCGACGGCGACCTGTCGCCGGTGCAGTCCTTCGAAGACCTGCGCTGGCGCATGACGCGCGGCGCGCTCGACGGCCATGACCTGACGCTGGAGATCGCGGGCGAAGGCGGCAAGCCGGCGCGGCAGGTGCTGCTCCCGCTCAGCCGCATGGAGACCAAGGACGCCGATCCGCAGATGTTCCGCAAGATCGGCGTACTGGCGCCGCTCACCCGGCCCGAGATCGGCGAGGTGATGGCGGGCAGCGCGGCGGAGCGTTCCGGCCTGCGCAACGGCGACGTGGTGCGCGCCATCGGCGACACGGCCATCGTCGACGGGCAGCAGCTGCGCGAGGTGATCCGTGCCTCGGTCGACGGCGACCAGCCGCGCGTGCAGGCCTGGCGGCTCGAGCGCGGCGGCCAGCCGCTCACCATCGACGTGAAGCCCGAGGTGCGGGAAGAGGGCGGCGCGAAGGTCGCCCGCATCGGCGCCTACGTGGGCGCGGCCCCTGAAATGGTGACGGTGCGCCAGGGCCTGGTCGACGGCGTCTGGCGCGGCGTGGTCCGCACCTGGGAGGTCTCGGCGCTGACCGTGCGCATGATGGGCAAGATGGTCATCGGCGAGGCATCGCTCAAGAATCTGAGCGGTCCGCTCACCATTGCCGACTACGCGGGCAAGTCCGCGAGCCTCGGTTTCACGCAATATCTGGTCTTCCTGGCGCTCATCAGCGTGAGCCTCGGGGTCCTCAATCTCATGCCGCTGCCGGTCCTCGATGGGGGGCACCTGATGTATTATCTTTGGGAGGGCCTGACCGGCAAGAGCGTCTCTGACGCCTGGATGGAACGGCTTCAGCGCGGGGGTGTCGCCCTGCTGCTGGTCATGATGTCGGTCGCACTCTTCAACGACGTCACGCGGCTCTTTGGTTAACTTTCTGCCGGCCCTTTCCGTGCCGGCTCAATTCACAGATGAACAAAAACTTCAATCGCTTTCGCCTGCGTAGCGTTGCCGCGGTGGTTGTCAGTGCGCTTGCGGCCACTGCAGCCTGGGCCGTAGAGCCTTTCACGGTTCGCGACATTCGCGTCGAAGGCCTGCAACGCGTTGAAGCCGGCACGATCTTCGCATCGCTGCCGCTGCGCGTGGGCGATACCTACAGTGACGAGCGCGGTTCGGCCGCCATCCGTGCGCTGTTCGATCTGGGGTTGTTCAAGGATGTGCGCATCGACGTCAACGGCAACGTGCTGGTGGTGATCGTCGAAGAGCGGCCCACCATCGCCGACGTCGATTTCGTCGGCACCAAGGAATTCGACAAGGCCGCGCTGCAGAAGGCGCTGCGTGAAGTCGGCCTGGCCGACGGCCGCCCGTACGACAAGGCGCTGGCCGACCGCGCCGAGCAGGAGCTCAAGCGCCAGTACGTGAGCCGCAGCCTGTACAACGCGCAGGTCGTGACCACCGTCACGCCCATCGAGCGCAACCGCGTCAACCTGACCTTCACCGTGACCGAGGGCGATTCGGCCCGCATCCGCGAAGTGCACGTGGTCGGCAGCAAGGCCTTCAGCGAATCGACGCTGCTGAGCTTGTTCGACCAGGACAGCGGCGGCTTCATGAGCTGGTACACGAAGTCGAACCAGTACTCGCGCGCCAAGCTCAATGCCGACCTGGAAACGCTGCGCTCGTACTACATCACGCGCGGCTACCTCGAGTTCCGCATCGACTCGACGCAGGTCGCCATTTCGCCGGACCGCAAGGACCTGACGGTCACGGTCAACATCACCGAAGGCGAGAAGTTCGTCGTGTCGAGCGTGAAGCTCGACGGCAATTACCTCGGCCGTGACGACGACTTCAAGTCGCTCATCACCATCAAGCCCGGCGAGCCGTACAACGGCGAGCAGGTCACCGAGACCACCAAGGCTTTCAACGACTACTTCGGCACCTTCGGCTATGCGTTCGCACGCGTACAGGCGCGCCCGGAGATCGACCGCGTCAACAACCGTGTGGCACTCACGCTGCAGGCCGAGCCGGCGCGCCGCGTGTACGTGCGCCGCGTGTCCGTCGGCGGCAACAACAAGACTCGCGACGAAGTCATTCGCCGCGAGTTCCGCCAGTTCGAAGCCTCCTGGTACGACGGCGACAAGATCAAGCTTTCGCGCGACCGCGTGGACCGCCTGGGCTTCTTCACCGAGGTGAACGTCGACACGCAGGAAGTCGCGGGTTCGCCCGACCAGGTCGACCTGACCGTCAACGTGGCCGAAAAGCCCACCGGCAGCCTGCAACTCGGCGCCGGTTACTCGAGCGCGGAAAAGGTCGCGCTGACCTTCGGCATCTCGCAGGAAAACGTGTTCGGCTCGGGCAACTTCCTGGGCGTGCAGGTCAACACCAGCAAGTACAACCGCACGCTGTCGCTGACGACCACCGACCCGTATTTCACGCAGGACGGCATCTCGCGCACGATCAGCCTGTATCACACCACCACGCGTCCGTACTCGTCGTCGATCGACGGCGACTACAAGCTGGTGAACCAGGGCGGCTCCATCCGCTTCGGCGTGCCGTTCAGCGAAGTCGACACCGTGTTCTTCGGTGTCGGCCTCGAACGCTATGCATTCGACGCCAACAGTTCGACGGCCTTCTCGGGCCTGACCACGCCGCCGTCGTACCTGAGCTACTTCCAGTGCAAGAAGGACCCGACCGGCATCCTGGTGACCGGCTGCGACCAGAAGAGCGTCTGGGGTGTTCCGCTGAGCATCGGCTGGGGCCGCGACAGCCGCGACAGCGCGCTGATCCCGACCACGGGCCGCCTGCAGCGCGCCAACCTCGAGGTGGGCGCGGCTGGCGACATGAAGTACGTCAAGACGAACTACCAGTACCAGCAGTTCTTCGCGATCAACAAGCAATACACCTTCTCGATCAACGGCGAGGTCGGCTACGCGAAGGCACTGGGCAACAAGGTCTACCCGATCTTCAAGAACTTCTACGCCGGCGGCCTGGGTTCGATCCGCGGCTTCGAGCAGAACTCGCTCGGCCCGCGCGACCTGCCGCTGTTCGGCCAGACCGAAGGCGCTGCCATCGGCGGCACCAAGAAGGCGATCTTCAATGCCGAGCTGAGCACGCCGTTCCCCGGCGCCGGCAACGACCGCACGCTGCGCCTGTACGGCTTCTTCGACATCGGCAATGTGTTCGGTTCGCGCGCTGCCGGCCTGACCGATGCACAGTGGAAGGCCGAGAAAAAGCTGCGCGCTTCCGTCGGCCTGGGCGTCAGCTGGATCTCACCGCTGGGCCCGCTGCGCCTGGCTTATGCCTTCCCCGTCATGTCTCAGAAGGAAGTGGTCGATCCCAGCACCGGGTTCATCACGATCCCGAAGGATAGAATTCAGCGCCTCCAATTCCAGATCGGAACGTCTTTCTAAATGAAGCATTTGATTCGCGCCGCCGCCGGTGCGTTGTTGATTCCCGCGTTCGTGCTCGCTGCGGCGCCCGCGCAAGCGCAGGAAACCTTTCGCATCGGTTTCGTGAACCCGGACCGCGTGTTGCGTGAGGCTCAACCGGCAAAGACCGCGCAGGCGAAGCTCGAAGCCGAGTTCCTGAAGCGCGAGAAGGACGTGACCGCCCAGGGCGACGCCCTGAAGGCGGCTTCCGAGAAGTTCGAGCGCGAGGCGCCGACCTTGTCGGAAAGCCAGCGCACCAACCGCCAGCGCGCGCTGGTCGACCAGGACCGTGACTTCCAGCGCAAGCGCCGTGAGTTCCAGGAAGACCTGAACTCGCGCAAGAACGAAGAGCTGCAGCAGGTCTACGAGCGCGCCAACCGCGTGGTGAAGCAGGTCGCAGAAGCAGAAAAGTACGACGCCATCCTTCAGGAAGCGATCTACATCAATCCGAAGCACGACATCACCGACAAGGTGATCAAGGCGCTGAACGCGTCGGTCAGCTCTCCTGCGCCTGCGGCTGGCAAGTAACGCCGGGAGCCGGCGTGTCATTGCAGCTCGGAGCCATCGTTGACGCCCTAGGGGGCGAGCTTCATGGCGATGCAGCGCTGTCCATCGAGCGGCTTGCGCCGCTGCAGAATGCACAGCCCGATGCGCTCAGTTTCCTGAGCCATCCCAAATACCAGCAGGAACTGGCGGCCTCCAAGGCCGCCTGTGTCATCGTGTCGCCCGCCATGAGCGAGGCGGCCGCGGCGCGCGGCGCGTACATCGTCACGCCCGACCCCTACTTCTACTTTGCCCGCCTGACGCAGCTCTGGAAGGCGCATCACGCGCGTCCGGAGGCCGACATGGTGCATCCCAGCGCGGTGATCCACGCCGGCGCGCAGGTCGACCCGACGGCGCGCATCGGCGCGCTGTGCGTGGTGGAGCGGGGCGCGCGCATCGGCGCGGGCACCGTGCTGAAGTCGCGCGTGACCGTCAGCGAAGACTGCACGATCGGCGAGCGTTGCCTGCTGCATCCCGGCGTGGTCATCGGCGCGGACGGCTTCGGCCTGGCGCTGCACCAGGGGCAGTGGGTCAAGATCGAGCAGCTGGGCGCGGTGCGCATCGGCAACGACGTGGAGATCGGCGCCAACACCTGCATCGACCGCGGCGCGCTCGACGACACCGTCATCGAAGACGGCGTGAAGCTCGACAACCTGATCCAGATCGGCCACAACGTGCGCGTCGGCAAGAACACCGCCATGGCGGGGTGCGTCGGCGTGGCCGGCAGTGCCGTCATCGGCGCCAACTGCACCTTCGGCGGCGGCGCCATCGTGCTGGGCCACCTGAGCGTGGCCGACGGCGTGCACGTGTCCGCCGCCACGGTGGTTACCCGTTCGATCCACAAGGCCGGCCAATACACCGGCATGTTTCCCATCGATGACAATGCGAGCTGGGAAAAAAATGCGGCAACGCTCAAGCAGTTGCACAGCCTGCGCGAACGACTGAAGGCGCTGGAGAAGGCTCCCTCGAAAAAATGACGACGATGCAGGAACAGAACATCATGACCAAGCCAGCGATTGCGCTCGATATCCACCAAATCCTCAAGCTGCTGCCGCACCGCTACCCGTTCCTGCTGGTGGACCGCGTGCTGGACATGGAAAAGGGCAAGCGCATCACGGCGCTGAAGAACGTGACCATGAACGAGCCGTTCTTCAACGGCCACTTCCCGCACCGTCCGGTGATGCCGGGCGTGCTGATGCTCGAAGCCATGGCGCAGGCGGCCGCGCTGCTGTCGTTCCACTCGCTGGACATCGTGCCGGACGACAACACGGTCTACTACTTCGCGGCCATCGACGGCGCGCGTTTCAAGCGGCCCGTGGAACCCGGCGACCAGTTGACGCTCGAAGTCGAGATCGAACGCATGAAAGCGGGCATCTCGAAATTCAAGGGCCGAGCCCTGGTTGGCAGTGAACTCGCCTGCGAGGCGACGCTGATGTGCGCCATGCGCCAGATCAACTGATCCGGCTGCAGTCACCACAAGGCATGACCCAGGTTCATTCGACAGCCGTCATCGATCCCCAGGCCGAACTCGACGCCTCGGTGTCGGTCGGCCCCTATACCGTGATCGGCCCGCACGTGCGTGTGGGCGCGGGCACCACCATCGGCGCGCACTGCGTGATCGAGGGCCGCACGACCATCGGCCGCGACAACCGGATCTTCCAGTTCTCGTCGCTCGGCGCCGTGCCTCAGGACAAGAAATACGCCGGCGAGCCGACCGAGCTCGCCATCGGCGACCGCAACGTGATCCGCGAGTTCTGCACCTTCAACCTCGGCGTGCCGGGGGCAGGGGGCGTGACGCGCGTGGGCAACGACAACTGGATCATGGCGTACACGCACATCGCGCACGACTGCCATGTCGACAACCACACCACGCTGGCCAACAACACCACGCTGGCGGGGCACGTGCACCTGGCCGACTGGGTCACGGTGGGCGGGCTCACGGGCATCCACCAGTTCGTGTCGGTCGGCGCGCACGCCATGGTTGGCTTTGCCAGCGCGGTCACGCAGGACGTGCCGCCCTTCATGCTGGTCGACGGCAACCCGCTCGCGGTGCGCGGCTTCAACATCGTCGGCCTGCGCCGCCGTGACTTCTCCTCACAGCGGCTCGCGGCCGTGAAGCAGATGCATCGCCTGCTGTACCGCCAGAACAAGACGCTCGACGAGGCGCGAACCGGCATCGCAGCGCTGGCGGCCGAGATGCCAGAAGCATCCGGCGACGTCGCGCTGATGGAAGCCTTCCTCGCCAGCTCGACGCGCGGCATCGCGCGCTGACGTGACGACGATGCAGAAGGACGGACAGCGGCGTTTCGCGCTGGTCGCGGGCGAAGCGTCCGGCGACCTGCTCGCCGGCCTGCTGCTCGACGGACTGCAAGCCCGTTGGCCTGGCCTCGAAACCGTCGGCATCGGCGGTCCCCGCATGCTGGCCCACGGCTTCCAGAGCTGGTGGCCGCAGGAAAAGCTGGCGGTGCGCGGCTACGTCGAGGTGCTGCGGCACTACGCCGAGATCGCCGGCATCCGCCGCCAGCTCAAGGCGCGGCTGCTGCGCGAATGGGCCGAGCTCTTCATCGGCGTGGACGCCCCCGATTTCAATCTCGACCTCGAAGCCGGCCTGCGCAGCCGCGGCATGAAGACGGTGCATTTCATCTGCCCGTCGATCTGGGCCTGGCGCCCGGAGCGCATCGAGAAGGTCCGCGCCGCCGCCGACCATGTGCTGTGCATCTTCCCGTTCGAGCCGGCCTTGCTGGCCGAGCACGGCGTGGCGGGCAGCTACGTGGGCCATCCGCTGGCCAACGTGATCCCTATGACGCCCGACCGCGCCGGCGCCCGCGCCGCCATCGGCCTGGCGCCCGATGCGCAGGTCGTGGCCCTGCTGCCCGGCAGCCGCCGCTCCGAAGTGCGCTACCTGGCCGCCCGTTTCTTCGCCGCTGCCGCGCTGATGCACAAGCAGCGCCCCGGCGTGCAGTTCGTGGCGCCTATCCTGCCGGGCCTGCGTGCCGAGGTCGAAGGCCTGCTGCAGGCCAGCGGCATGACTGGCCGCGTGAAGCTGCTGGACGGCCAGTCGCACGCCGCGCTGGCCGCCTGCGACGCCACGCTGATCGCCAGCGGCACCGCCACGCTCGAGGCCGCGCTGTTCAAGCGGCCGATGGTCATCGCCTACAACATGAACGCGCTGTCGTGGCGTCTCATGCAGCGCAAGCAGCTGCAGCCGTGGGTGGGCCTGCCCAACATCCTGTGCCGTGACTTCGTGGTGCCCGAACTGCTGCAGGAAGCCGCCACGCCCGAGGCGCTGGCCCAGGCCACGCTGGCCTGGCTCGACGCGCCCGGGAAGACGCAGGCGCTGCAACAAAGATTTTCAGAGCTGCATGTGCAATTGCAGCGCGATACGCCGACACTTTGCGCCGATGCGATCCAGAAAGTTCTTGAAGGCTGAGCAGGCCCCGCTGGTGTGGGACGCTCCAGGCTTGATGGCGGGCGTCGACGAGGCGGGCCGCGGTCCGCTGGCCGGCCCCGTGGTGGCCGCCGCGGTGATCCTGGACGACCTGCGGCCGATCCGCGGCCTGGCCGACTCCAAGACGCTCACGGCGCTGCAGCGCGAACGCCTGCACGACCAGATCCTGGCCAAGGCGCTGTGCTGCTCCATTGCGCAGGCCACCGTCGAAGAAATCGACACCCATAACATCCTGCAGGCCACCATGATCGCCATGCGGCGCGCGGTCGAGGGGCTGCGCCTGAAGCCGGTGAAGGTGCTGGTCGACGGCAACCGCCTGCCCACGCTCGACGTTCTGGCCGAGGCCATCGTCAAGGGCGACGCGCGCGTGAAGGCGATTTCCGCCGCGTCGATCCTGGCGAAAGTGCACCGCGACCGGCTCTGCGAACAGCTGCACAACGAATTCCCGCACTACGGCTTTGCCGGCCACAAGGGCTACGGCACTCCCGAGCACCTGGAGGCGCTGCAGCGCCACGGTGCCTGCGTGCACCACCGCAGGTCCTTCAGCCCCGTGGCCGCGGCGCTCGCGCGCACGGGCGGCACGCTGAGCGTGGTGCTGCCGGCGGATGCGGCGCAACCGGCCATGGTGATCGGCATTGCCGAGCCGGTGCGCCTCGACCTGCGCACGGCGCCCTGAACCCCCGATGACCTCCGACACCGGCGCGAGCCATATCAGCTCGCGCGACAACCCGCTGCTCAAGGACCTGCGCAAGCTCGCGCAAGACCCGGGCGCCTACCGCAAGCTGGGCCGTATCTGGCTCGAGGGCGACCACCTGTGCCGCGCGGCACTGGCACGTGGCGTGAAACCGGCCATCGCCGTGTTTTCAGAGTCTTTTTGGCCCAACGCGCCCGTCGAATGGTCGCATGGCGCTATCAAAACAGTAGTGGTGAGCGACGACCTGCTGCGCGGCGCCAGCGGGCTCGAGTCGCCCGCGTCGATGGGTTTCGTGCTCGACCTGCTGGCGCGTCCCGAACTCATTCCCGATGCGCCCAGCGTCGTGCTCGACCGCCTGCAGGACGCCGGCAACGCAGGCTCCATCCTGCGCAGCGCGGCCGCCTTCGGCTTCACCCAGGTGATCGCGCTCAAGGGCACGGCCGCGCTGTGGGCGCCGAAGGTGCTGCGCGCCGGCATGGGCGCCCATTTCGGCCTGCGGCTGATCGAGGGCGTGGACGCCGAGGCGCTCGACGCGCTGCGGGTCCCGCTGGTCGCCACCAGCTCGCACCGCGGCGACTGGCTCCACAAGGCCGAGCTGCCGCATCCCTGCGCCTGGCTCATGGGCCACGAGGGGCAGGGCGTGTCGGCGGCGCTCGAGGCCCGCGCCACGCACCATATCCGCATTGCGCAGCCGGGCGGCGAGGAGTCGCTCAACGTGGCCGCCGCGGCCGCCATCTGCCTGCACGCGAGCGGAGCAGCCCTGCAGGGCAAATAACACACTCAGACCGAGCTACAATCGGGGGCTTACTCGCAATAGCGTCGCCCGGCCGCCTTCAACGCCAAAATCCCCTTAAGCAGCAGTCCGCAGGCAACGCGCCTGGGGCTCCGGGCGACCGTAACCATTCGGAGAACCCAGTGCTTTTGTCTCTCAAGGGAAGTTTCCCGCCCGCCATCCTGGCGCTCGCAGACGGCACGGTCTTTCAAGGCAACTCGATCGGAGCCGCCGGCTCCACGACCGGTGAAGTGGTGTTCAACACCGCCATGACCGGTTACCAGGAAATCCTGACCGACCCCAGCTACTGCCAGCAGATCGTGACGCTCACGTATCCGCACATCGGCAACTACGGCGTCAACGGGGAAGACATCGAAGCCGACAAGATCCATGCCGCGGGCCTGATCATCAAGGACCTGCCCCTCGTCGCGTCCAACTTCCGCAAGACCGCCACGCTGACCGAGTACCTCGTGTCCGGCAACACGGTGGCCATTGCGAACATCGACACCCGCAAGCTCACGCGCCACCTGCGCACCCACGGCGCGCAGAACGGCTGCATCCTGGGCCTGGCCGCGGGCGAGGCCGTGACGCAGGCGCTGATCGACAAGGCCATCGCCGCCGCCAAGGCCGCGCCGAGCATGGCCGGCCTCGACCTCGCCAAGGTGGTGTCGGTCACGCAGACCTACGAGTGGACCGAAACCGAGTGGAAGCTGGGCGCGGGCTACGGCGTGCAGATCACGCCCAAGTTTCACGTGGTCGCGTTCGACTACGGCGTCAAGAAGAACATCCTGCGCATGATCGCGCAGCGCGGCGCGCGCATCACCGTGGTGCCCGCGCAGACGCCCGCGGCCGACGTGCTCAAGCTCAAGCCCGACGGCATCTTCCTGGCCAACGGCCCCGGCGACCCGGAGCCGTGCGACTACGCCATCAGCGCCGTCAAGGAACTGATCGAGACCGGCATTCCCACCTTCGGCATCTGCCTGGGCCACCAGATCATGGCGCTGGCCTCGGGCGCCAAGACCTTCAAGATGAAGTTCGGCCACCACGGCGCGAACCATCCGGTGAAGGACCTGGACAACGGCCGCGTGAGCATCACCAGCCAGAACCACGGCTTCGCGGTCGACGAGAAGTCGCTGCCGGCCACCCTGCGTCCCACCCACATCAGCCTGTTCGACAACACGCTGCAGGGCCTGGCGCGCACCGACAAGCCCGCGTTCTGCTTCCAGGGCCACCCCGAGGCCTCGCCCGGCCCGCACGACATCGGCTACCTGTTCGATCGCTTCACGGCACTCATGGAAAAGCACAAGACGGAAAAGACGGAGAGCAAGAATGCCTAAGCGCACAGACCTCAAATCGATCCTCATCATCGGCGCCGGCCCGATCATCATCGGCCAGGCCTGCGAGTTCGACTACTCCGGCGTGCAAGCCTGCAAGGCGCTGCGCGAAGAGGGCTACAAGGTCATCCTGATCAACAGCAACCCCGCGACGATCATGACCGACCCGGCCACGGCCGACGTCACCTACATCGAGCCCATCACCTGGCAGACGGTCGAGAAGATCATCGCCAAGGAACGCCCCGACGCGATCCTGCCGACCATGGGCGGCCAGACCGCGCTGAACTGCGCGCTCGACCTGTGGCGCAACGGCGTGCTCGACAAGTACACGGGCGCCTCGACCAACAAGCCGGTCGAACTCATCGGCGCCACGCCCGAAGCCATCGACAAGGCCGAAGACCGCCTGAAGTTCAAGGACGCGATGACCAAGATCGGTCTCGGTTCGGCGCGCTCGGGCATTGCGCACACCATGGACGAAGCCTGGGCTGTGCAGAAGACGCTCGGCTTCCCGACCGTGATCCGCCCGAGCTTCACGCTCGGCGGCACCGGCGGCGGCATCGCCTACAACCCCGACGAATTCGAGACCATCTGCAAGCGCGGCATCGAAGCCTCGCCCACCAACGAGCTGCTGATCGAAGAATCGCTGCTCGGCTGGAAAGAGTACGAGATGGAAGTCGTGCGCGACAAGGCCGACAACTGCATCATCGTCTGCTCGATCGAAAACCTCGACCCGATGGGCGTGCACACCGGCGACTCGATCACCGTGGCCCCCGCGCAGACGCTCTCCGACAAGGAATACCAGATCCTGCGCAACGCCTCGCTGGCCGTGCTGCGCGAGATCGGCGTGGACACCGGCGGCTCGAACGTGCAGTTCTCCATCAACCCGAAGGACGGCCGCATGGTCGTCATCGAGATGAACCCGCGCGTGTCGCGTTCGTCGGCGCTGGCCTCCAAGGCCACGGGATTCCCGATCGCCAAGGTCGCGGCCAAGCTGGCCGTGGGCTACACGCTCGACGAGCTGCGCAACGAAATCACGGGCGGTGCCACGCCTGCGTCGTTCGAGCCCTCGATCGACTACGTGGTCACCAAGATCCCGCGTTTCGCGTTCGAGAAATTCCCGCAGGCCGACTCGCGCCTCACGACGCAGATGAAATCGGTGGGCGAGGTGATGGCCATGGGCCGCACCTTCCAGGAATCGTTCCAGAAGGCCCTGCGCGGCCTCGAGGTGGGCGTGGACGGCCTGAACGAGAAGACGCAGGACCGCGAAGTGCTCGAGAAGGAACTGGGCGAGCCCGGTCCGGAGCGCATCTGGTACGTGGGCGATGCCTTCGCCATGGGCCTGAGCGTCGATGAAGTGTTCGCGCTGACCAAGATCGACCCGTGGTTCCTGGTGCAGATCGAAGAGATCGTGAAGATCGAGCTCGAACTCGAAACCAAGTCGCTCGACCAGATCGACAAGGACACGCTGCTCGCGCTGAAGAAGAAGGGCTTCTCCGACCGCCGCCTCGCCAAGCAGCTGAAGACCACCGACACGGCCATTCGCGAGAAGCGCCGCGCCCTGGGCGTGCGCCCGGTCTACAAGCGCGTGGACACCTGCGCGGCCGAGTTCGCGACCAACACGGCCTACATGTACTCGACCTACGAGGACGAGTGCGAAGCCGACCCGACGGACAAGAAGAAGATCATGGTGCTCGGCGGCGGTCCCAACCGCATCGGCCAGGGCATCGAGTTCGACTACTGCTGCGTGCACGCCGCGCTCGCCATGCGCGAGGACGGCTACGAGACCATCATGGTCAACTGCAACCCCGAGACCGTGTCGACCGACTACGACACCTCGGACCGCCTGTACTTCGAGCCGCTGACGCTGGAAGACGTGCTCGAGATCGTCGACAAGGAAAAGCCGCTCGGCGTGATCGTGCAGTACGGCGGCCAGACGCCTTTGAAGCTCGCGCTCGACCTCGAAGCCAACGGCGTGCCGATCATCGGCACCTCGCCCGACATGATCGATGCGGCCGAAGACCGCGAGCGCTTCCAGAAGCTGCTGCACGAGCTGGGCCTGCGCCAGCCGCCGAACGCCACCGCGCGCACCGAACCCGAGGCCCTCGAGAAGGCCGCGGCACTGGGCTATCCGCTGGTGGTGCGCCCGAGCTACGTGCTAGGCGGCCGCGCGATGGAAATCGTGCACGAGCAGCGCGACCTCGAGCGCTACATGCGCGAAGCGGTCAAGGTGAGCAACGACTCGCCGGTGCTGCTCGACCGCTTCCTGAACGACGCTGTCGAATGCGACGTCGACTGCATCCGCGACGGCGAAGGCGCCACGCTGATCGGCGGCGTGATGGAACACATCGAGCAGGCCGGCGTGCACTCGGGCGACTCCGCCTGCTCGCTGCCGCCGTACAGCCTGAACGCGGACACCATCGCCGAGCTGAAGCGCCAGAGCGCCGCCATGGCGAAGGCGCTGAACGTGGTCGGCCTGATGAACGTGCAGTTCGCCATCCAGCAGAAGGACGGCAAGGACGTCATCTACGTGCTCGAAGTGAACCCGCGTGCGTCGCGCACCGTGCCTTACGTGAGCAAGGCCACGGGCATCCAGCTCGCCAAGGTGGCGGCACGCTGCATGGCCGGCCAGTCGCTGGCGTCGCAGGGCGTGACGAAGGAAGTCACGCCGCCGTACTTCAGCGTGAAGGAAGCCGTGTTCCCGTTCGTCAAGTTCCCGGGCGTGGACACCATTCTCGGCCCCGAGATGAAGTCGACCGGCGAAGTGATGGGCGTGGGCAAGACCTTCGGCGAAGCCTTCGTGAAGTCGCAGATCGGCGCCGGCACGCTGCTGCCGAAGTCGGGCAAGGTCTTCATCTCGGTGAAGAACAACGACAAGGCGCGTGCGGTGGAAGTGGCGCGTGGCCTGGTCAAGCTCGGCTTCGTGCTGACGGCGACCAAGGGCACGGCGGCCGCCATCAGTGCGGCCGGTATCGAGTGCGCGACGGTGAACAAGGTGACCGAAGGCCGCCCGCACATCGTGGACATGATCAAGAACAACGAGATTGCGCTGGTCATCAACACGGTGGAAGAGCGCCGCAACGCGATCACCGACTCGCGGCTGATCCGCACCTCGGCGCTGCTGGCGCGCGTGACCACGTTCACCACGATCTTCGGCGCCGAAGCGGCCGTCGAAGGCATGGGCTTCATGGACGAGTTGGGCGTGATCTCGGTGCAGGAGATGCACGCGCAGCTGGCTGCGGCAGCCTGAGCGTCGCCATGCAAACGCAGCTCGTCGAACTGGGCCTGACGGACTGGAACGCGGCCACGCCCAACGAGGCGTGGATCGCGGAACTCGAAGCGGGCAAGGTGCTGTACTTTCCGCGCCTGGGCTTCGAGCTGGTGCCTGAAGAGCGCAGCCTGCTGACGCCCGGCCTGCTGTCGCCCGACGTGCGCAACATCAGCCTCGACGCCACCGGCAAGCTCAAGGGCGCGGTGGGCGAGGAGGCCGTGCAACGCATGGCGGCGGCGATGGTGGGGCGCTTTCGGGCGCAGGCCACGCAGCTCATTCACGGGCTGCTGCCGCACTACACGCCGGCCCTGCGGCTGGCCCCCACCAGCTACCGGCCGGCGCAGGTCGAGACGCGCGTGCAGTCGTGGCGCGCGGACGATCGCCGGCTGCACGTCGACGCGTTCCCGTCGCGTCCCAACTACGGCGAACGCATCCTGCGTGTGTTCACCAACGTCAACCCCGAAGGCGCACCGCGCGTGTGGCGCGTGGGCGAGCCTTTCGAGGACATCGCCCGGCGCTTCCTGCCGCGTGCCAAGCCCTATGTGCGCTGGCAGGCCAAGGTGCTGCGCGCCCTGCGCGTGACGAAATCGTTCCGCAGCGAGTACGACCACCTGATGCTCCAGCTGCACGACGGCATGAAGTCGGACATGGCGTACCAGGAAAACTCGCCGCAGGAGACCGCCAAATTCCCGCCGGGTTCGGTGTGGGTGTGCTTCTCCGACCAGACCTCGCACGCCGTGATGGCGGGCCAGTACATGCTCGAGCAGACGCTTCATCTGGCTGCATCGAAGCAATACAATCCCGACTCGAGCCCGCTCGCCATCCTGAGCCGGCTGACCGGACGCACACTCGTCTGATCCTGTCCCTTACTCGACCGCCGAACGGCAGCGTTCGGCGGTTTCGCTTTATGGAGAACCAACAACATGGCCACCATCCCGATCACCAAGCGCGGCGCTGAAAAACTGCGCGCCGAACTGCACCAGCTCAAGACGGTGGACCGTCCCTGGGTCATCAATGCAATTTCCGAAGCACGCGCGCAGGGCGACCTGAGCGAGAACGCCGAATACGAGGTCGCCAAGGACCGCCAGGGCTTCATCGAAGGCCGCATCCAGGAAGTCGAAGGCAAGCTGTCGGCCGCGCAGATCATCGATCCGAGCGAACTCGATGCCGGCGGCAAGGTGGTGTTCGGCTCGACCGTCGAGCTCGAGGAAGAAGAATCGGGCGACGCCGTGAAGTACCAGATCGTCGGCGAGGACGAAGCCGACCTGAAGCTCGGCCTGATCAACATCTCCAGCCCGATCGCGCGCGCGCTGATCGGCAAGGAAGAGGGCGACACCGCCGAAGTGCAGGCCCCGGGCGGCCTGAAGCGCTACGAGATCGTGGCCGTTCGCTACCTGTGATTCGTCGGCAATGAAAGACCGCATTGCGCTGATGCTGGCCGCCTTCTGGTGGGGCAGCCTCACCACGATCGGCTTTCTGGTGGTGCCGATGCTCTTCGCCAGGCTCGGCAACCCGTCGGTGGCAGGCAACTTTGCCGGCCAGTTGTTCGAGGCGCAGAGCTGGATCGCGATCGGCTGCGGGCTGATCCTGCTGATCCATTTCAGGACCAAGGCGGACGAGCGCATGGATGGGCCGACCATGACGGCCATGTTCCTGATCCTGGCCGCACTGCTGCTGGCGCTGCTTCAGCAGTACGCCGTGGCGCCGCGCATCCTGGCGCGCGAAAACCTCAAGCTGTGGCATGCCATGGGCAGCGGCATGTACCTGGTGCAGTGGGTGTGCGCGGGCGTGCTGCTGTGGCGCATGGGCGCCCGCAGGCCCGGCTGAACAGCAGAGGTGGGTGGCAGAGGCGGCAGCCGCAATGGCTGCGCCGCCTGCGCTCCTACTCTTTCCAGTATTTGGCGACCCAGCGCGCCGGCCGGATGTACCGGAAGGCGCGGTTGCGCCGGCCCGCCAGTGCGTCCGGCGGGTTGCACTCGCCATGGAACACCATGATGCGGGCGTCCTCGGGCACGAAGGGCTCTTCCCAGTAGTTGGTCGGCCAGGTCGGGATGCCGTGGTACTTGAAGCTCGGGCACCAGGCTTCGGGCCAATAGGCCAGCTTGCCCTGCTTGTGGAGCACGTCCGACAGGTAGGCCTGCTCGTTGCGGTATTCCGCCTGCACCTTTTCCATGTTGGCGCGGAAATACGCCAGCACGTCGGCATGCGCACCCAGCTCGAAGCGGTAGACCGACGAATTGCCCGTGATCCGCTCGCGCCGCCAGGGGCGGGCGTAGTCGTGAATGATCAGGAACTCGCCGGGCCGCTCGAAGAAGGCGTCCAGGCTGCCCACCACGACCACGTCGAGGTCGAGGAAGAGGGCGGTGCCGCGCAGGCCGTGCAGGTCCTGCTCGAAGGTGGTGAGCTTCTTCCAGGCGCCGTCACGCTGGCCGGGGGCCAGGTGCAGGTTGAGCGGTGGAATGGGCAGGCACGTCACCTCGGGGTGGATGCCGTTGCCGTCGTCGGTCAGGCACACGAACTTGAAGTCGCCGCGGAGATTGCGGCGGACCATTGCGTAGAGCCGGTTGACGTATTCGGGGCCGTATTTCGTGCCCCATTTCATGCAGAGGATATGGCGCTGGGCGCCTTGCGCTGCCGCCAAGCTCAATCTGCCTGGTTGCGCTTCTTGGCCGACAGCGGCCGCTTGGCCTTGGCGCGCTTGATGGTGCCGCCAGGGGTGAGGCGCTGGTTGCCGAGCACGCGCAGCGTCTTGATTTCGGGGCGCTGGCCGCCGCGCTTGCTGTACTTGACGATTTTCACGTCGCGCGGGCCTGGCATGCGGTCTTCGTCGATCACACGCTCTTTTTCGGGAATCGGACGCCACAGCACCAGCAGCTTGCCGATGTGCTGGATCGGGGCGGCGTCCAGTTCATCGGCCAGCTCGCGCAGCATGGCGTCGCGGGCAAGGCGGTCGTCGGAGAAAACGCGGACCTTGATCAGGCCATGGGCCTTGAGCGCCGCGTCGGCTTCCTTCTTTACGGCAGGGGTGAGCCCGTCTCCACCGACCATGACGATCGGATCCAGGTGGTGAGCTTCGGCGCGGTGCACCTTGCGCTCGGCAGGGGTAAGTTGAATGGCGGGCATCCCCGTATTATCGACGCGTACACGAAGACCCTCATGAGCACCAAAGCCAAAAGCAAAAAAGTCAATAAAGCGTGGCTTCACGACCATATCAACGACCCCTACGTGAAGCTCGCCACGCGAGAGGGATATCGGGCGCGCGCAGCCTACAAACTGAAGGAAATCGACGAGTCGTTCGGGCTGGTCAAGCCCGGCCAGCTGGTGGTGGACCTCGGCTCCACGCCGGGCGCCTGGAGCCAATACCTGCGCCGGCGCATGTCGCCCGACGGCGCGGCGGCCGGCGCGCTGAACGGCACGATCGTCGCCCTGGACATGCTGGAGATGGAGCCCATCGAGGGCGTGACCTTCCTGCAGGGCGATTTCCGTGAAGATGCGCTTCTGCAACAGTTGCTGGGTGTGCTGGCCGGCCGCAAGGCCGACCTGGTGGTTTCGGACATGGCGCCCAACCTGTCGGGCATCCATTCGGCCGATGGCGCCCGGGTGGCGCACCTGATCGAGCTTGCAATCGAGTTCGCCCAGAACCACCTGAAACCCGAGGGCGCGCTGGTGGCCAAGCTGTTCCACGGCAGCGGCTACGACGATCTGGTGAAGCTTTTCAAGGCGAATTTCCGGACCGTGAAGCCCGTCAAACCCAAGGCGTCGCGCGACAAATCGTCCGAGACCTTCCTTGTCGGTATAGGCCTGAAGGCCTCGGATACGCCTTGATACCTTGCCAAAGAAGGTGTGCAAGAGGTGCGCAAAGGGTGCGCTCAGGGCGCAAACCCCTGTCAGCCTATGGCTGCATTAGGGAAATGCCAGCTTTTCGCAGCTTGAAAAGCCTAAAATGGGGCGCAATTGCGTACCCATAGCGCGTTTTTTCATCCGTCTGTCACGCGCTTTCGACTGGAGCTTCGTTTGAACAATCAGTGGTTTTCCAAAGTTGCCGTATGGCTCGTCATTGCGATGGTGTTGTTCACTGTGTTCAAGCAGTTCGACACCCGCGGTGGCGTCGGCTCGGGAGCAGTCAGCTACTCCGAGTTTCTGGACCAGGTCCGGAACAACCAAATCAAGAGCGCCGTCATCCCTGAAGGCGCCGGCGGCGGCGAAATCATCGCCGTCACCAACGATGATCGCAAGATCCGCACGACCGCCACGGTCCTCGACCGCGGCCTCGTGGGCGACCTGATCGACCACAACGTCAAGTTCGACGTCAAGCCGCGTGAAGAGGGCTCGCTCCTCATGACGCTGCTGGTCAGCTGGGGCCCGATGCTGCTGCTGATCGGCGTGTGGATCTACTTCATGCGCCAGATGCAGGGCGGCGGCAAGGGCGGGGCGTTCAGCTTCGGCAAGAGCAAGGCCCGCATGATGGACGAGAACAACAACACGGTCACCTTCGCCGACGTCGCAGGCTGCGACGAGGCCAAGGAAGAAGTCCGTGAAGTCGTCGACTTCCTGAAGGACCCGCAGCGCTTCCAGAAGCTCGGCGGCCGCATTCCGCGCGGCCTGCTGCTGGTCGGCCCTCCCGGCACCGGCAAGACGCTGCTGGCCAAGTCGATCGCCGGCGAGGCCAAGGTGCCTTTCTTCTCGATCTCCGGCTCCGATTTCGTTGAAATGTTCGTCGGCGTGGGCGCTGCCCGCGTGCGCGACATGTTCGAGAACGCCAAGAAGAACGCGCCCTGCATCATCTTCATCGACGAAATCGATGCGGTGGGCCGTCAGCGCGGCGCCGGTCTCGGCGGCGGCAACGACGAACGCGAACAGACGCTCAACCAGATGCTGGTCGAGATGGACGGTTTCGAAACCAACCTCGGCGTGATCGTGGTGGCTGCCACCAACCGCCCGGACATCCTGGACGCCGCTCTGCTGCGCCCCGGCCGTTTCGACCGCCAGGTCTACGTGACGCTGCCCGACATCCGCGGCCGCGAACAGATCCTCGGCGTGCACATGCGCAAGGTCCCGCTGGGCCAGGACGTGAACCCGAGCGTCATCGCCCGCGGCACGCCCGGCATGTCCGGCGCCGACCTGGCCAACCTGTGCAATGAAGCCGCCCTGATGGCCGCACGCCGCAATGCGCGCGTGGTCGAGATGCAGGACTTCGAGAAGGCCAAGGACAAGATCTTCATGGGCCCCGAGCGCAAGAGCATGGTCATGCCCGAGGAAGAACGCCGCAACACGGCCTACCACGAGTCCGGCCACGCCCTCATCGGCAAGCTGCTGCCCAAGTGCGATCCGGTCCACAAGGTCACGATCATTCCGCGCGGCCGTGCCCTGGGCGTGACCATGAGCCTGCCGGCGCAAGACCGCTACAGCTACGACCGTGAGTACATGCTGAACCAGATCAGCATGCTGTTCGGTGGCCGCATCGCCGAAGAAGTGTTCATGCACCAGATGACCACCGGCGCCAGCAACGACTTCGAGCGTGCAACCTCCATCGCCCGCGACATGGTCACGCGCTACGGCATGACCGATGCGCTGGGCCCGATGGTCTACGCAGAGAACGAAGGCGAGGTGTTCCTGGGCCGCTCGGTCACCAAGACCACGAACATGAGCGAGCAGACCATGGAAAAGGTCGACGGCGAAGTGCGCCGCATCATCGACGAGCAGTACGCCCTGGCGCGCGGCCTGATCGAAGCGAACAGCGACAAGATGCACGCGATGGCGAAGGCGCTGCTCGAATGGGAAACCATCGACTCCGAGCAGCTCGACGACATCATGGCCGGCCGCGCACCGCGTCCGCCCAAAGACTGGACGCCCCGCATCCCGCCGTCGGGCAGCGGCGGCAGCGGCGGTACGCCGGCCGTGTCCACCGACCCGGCTCCCAACGCAGCGTGAGCGAGAGCTTGGCGTCAAACCACAACGGGGCCTCTGGCCCCGTTTTTGATGGTGCGCTCGCAGGAACAACGGGAGCAGCGGGGGGCGCCTGGCAGACCTCACGCTTTCGCATCGACCTTGCGCAGCCGCGCGTGATGGGCATCGTCAACGTCACGCCCGATTCCTTTTCGGACGGCGGCGCCCACGCCTCCACCCAAACCGCGCTGCAGCACTGCGAGCAGCTGCTGAAAGAGGGCGCGGACATCCTCGACATCGGCGGTGAATCGACCCGCCCCGGCAGCCCCGCGGTGCCGCTCGACGCCGAACTGGCCCGCGTGGTGCCCGTGGTGCGCGAAGCCGTGAAGCTCGGCGTGCCGATCTCCATCGACACCTACAAGCCCGAGGTGATGCGCGCGGTGCTCGACCTGGGCGCCGACATCGTCAACGACATCTGGGCGCTGCGCCAGCCGGGCGCGCGCGAAGCCGTTGCGGCGCACCCCTCCTGCGGCATCTGCCTGATGCACATGCATCGCGATCCGCAGACCATGCAGGCGCTGCCGATGGCGGGTGACGTGATCCCCGAGGTGCTGGGCTTCCTCGACGCGCAGGTGCAACTTCTGCGCGCGCTGGGAGTCGATCCGTCGCGCATCACGCTGGACCCCGGCGTGGGTTTCGGCAAGACCGTGGCACAGAATTTCGCCTTGCTGGCACGCCAGCGCGAGTTGCTTTCGGGCGGCTTGCCGTTGCTGCTGGGCTGGTCGCGCAAGTCGTCGATCGGCGCGGTCACGGGCATCGAGACGGCCGGCGAGCGCGTCGTGCCGAGCGTCGCCGCGGCGGTGCTGGCGGTGGACCGCGGCGCGGCCGTGGTGCGCGTGCACGACGTGCGCGACACGGTGGCGGCCATCGCTGTATGGCGCGCCATGAGGGAACAAGAGTCAGAACAATCAAACAAGCAGAAGCAACACCCATGACCCGCAAATATTTCGGTACCGACGGCATCCGCGGCACCGTCGGCCAGACCCCCATCACCCCCGATTTCGTGCTGCGCCTTGCGCACGCCGTGGGCCGCGTGCTCAAGAAAAGCCAGTCCCGTCCCACCGTGCTGATCGGCAAGGACACCCGCATCTCGGGCTACATGCTCGAGTCGGCGCTCGAGTCGGGCTTCAACTCGGCCGGCGTCGACGTGGTGCTGCTCGGCCCGCTGCCCACGCCCGGCGTCGCTTACCTCACGCGCGCCCAGCGTGCCAGCCTCGGCGTGGTGATCAGCGCGAGCCACAACGCGTACCCCGACAACGGCATCAAGTTCTTCAGCGCGCAGGGCACCAAGCTCGACGACGCATGGGAGCTGGCCGTCGAAGCCGCGCTCGAAGAGGCGCCGGTGTGGGTGGATTCGGCCAACCTCGGCAAGGCGCGCCGCCTCAACGACGCGCCCGGGCGCTACATCGAGTTCTGCAAGAGCACCTTCGCCAACGACCTGACGCTGCGCGACATGAAGCTGGTGGTCGACGCGGCGCACGGCGCGGCCTACCAGGTGGCGCCCAACGTGTTCCATGAACTGGGCGCGGAAGTGACCAGCATCGGCGTCTCGCCGGACGGCCTCAACATCAACAAGGGCTTCGGCGCGACGCATCCGCAGGCGCTGGTGGCCGCGGTGACGGCGCAGAAGGCCGACTACGGCATCGCGCTCGACGGCGACGCCGACCGCCTGCAGCTGGTCGATGCCAGCGGGCGCCTGTTCAACGGCGACGAGCTGCTCTACCTGATGGTCGCCGAGCGCATTGCGCGCGGCGAGAAGCCCGCGGGCGTGGTCGGCACGCTCATGACCAACAAGGCCATCGAGGTGGCGCTGCGCGGGCAGGGCATCGAGTTCGTGCGCGCCAAGGTCGGCGACCGCTATGTGCTCGAAGAGCTCGACAAGCGCGGCTGGCTGCTGGGCGGCGAAGGCTCGGGCCACCTGTTGGCGCTCGACCGCCACACCACCGGCGACGGCATCGTCAGCGCCCTGCAGGTGCTGCAGGCCTGCGTGCGCAGCGGCAAGACGGTGGCGCAGCTGCTCGACGGCGTCACGCTGTTCCCGCAGACGCTGATCAACGTGCGCATTTCGCCCAACCAGAACTGGAAGGACAACAAGGCGCTGGCCAGCGAGACCGAACGCATCGAGGCCGAGCTCGGCGACGCGGGCCGCGTGCTGATCCGTGCGAGCGGCACCGAGCCGCTGGTGCGCGTGATGGTCGAGGCGCGTGACGCCGCACAGGCCGAGTCCTGCGCCCAGCGCCTCGCGGCCACGCTGCAGCCTGCGCAGTGACGCAGATCGACGTTCGCCTGGTGGACTACCGCGACGCGGCGCAGGCCGCGGCGCTGGTCGAGCTGCTCGATGCGTATGCCAGCGATCCGGCCGGCGGCGGCACGCCGCTGGACGCCGCGGTGCGCCAGGGCCTGCCCGCGGCGCTGGCGGCGCGTCCGCAGGCCTTCAGCGTGCTCGCCTACGACGGCGAACAGGCCGTGGGCCTCGTCAACTGCATCGAGGGCTTCTCGACCTTCGCCTGCCAGCCGCTGGTGAACGTGCACGACGTGGTGGTGCTGGCCGGCCATCGCGGCCGGCGCGTGGCGCAGAAGATGTTCGCGCTGGTCGAGCAGGAGGCACGCAAGCGGGGCGCCTGCAAGCTCACGCTGGAAGTGCTGTCGGGCAATGCGCCCGCGTTGCGCACCTACGCGCGCGAGGGATTCGAGGGTTACCAGCTGGACCCGGCTTTCGGCCACGCCGTCTTCCTGCAGAAGAAGCTCTGAAAGCAAAAAGGGCCGAGGCGCACTGAACGCCGTCGGCCCTCGTTTCTCGACCCTCTCCCGCAGGAGGAGAGGGAAGAAAAAAACCTGTCAGAAGCGCGTCACGGGCATTTCCGCGTCGGCCTTGTTGGGTGCGTACTTGCCCAGCTCCCACTTGGCGATCGCGTTGCGGTGCACTTCGTCCGGGCCGTCCGCGAAGCGCAGCGTGCGCGCGCCGGCGTAGGCGGCTGCCAGCGGGAAGTCGTCGCACATGCCGCCGCCGCCGTGGACCTGCATGGCCCAGTCGATCACCTGGCAGGCCATCGACGGTGCGACGACCTTGATCATGGCGATCTCGTTCTTGGCGACCTTGTTGCCGGCCACGTCCATCAGCCAGGCGGCCTTCAGCGTGAGCAGGCGGGCCATGTCGATCTTGCAACGCGCTTCGGCGATGCGTTCCTGCGTGACGGTCTGCGACGCCACGGTCTTGCCGAAGGCCACGCGCGACGAGGCGCGTTTGCACATCAGCTCGAGCGCGCGCTCGGCCAGGCCGATCAGGCGCATGCAGTGGTGGATGCGTCCCGGGCCAAGGCGGCCCTGGGCGATTTCGAAGCCACGGCCTTCGCCCAGCAGGATGTTGTCGACGGGCACGCGCACGTTTTCGAAGTACATCTCGACGTGGCCGTGCGGCGCGTCGTCGTAGCCCATCACGTTCAGCGGGCGCACGATGCGGATGCCCTTGGCATCGGCCGGCACGATGACCATGCTCTGCTGCGAGTGGCGCGGCGCCTCGGGGTCGCTCTTGCCCATGGTGATGAAGACGGCGCAGCGCGGATCGGCCGCGCCCGAGATCCACCACTTGTGGCCGTTGATGACGTACTCGTCGCCCTGGCGTTCGATGCGCGTCGAGATGTTGGTGGCGTCGCTCGATGCCACTTCGGGTTCGGTCATCGCGAAGGCCGAGCGGATCTGGCCTTCGAGCAGCGGCTTGAGCCAGCGTGCCTTGATTTCTTCCGAGCCGTAGCGCGCAATGGTCTCCATGTTGCCGGTGTCGGGCGCCGAGCAGTTGAAGGCTTCGCTGGCCCATGGCACTGCGCCCATGATTTCGGCCAGCGGCGCGTATTCCTGGTTGGTCAGGCCCGCGCCGGCGTAGCCGGAAGCCGAGGCGCTGTCGACCGGCAGGAACAGGTTCCACAGGCCCTGGGCCTTGGCCTTTTCCTTGAGCTTTTCCACCGTCTTCAGCGCCGACCAGCGCTTGCCCGCCACCGTGTTGGCGGCCAGCTCGGCGTGGTACTCGGCCTCGGCCGGATAGATGTGGTCGTCCATGAACGCCTGCACGCGCTTCTGAAGGTCTTTGGTTTTGGCCGAGTATTCGAAGTCCATCTTGTGTCTCCTGGTGGGTCCTGTGTGAGTGGGGAGGCGCTGAAAGAAGGCTGCTACGCCTTCTGGGCGAACTGCCAGGCCATTTCAGCCATGGGGCGGGCGCCGCGGGCCGAAGCCACGGCTTGTTCGCTCGATGCGGTGCCAGCCTCGACCCGCTTGGCAATGCCTTGCAGGATCGCGGCCATGCGGAACAGGTTGTAGGCCTGGTAGAAGTTCCAGTCGGGCGCCAGCGCTTCCGGCGTGCTGATGCGGGTGCGTTCGCAATAGCGGCGGATGTATTCGCTCTCGGTCGGAATGCCCAGTGAGACCAGGTCCACGCCGCCAATGCCGCGTCCGGTGGTGGGCGGCATGTGCCACGACATGCAGTGGTAGCTGAAGTCGGCCAGCGGGTGGCCCAGCGTGGAAAGCTCCCAGTCGAGCACAGCGATGATGCGCGGCTCGGTGGCGTGGAACATCACGTTGTCCAGGCGGTAGTCGCCGTGCACGATCGACACCTTGCTCTCGTCGCGTGCGCTCGCCGGCATGTGCGCGGGCAGCCAGTCGATCAGCCGCTCCATGGCCTCGATCGGCTGCGAAAGCTCGCCGGCGCCATCCGCCGAAGCCTTGTACTGCTTGCTCCAGCGGCCGATCTGGCGGTCGAAGTAGTTGCCGGGCTTGCCGTAGTCGCCCAGGCCACGGGCGGCGAAGTCGACCGTGTGCAGCGCGGCAATCACGCGGTTCATCTCGTCGTAGTGGGCCGCGCGTTCGGCATTGCTGAAGCCCGGCAGCGACTGGTCCCACAGCACGCGGCCCTGCATGAATTCCATGACGTAGAAGGCCCGGCCGATGACGCCTTCGTCCTCGCACAGGCAGTACATGCGCGGCACCGGCACGTCGGTGCCGGCAAGGCCGCTCATCACCTTGAACTCGCGCTCCACCGCATGCGCGGAGGGCAGCAGCTTGGCGACCGGGCCCGGCTTGGCGCGCATCACGTAGCTCTGCGAAGGCGTGAGGAGCTTGTAGGTCGGGTTCGACTGGCCGCCCTTGAACATCTCCACCGTCAGCGGACCCTTGAACCCCTCGAGGTTCTTCTCGAGCCAGGCTGCAAGCGCATCGACGTCGAAAGCGTGCTGTTGCGAGACGGCACGGGTGCCGATGAAGTTGGAGAAGTCCTGGCTCATGTCGGTGGTCTTGTCTGTTCGTTGTTCTAGTCTTCAGCTTCGGAGACGCGCATCAGCGCCGCGCGGTCCAGCACCACGAGGCCGCCCGGCTCGATCCGGATCGTGCCCTCGCGCTCCATGGTCTTCAGCTCCTGGTTGACCCGCTGGCGCGATGCGCCCAGCAGTTGCGCCAGTTCTTCCTGCGCCAGTTGCAGGCCGATGCGCATCTGGCTGCCGTCGTCCAGGTTGGGCACGCCGTAGCTGCGCACGAGGTGAATGAGCTGCTTGGCCAGCCGTGCGCGCAAGGGCAGGGTGTTGAGGTCTTCCACCAGGCCGAACAGCGTGCGGATGCGCCGCGCCTGCAGCCGCATCAGCGCTTCGTACAGCTCCACGTGCGCGGTCAGGATCTTCTGGAAGTCGGCGCGCGCCACGCACAGGATCGTGCTGTCGCCATGCGCATAGGCATCGTGCGTGCGCCGGTCCCCGTCGAACATCGCCACGTCGCCGAACCAGATGCCCGGCTCCACGTAGGTCAGCGTCACCTGCTTGCCCGACACCGCCGTCGAACTCACGCGCACCGCGCCCTTGGCGCAGGCAATCCAGTGTTCGGGCGGGTCGCCGCGGGCGGCGATCAGGTCGCCGTCCTTGTAGCGTTTGACGAAGGCGCATCGGAGGATGTCGTGCCGTAGCGATGGAGATAGGGAAGAAAACCAGCGACCACTGTTGATCGCTTCACGTTCTTCGATGGTAAGAATGGGGTCGTCCATTGGTCTGTCCTCTCGGCGACTGGAAAGCTGGTGGGTGTCACGGGAGCGACGCCGTCAGGCGTTACTCGTACTGCGGCGTCTTCTTGTCGAGGAACGCCGCGATGCCGATGCCCGCGTTCGCATGGTGGAGGTTGCGCACGAAGTGGTCGCGCTCCTGCGAGAGCTGCGAGGCCAGCGTGGCGCCGCGCGCGTCGCTCAGCAGTTCCTTGATGCTGGCCAGCGAGTTCGGCGCACGCGCGTTGAGCTTGGCGGCCAGGGCCAGCGCGCCCGCGAGTGCCTGGCCGTTTTCGGTGAGCTCGTTGACCAGGCCCAGCGCATGCAGCCGCGGCGCGCCAATGCGCTCGCCGTTCATGAGCCATTCGCTGGCCAGCTGGCGCGGCAGCTGCTGCCCCAGGTGCCAGCTCAGGCCGCCGTCGGGCGACAGCGCCACGTTGCTGTACGAGGCCGCGAACACCGCGTCGCGCGCCGCCACCACGAAGTCGCAGGCCAGCGCGAGCGAGAAGCCCGCGCCCGCGGCCGCGCCTTCGACCGCCGCGATGATCGGCTTGGGGAAGGTGCGGATCGAATCGATCCAGTTGTGCAGGCCCTCGATGCTCTCGGCCTGCACCGAGCGGTCGAGCTGGCGGTTGGCCAGCAGCCGCTGCAGCGAGCCGCCGGCGCAGAACCAGGCGCCTTCGCCCACGATGACCACGCTGCGGATCTCCGCGCTGCTCTCGGCGCCGTTGAGCGCCTCGATGCCCGCGGCATAGATCTCGGGGCCCAGCGCATTGCGCTGGGTGGGGTTGGCGATCGTCAGCACCATGGTGCTGCCTTCGCTCGTGCTCTTGAGTTCGGCGGTCATGTTCTTCGTTTGCTCATTCTTCTTCGTGCAGCAGGCTCAGGCCCAGCGCGCCGCGGCGGCGCAGCCACGGGCTCGGGCGATAGCGCGGGTCGCCGTACACCGTCTGCAGGTTGAACAGCACTTCGAGCATGTTGGTCGGCCCGTAGAGGTTGCCCATGGCGAGCGGGCCGCGCGGATAGCCCAGGCCCAGCTGCACCGCGGTCTCGAGGTCGGCGGGCGTGCACACGCGCTGCTGGCACATGTCGGCCGCGATGTTGACGATGGCGCCGATCACGCGCTGCGTGACGAAGCCGCCGCTGTCGCGGATCACGCTCACGGCCTTGCCGTCGCGTGCGAAGAGGGCGTGCGCCATGTCGCGCATGTCGCGGCGCGTGGCGGGGTTGGTGGCGAGCACGCGGCGCTTGGTGGCGGCGTCGTCGATCAGCATGTCGATGCCGACCGTGCGCGTGGCGTCCAGGCGCTCGACCGCGGCCACCGTGGTCACGTCGAAGCCCAGCGGCGCGACCAGGATCAGCGAATGCGCGGCAGGCGCCGCGCCGCTGTCGATCTGCGCGCCCAGCGTGTTCACCAGGCGAAGCAGCTCGGCACGGCGCGCGGCGCGCGGCGACACCCAGACCGAAGGCGAGCCCTCGACCACCGGCGGCGCGGCCTCCGGCGTCTGCTGCATCACGCCGTCGGTGTAGCGGTAGAAGCCTTCGCCGGTCTTGCGGCCCAGCGCGCCGGCGGCCAGGCGCTGGGCGGTGATCACGCTCGGGCGAAAGCGCGGTTCCTCGAAGTACTGGTGGTAGATCGACTCCATCACCGGGTGCGACACGTCGAGCGCGGTCAGGTCCAGCAGCTCGAACGGGCCGAGGCGAAAGCCCGCCTGGTCCTTCAGGATGCGGTCGATGGTCGCGAAGTCGGCCACGCCTTCACCGACGATGCGCAGTGCTTCGGTGCCGTAGCCGCGGCCCGCGTGGTTGACGATGAAGCCGGGCGTGTCTTGTGCCTGCACGGCGCTGTGGCCCATCTGCGTGGCATAGCCTGCGAGCTGCTTGCAGACTTCGGGCGCGGTCTTGAAGCCCGCGACCACCTCGACCACCTTCATCAGCGGCACGGGGTTGAAGAAGTGGAAACCCGCGAAGCGCTCGGGGCGCTTCAGGCCCGCGGCAATGGCCGTGACCGAGAGCGAAGAGGTGTTGGTGACCAGCGTGGCGGTCTCGCCCACCACGCCTTCGAGCTCGCGGAACAGCTTGCGCTTGACCTCGAGGTCTTCGAGCACCGCCTCGACCACCAGGTCGCAGCCGGCGAGCGCTTGCATCGAGTCGACGGCCTTCACGCGGGCGACGTAGGCGTCGCGCGCGGCGGCGTCGATCTTGTTCTTTTCGAGCAGCTTGTTCCATTGGGCGGCGAGGGTTTCGCGGCCGCGCTCGGCGGCGCCCGCGAAGCTGTCGAGCAGCAGCACTTCGCTGCCTGCCTGGGCCGCGATCTGCGCGATGCCGCGACCCATGGCGCCGGCGCCGACGACGCCGATTCGGGTGTAGTTCACTGTCATTTGCTGGAGGGTTTCAATGGTTGAGTGGTATCCGGGGCCTGCCGTGCAGGCGTTGATGCGGGGGCCGCGAAGTGTGCTGCCGAAGGCTCCGATTTTGCAGTCCCGCGCGGGTGGGGCGTGACGGGTTTTACGCGGGGGCGGTTTTGGGCCGTCGCAGACCGGGAGAAAGCGATCAGGCCGGGCGGCCGCTGCGGTCGATGGCCACGCTGAGCGCCATGGCGGCCAGCAGCACCACGAAGCCGACCCAGCTCATCCAGGCGCCCGCGTCGTTGGCCAGCAGCCAGCCGCCGAGCGCCGCGCCCACGGCCTGGCCCGTGTAGATGCCCGAGCTGTTCAGTGCCACCGAGCCCGGCGCCAAGGTGGGCGCAAGGCCCACCAGGCGGGCCTGCTGCGCCGAATTGGTGGCGAAGCAGCCCAACCCCCAAGGCACCATCACCACGGCCAGCCAGGCGAGCGTGGAGGCCAGCGGCCACAGCAGCAGGCTCAGCGTGATCAGCGCGCTGGTCACGAGCACCATGCGCCCGGCGCCCACGCGGTCGATGAAACGGCTGACCAGCATGTTGCCGGCCAGGCCGAAGAGGCCGAACAGCGCCCAGATCACGCTCAGCATGGTCGCGTCCGCGCCGTAGCCCTGCTTGAGGATCGGGCCCAGATAGCTCGACAGCACGAACTGGCCGGTGCCCTGCAGCGCCGTGACCGTGACGATGCCCATCAGCACCGGGCTGCGCAGCACGCGCGACCATGCGGCGGCGGTCAGCGCTGCGGGGCGGATGGCGTTCGGCAAGGTGAGCCAGATCGATGTCGCGCTCGCGACACTCAAGGCCGCAATCACCATGAAGGCCATGCGCCAGCCCAGGTGGCCGCCGATCAGCGCACCGATGGGCAGGCCCAGCACCGACGCGATCGACCAGCCGAGAAAGACGAAGGTGACCGCGCGCCCGCGCTGCTCGGGTGGCACCAGCAGGCCGGCGCAGGCGGCCGCCTGGGGCGTGAAGATGGCCGGCGCAATGACCGTGAGCATGCGGATGGGGAGCAGGGCGCCGAAGCTCGGCATCAGCGCCGCCAGCGCATGACCGGCGGCATACCAGAGCATGGTGAGCGCCAGCAGCCGGCGGCGGTCCCAGCCCGCGACCGCGGCGGCCAGCAGCGGCGCGCCGATGCACATCACCGCGGCGGCGGCCGTGATCAACTGGCCCGAGGTGGCCACGCTGATCGCCAGCGAGGTGCTGATTTCATTGAGCGTGCCGGGCACCACCATCACGCCCGTGCCGATCACGAAATTGCCCGCGAGCAGCGCCCAGAGCGCGCGTTGCGACGCGCGCCGTGGCGCAGCCCCGTTCACCGACGGACCTGCAGCGCGCCGGGATTCACGATGTTGGTGGGGTTGCCGTTGATGTAGCTCACGACGTTGTCGAAGGCCTGGCCGAAGTAGCTCTCGTAGCTTTCCTGCTCGACGTAGCCGATGTGCGGCGTGCAGATGCAGTTCTCCAGGCGCAGCAGCGCGTGGCCCTGCAGCGGCGGCTCGCTCTCGAACACGTCGATGGCCGCCAGGCCCGGACGGCCGCGGTTCAGTGCGGCCAGCAGCGCGTCGGCCTCGACCAGCTCGGCGCGCGAGGTGTTCACGAAGAGCGCGGTCGGCTTCATGCGCGAGAGGTCTTCGAGCGTGATGAGGCCGTTGGTCTCGTCGTTGAGCCGCAGGTGCACCGACAGCACGTCGGCGGCGGCAAAGAATTCGTGGCGGTTCTGCGCCACCTGGAAGCCGTCGGAACGCGCCTTGGCGCAGCTGGCTTCACGGCCCCAGATCACGACCTGCATGCCGAAGGCCTGCCCGTAGCGCGCCACGAGCTGGCCGATGCGGCCGTAGCCCCAGATGCACAGCGTCTTGCCCTTGAGCACCGAGCCCAGCCCGAAGTTGGGCGGCATCGACGCCGACTTGAGTCCCGACTGCTGCCACGCACCGTGCTTGAGGTTGCTGATGTACTGCGGCAACCGGCGCATGGCGGCCATGATGAGCGCCCACGTGAGCTCGGCGGGCGCCTGCGGCGAACCCGAGCCCTCGGCCACCGCCACGCCGCGTTCGGTACAGGCCGTGACGTCGATGTGGCCGCCGACACGGCCGGTTTGCGAGATGAGCTTGAGCTTGGGCAGCTTTTCGATGAGCTGGCGCGAGATCTGGGTGCGCTCGCGAATCAGCACGATCACGTCGGCGTCCTTGAGACGAACCGACAGTTGCCCGATGCCTTTCACCGTGTTGGTGTAGACCTTGGCCGCGTACGCGTCCAGCTTGGCGGCGCAGCGCAGTTTGCGCACGGCGTCCTGGTAATCGTCGAGGATCACAATGTTCATGGCGTGCCATTGTGCCTCGCAGCATTGGAATGTCGTGCCAGTGAACGTTTGGATACCCACCCCCGAGGCCCTGTCCAGGCGGCCTTGGGGGCTTTTTGCCTCAGTGCAGGCGCGTCGAGCGGTGGGCCGTGGTCATCATCTCGGCGGCCTCGATCGCGGCCAGCCGCTCGAGCTCGGCGCACACGTCGGCCATGCGGCCGGAGATCACGACGCGGTCGCTGCGCTGCTGGCCCTTGCCGTCGACCACGCGCACCACGCGCAGCGGGCGAGCGGGTACAGCGGCTGCCGCCGCTGGCGTTGCGGCGCCACCCGAGCGCGCACTGCAGGCCGGCCGCACGGCCACGTAGCGCAGGCCGGCCGAGGTGTCGTTGTGGTCGAGGTGGTCCCTGTCGTGGGGCCGGCGCGCCGGAATGAGGCGGTTGGCCAGCGATTGCAGCGGCGACCAGAAATCAGCGATGGCGAGGAGGGCGATTCCCATGTGAACTCCAAAAAAGTATGAGGTTGAACACAGGCAGGATTTCTTGAATCGGCCTCGACAGGGTGATGGCGACTCCGCGCCATACGCCCGCCACCTGTCTGGGCCGGATGAGTTGCTGCCGCAGCAGGCCGCCGGGGCCTACATCAGCATCGTGTTGCGAATGAGGCCGACCGCGAGGCCTTCGATTTCGAAGGGCTCGCCGGGCTGCACGATGATGGTCGGGTAGTCGGGGTTTTCGGCGTGCAGCTCGATGACCTGCTTGTTGCGCTTCAGGCGCTTGACGGTCACCTCGTCGCCCAGCCGCGCGACCACGATCTGGCCGTTGCGTGCTTCCTTGGTGGCTTGCACCGCGAGCAGGTCGCCGTCCATGATGCCGGCGTCGCGCATCGACATGCCGCGCACCTTGAGCAGGTAGTCGGGCTGGCGCTGGAACAGCGTGTTCTCGACGTAGTAGGTCTGGTCGACGTGCTCCTGCGCCAGGATCGGCGAGCCGGCTGCGACGCGGCCGATGAGCGGCAGCGCCAGTTGGGCCATGCCCGGCAGCGAGAGCGAGAACTGGCCGCCCTCGCGGTGGCGCGTTTCGTTGAGCGAACGCAGGGCGTCACCCTTCAGGCGAATGCCGCGCGAGGTGCCGCTGACGAGTTCGATGACGCCCTTGCGCGCCAGCGCCTGCAGGTGTTCTTCGGCGGCGTTGGCCGACTTGAACCCGAGCTCGTTGGCGATTTCGGCGCGCGTGGGCGGCGCACCGGTGCGTGCGATGGCGCTCTGGATCAAGTCCAGGATCTGCTGCTGGCGGGCTGTAAGCTTCACGGCGAACTGCATATGTGGTTCCTTGCGGCACTGGCTAGATATCCAGTACCTGTATTTTTAACCAGTTTTTAAAAGTTGACAAGTGATGGTCAATTCCTTTTCGTCCGATGTGCGCCGCGTGGTAGTGCTGGGCACCGGCGGCACCATCGCCGGCAAGGCCGCGAGCAGCGGCGACAACATCGGCTACACGGCCGGCCAGGTGGACGTGGCCGACCTGCTGGGCGGCATCGATGCGCCGGCGGGCGTGACCCTGGTGGCGGAGCAGGTGGCGCAGGTCGACAGCAAGGACATGTCCTTCGAGATCTGGCGCACGTTGGCGCTGCGCTGCGCGCACTGGCTGGCGCAGGCCGACGTGGCGGGCGTGGTGATCACGCACGGCACCGACACGCTGGAGGAGACCGCGTTCTTCCTGCACTCGGTGCTGGCCGCGGCAAAGCCCGTGGTGCTGACCTGCGCGATGCGCCCCGCCACCGCCCTGGCGCCCGACGGGCCGCAGAACGTCAGGGACGCCGTCAGCGTCGCTGCTGCCGAGGGCGCGCGCGGCGTGACGGCGGTGTGCGCGGGCACCGTGCACAGCGGCGTGGACATCCAGAAGGTGCACACCTACCAGCTCGATGCCTTCGCGTCGGGCGATTCGGGGCCGGTGGGCTATGTGGAAGAGGGGGAGGTGCGCCTCGTGCGGGCGTGGCCCGAGTCCGCCGTATCGCAAGGATCGAGGATCTTCGAGGCGGGCACCGTGCAGTGGCCGCGCGTCGAGATCGTCATGAGTCACGCCGGTGCGAGCGGGGCCGTGGTAGAGGCGCTCATGCAACCGGGTGGGGGTGATGCAGAGCCGCTGCAGGGGCTGGTGCTCGCGGCAACCGGCAACGGCACGGTGCACCATGCGCTGGAAGCGGCTGCGCTGAAGGCGCAGGACGCGGGTGTCGCGGTGGTTCGCGCGACCCGCTGCGCCAACGGACGCATCCTGCCGAAAGCCGGCGATGCGCTGCGCGATGCAGGCGCGCTGACGCCCGTGAAGGCGCGTATCGCGCTGATGCTCGAATTGCTGAAGTGAAGCTGGACGCCGCCCTGCACCGAGGGCGGCCGTAGATCAGCTGCTCAGCGCGGCCAGCGCACGCTGCGTGATTTCGTCGACCGTGCCCACGCCCTTGATGGCGCGGTATTTGGGCGCGGCGGCCGGGTCGGTGTTGGCCCAGGCCGAGTAGTAGTCCACCAGCGGACGCGTCTGCTGGCTGTACACGTCCAGCCGCTTGCGCACGGTTTCTTCCTTGTCGTCTTCGCGCTGGATCAGCTCTTCGCCCGTGACGTCGTCCTTGCCTTCCACCTTGGGCGGATTGAACTTGACGTGGTACGTGCGGCCCGAAGCCGGGTGCGAGCGGCGGCCGCTCATGCGTTCGATGATGTCGCCGAAGGGCACGTCGATCTCGAGCACGTAGTCGAGCTTGACGCCCGCGGCCTTCATGGCATCCGCCTGCGGAATGGTGCGGGGGAAACCGTCGAACAGGAAGCCGCTGGCGCAGTCTGCCTGCGCGATGCGTTCCTTCACGAGATTGATGATCAGGTCGTCGCTGACCAGTGCGCCCGCATCCATGACGGCCTTGGCTTGCAGCCCCAGCGGCGTGCCGGCCTTGACGGCGGCGCGCAGCATGTCGCCGGTCGAGATTTGCGGGATGCTGTATTTCTGGCAGATGAAGGCCGCTTGCGTGCCTTTGCCCGCCCCGGGCGCGCCCAGCAAAATTAGTCTCATGGTGTCCTCGGACGGTTCTTAGATTTTGTGTCGCACCAAGCGTCGGCCCGAGGGCAGGGCTAGGCGGAGTTGCTTCGAGGATAGCACGCGTGCCCGCGGGGAAATCTCCGCAGTTTCAGCAGGCATGGCGGCCGCCTCAGGGCTTGGAACCGGCCGCGAAGACCGCGCGCACGCGCGCCAGGTCTTCGGGCGTGTCGATGCCCGGTCCGGGTGCGACATGGCTCACATGCACCGCGATGCGGTGCCCGTGCCACAGCGCGCGCAGCTGTTCGAGCGCTTCGGTCGCCTCGACGGGCGCCGGCGGCAGCGAAGGAAACCTGCGCACGAAGCCCGCGCGGTAGCCGTAGATGCCGATGTGGCGCAGTGGCGCCGGGCTGGGCAGTGCAACGGGCGCGGCACCGTTGGCCGAGCCGTCGCGCCACCAGGGAATGGGTGCGCGGCTGAAGTACATGGCGTTGCCTTGTGCGTCGAGCACGGCCTTCACCACGTTCGGGTTCATGAAGTCGCCGACCGAATCGATCTCGTGCGCCGCGGTGCTCATCGCGGCTCCCGCATGCGTGGCCAGCGTGGTCGCCACGGCGTCGATCAGGGCGGGGTCGATCAGCGGCTCGTCGCCCTGGACGTTGACCACGATGTCGTCGCCGTCCAGGCCCAGTTGCTCGCAGGCTTCGGCCAGCCGGTCGGTGCCGCTCGCATGGTCCTGGCGGGTGAGGATGGCCTCGACGCCATGCGCCTGGCATGCTGAAACGATGGAAGCATCGTCGCCGGCCACGACCACGCGCGTTGCGCCGGACTCGCTGGCGCGTTGCGCCACGCGCACCACCATGGGCACGCCGGCGATATCGGCCAGGGGTTTGTTGGGAAGCCGTGTCGACGCCAGGCGCGCCGGCACCAGAACGGTGAAGTTCACAGCCCGAGCTCTTCGTCGGACAGCGTGCGCGCCTCGTTTTCGAGCAGCACCGGAATGCCGTCGCGCACGGGGTAGGCGAGGCGCGCGCTGCGCGAACAGAGCTCCTGCTTTTCGGGGTTCCAGGTCAGCGGACCCTTGGTGACGGGGCAGACGAGCAGTTCAAGCAGCTTGGTATCCATCGAGCGATGATAACTTTGCGTCGAGCGCGCTGAAGAACTCCACGCAGGGCATGAACTCGAGCGGCACGGCCAGCGCGTCGGGCGCCTTGCGCCACAGCTTCACGGCGTCTTTTTCGGTGCACAGCAGCGGTTGTTCCGCGCTGCCGGGGCGTTGCCAGTTCTCGAAATCGCTGTGATCGGGCAGGGCGAAAGTCTGCGCGAGCGTCAGGCCGCGCGCGCGCAGCATGTCGAAAAACGCCTCGGGCCGTGCGATGGCAGCCAGTGCGATCGCCGGCTTGCCCGCCAGGGTGCGCAAAGGTATGCGGCGGCCGTCGCTTGCCAATGCGTCCTGCGCAAGGCTTCGCGTCGCGGTGTAGCCACCCGCGAATGCCGGCTTCGAACCGCTGTGCAATACGAGGTCGCAAGGCCGCGGCCAGGCCTCGCGCAGCGGGCCGGCGGGCAGCCGCCAGCCGTTGCCGATGCCGCGGTCGTCGAACACGCAGATCTCGATGTCGCGGCCCAGCGCAAGGTGTTGCAGGCCGTCGTCGCTGACGATGACCTGCGTGGCCGGATGCCGCTGCAGCAGCGCACGCGCCGCCTCGATGCGCTTGCGGGCCACGAAAACTGGTGCCTTCGTGGCGTGGTGGATCAGCGCGGGCTCGTCGCCGACGTCGCGCGGATCGCTTTCGTCGAGCACCTCGCGGCAGTCGTCGGTGCGCCGTCCATAGCCGCGCGACACCACGCCCACCTGCAGGCCGCGCGCGCGCAGGTGCCGTACCACGGCCATGACCACGGGCGTCTTGCCGGCGCCACCGGCGATCACGTTGCCGACCACGATGACGGGCACCGGCACGCGATCAGTCCGCGACCATCCGAGGCGATAGAACAGGCCCCGCAGGGCGAAAAGCGCTGCGTACAGCAGCGACAGCGGCCACAGCAGGCAGGCCAGCGGACCGCGCCGCAACCAGGCAGCCTGAAGGCGCGAGGCCGACGGCGAACCGGTGCTGCTGGGGCCCTCTGCAGGCACTCAGTGCCCGGCTTGTGCCGTCGACTGTGCGGCGAAGGTGATCTGCATCAGGCCCGCGCGGCGCGCGGCTTCCATGACCGTGATCACGGCCTGGTGCGGGCTGGTCGCGTCGGCGCTGATGATCACCACGCTGTCCTTGCCGCCGGTGGCGGCCGCGGCGAGCGCTGCCGTCACGGTTTCCACGCTGCGGTCGGCCACCGGGGTCTTGTTGATCGAATAGCGGCCGTCGGCCGACACCGCCACGATCACTTCCTTCGGGTAATCGCGCTGCGCGTCGACGTCCGCCGTCGGCAGCCGCAGCTGCATCTCCGTGAACTTGCTGTAGGTGGTCGACAGCATCAAAAAGATCAGGATCACCAGCAGCACGTCGATGAACGGGATCAGGTTGATCTCCGGCTCGTCGCGCGCGCCGTGGCGGAACTGCATGCGGCCGCGGCTCATTTGCGCAGGGCGTTCAGGTGGCGGGCGAAGCGCTCACCGGACAGTTCGAGGTTCAGCAGGTATTCGTCGACGCGGCTGCGGAAGTAGCGCCAGAAGATCAGCGTCGGAATGGCCACGATCAGGCCGAAGGCGGTGTTGTACAGCGCGATCGAGATGCCGTGCGCCAGCTGCGCCGGGTTGCCCGAGCCCACGGCGCCGCTGCCCGGCGACTGCGAGCCGAAGATCTCGATCATGCCGATCACCGTGCCCAGCAGGCCCAGCAGCGGGGCGGCCGAGGCGATGGTGGCCAGCGCGGGCAGGTAGCGTTCCAGCTTGTGCGCCACGGTGCGGCCCGAGGCCTCCATGGCCGCGCGCAGGTCGTCTTCGCTGCAGCGGGGGTTGGCGTTCAGCGCCCGCAGGCCGGCGGCCAGCACCTGGCCGAGCATCGAGTTGCGTTCCAGCTTGGTCACCACGTCGGGCCCCGGAATGGCGCCGTGGGACACGGTGATGGTTTCGTCGAGCAGCTTCGGCGGCAGCACCCTCACGGTTTTCAAACTCGTGAAACGTTCTATAACCAGCGCGAGCGCAACGATCGAACAAGCGAGCAAGGGCCAGATTGGCCAACCCGCGGCAACTATGATGGAAAACAAGAAATTCCTCCGGCCCGTAGACTGCAAATGCGCGGCGATTATCCACTGAGCCAACCATCGGCACGCGCCTACTTTTCGTGTCGGCAGGGACGCACAGATTCTGTGGATAACTTTGTGATTAACCTGCTGCGCAACGGGCCCGAACCCGCATGGGACGGCCTTTCCGCTAGAACGACTGAATTTTGAGCAGCACTTTTTTCAATGAAATCAACGGCTTGCACGAGGAACCGTGCGCCTGTCCCGCTGTGCGGGCCGCATGCAGGGGCCCCATTGCCCGTTGTGGAAGAGTGGCGTCGCGCCGTGCGTGCATGCGGTGAGCATGCGTGACACGAATTCCGCGCCTGGGCCGCGCGTGTGGGCGGTTGGCGCCCTGTGCCGAGCGGTCGCCGACGCGCTCGATGCACGCTTCAACCCGGTAACGGTTCGTGGCGAGATTTCTGGTTTTTCGCGGGCTTCGAGCGGGCATTGTTACTTCTCGCTCAAGGACGAGTCGGGCCAGTTGCGTTGCGCGATGTTCCGCCGTGCGGCCGGCCTGCTCGACTTTTCGCCGCGCGACGGCGACCAGGTCGAGGTGCGCGGCCGCCTTGCCGTCTACGAGCCGCGCGGTGATCTGCAGCTGGTGGTCGAGAGCCTGCGGCGGGCCGGGCAGGGCGCCTTGTTCGAGCAATTCATGCAACGCAAGGCGCGGCTCGAGGCCGAAGGGCTCTTCGACCCGGCGCGCAAGCGGGCGTTGCCGGCCATGCCGCGCGCGGTCGGCGTCGTCACGTCGTTGGGGGCCGCCGCCCTGCATGACGTGGTCACGGCGCTGCGGCGGCGCGTTCCGCACATTCCGGTCGTGCTCGCACCGGCGGCGGTGCAGGGCGCCAACGCGCCCGGCGAACTGGTGCGCGCGCTGCAGTCGCTCTATGAACTCGAGCCTGCGGTCGACGTCATCCTGCTGGTGCGGGGCGGAGGCTCCATCGAGGATCTCTGGGCCTTCAATGACGAGACGCTGGCACGCACCATCGTCCAGAGCCCGGTGCCGCTCATCAGCGGGGTGGGGCACGAGACCGACTTCACCATCGCGGACTTTTGCGCCGACCTGCGCGCGCCGACGCCCACGGCCGCGGCGGAGCTGGTCAGCGCGCCGCGCGACCTGTGGCTCGGTGCCATCGACCTGCTGGACGAGCGCTTGAGCGACGCGCTGGGCGGTCGTCTCGACGCGCTCGGCCAGCGGCTCGACCAGGCTGCGGGGCGCCTCGGCCGCCCCTCGAACCTCGTGGCGCGCCAGCAGCTTCGCCTCGCGCACCATGCGCAGCGCCTGCAGTACGCCGTGCTGTCGCGGCGCGAGCGCCTGGCGCAGGTGCCGCGCGCCATGGCAGCCGACTTTCCGCTGAAGTTCGAGCGCGCGCTCACGCAGCGGCGCGAACGCCTCGAGCGCGTGGCCCTGCGCCTGCGGCTGCTCGACCCGGCACTGGTCCTGCAGCGCGGCTATGCATGGCTCACCGATACAGATGGTCATGCCATCGTCAGCGCCAGGCAACTCGAGGCCGGCGACGCGGTCACGGCGCGGCTGGCCGATGGCGAGGTCGACATGACCGTCACATTGAGCGATGCGACGGGAACGCGTCCGACGCGACCGCGGTGATTAATTCCTAGAATCCTTGATTCCCACAACCAACCCACGAGAAAAAACCATGGAACATGTGCTCCCACCCCTGCCGTACGCACTCGACGCACTGGCACCCGAATATTCGAAGGAAACCCTCGAGTACCACTACGGCAAGCACCACAACGCGTACGTGGTGAACCTCAACAACCTGCAAAAGGGCACCGAGTTCGAGGCCATGACGCTCGAGGAGATCGTGAAGAAGTCCAGCGGCGGCATCTACAACAACGCCGCGCAGATCTGGAACCACACCTTCTTCTGGAACTGCATGAAGCCGCAAGGCGGCGGCGCTCCCACCGGCGCGCTGGCCAAGGCCATCGATGCCAAGTGGGGCAGCTACGACGCGTTCAAGGAAGCCTTCGTGAAGTCGGCCGTGGGCAACTTCGG